>NZ_CP098732.1:2400000-3000000 GCF_023824315.1 Acinetobacter tibetensis | reverse complement strand
ACGAGTTTCACCTAAGAGATATTTTAAATCTGGAGCATCCGTGTGCTTTCGATGCGATGGAAGATTATGACTTGCTCATTTTCCGAAAACTCATTACGCCAGATGACAAAATTAAGACAGGTGAACAAGCGTTAGAACAGCATGAGCGTTTTTTTGGGCTGTCCACTACACCGATTAGTTTTATCCTGACGTCACAAGTGTTGATTACCGTACGGGAGCAGGGCAATCAAATTATTGAGCAATATATTGAACGGGTAAAATCAATTGCGGCACGCACTCTGAGTGAGCAAAACAAACCCCGTAAACTGTCGCATAGCCCTTTAGATTTGGCTTTACGTTTACTCAATGCCATGGTTGATGGTTACTTGGATTTGAGAGTTCCGTTGACACGACGCGTAGAATATTGGCAACAAGAGTTATTGCAAGGCCATCGACGTTTTACCAAGTGGAATCAGTTGTTACAAGAAAACATGGCATTTCAGCAAATTGAAAATTTGTGTGAAGAGCAAATAGAGGTCTTGCAAGAATTACGCGATGAAATTGTTGAAAACTATTCACACTTGAAATCCAAAAAGCGCTCCGAAAAACGCGATATTGTGTTGGTACGTACCGACGATTTGGTCAGTCATGTGGAGCGGATTCAAAAGCATACGACGCGTTTACGCAGTGCAGTACAGGCCGCAATCGAATTACATTTTTCAGCGATTGCTAACCAAACCAATGAAAATATGCGGATTTTGGCAATTATTACTGCCATTTTCGCACCATTAACTTTACTGACAGGGATATATGGTATGAATTTTGAATTTATACCAGGATTAAAATCTCCAATTGGCTTTTGGTTGATGTTGATGGTGATGTTGATCACGACCGTTTGGCTCCTATTGTATTTTTATCGTCGGCACTTGGTGGGTCGTGGAGAAAAAAGCGTCATTGATATGTTGGCACAGCAGCACCAAGATCAGCATGTGGGCTTGCTCTGGTTTCTCGATTATGAACCTATCAAGCAAGGGGTTAAAGTGACTTTGAAAGAAGTAGAAAAACTGACAAAATTAAAATAATCACGAGACAATACAAGAAGATGTCACGAAACTGACATCTTCATTTTATATGCTCTATATAGCCTAAAAAGTACGATCTGATTTTATTTTAATGGCATCATGCACCACTTAGGCTTGTGAATTTACATGATGTTGCAGTAAGCGATAAATCTCATCCTTGAGACGCAGTTTTTTACGCTTTAACGCTTCAATATCATCATTGATACGAAACACTGGATTCAACTCACGTTGGTAAATTTCCTGATCCAACTCTGCGTGTTCTTCGAAAATTTTCGCAAAATGCGGATTATCCTGACGCAACTGTGGAATAATTTCACGATGCTCAGGAAACATCAGTTTAACTTTCTTATTACATTCTTTTGTCTTCATAGTAACCGTATTTCTCTCAAGTAAATGATAAAAGAACAACAACCCATTCAATGATGTTTCAATCTCAAGGAACGGGCTGCATCAAGGGTTTATGATTCTTGTATGTGAGCATGTCGAACTTGGCGACGTAATTGTTGTACTTCATCAATAAGATCCAACATCATAGCGACTGCTGAAAAACTGGCATCAAAGTCACGTTGTAAACGATAGGCTTTACGCGCACGGGTGACATCTTCACCAAAGAATTGATGAATCCGCTCTTCTGGGCGTGTGGCTAAAATATCGTATTCCAGTAGTTGTAAAACCCATTCTGGGCTTTGACCACAGGCTTCGGCAAAGTGTTTTAAATCGAAACTACGATGTTCATCGACGATCTCTGCGGTGCTATAACCGTCGCAAATAATTTCTCGATAATGAATAGTTGTCATAGCGTTCTCCTTAAAGTTGTCGAGGCTTAAACTGCTTAAAGGCTTCAGCAAAAGCGCGGTAAGCTTGTTCTTGCTCAGCGTTTTGTGCAGGTGGATTCACAATATTTAGAATCAAGAATAAATGTCCTGCTGTTTTATTGGGAATCCCTTGATTTTTTAAACGTAATTGTTGTCCTGTTTTGGCATTTTTGGGGAGGTTCACCTGAACTTTAGTACCTGCTGGCGTGAGTAATTCAATTTGTTGTCCTAACGCGGCTTCCCATGGGGTCACAGGCAGCGTGTAATAAATATCCGCACCTTCAACGCGGTATTGCGCGGTATCTTTGTAGTAAATTTCGATATACAAATCACCATTTTCACCTCCACGGATACCTGTTTGTCCTTGACCTGCCAAGCGAATTTGTTGTCCTTCTTTCATTCCTTTCGGAATTTTGACTTCTAGGGTTTTACGTTGGACTTCAGGTTCACCATAAGCATTAATGCTTGGAATTTGCAGCGTAATTTGTTGAGAAGTGCCATGAAAGGCAACATCTAAGTCAATCTCTAGCTTGGCATGTTGATCTTCACCCCGAAAAGATGACTGTTTTTGTTTATATTGATAACTCCCTCCTCCAAAACCAGTTCCAAAGCGACCAAATAAGTCTTCAAAGCCTGAAAAATCTGAAGAATTACCTTGGTTAAATCCTTGTCGATAAAATTGAGCATCATCAAACCCAGATGCACCTGCCTGTCCCCCAAATCCTGAAAAGCCTTCAGGATGATCTAGGATGAAGTCATATTCTTTTTTCTTTTCTTCGTTACTCAGCGTGTCGTATGCGATGTTAAGTTCTTGCATACGGGCTTCAGCATCACTTTCTTTACTAATATCAGGGTGGTACTTTCGCGCTAGCTTCCGATAGGCTTTTTTAATTTGGTCGGGAGGAGCATTGCGTGGTACTCCTAGAATTTCATAATAATTTTTAGACATACGTGTTTAATAAAATCGATGATAATTTAATCAATATTATTATGTCTTTCTGAAAGTGGGAAGTAGTGTAGAACTGTTCGTATTTGTTTCAAATCATGACAATCAAAAAAAGCCCACAGAGGGCTTTTTTGTTGGCATAGCTGGGTTTGAATTTTACTGGACTTTCACCCATGTCATCTGGCGAACATTCGAAGAACCAGCCTCTTGAGCGCGAATTTGCAAATATTTGGCGTGCTGAACTAAATGTGCTTCCGAAGCATAATGATGTCCTGAAAGCGGATCAAGAAATTTGCCTTCAATATATTGGTTGTGCTTTTCAGGGTTTTTCTTTAAACCCGATAAAATGGTTAAGCCAATCATCGGTTGATTTTTTAAATGGCCTGTACATTTGTGGCAAGTGGTCAGTTTATCCTTGCCTGATAATGAGCGTATTTCGATCACTTGTGCACTGTATATATTATGCTGGTTTTTACTGATGATGACATCTGCCAGTGAGTGACCTGTACGATCATCCATGGTTTTCCATCTGCCAATCAGAGGATCAGTGGTTGCTAAGCTGTAGGTGCTGCACAGCAAAGTTGTAACGAAAACCGTACGGGAAAGAAAGCGAGTTCCCATGAAATATTACCTCAGTGTATATCCGTTAAGTTTGAATGAATCACATATTGAAATGATGATTTTTTTATCATGTAGAGACGCAGTTCAACAAAAAAATTGTTATCTTCGTCACGCTATTTTAGCGTATCTTTTTATACGTTGAATATATCATCTTGTTCCAAGCGCACAGAAATCAGGGCTGTGGTGTAGCAAGTGGACATGGAATGTTCTTAGAGGCTATTTAATTTAGCAGAGGATAAACTACCTGTTGGCTAGCAATGAAATGCATAACAACAGGCAGATAGACAGTTGATGAGCGCTTAACTTAAATGTTCGCCAAATAAACCGAGGGCTTCTTCGGCCGTGAACTGATATTGGGTATTACAGAATTGGCAATCCATAGCAATCGGATTTTGATGCTCTAGTGTTTCACGTACGGCTTCTACGCCAATTTGTTGTAAAGCATTGGCACAACGTTCTTTAGAACAGGTACAGCCAAACTTTAATTGTTCAATTTCAGGTAGGCGAACGTCTTCTTCATTGTATAAACGATACAGAATTTCATTGGCATCTAAGTCTGTCAGCTCATCGATTTTTAATGTTTCAGTCAGCATAGTCAGACGTGGCCATAAATCTTCATCGATCCGTTGCTGTTCTTCTTCACTGATGCGCGGTAACAACTGAATGAGTAAACCACCCGAGCGTTGCGCTGTACTTGCCAATACAATACGGGTAGGAATTTGCGCTGAAAGATCATAATACTGCATTAAGCAGCCCGCTAATGTAGGTTGATCTAAAGGTACAATCCCTTGATAACGCTCACCAAATTCAGGTTCAATGTTAATAAAAAGAATTGGATTACTGAGCGCTTTTAGCACCGTACTGCTGTCAGTTGCGGCGTGGAAACGCGGATCTTCTTCATAGTCGGCTAAGGCACGAACTTCACCTAAATGGTTGCATTCTGCCATGGCCCATTTAAATGTTCCAGAGGCTTGAATTTGTAAGCTGATACGCCCTTTAATTTTCAGCGTGCTGGCAAGCAAGGCGGTTGCACTGAGCATTTCACCCAGTAAAATTTGTACGGCTTGTGCATAGTCACGTTGGGCAAGAATCGTTTGTAAGGTTTCTTCCAAATGAACGACTTCACCACGAACAGGGCAATCTTCAATATAAAAGCGTTGACGTATATCAGACATAATTTTCTCCAAAACCCTGCTTTAATGGTGGCGATATTGTAAAACACAAGTCAATTTGCTTCATCTCGTGTCACATCTATTCGGGTAGAATCTAAACCACGTTGTAAATTTACACCTGTTTCTACCATTCGAATTTCTGTATCACGCTCAAACAAATGTTCCAGCTCAGCAAGGGCGTTTCGGTGCGATTCATATACCTTTTGTTCGTCGGTATAAACGCGTTGTTGCTGTGCCAAGAGTTGTTCATCATAATCGCGAAATAACTCAATACTTTTTTGGGCATCGGTTTCGCTAATGCCTAAATCACACAAGGCTTTATATGCCATACCAAGTGAAGATAAATAGGTTTCTCGCCAAATGTGCTGGACACCCAAGTCACGTAATAAGTGTACATGATGTCGATCTCGTGCTCTGACTAATAACTGTAACTCGGGGTAATTGAGGCGGATATGCCGTGCCACATTCATCGAGTCTTCAATATCATCAATGGCTAAAATAAACACCTTGGCGTGTTCAATGCCCGCAGCTCTTAAAATATCAGGATGGGTGGCATCGCCATAATATAAATGACCACCATAGTTACGTACAAAATCGACTTTTTCTAAATTACTGTCGATGGCGGTAAATTTTTGATGCTGTAAATGCGCGATACGGGCAATGATTTGTCCAAACCGACCAAAGCCCGCAATAATCATGGCGGAGTGTTGTTCAGGAATATCATCATATTCAGGGACTGTAACAGGCGTAAGACGCGGCACCACACCTTGGCGAATCACCCAATACAAAATTGGGGTCAACATCATGGAGATAATCACGATGAGGGTGATGGGTGCAATGCTGGCAGCAGAAATAAGTTGTTCATCTTGTGCTACGCTGAACACCACAAAGGCAAACTCTCCACCCTGTGCCAAACAACTGGCAAGCAGCAAGCTGTTGGGCCAAGAGACCTGATAATAACGCGCAATCGCCGTGAGCGTCGTAAACTTAACCAGCAAGAGGAGTACTGCGCCTGCCAGAATAAACACAGGTTGTTGCCATAAAATATGAATGGGGGTCAGCATGCCCACCGTCATAAAAAACAGACCCAGTAACAGTCCTTTAAATGGTGCAATACTGGCTTCCAGTTCATGTCGGAACTCGGAATCTGCCAATAATACTCCCGTTAAGAATGCACCTAGTGTGGTGCTGATATTGAGTAGATCCATCAACATCACCACGGCTAAAACAATAAATAGCCCAACCGCAGTAATCAGTTCATGCGCACCTGTTTTGGCTACAAAACGGAAAAAGGGGCGAATTAAATAACGGCTAAAAAGGAATAGTCCTGTAAATGCCGCCACAATGGCAGCAAAATAAGCAATGCCATAATGCGTTGATTCTACGCCTGCCAGAAGAGGAATCACGGCAATCAGAGGAATCGCTGCGATGTCTTGAAACAGTAAAATAGAGAAAGATTGCTGTCCATAACTGGTATTCAGTTGCTGCTTTTCTGTGAGCAGTTGCAACACAAAGGCGGTGGATGACAACGCCAGTGCACTACCAATGACCAAACTGGCAGCCATACCTTGTTGCAACACCAATAAGAGGATGCATCCAATGACGAGCGCCGTGATGCCGACTTGGGCGCTGCCCATGACAAAAATAGATTGACGTAAATTCCAGAGTCGTTGTGGTCTTAGTTCTAGACCAATTAAAAACATCAAAAGAATGACGCCGAATTCAGCGAGTTTCTGAATAGCTTCGGGATCATTGGCAATGTTCAGGACGTGAGGTCCCAAAAGAATCCCTGTGATTAAATATCCCAAGACTGTAGCAATGCCGAATCGTTTTAGTAGTGGCACCACCATCAGCGCGGCACCTAAAAAAAGCGTGATTTGCAACAATAACGACATGCATCTATCCTGAAATTAAAAATTGTGATGACTTGCTGAAGTGCTGACTTAGACTCAACTCAATTCCTGTGGGTCTATATCCAGACTCAGTTTCATGTTGGCAGGTTTGTGCTGCAACATGTTTTGCCACCATGCTCTCAAATAATAATGTAAACGTGCCCGATCTTGAGACAATAGCACCATATGCGCTTGATAACGACCCGCTTTACGTTCCATTGGTGCAGGAATAGGTCCCCAAATATCGATGTTGAGTTCGGAAATCTGACGCAGTTGTTGTGCGTGTTCGGTAAGATACTGTTGATTTTGTTCCTGACTTTTCGATTCACAGCGAATCAGCGCAGCATAACGAAACGGTGGAAATAACGCCTGTTGTCGTTCTTTCAACGTCTGGCGAGCAAATTGTCGATAATCACCATCCACTAAAGTGTGCAATAACGGGTGTTCTGGGCGTAAGGTCTGTAAATAGACATCGCCTTTTTTCTCACCACGACCTGCGCGCCCCGCCACTTGAACAATGAGTTGGGCAGTGCGTTCTGGTGCACGGAAATCGACACTGAGTAAGCCTGAATCAATGTCTAGAATTGCCACCAAAGAGACATAGGGAAAATGATGCCCTTTGGCAAGCATTTGCGTGCCGAGTAAAATAATCGGCTCGCTTTTTTGAATGCGATCATAAATTTTTTGCCAGCTACCAACACGACTGGTGGAATCTCGATCGACCCGAATGACTTCAAATTCTGGAAAGAGTTCTTTTAAACTTTCTTCAACTTTGACGGTGCCCATGCCAATCGGTTTGAGCTCAGTGTGATGACATTGCGGGCAATGGTCTGGCATGCGATGAATGGTGCCACAATGATGACAATGCAAATGCTGATAAGGTTGGGTATGTATAGTAAAGTTGGCATCACAATGCGGACATTTCGCTTGCCAAGCACAACTTTCACAAATCAGTACAGGGGCATAGCCCCGTCGATTGAGAAAAATCAGTACTTGTTCTTTGCGCGCTAGACGCTTGTGCATTTCATCCAGTAAAAACTGACTAAAACCATGCTGTTTGCGCCCGACTTTTAAATCCAAGATATGTAATTTGGGCAACAGTGCTGTGCCTGCACGTTCATTTAATTCTAGTCGGGTCAGTTTACCTTGATCGGCCAGTGCATAACTTTCCATGCTCGGTGTTGCTGAACCTAAAATAATGGGACAGTTTTCCAAATGCGCGCGATAGAGCGCGACATCACGAGCATGATAACGAAAGCCTTCTTGCTGTTTAAAAGACAGATCATGCTCTTCATCTAAAATGATTAAGCCTAAATTGTGCAATGGGGTATAAATTGCGGAACGTGTGCCTAAAATAATCGAGGCTTTGCCCATTTGTGCACTTTGCCATGCTTGTAAACGTTTAGCATCTGTCAGTCCTGAGTGCAGCAGGGCAATATGGCAGTGGAAACGCGATTGAAAACGGCTGATGGTTTGTGGTGTCAAGCCAATTTCAGGCACTAAGACCAACACTTGTTTGCCTTGTTTTAGTACCTCGTACATGATTTGCAAGTAAACTTCTGTTTTACCACTGCCC
Source organism: Acinetobacter tibetensis (assembly GCF_023824315.1). NCBI lineage: Bacteria > Pseudomonadati > Pseudomonadota > Gammaproteobacteria > Moraxellales > Moraxellaceae > Acinetobacter > Acinetobacter tibetensis. Next base: position 2,991,917 of record NZ_CP098732.1, on the reverse strand, counting down.
GTTAAACCATCCAGTAAATAGGCATGATAAGACGAGAGCGATTTCAATACCTGCTGAATGGCATGCTTTTGATCGGGATTGGCGGTCAGTGGCATTTGCGCCAAACTCAGGGCTTGTGGGCTAAAATCTTTTTGTTCTAAATAGGCTTCACAGATGCCTTTCTTTTCCAGCGCTTTTAAAGTCGCGGTTTCAATGCCCGCCAAATTCAGAATATTTTCTGCCGTACCTGCGGGGTGGAGTTTTAAAATTTTATAAGCATGTTGTTGTTTTTCAGAGCGTTTAACTTTTTCATCTGCATGTAGGTCAAGCAGCCGCCACATGTGGGCCAACAGATCATACGGTTTGCCTTGACGTAATAAGCTTGGCAAGGCGCTTTGCACCACTTCACCAATTGGAAATTGATAATATTGCGCTGCCCATGTCAACAAAGTTAAAACTTTACTGTCTAGAATGGCATCGTCATCTAGCAAAGCTTGAATGGGTTTTAGCTTAAACTTGGGATTCTCAGGAGTGTCAGGTGTGAGTTTTTGCATAATCACACCAATTAAATTTCGAGATCCAAAGGGCACAGCAACACGCGCTCCAACCTTCGCCTGCGCATAATCATCTGCGGAAATTTGATAGTCGAAACAGTCATAAACATGGGCTGGAACGGCTACGCGAATCCGATAAGGCACGAAAGGGGGCGATACTGTATTTGGCATAAAAGGGTCAAAGGTTCCGGCTGAATGTTCGTCGTGTGAAGTCTTGAGTTATGTTAGAGTGTGCAAATAAAATTTATATTGAAGAATATGAATGATTTTAGGGGTCAGACGCAACAGCGCTGAAGGAAATTTCGGAAAATTAGAGCATTACAATGCCTGCATATCAATTTACCGCCATTGATGCTTTAGGGAAGCAGCAAAAAGGCGTGCTAGAAGGTGATTCGGCACGACAAATACGTCAGCAATTACGTGAGAAATCTCTCATCCCGATTAGTGTCGATCCTGTAGAACACAAAACCAAACAGCAAGGATCGCGCTGGTTTCAAAAAAAGATTACCGCCTATGATTTAGCTCTTTTTACGCGTCAATTGTCGGTGTTGGTGGCTGCGGCAATTCCATTAGAAGAAGCTTTACGAGCGGTTGCCAAGCAAAGTGAAAAAGCCCATGTGCAACAATTAATTGTGTCGGTTCGTTCCAAAGTTTTGGAAGGACACTCTTTAGCCAATGCCTTGCAGCAATCTGGGCGTTTTCCTGAACTTTACCGTGCAACAATTGCGGCGGGCGAGCGTTCAGGTCATCTGGATTTGATTCTGGAGCAATTGGCAGATTACACCGAGAATCGCTTTGCCATGCAAAAGAAAATTCAAGGTGCCATGATTTACCCAATTATTTTAATGCTGATGTCTTTTGCGATTGTGATGGGGCTGATGACCTACGTGGTTCCCGATATTGTCAAAACTTTCGATCAAAATAAAGATGCTTTGCCTTGGATTACAGTTGCGCTGATGAAAGCCAGTGCCTTTATTCGCGTAGCTTGGCCATTTTTAATCATTACAACGGTGTTGGGGATCGTGTTTCTTTTACGGTTTTTAAAGAGCACCGCAGGACATTATGCTTTTGATCGTTTAACGCTCAAATTGCCATTATTTGGTAAATTATCACGTGGTATTAATGCAGCACGGTTTGCCAGTACCTTGTCTATTCTAACCAAGTCAGGTGTACCGCTAGTAGATGCATTACGCATTGGTGCTGCGGTCAGCAATAACTGGGTGATTCGGGATTCGGTCGATTTGGCGGCTGAAAAAGTTACGGAAGGAGGCAACTTGGCCACCCAACTGGAGCGCAGTGGTTATTTCCCCCCGATGATGGTACAAATGATCAAAAGTGGCGAAGCCTCAGGTGAATTAGATCGCATGTTGGAGCGTGCTGCGGCCATGCAAGATCGAGAAGTTACGACCCTAATTTCGACTTTATTGGCGTTACTTGAACCGCTAATGTTGGTGCTTATGGCCAGTATTGTATTGGTGATTGTGATTGCAGTGATGCTGCCGATCGTTAATATGAACAATATGATTTAAAGAATATAAAGATTGAAGAGTGAGTGGTTGAATGCAAGTGAATAAATATCAAACCAAACAATCGGGTTTTACTTTAATTGAAGTGATGGTGGTGATTGTTATTTTAGGGGTGTTGGCTGCGCTGATTGTACCGAATGTCATGGGGCGTGGTGAAAAAGCCAAAGTCGATACCACGGTGATCACCTTAAAAGGGGTTGCAGGTGCGCTGGATCAATATAAATTAGATAATGGTAAATACCCATCGATGCAAGATGGTGGTTTAGATGCCTTGGTGAATCAGCCCGCGTCGGCAAAAAATTGGATGCAGGGTGGTTATGTCAAAGGTGGTTATCCAAAAGACAGTTGGGAAAATGATATTCAATACATTAACCCAGGTGCTGAAGGTCGTGCTTTCGATTTATATTCGTTTGGTGCCGATGGTAAAGAAGGTGGCGAAGGGACTGATGCCGATATTTATTATCAACCTTAATCAATATCGCCTGAGTTAATGGATGGAAATTATCACTTTATTTTATTGAGTGATTCAATTATAAATAAAGTGATAATCTTTCTTATTCATTAATATTAATATAAGTATTTGAATTTAAATAAATAAAAATAATAAATAGTTTTTGAGAGTTATAATAAGAATTATTCCTAGCCGTAATGTTTACAAAAATTGTCAAGTATATGGATAAATAGACTTTTTATTTGAAAAAAACCTAGCATAATAAATTTAAGAACAAAAATGTGATGGGGAGAATAGAATGAAAGCATTCGTTTTATCAGATGAAATCACCCAATTTCATTGGGCGATGCTGAAATCTGTTCTATTGATTTTAACTGTCTTGCCGATGATGAATGGGGCCATGACTTTATGGCAACATACCGAAGGCAGCAGCCAGATTATGATTGGTTTTTTGACCTTAAGTGTCATGAGTGCATGGGTCACGGTGTGTTTTATGAGTGCGCTCAAAGCAACCGTTTGGCAATCGCAAAGTCTGAATTCTGTCATTGAGCAAACAATCTTTTCTGCCTATCGTTATGTACCGATGCTGTTTTTATCTAGCTTGGTCGCTTATTTTGCGAGTCAGTTTGCTTCAATGTTTTAATTGATTCTAGATTTCTGAAGTTTGATTAAGCATCAGAATAAAAAAAGGGAGATTTCAAAATCTCCCTTTTTTATTAGCGTCTGCTTTTAAATGAAATATCAACTTTTCGTGGGCGGAAGAACCAACCCATAATCAAAAGTAGCGCTGAAAATCCGAGGATTGGCCAGTCACTTAGACGATTGTAGAGTGTCTGACCTTGCATTGCAGGTAAATCACCCCGTAGTACTGCTTTTTGATCAATCGGCGCTTGGCGCACAATATGCCCTTGATGATCAATAAAGGCAGTTACACCAGTATTGGTGGCACGAATAAACCAACGCCCATTCTCTTTGGCGCGCATTTGCACCATTTGTAAATGTTGCCAAGGGCCTGCCGTACCTGTAAACCACGCATCATTAGAAACGGTCACAAGGAAGTCACTGTTGCTGGCATTCCGTCGTGTTAGATTCGGATAAGCCACTTCATAGCAAATTGCAGCGGCTAAATTATGCTGTTTGATATGTAAGGGTTGCTGATCGGATGCACCACGTGAAAAACCACTCATAGTCGGGTCATTTTGTAAGGCGGGCAATACCCAACTCAGCATACCAGATAGGGGAATGTATTCACCAAAGGGCACCAGACGTTGTTTTTTATACAGTCCTTCGGATTGACTGCCCAAAGCCATGATGCTGTTATAGAACATTGGGGAGCCTTGTTGCTGAGATGCTTTTAAATCCCAATAAGGAATTCCTGTAACCCATCCCGTATCCGTTTTTTGCGCTTGAACTTTCATGGCATTTAAAAATGGCTGAATGTCGGTTTGGAACATTGGAATGGAAGATTCAGGCCAAACGATTAAATCACGTCCCCATTCACTACGACTGAGTTCAGCATAGATCATTAAGGTCTGGGTTTGGTATTCGGTCAGCCATTTTAAGTCTTGCGGAATATTGCCTTGAATCAGAGAAACTGAAAGTGGTTTTTCATTCTTAGGTTGAACAAACTGTAGTTGTGCAACCCCCCAAGCCCCGAGCAGTAAAATCAGCGAAGGAACCAACCAGAATAGACGTTTGTTGAGGATTTCCACAATCGCGCAGGCCAAGAGGATGACGACGAAAGACACCCCGAATACGCCAAACAGCGGGGCATAGCCATCGAGGAAGCGTTCGGTAAACGCATAGCCGACAAACAGCCATGGAAAGCCAGTAAAGACCCAGGTTTTCGCCCATTCAAAAAACACCCAAAGCGGAGCAAAGGTGAGTGGTGTTTCTGGGAAAAATCTGCGATATATCCAAGTTTGTAGTGCGGTGAAGAGTCCCATTGCCAGTGCCATAATGGCAATCATGAGCACACTGAGCACGGCACTGGTATCGCCGTAGACATGAATGGAGGTGTAGAGCCAAAAAGCACCAACAAACCACAGCCCAAAGCCATAACTCCAGCCAATGAAGAATGCGTGTTTGGCTGAACGTTGGCGCAAGCAGGCATAGAGTAAGGCAGGGGAAAGTAGGGCAATCCACCAGTAATAGTAAGGCGCCAATGCAAAACTCAACATGGCACCCGAACAAAGGGAAATAATCAAAGGGAAAATCATGGGGAGCTGTTTTTGTTGTTGTGAAGACGTTAACAGCGCATGAAAGTATGTTCTCATTTAAGGACAGCTCGAATCAGATGAATAGTACGTGCATCTGCTTCTACAATGGTAAATTCCCAATCGCCAATTTCAATCACTTGACCTTGTAAATCGCTCACTAAACCAATTTCTTGAAGCAACAAACCGCCCATAGTTTCTACTTCATCATCAGGAAAATCAGCATCTAAAAGATTGTTAAAGTGTTCGATTGGTGTAAGTGCCTGCACCAACCAAGTATTGGCAGTTTTGGGATCATCATCAGGGACAATATATTGAGCTTCTTCATCGACCATGTCGTGTTCATCTTCAATTTCACCGACAATCTCTTCCAGAATATCTTCAAGTGTGACCAAACCTGATGTGGTGCCATATTCATCAATCACCACAGCAATATGTGTCTGAGTGTTTTTTAGCATACGTAACACTTGGTCAGAGCGTGCACTTTCAGGGACAAAAAGTGGCTGACGCATGAGCACCCGAATATCGACTTTGCTGGCTTTTTCGGTCAAGAAAGGCAGTAAATCTTTCGCCAACAAAATGCCGACCACATTATCAGGTTGATCGGACGAAAACACAGGAAAGCGTGAGTGCGCTGATTCAATCAAGACATGCAAAATATCGAGTAATTCATCATCTTCTTGCAGGCTAATCATCGCTGTGCGCGGTGTCATGACTTCGCGGATTTTAGTCGCAGGAAGATCGAATACACCTTCAAGCATCGCAACCGTATCAGGCTCTAAAAAACGACGTGAATCTTGTACGAGTTTGAGCAATTCGTCGCGAGTTTCTGGTGCAGTTCCTAACCACTTTCTTAAGCCACGCATGCCCCACGACGGGCTGGATTCATCGTGCATGATCTTTCCTAAAGACTCTAGATATGAAAAAAATTATTTTCATCATACCTTAGAAAATGCAGATGTCTATGCAAAAAGTACTGCAAAATATGAATGTTATCGTCATCTTTTACTGAACTAAATGGGTTGAAACTTTGAGTTAATGGTTTGCTTGCTAAACAGATAAGCGGGGAGGTGTTGCTGTGTCATTTCGAGTTTATGTTAGAATGGCGCTGAAAATTTATGAAGAGTGTCTAGATGTCTGAATCCTCTGTTACCCCGACCCTGCAATTAAATACCCGTGGATTACGTTGCCCTGAACCTGTGATGATGTTGCATCAAGCCATTCGTAAATCTAAATCTGGGGATGTGGTAGAGGTATTTGCAACAGACAATTCGACCTCGTGGGATATTCCTAAATTTTGTATGCATTTGGGACATGAGTTGTTGTTGCAAGAAGAACGCTTAGACGAAAATGGCAATAAAGAATTTCATTATTTGGTGAAAAAAGGCTAAGACTTAAGCGTTAGAATCTTAAGATTGAGCCTAATAATATGAGTTTAAAACAATAAATACAGCTCATTTTAGGACATAAAAATGAAAAGTATATTTCGATGCTTAGGGTTTGCTATTTTTGCCTTATCGGGCTCAATCGTGTGGGCAAAACCCTGTGAAATTCCTGTACAAACCATGAATGTCGCAGGTTTAAAGGTTGGGCAGAGTATCAGTGAGTTTCAAAAGCTTCACCCTACCGTGAAACCTGTGGTTTTAGGGGGAAATAATTACCAGTTAGCGTTTGCCGATGGTGCTGATCTACAAATCAAAAAGGCAGGCGTGAGTTGGGGTCAGCATATTCATTATGATCCAGATACTGAAGTCATCACTTCATTCAGTTTAAGTTTTCTGGATGGCCCCATGGCGAGTTATGAGACGGATTTGGATCTTTTTAAAAGCAGAATTCTCAAAAAAATTAAAGTTGCCCAAAAAGGCTGGGTACAAAAAAAGAATAAATATATCTATCAATGTGATGATTACCGGATTGAAATTCATCAGGACTATGGCGCTGAACATACAGCGATTGGGCCTACAGTTATGGTGTTGAGTCAAAAATCGGATATGTTTTAATAAAAAATCCCCTCACAGAGAGGGGATTTTTTTATGGATTAGACATTACATATTTGGATAGTTCGGACCACCACCGCCTGAGGCAGGAAGAACAAAGCAGCGCTTTGTCCTGCCGCAAGTGCAAAAGCTATGCTTTTGCAGTGAAGGTGGATTAGACATTACATATTCGGATAGTTTGGACCACCGCCACCTTCTGGCGTTACCCAAGTGATGTTCTGTGATGGATCCTTAATGTCACAGGTCTTACAGTGAACACAGTTCGCCGCGTTAATTTGGAAACGTTTTGAACCATCATCATTTTCCATGATTTCATACACACCCGCAGGGCAGTAGCGCTGAGCAGGCTCATCCCATTTTGGTAAGTTCACGTTCACGGGAATCGATGCATCGGTCAGTTTCAAATGCGCAGGCTGGTTTTCTTCATGAACCGTGTTTGAAACGAAGACTGAAGACAAACGGTCAAAGGTTAATTTGCCATCTGGTTTTGGATAGTTTGGCTTGAAGGTTGCCGCATCTACAGTTTTTAGTGCGCTGAAATCAGGGGCTAAGTCATGTAGCGTAAACGGTACTTTAAATACGTTTTGGTCGATAAAGTTAAAAGCACCACCCATCCACTGACCAAACTTGTGCATCGCAGGGCCAAAGTTACGGGTGTTATATAACTCTTCTTTTAACCAAGAATTATTATATTTTTCAGTATATGAAGTTAATTCTTTAGTGAATAAATCTTCGCCTTCAGTAACGCGGGCAATCGCAAGATCACCGCCTTTTTCTACACCGGCAGCAATCGCTTCAAATACAGCTTCGCCACACAACATGCCTGATTTCATGGCAGTGTGCGAACCTTTGATTTTTGCCATATTCAGGAAGCCAGCATCATCACCAATTAAGCAACCGCCTGGGAAAGTCAATTTAGGCAATGAGTTGAAACCGCCTTTCACTACTGCACGTGCGCCGTAAGAAATACGCTTACCGCCTTCTAAATGCTGTTTAATCAGTGGATGCGTTTTCCAGCGCTGCATTTCCATAAATGGATACATGTGTGGATTTTCATAAGATAGATCAATAATCATACCCAAGCTAACTTGGTTATTTTCAATATGATATAAGAACCAACCACCAGAAGAACCTGTTTCAGCCAATGGCCAGCCTGCACCGTGCATGACTAAGCCTTCTTTATGTTTTGCTGGGTCAATTTCCCAAAGCTCTTTAATGCCGATACCGTAGTGTTGCGGGTCTGCATCTTTATCTAGATCAAATTTGGCAATCAGACGCTTACCTAGGTGACCACGGCAACCTTCAGCAAAGAGGGTGTATTTAGCGTGAAGCTCATAGCCTGGGGTAAAGTTATGGGTTGGTTCGCCATCTTTACCAATCCCCATGTCACCAGTTTGAATACCTTTTACAGTACCGTCTTCGTGGTAAAGTACTTCAGATGCAGCAAAACCTGGGAAAATAGAAACTTCTAATTCTTCGGCTTTTTGACCTAACCAACGAACGACATTGCCGAGTGAAACCGCATAATTGCCTTCATTGTGCAAGGTTTTAGGAACCATCCAGTGAGGCATTTTCTGAGATTTGGTATCAGATAATAAGAAATAAGTTTCATCTCCCGTGACAGGAACATTTAAAGGCGCACCTTCTTCTTTCCAGTTTGGGAATAATTCATTAATCGCACGTGGTTCTAGTACAGCACCCGAAAGAATATGCGCACCGACTTCGGAGCCCTTTTCTACCACACAAACGGATAAATCAGATAAGTTGTTTTCAATCGCAAGTTGACGAATTTTGATCGCAGCAGAAAGACCTGCAGGGCCTGCGCCTACGATAACGACGTCAAACTCCATCGATTCACGTTCGATGTGTTCCATGTAGGACTCCTCATATTACTTAAAGGTGGCAACTGTATGACTCTTTACAGTGCTGCCATGAGTGTTCTTAAATAGTCGGCACAAATGGATTATCATGCCTTTATATATTGTGGGCTAGTATAGTTTTAAACCGTGGTCTAGCCAATTGGCTGAATCATAATATTTTTACGTCATGTAGGCATTAATTCATGGTAAATCAAACTAATTCCAATAATCCGATGAATAATACAGCGAAAAATGATGATAAAAACATAATGAGTATTGCACAATACTTAAAAAGTGCACAGAGCGGTCACAAAAGGTCAATTCCTCCTATGGAGCAATGGCAGCCAAAGCATTGTGGCAAAATGGATTTGAAGGTTTTGGCCAACGGAGAATGGTGGCACGAAGGTCAATTGATTAAGCGCCAGCCCTTATTAGACTTGTTTTCAAGCGTGCTTTGGAAAGAACAGGGTCGGTTTTATTTAAGGACACCAGTAGAGCAAATTGAAATCGAGGTTGAAGATGAACCTTTGTTCGTCAATCAAGTTGACTCTACGGTCATTGCAGACAAAAAATATATTCAATTCACCACAACCAATGCCGATCTGATTATTGTGGATGCTGAACATTCCATTTTTATGCGTGAATTTGCGGGCGAGTTACGTCCTTATGTACATGTGCGCTTTGGGATAAATGCCTTAATTCAGCGTTCCGCTTTTTTTCATCTCATCGAAATGGGAGAGTTGGTTGAAAATCAGCAAGGCGATACCATTTTAAGCCTACAAAGTGGCGATTTTCACTTGCAATTGGGCACCTGAGGTTTAAGCTTTATTCATTCTGATCTTTCATCGTAAATAGTGTGTTATGACAGCCATTCATCCGATTTACCCCTTAGTTGATCCCATGCCAAAAGCGCAATCTGATGCACCCATTGGAATTTTTGATTCAGGTATTGGCGGGTTATCGGTAGCACAGGAAATTGCACACTATTTGCCGAATGAGCGCATTGTCTATTTTGCAGATACCGCGAATGTACCTTATGGTCCACGTGAGGATCAGGAGATTCGTGAACTGACGGCCCGCGCCATTGAGTGGTTGTATCGACAAGGCTGTAAAGTTGCTGTGGTCGCGTGTAATACCGCTTCGGCTTTTAGTCTGGATTATTTACGTGAACATTATGGGGAAGATTTCCCAATTATTGGTTTGGTTCCTGCATTGAAGCCTGCGGTTCTGCAAAGTCAAAGTAAAACCGTTGCGGTTCTGGCAACACCCGCCACATTCCGTGGCAAATTAATCCAAGATGTGATGCAGCGTTTTGCTATTCCCTCTCAGGTGAATGTTTTGGCAGTGACGTGTTTGGAACTAGTTCCTTTTGTTGAAAGTGGTCAGCAAATGAGTCCTGCTTGTTTAATGACCTTAGAACGTATTTTACAGCCTGTAGTCGATCAGGGAGCGGACTATTTGGTACTGGGATGTACCCATTATCCGTTCTTGAAACCTGCAATTGAGTCAATTTTTGGGCAAAAAATGACATTAATTGACTCAGGTTATGCCGTTGCACGTCAAACTTCCCGTATTTTGTTAAAAAATGAGTTATTATTTGAACAAAGACGGAAAGATGGTTTACCGCGGATAGCATGTTATGTCAGTGGAAATAATGCCAAGCATTTAGAATCGATTGTGCAACATCTCATTCCACCTGATTTGAGTTGGAGCATCGCCAATATTGTCATGAAATAAATGCAGAACAATAATCCGTCTTAAAACTTGAGTATCAATATTAAAAATTGGGGTTGTCATACTGTAAGACTTTGATTGCGGTATACAAAAGAAAAGGTGAGGATAACCAATGATCGATAAGCGTTATCAGGTATTTATTTCGACTTCTGGGGCGGATATGCAGCCAGAGCGCATGATTTTGTCTCAAACCTTAGTGGGCATGGGTTTTTTTTCTTGGGGATTAGAACAAAGAACACCATTAAGCACCGCTTTTGCACGCCGTCAGATTGATGATTGTGATTATGTGATTATGCTGTTGGGCAGCCAATATGGTGAACAATCGGTTTCTGGTGTGGGTTATATGCATCTGGAATATATCTATGCCATGACCAAGCAAAAGCCAGTTATTGTGTTTATGCATGAAGAGCCTGCCTCTCGTGACCCTGCCTTACATGACCAGAAACCAGAGCTGAAAGAAAAATTTAACGAGTTTCGGAAATTGTTGCAGCAAGAAGTTGATCAGGTTTTTACCTACCGAACCTTGCGTGACTTAGAAATGGCTGTGCGTTTAAATATGACACAAATGTTGGAGCGTTATCCAACTACGGGGTGGGTGCGACCTCAAAATGCACAAAAGTTACATGATGAAATTGATCGCCTTAAAGCCAAAATTAGTCAGCTAGAACGAGATCTAGGTACACGTGAAATCGACCCATTTTTAACCTTGCCGAAAGTGGCAATGAATGAAGCCTTTAGTTTTGAATATCGTGTACATGCTTATCAGGATGGTAATTTTAAAGAACTGAAGATTCAGAAGACCTTAACATGGGCGCAACTTTTGGCGGTATTGGGCAGTACTTTTTTAAATCCAACACCTGAAGAATATTTTTCTAAACGCATGAATGAATATTTAAATGAAATTGGATTGGCCGATGCGCGAATTGAAATGCCTCGTGCACATGCAGTTGCCCGCTCACAAATCAATATTCGTGCATTACATAATATTAAAATACAGATGCGTCAAAACGAATGGATTAGTCCTGCTGGGCGAGATGACCGACAACGCATGTTATGGAAACTAACTCAGAAAGGGCATCATTTATTAGAAAGTCATTTACTTTCGGATAATCGTGTTTCTCTATAGAAATAATTGTATTTATTCGTATTTCATTTCATAGAAAAGTTGTTAAAGTGAGTGGGTTAAATTGGAAATAAAGGTCAACTCATGCCTGCGGAAAAAGCAAAAATCACCGTTATTTTAGCCAATTTAGGCACGCCCGATGCACCCACTGCACCAGCAGTCAGAAAGTTTTTAAAACAGTTTCTTTCTGATCAACGTGTGATTGAAATTCCAAAGCCGTTATGGCAAATCATTTTACGGTTATTTATTTTACCGTTTCGTCCGAAACGTGTTGCACATGCCTATGCCAGTATTTGGTCTGTAGACTCGCCCATGCGTGAAATTTTATTGGCGCAGGTGGCGCAAGTGCGAGCAATTTTAACTGAGAAATATCCAGAATTTGAGTTAAACGTGGTTCCAGCCATGAGCTATGGTCAACCTGGAATGGCAACGGTGCTTGAGCAAATAACCCAAAATCCGCAAGACCATATTATTTTATTGCCACTTTTTCCACAATATTCAGCGACTTCAACTGCACCTTTATACGATTTATTAGCGCAGTGGATGCAAAAGCAACGTAATTTGCCCGGTCTTTCAATTGTCCGCGATTATTATCAGCACCCTTTATATATCCAGTCTTTAGCCCAAAGTGTCAAAGACTACTGGGCGGAACATGGTCGGGCAGAAAAGCTGCTGATGTCTTTTCATGGGATTCCACAGCCTTATGCCGACAAGGGAGATCCTTATGCCGACCGTTGCCGTAAAACAGCACAATTATTGGCTCAGGCTCTGGATTTAACCGATGAACAATGGGCAATCAGTTTCCAGTCACGTTTTGGTAAGCAAGAGTGGGTTAAGCCTTATACGGATCAGTTGTTGCAAGATTGGGCAGCTCAAGGAGTCAAGTCGGTGCAGATTATGAGCCCTGCATTTTCTGCCGATTGTCTAGAAACTTTAGAAGAACTCGCCATTGAGAATGCTGAATTATTTTTATCATTGGGTGGTGAGCAATATGCGTATATTCCTGCCTTGAATGCACGTGAAGACCATCTGCAATTGCTCTTGCGCTTATTGCAAGCTAATCTTGATGGTTTAAAACAAACATTAGCATCTGCCTAAGAGAGACCAGAGACTATGCTTCAAGTGAAAATTGTACCTGTAACTGCATTTCAGCAGAACTGTTCTATTGTTTGGGATTCTGAAAGCAAAGAAGCAGTACTGATTGATGCTGGCGGTGAACCAGAAAAATTAAAGGCTGAAGTAGAAGCACTGGGTTTGACAGTAAAAGCCCTCTGGTTGACACATGGGCATTTAGATCATGCGGGTGCAGTGGGTACTTTAAGCCGCATTTGGAATATCCCTGTGATTGGTCCACACAAGGAAGATCAATTTTGGTTAGATATGCTCCAAGAAGTCTCCGAGCGGTATGGTTTTCCAATTCCAGAGAAAGTTGAAGTGACACAGTGGCTTGACGGTGGCGAAATGTTGCACTTGGGCGAGCAAAGCTTTGAAGTGCGTTTTGCACCCGGTCATACGCCAGGGCATGTGATGTTCTATAACGCAGACTATGGTTTGCTGTGGACTGGAGATGTGTTGTTTAAAGGTTCGATTGGGCGTACTGATTTCCCACGTGGGAATCATCAACAGTTAATCGACTCGATTCAGCGCGAATGTTTTAGCCTACCCGATGAAACGCAATTTATTTCTGGGCATGGACCACTGAGCACAATTGGTTTTGAAAAACAGCATAATCCTTTTGTGGCAGGTAAGGCGGGTTAATTTCCTGCACAGGGCATGAATGAATGGCTCACCACAGAGAGAATAAACGTAAAATGCAATGTTATTGAAGGGTGTATAGATTCAATGATATTGATAAAAAATGGGAGGTATTCACTCCCATTTTTTATGTGGTAATCAAATTGAAGAGTATTAGCTTCTAAAAGGATCTGTTTTGTGTTGTTTTTTCTCGAGACCAAGTAGAAGGGTCGCAATTGCCAATAGAATGCCTACGCCCATGATCATCATGTCATGAGTGAATAGGCTTAGCGTTACTGCACATAAAGTTAAAACGACAAGGAGATAGAAAAAAAACTTTAAAGCCAATTCTTTCATGGGGGAGATTCCACAATTTTCCAAAAATGCAACAAACTTAACAAATTGTTACTTGATGCGTAAAATTTTATGAATTATAGGGGAGTTTTTAGGAAAATCTAGATAAATCTTAAAAATATGATAACTGTGTTGTGTTTGCAGGAATAACTTTGAGATAGTTGGAGGAATACTTCTTCAATTTAGCATGGTCTTTGCTGAATTAAGTGACTCGACCAATCGAATGGAAGCATCATCCTGTTGAGATGCGGAAGATTGACTTAAATTTTTTAAAAATCAAATATACAGCCTAATTTTTTGATTGAACACTAGGCTGTAATCGTGAATAAAACCATCAGTGAGCGATTAACTGGGAAGTGCTATTTACGGAAGGGGTTGGCAGAAAATTGTTTACTCTCTAAACCTAATAAAACGGCTGCAATTGCCAGTAAAATACCAATCCCCACAAACATAAGATCTTGTGCGTAAATTGCGAGAATAAAGCTACACAATGTAAAGACAATAGAAAGGTAGAAGAATATTTTTAAGGTTAATTCTTTCATGGGAAATTCTCAAAATAAAACACAGCACAATACAAAAGCAAAGAATAGAATGATTCTCATTATTCATATTATGGTGCCCAAAAGGCACCTGTGCAAATAATAATCATGTATAAAATAATTAATGATTTGTATGTCGTTTTGATGAATTGTAAAAATAAAAGGCTATTCTTCTGAATTTCCTGCCTGAGGTGCATCTTCGGTGGGTAATTTATAGTCATCGTTTGCCCAAGCACCTAAATCAATCAGCTTGCAACGCTCAGAGCAAAATGGTCGATAAGGATTGCCTTCCCAAGTCGAAGGTTTGCCACAACGTGGGCAAGCAAAGGTCTTTGGCATAATAGACTCCAGTGAAATAGATGGGAAGATTTGGTCAAAACTTTGTGCAGTGTTAGACTGGCGCAGATTTTCTTTAGTTTGATCTGATTATGCCGATTCGTCAATTTCAAGCACAGCATATGCATGCTCCGCGTGATTTTATCATGATTGATTCAGCGCCGATTTGTGTGGAAATTGGTGCAGGTAAAGGTAAGCATGCTTTGTTGTTTACTCGTGAGCATCCAGACAGCAAGCTGATTGCCATAGAACGAACACGCGAAAAGTTTGTGGCGATGCAAAAACAGCATCAATTAGAAGGGCAAACAAATTTACAAACTGTGCATGCCGATGCTTTGCCGTGGATTGTGCATGCTTTGGCACCGCAGCAAGTTCAGCAATTTTTCATTTTATACCCGAATCCAGAGCCACATAATCCTGCACAGCGCTGGCTGAATATGCCATTTTTCGAATTTCTGTTGTCCCGACTACAAGTCGGTGGTCAGATTACCCTAGCCAGTAATATTCCAGAATACATTGCAGAAGCAGAACAACAACTACAAGAGGTTTGGAAGCTACCTTATGTAAAAGAGGTGATTGCTTCTGATTCAGCACGCACCCATTTTGAGATTAAGTATCTGGAGCGTGGAGAATTATGTCAGCAATTACTGATTCAAAAACCCGAGCATTACAGCACGCGCTTTGATGATTTTCAGGCATTGGCAGGGGTAAATATGCCTAAATTGAATTCTGCCGATGCACAAAGTGATGCCTAAGTCATGAAAAAGCGGATTGCGATTATCGGTGCAGGTCCTGCGGGTTTAATGGCCGCTGAGATGTTAAGCCAGTGGGATTATGATGTGCATGTATATGAACAGAAACCGTCTGCTGCGCGCAAGTTTTTAATGGCAGGGAAGACAGGGCTGAACATTTCACATGCTGAACCGTTTGAGCAATTTATTCAGCGTTATGATCGGGCAGATTGGCTTTCCGATTGGATCCGCCGTTGGGATGCGACATGGATTCAAAACTGGATGCAGGGCTTGGGTATTGAATCTTATGTAGGATCGTCAGGGCGTATTTTCCCCGTCGAGATGAAAGCTGCACCATTACTCCGCGCGTGGCTCAAACGCTTAACCGAGCAGGGCATACAATTTCATTATCGACATTCGTGCTTAGGGATTCAGTCCAATACGTTAAAAATTCAAGATTTAGCTCAGCAACGCGAATTTAGTGAAGACTTTGATGCCATTGTACTGGCATGTGGTGCAGTTTCTTGGCCGCAATTGGGCAGTGATGGTCAGTGGCAACAATGGCTAGCAGTAGATCAATTAAATCCATTTCAAGCCAGTAACGCTGGTGTTGAACGGGAATGGTCTACCTTTATGCAAGCGGTATTTGGGCAACCGCTAAAGCGAGTTGTGGCTTGGGTGAATGTTGCGGAAAAGAGTCAGGGCGATATTGTGATCACCCATTATGGCTTGGAAAGTGGCTTGATTTATAAACTGGGCAGAGCTTTAAGACAGCAGTCAGAAATGCAGTTGATGCTCGATTTGTTGCCTGAATTAAGCAATGCACAGTTGGTGCAGAAATTACAACCCAGTAAAAAACAGTCTTTAAGTAATGTCTGGCGTAAAGCTGGTTTAGATGCAGCAAAAGCCAGTTTAGTACGTGAGTTGGTGCCAAAAGCAGATTGGCATGACCCTGAAAAATTAGCACAGCAGATTAAGCAGTTGCGAATTGAATTAAAAGGTTTTCGTCCAATCGAAGAAGCTATTAGTTGTGCTGGTGGCGTGAAACGCGAAGCTTTAACGGCTCATTTGCAGTTGCAGCAACAGCCACAGATTTTTTGTTGTGGTGAAATGCTAGATTGGGATGCACCCACAGGGGGCTATCTCTTAACCGCCTGTTTTGCAACAGGACGTGCCGCAGGTGAAGGAGTGCATGAATATCTGGCTTCACATTAAAAAGTGATATAAAGCCAAAGATAGACATGCTAATTTAAAACTCTTTCATTCACAGGGCTGAACTGATGTCACAACATTGTTATGCGGGAAGCTGTTTATGTGGTGCAATTCGTTATGAAGTGCGTGGTGAAATTGGCGATATTGTGCAGTGTCACTGCCAACGTTGCCGTAAAGCCAATGGCACAGCCTTTGCCACCAATGCACCGATTAAGAAAACAGATTTTAAAATTGTGCAAGGTGAACAATTCCTCAAAGCTTACCAGTCGACTGAAACCACGCAGCGTTGCTTTTGCAGTGAGTGCGGTTCGCCGATTATGAGTATTAAAGCGGATACACCAGAGTACTATCGGTTACGCCTTGGAACTTTAGATACGACATTAACGCAAAAACCGACCATGCATATTTTTGTTGACTCCAAAGCAGAGTGGGACAGCATTCAGGATGAATTGCCACAATACAGTGAACGTCCTTAAATTTATTGCACTGCTATAAAAAACCAGATGGCAACAAGATTGCATCTGGTTTTTGAGTTTAAAGCGTTCACTTTCTAGGTGGTGAATCTGTGTTAAGACTTACTTTTCTCAGCAGGTTCATATTGTGCTTCCCAATGATCCAGTTGTTCTTGCGCATGTAGGAATTCACCCAAGCCTTTAATATTGTCGGGTGTTGAGTTGGGAATATCTTGCGAAGTCTTACTATTTTGATTTAATAACTTGGCTTGGTTTTCCCAATATTGTGCCATCAGCCCTTGAATATATCGGCCTTGTTCAGTTTTTAAATCCAGATCTTTGAGCATGGTTAATGCCGATTGAATATTGTCTTGTTTGCGATTACGAGCAAATTCATCGGTGAGGCTGCCGTTGTCACGCATTTTAATGAGCTCATCTTCCATAGCATCACTCATTTCACTAAAACGACGGTCATAGTCGACCAGAAGTTTAATGTCATGTTGATCATTCGCAGTTTTAGGAAACTCCTTAATGGGTGAAGATTCCAGTTCTTGCATCATCCGATCTTGAGAGGGATCAGGTACATCATTTTCATTGTTTTTGCTGCATGCGGTGAATAGCAGAGTGCTACAGAGCAGTGGGAGCAAATAAGCCTTAAAGTGCTTCATTTCAGTTATCCTAAAGAATATTTATGTTGTTTTCTTAAAATTATAAGCGTAAGTGACATAAGGGAAGGCAATTTCATCCTGTGCTGCTTTGCCCGTGTAATCGGCAACAATTTGTTCAAACTGGGCTTTCAGTTGGTATTGTTGGCTTTTGGGTAAAGCTGCAATAAAACTGGTCGAGAGGAGCCGTCCAGACACGACGTCTTCGACACGTCCAATGTGAAGTTGCTGAAAGGTTTTGATCTGATCCAGTTTGAATAAAAATTGCTGTTCAAAGGCTTGTTGCCATTGTCCGCTATGAAATCGTGGTGTATCACCTTCGAGCGGTTCGAGCACATCTGCCAATGCTTTGACCCAATCCACCTGAATATCTCGTTGATTCCAGACCAAACCCAGTTGTCCATGGGGTTTTAAGATTTGATGGATTTCATTCAGGCTTTCAATCGTGGCAAACCAGTGGAAAGATTGGGCACAAATGACGGCATCAATACTTTCCGATGCAATGGATAACTGATCACTGCTGGCTTGGAGGGTCGCAATCTGTGGATAGGCTTGCTGTAATTGTGCCAGCATTTCCGCAATGGGTTCAACGGCAATAATATGGGATGTCACCTGTTGCAGATAAGGGAGGAATTTTCCTGTACCCGAACCCAAATCGACCACCTTCGACTGCGCTGTCAGATGGAGTTGTTGTTTTAACCACATCACAATTTCTTGTGGATAATTTGGACGGACTTGTTGATAAAGTTCAGCGGCAGAACTGAAACCTTGCTGTGCGGCAGGATGAAGTGATTGTGTCATATTTTGCGCTTTTTTATCTGCTGTGCATCTATAAAATAACATAGTCCTTTCCGAGTGATCTTAGCAAGCGTTGGCGGGACTTGTTTTTCTAATACATACATCTGTTGCAGCATACGTTAAAATGTTGCCACGGATTTGTGACGCCGTAGATTTATTTTGTTGTTGATTGTGATGCAGATGAGATCGACACATTCTCCTACATAGACAGCGTAATAAGTAGCTGGTCTATGAATTTTATTGATACAAAAAATTAGGGCCGATTTGTTTCGGTGTGGACATGGATAAACACATTATTTTTGAAGACGAACAAATTCGCGCTATTTTTTTAAAAGGTTCGTCTGACGAGTTAGTTTTTTCTTTTGGTGACTTAATTACTCGTGCCAAAGGACTTGCAATCAATGCGGAAAAATCATTAGCCAAATTTGAGTTTAATGTGATTGGCATTATGCCCAAAGAAAAATCATGGTTTCCTGCGGAGTCCATGCACAACTTGCTCAAAGCCATTGAAGATGTAATTGCCCCCTTTCAAAAACGCATTGGTTATGGCGGTTCAATGGGGGGCTATGCCGCGATTAAATATTCAAAATTGTTGGGTTTAAGCCGTGTGGTGTCTTTGGTTCCCCAGTTTTCGATTGACCCAGAGGTGGTTGAAGATAGCCGCTATAACATGTTTTACCATGCAGAACTCAATGCGAATATGCAGGTGCAAACGCAGGACATTGCGGCGGACTGTGAATATATTGTGGTTTATGACCCTTACTGTGCCGAAGACCGGGCGCATTTTGTTGAATTAGAACAGGTTATTCCAGACATTAAAGTGCTGAACTTGCCCTTTACAGGACATGATGCCATTGCGGTGTTGGCAAGTTCTGAGCTGCTTAAAGACTTTTTAACGCGCGAATTTGACGGTGTCTATTTCTATCAAAAAATTCGTCAGGTGAAAAAAGGCAGCAAGTTTTATTACCGTAAAGTGATTGAAACCCTATTGCCGCATCATCGTCGTTCACTGGGGAAAATTCTCAGAAACAATGACATGCAGTTGGATAGTCAGTTTTTTGATGCCAAACTGAAACAAAGCATTATTCGTCAGTTACTCAGTAACCGTCAGGTCAGTGAACAAGATCTGTTGAAATTGGGCATTCAGGTGAATTTGCCACAGGAAAGTAACAGTCAGTTGTTGGACAGTTTTGGGCATGGTCTGGTGTTTAACGTGATTACCCAGAAAATTGAAAGTTATGCGCAAAATGCGATTAACCTCAACCATAAATTCCTGATTCCGATTTTTGCCAAAGGCACGGGACTAGTACAGATTAGCCTGAACGATGAACGCTATGTGATTGCCATGAATGACCGTCATGTAATGAAACTGTTCAAAGAACAGGATGAATTGTCTGCTGGGATGCACCCGTTGGTGTTAAAAAAATATAGCGACTATTACTTGCTCAGCTATAAGCAATTTAATCTCAGCAGTGATGAATATGGTGGCAATGACTTTATTGAGGATACGCCTGAAACCGCCAAGTTCATGACGCAACCCGAAGAATCGGAAGACGTAGAACAAGCCTAAAAATTAGGTGAATCTTATTTGATTTGGATGGCTTGATTTTTAACTGAATTGGTTTAAGATCGAAAGAGTGGATAAAAAATATCCACTCTTTTTTATTTTTCACTTAAGGTCAGGTTGTATGAATAGGATATTTATACCTGCTGTACTTTTGTCTATCACACTGATTTTTAGTTTGATTTATCTCATTCATCAAGGTTTTGATTTGGCAGTAATCATCTTTGCTGGTAGCGTGCTGGTGGTGTTGATGCTCGCGAGTTATGTTTATCAGCAAATTCGACTTTCTGTGCGTGAGTGTATAAAAGATTCTACAAAATAGTGGATTTTTCTTTTTACGGTGTATGTCTTGAACCGAAACCTGCTTTGGCTTTTAATAAGCTGCACATGAGTCATGGAAAATAACAGCAGGAGCAAGGGATGAGGGCAGTATTTTTAGATGTGGAATCTTTAGATCAGCATGATTTGGATCTGAGACCCTTAACTGCCGCTTTTGATGAGCTGATTTTATATCCTGCAACATCAACCGATCAGGTACTACAACGCGTGCAAGATGCACAGGTCATTATCACCAATAAAGTACAGATTTCTGCACAAGTGATGCAGCAATGCCCACAGTTAAAACTGATTTTAATCTCTGCCACGGGCACCAATAATGTCGACTTAGCTCAAGCCAAAGCACAGGGCATTGTGGTGTGTAACTGTCAGGGATATGGCACTTCGGCGGTGGCACAACACACTTTGGCTTTGATGTTGGCATTGGCAACTTCACTGCTGAAATATGACCATGCGGTGAAGCAAGGCGTATGGAATAGCTCAAAACAGTTCTGTTTACTGGACTTTCCGATTGTGGAACTTGCGGGTAAAACCTTGGGCATTGTGGGTTATGGTGAGCTAGGGCAGGCCGTGGCCAAACTGGCGCAAGCCTTTGATATGCGAGTCTTGATTGCTACTTTACCTGATCGCCCACAACGTGAAGGTCGTTTGCCTTTGTCTGAATTATTGCCACAGGTGGATTTTCTCACACTGCATTGCCCACTGACCGATTCTACCCGTAACTTAATCAGTACGGATGAATTTGAATTGATGAAAGCCAGCGCCTTTCTGATTAATTGCGCGCGCGGGGGTATTGTCGATGAAGCCGCTTTGGCACAGGCTTTGCGTGAAGGGCGTATTGCAGGTGCTGCGACCGATGTATTAACAGTAGAGCCACCGAAAGATGGCAATGTGCTATTGGCAGCAGATATTCCAAATTTAATTATCACTCCGCACAGTGCGTGGGGCAGTGTTGATGCACGACAGCGTATTGTGCAGCAGATGGTGGAAAATGTGACTGCCTTTCAGCAAGGACAACCAATTCGCCAAGTTGCCTGACTAAAAATGAAAAAAGCGCAGTCTGTCGGCTGCGCTTTTTTATTTTTTAAAATAGTTTTAGTTCAGTTGTCCATTCTGAGCAGGGGAAGTGCTGGATTGACTCAGTGGGTGCGATTCGATGGGAGCAGGCGGGCTATTAGGATCACCTAAAACACTGGCTTTGGCTTCATTCCATTTTTTATTGACTGTAGCGGCGGCTTTCTGTGAGTTTTCTTTGGCGATTTCAGTCTGCTCCTCACTATAGATTTTGGTTTCCTGCCAAGTGCCAGCGACTTTCGGTCTGACTTTGGCAATGCCTTTTTGTGTCGTCCGATCCACAGCATTGGCAGCATCCTGGGCGGTATCTAAGGTTTTTTGCCCCAGCACTTCAAAAATATTTGGATTATCTCCATAGCCTTTTTTCTTGCCACTTTCTGCAGCATGGGCAGATAGAGTCATAGCCACGAACACCGTACTGGAAATTAAGGCGGCTTTTATCAATTGCATGCACTTTGTCCTCTATTGCTCTGCACTATGTTGCAGAAAACATGTTGTAGGCTGGCATGTTTTGCATAGTGTCATGATCGAATGGATACCTCATATTCTGCTGTATCCCATCGGACGTCAAGAATTTTCATTGAATGCCCAAGTACTGCTTGGTTTAAAAATGTGTCTACACCAATGGATTGGTAGCATTATTGTGCTGTGTTCACTGCCGTTTGTGATGAAACCCCAACCTGAGTTTTGGTAATAGGGGTATGCACGCCCACCTGTGCGTTCACATCTGCCTGTGCAGTTGTACTGAGTGCAGTTTTGGTTTTGTTCCAAGTGTGTTGAGTGGTTGCTTTACCTTGCTGCATTTTTTGCCCCAAATAGGCTTGGGTTCTTTCGGCTTTTTCCACACTGTAGTCTTTGGCTTTGGTTGCAGTTTGACCTGCATTTTTCATTTGTTCTGCGCTGAACTGTTTAGTGTTGCTCCATACTGCTTTACTGGTAGATTTAGTTTTTTGAGCACCATTTTCAATGCCTTGACCGACGCGTTCGGATGCTGTGCTGAGTCCCTGTCCAACTTGGGTAGAAGTATGTTGAACGCCATGTCCAACATTTTCTGTTGCTGTGCTTAAACCATTGCCGACTTTCTTGGCAGAAGTCGTTACACCTTCATGAATGTTGTGTAATACACCGTGAGTATTGCTTTGTGCTTCGGCAGAGGCATTGACCTGTCCATTGACTGCGACATTGGCAAAGACTGAAGCAGAAGCAAAAAATGCGGTACTCATGAATGCTGTTTTTATCATGTTCATGTTGGATTTTCCTCTATCATTGCACCCGTTATTGGGAGGGGATGTGTGAGGCATCATAAACAGATTCAATATGCATTTTGGCGTTTGAGATGAAACTTACACAGTTCAGTACAACAGCTTAACACTCGCTACAAGATTGTAGAGATACATGCTTGCTAGAGGGTGTTGATGTATCTAAATGCTGCCATTTGTTGATATCGGCAAACTTATGTAAGTGCAGGGATATTGTAGGAAATGAATTTATAGTTTTGAATTTTAAATATTTTTTAAAGGCTTTGCATCATATGGATGCAAAGCCTCTGTGTTGCTTAGTTACATTGCGCAACAGCATCTTTGGCGAAGTTTTTACGTAATTTAATGAAATTTTGCTGTACTTGGGCATTGTTCAGGTCGAAATTGCTGGCTTGACTGGTACCATCTTTCTCGAATGTTGCTGTACTACCTGTAATGAGGGTATTGCCTCTAAAAGACCATTGTTCAATGACTTTGCCTGCTTCTAAATTCCCTGTAAATTCGATGACGCATTTGTCAATAAATTTGGTGAGTTTGGCTTTATTGTCAGTTGTGTCTGGATATACATCTAGGTTTTGAACTTCTTGTAGTACACCTGTTTCCAGTTGTGGAATTTTAGGAGATGAAGTACATGCTGTGAGTGCTGCGCAAGTGAAGCCCGTAAGTAAAAGTGTTTTTAATTTCATATTAACGTTCTTTTTTGTTGAGTGTTGTTAGCTTGAGTATAGGGAAATGAAAGTAAAAATCCTATAGGTTTTAAGCAGACTTTATATCCTGCGCAGGCTTCCAAGTCTGATAGCCCTGATCTGCACAAACTGTTTTGCTAAAGATTTGTTAGGTTCATAATGTATTTATCTAGAATAGAAGTGGAATATTAATTTATAAAGTTAGCCATAGTTTTGTGTGGCACGAGTAATTGCCCTTTCACAATTTGCATATAAATCTTTCTGGGCTTCTTCCAAAGGATTTGTAAGCCAAATAGTTTCCAAATTTCTAATTTTAGCTTGCTCAAGAAGTGGAGAATATAATTTTTGCATATAAGTATAAAAAGTTTGAACTCTTTCTATACGAATTTTTAACCTTTTAACAATATTACTTCTTTCATATGAAACTTGCTCACTCAGTTGTTTTAAATTGTGCCATATTTCATTATCACTAATAAATGTATCCATTAAAATATTTTCAATAAATGCTAAATCTCCTAATAGAACTTTTATGACATGTCCGCCTAATCGGCTAGGATAAAAACTGCTCTGCATATCTGCTATTTTATGTGACTTTGTATGGATAAATCTTTTTTCACATAAATCTTTGAGTACTTGTAAAACAATATTTTCCTTAAAACCAATTTCTGCTAAAGCATTTTTTATATCTTCTGCCGTAATAAATACTGAGCTATTTAGTGAGTACTGTCTCACTAAACCTGCAAGAATAAATAATCTTAATAGTTCTGAATTATTTTGATTTAATTTAGAATCTAGGGGGTTTCCAATTACAGAATAACTTTCATCATATACAGATCTATTTCCTAATAAAATTGAACGAAATGCTTCATGTGGCGGCAATTTATAGGGTTTTCCTGTTTGATGGAAGTTAATGGCTTTGGCTGGATCGGTGTATCCATTTGCTAAAAACTCACGGGTCATTCTAAGTGCTAAGCGTACGTCATGGTTAGCGAGTACATCAATTCTATTTCCAATTTCTGTTCCTAAAACGGAACTTTTAGTTAGACTTATAAAATCTGCTAGATTGTTAACATCAAATTTTGCACCATTTAACGATGTAAACGAACATTTTTTCCCTTGTAATAATTGTTCTGCTAGGGTAAATCTTTTTGAGATAACTGAAGAAATCTCGGGTGGTTCAATTAAAATTGGGTCAAAGTCAAAAGCATCGAAAGTTGGTGAATTTCTATGATTGATATACGTGGATTCACGCATTGCTATAATAAGATTTATATTTAATTTTCCAGCAAAGGCAATTGAGTTAGAAAATATTGTAGATTGAACTTCTTCCGATTCAAATTGGTCTACATTATCAATCACTACAAAAACAGGAGATTTTGATGAGTAAAACTTTAACAGTTTATCAATGTATGGTTTTTTATTTTGGTAATCATTGTAAATTTTCTCAGCAATTTTTTTCTGAATTTCTTCTTTCGAACCAAAAAGAGCTAGCGGCCCTTTTTTTAACGCTTCAATTTCTTGATGATATGCTTTTAATATCACCTTTTCATTATCATTAAATGGATAATTTTCATCGGTAATTATTTCAAATATATTATTATAAATAAAATCTAATGAATTTTCTTGAGCAGAATAATTTCTGAAATCAATTTTTATCCACTGGGGGTTATATTCATGACCTCCTGAAAAAAAAGATTGGCTTGCAACTTTATATGTATATTCCAAAAAAGTACTTTTACCTGATCCAACACTACCAAGAAGAAGTATTGCAAGAGGTCTATTCAATTGAGATGTGCCTTCAATTTTTTTATTAAAGAGCTTTGACTCTTTAGGTCTTAATGGTCTAATAATATTTTTAGAAAAAATTGCTTCCTTTTTTTGTAAATGCATTTGAATTTTTTGATCAAATTTTTGTCGATCACTATTACTTACATAACATTTTTCCAAAAGTTCAGCATCAGTAGTAATTAAAGAATCTGAGAATGCTAGAGTTATTTCACTTTCGATAAATGGATAAACGGGATTCAGATTTGAAGAAGTACCCTTGAAGAATTTATTTAGTCTTCTATCTTCGATTTGATCGATCGTTCTTCCAAGTAACTCAATTTTTAGATTTTCTTCAAGAAAACCTTTACGAGATACTAAACTTTTAAAGTATTCATTTCGATTGATAAGGACATCTTCAATACTATCGAAGATAATAGCTGTAGATTCTTCAAAACTAACGCCATCGGTACGACATGCAGGAAAAATTATCCATTGATCACCATTTGTTACCATTGCAAACGGAATTGATTTTTGTCTGCAATAGTCCCTAGCTTGAATAATAGCTGAACCTACGTCTTCTTTTACAAAAGCTTTATTTAATCTAGGTTGAGCAGATTGAGGTAACTTAAAACCTATGTTAATTCTCTTAGCTTCAACTAATAAGGAGTAATTCGCATTACTAATAATGTAATCTGCATATTTAGTACTACCATCCTCTTGAATTTTTTCTTCATAAGCTATGTCCCTAGAACTCCAGCCCAAGACCTCCTCTAAAATAAGATCTATAACTTTTTTTCTAGTCTCTGCTTCATTTGCATTTGTCGTTCTTAGATATTTTACATTTTCAATTATTTCATTCGAGTAAGACATAAATTTTTCATTATAAAAAAACCCACTAATTTATAGCGGGTTTTTGTTTGAAATTCAATTATTGAGCTTAATGCTGCAACACTGAAATATCTGCAACACTGGTAAACAAGCCACGTAGCTGAGCCAATAAACGTAAACGGTTTGCTTTCAGGTCAGCATCATCAGCCATCACCATTACGCCATCAAAGAAGGCATCAATTGGTGCACGAAGGGTAGCTAATTTAGAAAGTGCTTCGGTGTAGTCTTTCGCAGCCAATAATGGCTCAACCATTGGGGTAATGGCTTGAAGTTCAGCGAATAATGCTTTCTCTGCATCTTCAACCAATTTCGCTTCAACTACAGAACCTTCTGGTGCCGCTTCTTTTGCAAGAATGTTGGCAACACGTTTGTTTGCCGCAGCCAAAGCAGCAGCTTCAGGCAAGTTACGGAAGTGGTTGACCGCATTCACACGCTTGTCAAAATCAAGAGGAGATTTTGGCGACAACGCTTGAACGGCTTGAATCACGTCAACAGCAACACCTTGGTCTTCATATTTTGCACGGTAACGACCTTCTAGGAATGCAACAGCATCCGCCAAAGTCTTGTCGTGATCTTTCAATACATCGCCATAAGCCGCCAAAGCCAACTTGATGAGTTCTTCAATCGAAACATCAAGATTGTTTTCAGTCACTAAACGCAAAATACCAATCGCAGAACGACGTAAAGCAAACGGGTCTTTAGAACCTGTAGGCGCTTGACCAATACCAAAAATACCTGTGAGCGTGTCTAAACGGTCAGCAAGCGCAATCGTTGTACCTGTCTTGGTTTTCGGTAAAACATCACCCGCAAATTTCGGAAGATATTGTTCACCTAAAGCTTCAGCCACTTCGTCATTTTCGCCTTCAAGACGTGCGTAGTAAGTGCCCGCAATCCCTTGAAGTTCTGGGAATTCACCTACAAGTTCAGACGTTAAGTCACACTTTGCAAGCAGTGCTGCTTTTTCAGCATCGGCAACGGTTGCACCTGTAATTGGCGCAAGGGCTACAGCCAATTTGGCAATCCGTTCAGATTTGTTCCAAAGTGTACCCAATTGTGCTTGGAATACCATATTCGCCAGTTTTTCTTTACGAGACGCAAGCGGTTGCTTTTGATCTTGTAAGAAGAAGAATTCAGCATCTGACAAACGTGGACGTACCACTTTCTCATTACCTTCAATAATTTGAGACGGATCTTTAGACTCAATGTTTGAAACGGTAATGAAGTAAGGCTGGAGCTTGTTATCGCTATTGACCAAGCAGAAATACTTTTGGTTGTCCTGCATGGTAGTAATTAATGCTTCTTGAGGCACAGCAAGGAAACGTTCTTCAAAGCTGGCACGAAGTGCAACTGGCCATTCCACCAATGCGGTCACTTCGTCACGAAGATCCGCAGGCACAATCGCAATTGCATTGACTTCATCCGCAAGTGCTTTCACTTGTTGATCAATGATCGCTTGGCGTTCTTCAAAATTCGCCACAACTTTCGCAGCACGAAGTGCATCTAAATAAGCATCTGCATTGGCTAAAGTAATCGCTTCAGGCGCATGGAAACGATGACCATAAGTCACATTGCCTGCTTGGTGATCCTGAATGGTTGCATCAACAATATCGTTATCTTTAAGCAACACAACCCATTTTACAGGACGCACGAATTCAGTACGGCTTGCCGCAGAACGCATACGTTTTGCAATTGGAAGGTTGTCCAAAGCGGTTTGTAAAATTTGTGGCAGTAAAGCATCAAGGCTTTGACCTTTAACATCTTTCAAGAAGCAGACTTTTTCAACTTTACCTGCTTGGAAAGTAGAAACTTGATCCGCGGTAATGCCTTGACCACGCATAAAGCCTTCAAGTGCTTTGGTCGGCTTGCCTTCAGCATCATAAGCAGCTTGTACAGCAGGACCATCAAAACGTTTTTGCGTGTCTGCTTGCGCTGCATCTACATTGATAATTTTCAATGCCAAACGACGTGGCGCAGCATAGGCTTCGATAGAATCAAAAGCCAAGCCAGCATCTTTTAAGCCTTTTACGGTTTCAGCTTGTAAGGCATCACGTAAAGTTTTTAAGCTTTTTGGGGGAAGTTCTTCACAGCCAAGTTCAAATAAAACGGTATGTTTAGACATTATTTGTTCTCCGCTGATTTTTCTGCTTGAGCCGCTTCCGCTTCAACCTGAGCTTTAAGTTGAGCTAATACTTCATCACGTAAGTGTGGTTCTGCCATTGGGAAACCGAGTTTCGCACGAGCAGCCACATAGCTTTGTGCAATCGAACGTGCCAAAGTACGCACGCGTAAAATATAGCGTTGACGCTCAGTTACAGAAATCGCACCACGTGCATCGAGCAAGTTAAAGCTGTGTGATGCTTTAATCACTTGTTCGTAGGCAGGAAGTGGAAGTTCAGCTTCCATTAAGCGCGTAGCTTCCGCTTCATAGAAATCGAATAATTCAAACATTTTTTCAACGTTGGCATATTCAAAGTTATAAGTCGATTGTTCTACTTCATTTTGATGGAATACATCGCCATAGGTCACTGTACCAAATTGACCTTTGGTCCAAACAAGATCGTAAACCGAGTCTACACCTTGC
Source organism: Acinetobacter tibetensis (assembly GCF_023824315.1). Lineage (NCBI taxonomy): Bacteria > Pseudomonadati > Pseudomonadota > Gammaproteobacteria > Moraxellales > Moraxellaceae > Acinetobacter > Acinetobacter tibetensis. The sequence goes on along the minus strand of NZ_CP098732.1, from coordinate 2,963,502 downwards.
AAGTACATGGCCAAACGTTCAAGACCATAAGTAATTTCACCTGTCACTGGGTAGCATTCAACTCCACCGACTTGTTGGAAGTAAGTAAACTGAGTTACTTCCATACCGTTGAGCCAAACTTCCCAACCCAAGCCCCAAGCACCCAGTGTTGGAGATTCCCAGTTGTCTTCGACAAAACGAATATCGTGAACCAGTGGGTCAATTCCGATGGCTTTAAGCGAGTCAAGGTAAAGCTGTTGGATGTTGTCTGGGTTTGGTTTTAACACCACTTGGAATTGGTAGTAGTGTTGCAAACGGTTTGGGTTTTCGCCATAACGCCCATCTTTTGGACGACGTGAAGGTTGTACATAAGCCGCGTTCCAAGTTTCTGGCCCTAAAGCGCGAAGGAAGGTTGCTGTGTGGAAAGTCCCAGCCCCCATTTCCATATCATAAGGTTGTAAGATCACACAACCTTGTTCAGCCCAGTAGTTTTGTAAGGCAAGAATTAAGCCTTGAAATGTATCAATATGCGATATGGCGCGACTCATGGTGCATCCATTAAAAATTAGAGAAAAATTGGCTCTAAGTATAAGGATTTTGCAGGGGAGTGGCAAAGGGTTCAGCTTGAATCATCAATTTAAAATTTGTGTATGTATTTGCTATGGCTTGAACACGGTTAGATAAGATGAACTGCTGAAATTCGAATCTTCAAATTCGAGTTTTAAAGCTTGAAGATCAATTGTGTAGATTAGGCGATCATCAAGCATTTTGTTATATTGACGACAATTTATAACAACAAAAGTGACAAGTCATGCTGAAATTTATTCTATCCACCAGTGTATTGGTTCTTGGCTCTATTGGGTTGGTGTGTGCCCAACAACCGACGACTGAATCGGATCCGTATAGCGAATGTGCTGAGCAAACCATTCAAGAGCAGCAACTGGCAGGGATTAACAATAGCGTGGTACAAATTTGCGCGGATCAAGCCAAACAAGGCTACGAAAAGCAAATTGTGGCATTACTCGATCAAATTCGGGTACAAAGTGCGGAGTGGTATCAACCTGAACGCTATCAAGCCATTTTAAAGTCGCAGCGGTTGTGGAAAGCCTATGTTGATCAAGAGTGTGAGAATGCTGGACAGTATATTGGTTCGCCCATGTATGCGTATTGTCCAATGCAGCAGTATGCTGAGCGGGTTGCACAGTTACAGCAATATATTTAACAAGTTGTTCAACAGAATTACTCATAAGAATAAGATATAAAATAGATGCATCTTATTGGGAAGACCACGTATAATTTTGCACCAGTTAAGTGCAAAAAAGTAGAAGGGCGGCTGTGTTTCATATGCAACTTGAATGGTTAAATACCTTAAAACCTAATTTTAAAGTGTTACCGCTAAAGGAAAGAATGCTCTGTGGTTTAGGTGCATTATTGGGCTTAGCACTTTCCTCGCTTATTAGTTGGTGGGTGTTGGGTGATATAAATGCATGGTACATTGCCCCAATGGGCGCATCTTCGGTACTACTATTTGCTGTCCCCGCCAGTCCTTTGGCGCAGCCATGGAATATGATTATTGGTAATACTTTGGCAGGCTTTATAGGCGTCACTTGCGCGCTATATATGCCGAATTTAACCGAAGCATTTAGTATTGCGGTGGCGTTGTCGATCTTTTTGATGATGACCACTGATTCTTTACATCCACCCAGTGGTGCTGTCGCCATTACTGCGGTGTTGGGTGGCAAAAGTGTGCATGAGTTAGGTTATGCCTTTATTGCCTATCCTGTGTTATTGAATTCATTATTGCTCTTGATTATCGCCATTATCTTTAACCGAATGTTGGGACGCCAATATCCGCAAACAGCACAGCTAAACTCACGTTCCACCGATCCGACACCGACCCAAAAAGTCACCATTCAGCCGCAAGATATTCACAATGTGTTGGAACATCAGCCACAGTTGCTCGACATCAGTGAATATGATTTACAAAAGATTATTCTCAAGGCGCAGGAAATTGCCAACGCACGTACAGTGAATGAACTGACTTGCCAAGATCTAATGTCTAAAGATGTACTGATGCTCAATGAGCAAGATGATATTCATTTAGCCTTAGATAAGTTTAAACAAGTGAACTTGATGAGCTTACCCGTAGTCAATGCAGACAACCATTTGGTAGGAACTTTAGCACTGTATGAAGTCGTGGAATGGTTTAAACGTGCTGCCGACCCAAAAGCCAGTTGGGAACATCAGGTGAAACAAATTATGAATCGACAAGTGGTGACGGTACAGCCAAGTCAGCCAATTCAGGATTTAGTGCCGTACTTTGTAGAGCGTTCGTTTAACTACATTCCTGTGGTTGAGCAACAACAATTGGTGGGAATGATTAGTCGTGCAGATATGATTGCGGCATTAAACCAGCAATTAATTCAATTGAAAAATCAAAAATAAGTGAGCTAAATAAAAAAGCTACGACTCTTTGGGGAAAAAGCCGTAGCGACCAAAATGGTAGGTCAAATGATATTGTTTAAAACCTATAATGGTGTCTTGTTGTTATTTACAGTACGTATAGGGCGGTGGTAATTCGATGCATCTGAATCTATCGCTTCTACCCGTTTCGGAATGACTAGCCATAAAATCAAATACACTAAAATACCTGGAAATGCGGCACTCATGACGGAAACCAAAAAGAAAATAATTCTTAATAAGTTTGCATTCCAACCAAAACGTTCAGCAATACCGCCCATAACACCTGCAATTATATTTTGGCGATTCGAACGATATAAACCAACATTGGCCATTCAGGTCTCCTTAAAAATTGAATGAGGGGTATCTTGCAAACCCATAGTTAATAAATGGTGATGCAATTCAATTTTTAAAGCAAAGCCAGCACGAAAATAGTTAAGTTATGTAAATAAACATAGGCGCTAAGCCGTGTGCTACATAAAATGTGATCAAATTTACAGATGCCTTTATTTTTGATAAGTAAATACAGGCGCTTACAATGCTATTGCTGAATTTAAGGATAAATGACGCGATAACATTTTTTACCCTTTGGGTGCTCGGTCAAATGAATGTGGATTGTGTATTAACGTGATGAAATGGAAAAGTGTAAGACTTCATCCGAAGTTAGGTGGGGCATTACTGGCTTGTTTGTGTGTCAGTCTAATTTTGGCTGCGTGTAATCGCTCAATACCCCCAAATGCTGACCAAATAGCATCTGCTGCTGAAGAACAGCCTACATCTGCTGCCCATCCGCCACAGTCAGGCAAGAAATTAACGGAAGTGGCGGGTCAGGCGAGTATACCTAACGAGGCGGCATCAACAGTGCAACAAGATTCAACTGATGAGCAAGCCCCTTATGTGGGACGCTATCATGTCAAGATTTCCTGTAAAGATGACTTCGTACAATGCTCTGAAGGTGCAGCAGAATATATTTTGACTTTGGCTGCTGATGGTTCTGCCTATCGGAGTATTGTTTACACAGGAAAGCTGTTTAGTGAAAAAATGGCTGAAGACAGTAATATCCAAACTTATCGACGTGATACATGGTCAGTGAACCCAGAAGATTCTGAGTTGGTGGTGCATTTAGAAGAGGGGGCAGAATTTTATTATCGGATCGATAAACAACAGAATCTTATTCTAAATTTGGATCGAACTTTAGATCTAGATAATCAAATGAATCAACACTTATTTGCAGCAGGCTATCCGATGCCAACACAAGCATATCGTTTAATTAAAGATCAATAATTTGCAATGAAATTTGACGCTATCAATTTGCTATGAAAATCTAGTAGCGATGCGGAGAGCGGTGCTCAAGGAGATATTTTAAGATGTTTTGCAATAAATGGTGGGTCGTCCGCGACTCGAACGCGGGACCAACGGATTAAAAGTCCGCTGCTCTACCAACTGAGCTAACGACCCATTTAGAATGCTTTCACATTATGACAGCTTTTAAATAAAGCTTAAAGATGGTGGGTCGTCCGCGACTCGAACGCGGGACCAACGGATTAAAAGTCCGCTGCTCTACCAACTGAGCTAACGACCCATCAGGAATCAAAATAAGTGGTGGGTCGTCCGCGACTCGAACGCGGGACCAACGGATTAAAAGTCCGCTGCTCTACCAACTGAGCTAACGACCCATCTCGTTTTGATGGAGCGTATTGTAGCAAGATATCGAACGAGCGCAAGAGAAAAATCGCAAAGTTGTTGATGTTTGATTATAAATACAACAACTTTGCCTGATTTTATGCAAAAAATTACCAAAATTTCAGTTTAGAAGCGATATTGGTACTGTTGGATATTGCTGTAAATTTCAGTATTCATATCGCAATAGGCATTGCTATTGGGCAATAAGACTAAAATTTGTTCATTGGTTTTTTCTGGATCGAAGGCTTGCTCTTTCAGCTTGTTCTTCTGATATTTAAAAGTGCCTGTGGTTTCCACTTGTTTTTGAACACGTAAGAACACAGGGATGGCGTAGGCGGGTAAGCTTTTTTTGAAGCAACTGAGCATGGCTTGCAGGTCTTGTTCATTCAGTTGGGCTTGCTCTGCTAAGGTGATAGCAGCCATACCTGCACGTCCATTGGTGTGTGGAATTTCCACGCCATATACTACCGCTTCGGCAATTTTGGGATATTCACACAACATGTTCTCGACTTCGGTGGTCGAGACATTTTCGCCTTTCCAGCGGAAGGTATCGCCAAGGCGGTCGACAAACTGTGCATGACGGAAGCCAATATCACGGACTAAATCACCGGTATTAAAGTAGGCATCACCGTTCTTAAACACGTTGGACATAATCACAGACTTGTTTTTTTCAGGGTCGGTATAGCCATCAAAAGGGGAGCGACGGGTAATTTTACCGATCAACAGGCCGACTTCGCCTTTGCTTACTTTTTGACACCAACCATTTGTATCACGAATAGGTTCGTTTTTTTCTTTGTCGAATTGAACGATGGCATAAGGTGTTGGGGAGAATCCGACAGTGTTGTCGAAATTAAATACATTGCTAAAGCCAACATTACCTTCGCTAGATGCATAGAGTTCAAGCACTTCTTCTACACCAAAACGTTGTTTAAATTTGTCCCAGATATTCGGGCGCATTCCATTGCCAATCATTTTTTTGACACGATGGGTGTGCTCCAACTCCGATGCAGGCGCATCCATTAAGTAACGGCATAGCTCTCCCACATAGCCAATCGCAGATGCGTTAAATTTTTGCACATCTTTCCAAAACGCAGAGGTCGAATATTTACGTCGCAATGCCAAAGTCGCACTACTTGCAATCACCCCACACCAACACACCACAATACCTGTCGCGTGGTAGAGCGGCAGGGTAACGTACATGACATCATCACTGTTTAAATCCAGCACGTGCCCATAAGTGCCATAGGCAAGTGTCCAGCGACTATGGGTGAAAATCACCGCTTTCGGTAAGCCAGTGGTGCCCGAAGTATAGATGTAAAATAAGCCATCTTTTCCTTTTACACTGTGTGTGGTTGGCGTGTTAAAGGTCGGAAAGGTGATGATTTCATCGGCTAAATTTAGATAATGTGCCGGTGCTGTAGCTGCATGTTGACGTGTTTCTTGGTCGGCAAACCAATGAAAACGCTGCTCGGCCAAGTTAAGCTCTTGACGAATTTCATCTACGGCAGCGCGGCATTCTTCTCCAACAATGAGTGCAATTGGGTTGACCAAATTGATACTATGCGCCAAAACTTTGCCAACTTGTGAGGTGTTCACCAAAGCCGCCGTGACCCCAATTTTTGCCAAAGCTAAAACACTGGCAACCAGTTCTGGGCGATTTTCAACCATCACTGCAATGACATCACCTTTTTGTGCGCCAATTGACAAATAATAGTGTCCAATTTGGTTTGCCCAATCATTGAGTTGTTGGTAGGTATATTTCTGCTCTTCAAATAATAATGCATAGCCATGTGGGTTACGTTTTACGGCTTTTTCAAAGGCAATACCTAAGCCCGCTGGTGAGTTTGGGGTACGTAAATATGCTTGTTTCAACCCTGTAACCAGATGTGGAAGTTTTCCAATAAATTGTGGGATTTTGGCAGCGACGTCTGTAATTCCAATAAGATCGCTCTGTGTGGTTTGGCTCATAAGAATCCTATTTATTTTTCGTGTCCAATACGATGTCTTTGTCTACAGGTTGAACGAGATAATCTGTACAGTTGTCCTTTTAATCGTTTCTTTCTAGTGCAATCAACCTAATCTGTTCAAAATAACAAAAAAAACCTAGCCATCGAAATGACTAGGTTTTAATTATTTTACAACAATAGGGTAAATACTTACTCTGCTGTAGGCGTTATTTTTTTCGGTGGGCGACCACGTGGACGACGCGGACGAGCTTTTTCTTTCTCTTCCTTTTCAGCCGCAGTTTCTTCTGTTGCTGTATCTTCGATAACATCTACAGCAAGCTCAGTCTGTGCAGGTTCTGCTTTGGCTTTAGCTTTCACAGGTGTTTTAGTTTCAACCATTGCCTCTTCTACTACTACAGCAGGTTCAGGAACAGCTTCAGTTACTGCAACTTCGGTAGCAGCCTCGACAGGTTCAACCGCCTCAGTAACATTTTCAATTACTGCTACGGCAGTGAGTTCAGCAGCAACAGGCGTTTCTTCCACGTGTGCTTGTTTTACTTGCGCTAGGGCTTGCTCAGCAGCCTGTTTTGCTAAACGACGACGCTCACGCGGGTCATTGGCAACACGCTTTTCTGACTCAGGTTTTGGCGGTGTTAAGTCCAACACAGGTGCAGGTTCAGCTTCAGGAGTAGCTTTCGCAACTTCTACATCACGTGTGACAGGTTTTTTCTCCGATTCAACAACCACAGTACTTGTGTTGAGGCTTGCTGCATATTCTGCAGTAAACTTCTGTAGTGCGCGGTTGAAGGTTGGAATTAAGCCAAACTGCTCAATCAGCACAGCACAGTCTTCACCATAAACATGGCGAATTAAGCTACCTACTGTGTATTGGGCTAAAGTCGGTACTTGTGATGGGTTAAGCTTTGGCGCTTGCGCTCGTTTAGCTTGAGCATCACGTTGTTGGCGACGATGCATACGCGGGTCATTGCTTGCACGTTTGCCGTCAGAACGAGGCTTTTGAGCTTCCACTTCAACTTGTGGTGCTGGTACTTTAGCCTGAACTTCAACTTTTGCTTCAGCCACAGCAGTGGCAGGAGCAGCTTCAACCACTTCTGGAGTTTCAGTCACGGCAGGAACAGCCACAGCTTCCACAGCCTTTACGGTTGTAGGCTTGTTGATGGCGATGATTTCACTTTGCGCTTGATCCACATTGACCACGAGTGCTGTCGGCATGATGTCTTGACGCGGAGCATCAATGACTTCTACCTTGACTTGTTGCTCATCGACCACGACTGGAGCAGGTGCTGCTACCGCAGCTTGCTGCTCATTGAATACGCTTTGGTCGCGGTGGCGATTTGGGCGATTCGGACGTTGCTGGTTGTTACGGTCACGACGTGGAACAGCTTGTTCAGCATGCGTTTCGCTCTGTTGATCTTGCTGTGGTTGACGTTGTTGCTGACGTTGACGCTTTTGCTCACGCTGTTCTTGGCGTTGCTCTTGGCGCGACATTTGTACAACTTCTTCAACCACTTGATTTTGTTCTTGTGGTTGCTCACGTTGTTCGCGTTGCTTGGTGTTATTGTTACGCTTTTTGTTGTGACGTTGCGTTTTTTCTTCTTTCTCAGAATTTTTTTCTGCAAAGTCACGTTGCTCTGATTTTTGTGGAGCAGGTGTAGCCGACAAGTACACATTGTTGTTTGCAACAGGTGTTGCGACAACAGCAGCAGGTGTTGCTGTTACTTGACCAAATTGACCGCGGCTGACTGCGCCACCATTGACCATTTGCTCAATTGCAGATGCAGCATTATTTGCTGTACGGGCTTGATCAACCGTGTGTGCTTGCTTTTGAACAAATAGATTTTCTAACCATGCACATGGGCTGCTTGACGCAGTTGTTGCAGCAGCAGGGCTAGGGGCTTGCGTACTTTGTTGAGCAGCTTGCTGTGGCTTTTTCTTGCCATTTTTGTCAGCAATAGGTGCAGCGCTTGGTTGTTGATCAGCATCTTCTAAATGCCAATTTGAAGCTTCATAACCCAATTCTTTTTCGCTAGAACGTGTTGCTTCGGTACGTTCATAACTGGTTGGCGCGAAGCCTTCAGGGTTATAAGAAATTTCGTAATGTGGCGTTTCTAAGTGAGGGTGTGGCAATACTGTTACACGAACACCCGAGGTTTGCTCTAAGTAAACCAAGCTGTGACGCTTTTCATTCAATAAGAATGCAGCAATTTCTACAGGCACTTCAACTTGAACTTCACCATGACGTTCACGTAGGGCAATTTCTTCCACTTTACGCATAATTGAAAGTGAAAGTGAGCGCAAGTCACGCACCATACCGGTACCGTGGCAACGTGGGCAAACATAACCAGTGGCTTCTTCTAAAGATGGACGTAAGCGTTGACGGCTCATTTCCATTAAACCAAAGCGCGACAATTGACCAAACTGAATACGCGCACGGTCGCTTTGCGTTGCTTCACGTAATTTTGCTTCCACCATGCGTTGGTTGCGGTCTTTGGTCATATCGATGAAGTCGATGACCACCAAACCACCAATATCGCGTAAGCGCAATTGACGTGCAATTTCTTCTGCGGCTTCTAGGTTGGTATTGAGTGCAGTTTCTTCTACATCATGACCACGAGTCGATTTTGCAGAGTTAATATCGATAGAAACCAAAGCTTCTGTTTGGTCAATCACGATTGAACCACCAGAAGGTAATTTTACTTCACGCTCATACGCAGTTTGAATTTGGCTTTCAATACCAAAATGAGCAAATAATGGCTCGTTTAACGTATAGGTTTTTAACTTGTCGATTTGACGAGGCATGACTGCTTTTACGAAGTTATACGCTTCGTTATAGGCTTGCTCAGAGTCAATTAAGATTTCTGCCACATCATCACGTAAGTAATCACGGATGGCACGCGTCACCACACCGGCTTCTTGATGCACCAACATTGGTGATGGACCAGAACTTGCAGTGCTTTGGATTTGTGCCCAAAGATCGAGAAGGTGTTGTAGATCGAGTTGTAACTCTTCCTGAGAACGACCAATACCCGCAGTACGTACAATCACGCTCATGCCACGAGGGACATTGAGTGATGCCAACATTTCTTTTAATTCTTCACGAACTGAACCTGAAATTTGACGGCTGATGCCACCACCTTTTGGATTATTAGGCATAAGGACTAAATAGCGACCTGCCAAAGAAATAAAGGTAGAAAGTGCCGCGCCTTTGTTGCCACGTTCTTCTTTTTCCACTTGGACTAAAAGCTCAGTACCTTCAGTAATCAGTTCACGGATATTCGAAGTCTGGCGAGGGTCAGCTTTGTAGTATGAATTTGCGATTTCGCGCATAGACAGGAAGCCTTGGCGACCTGCACCATATTCTACAAATACGGCTTCTAGAGAAGGCTCGACGCGAGTCACATGACCTTTATAGATATTCGATTTTTTTTGTTCACGAGTACGATTTTCTAAATCAAAATCGTAAAGACGCTGACCAGTAACCAGTGCAACGCGGACTTCCTCAGCATGTGTTGCATTAATCAACATACGTTTCATGGGTGTAACACCTTATAGTGATACACAGCAAAAAATCGCTATTCACGTAGCGAGCATCAAACATCATGGATCAAACTCAGATCTCAAATAAACCAATTGTGGTCTGAGGGTTTTCACTGGCCTTTTTTAAGGTGGGCTCCAGTTTTGATTCACGTATTGATGATGGCAATACGGCTTCAATCTTTCAACGATTAAAGACACCTGTACACTTCACTGGCGAACGAGCGGTGCATTGGATGTGAGTAACTTTCACTGTCACATTGCTCGAAGAGCATCCCTACATAAGAGTGTCTTGATACGGAATTATCGTCGTATCTTTACAAATTGTGCAGATCCAATGCATCAGACGCTGTAGCCTGAATGTGGTTTCAGGGTGCGACTAATCTGATGTGTATCAGTTTACGTTTAAAAACCAACTTGAGATTGGCGACATATTTTTTCAGGCAAACTGATTTATGTACCTGAGGTACAATTAAACGCAACAGTTTGCAGTTTTGCCGATATAATAAGCCTTCGGCGTCGGCATAATTCTTTTGGGACCTTTTCGAGTTTATAATCAAAATGTCAGTCACATTTCAACTTAAATTCAATTGAAATGCGTTGATGATGATTCACTTACGATGGTTTCCGTGCGCTGACTATAGCAAACCTTGCATCATCTGCCTATGGGCTAAGCTAACGTTTCTAGTGAAAAGTATAGCCTAAATGATCAGTTTTTAATCAATTTTAGTATTTTTTTAGGTCACAGTATCTGTATGAATTCTACGCAAGAATGGCAAAGTGTCACTTGGTTTGAAGTGGATGAGCATCAAGCGGGTCAACGCATCGATAATTTTTTATTTAGCCGACTCAAAGGTGTGCCGAAAAGTCGCATTTATCGTTTAATTCGTGAAGGTCAGGTGCGCGTGAATAAAAAGCGCATTAAAGCGGAAACCAAATTGGCAATTGGCGATCAGATTCGTGTTGCGCCAATTCGTTATGAACAAAAAGATGAAACGGCTGCGCCAGTTTCAGACAAAGTCGCACAAAGTTTACTGAGCCGTGTCGTGTACGAAGATGAGGGCTTGATGGTGGTGAATAAACCATCGGGGATTGCGGTGCATGGCGGCAGTGGCGTGGCCTATGGTCTGATCGAAGGTTTACGGGCTGCAACGGGAAAAAAATATTTAGAACTGATTCACCGTATTGACCGTGATACATCCGGTTTGGTGATGATTTCTAAGAAACGTAGCGTGTTAAAAACTTTGCAAGATATGCTGCGTGAACACAAAATTAAGAAGACTTATGCTGCTGTGGTCAAAGGTGTCGTCAGCCTCGATAAGCAGTTGATTGATGCGCCTTTACACCGTTACGAATTGTCGAATGGCGAACGTCGTGTACGCGTCTCTAAAGAAGGTAAAGATTCGAAAACTCAGTGGAATGTCGCTGAGCGTTTTATGCATGCGACTTTGGTGTATGCTTCGCCGCTTTCGGGTCGTACCCATCAAATTCGTGTGCATGGTTTAAGTATTGGTCATCCGCTGGTTGGCGATGATAAATATGGTCATGAAACGGAATATAAGGGACCAAAACCACGCCGTTTATGTTTACACGCTATGCGTTTGGATATTCCTGGTTATCCACCAATTGAAGCACCTTTACCTGAAGATATGCAGAATATTGTGGCGCAGTTAAGAGCACAGAAGAAGGACTAAACCTTTTCCCTCTCCTTTTAGGAGAGGGTTAGAGAGAGGTAATAAAATAGGACCTCTTTTGTCGTGATTAACTGGAAATGATGCTGTATTGGTCATTTTTACTTTTCAAAGATGAAAAGTAACAAAAATCTTTTGTTGAGCTGATGGAACGTCCTTGTACCACAGCTCAACGGCGACATCCTTGTCGCCATCATGTAGCAAATGCATCGTGTAAATTTTCTTCATAAAAGCAAATATTGGAACCCCAGCATGCAAGAACCTGTAGAACTGATTATCTTTGATTGGGATGGCACATTATTTGATTCAGTGGGGCAAATTGTGGACAGTCTTTTGTTTGCAGCGCAGCAATTTGAACAACCCTTAACGCCTGAAGCGGCAAAAAGTATTATTGGTTTGGGTTTGCCTGAAGTGGCTCAAGTCTTATTTCCGACAGTGCCTGAATTACATACGGATCTTTTGAAGTGTTATGGCGATCATTATGTTGCCCATTCAACCGATGATGCTTGGTTTGCGGGGATTGCTGAAATGTTATATGGACTCAAAAATCAGGGGGTTCAGCTTGCGGTGGCGACAGGCAAAAGCCGTAAAGGTTTGGATCGTGTGCTGGCTCAAACCAATAGTCATGATTTGTTTGAGATTACGCGTGCGGCAAGCGAAACCAAGTCTAAACCTGATCCGCTGATGTTGCGGGAAATCTTACAGTTCACAGGGTTGCGCCCAGAGCAGGCGATTATGGTCGGCGATACTTCTTATGATTTGGAAATGGCGCAAAATATTGCCATGCCAAGAGTCGGTGTCGCCTATGGTGTACATACTAAAAATATTTTGCAGCAGTTTAATCCGTTGACCATTGCAGATGATGTCGCGAGCTTAGATCAGTTTTTAAATCTGCAAGTAAATGCTTCTGATGTGGCTTAAGCAAAGTTGATTATTTTTCAAGGCGTGTAAGGATATACGCCTAAAATTACTTTTGAATAACAAGAAAATACGCTATGAGTCGTTCCATTCGATTACTTCATTTATTACAACATCTACGTGAACAGCGTTATCCTGTTACTGCGCAACGTTTGGCTGAACATTTACAAATCAGTGTGCGAAGTGTTTATCGAGATATTGAAAGTTTACGTGATCAAGGGGTCAATATTGAGGGAAGTGTCGGTGTAGGATTTCAATTGAAAGAAAACTTTCTCCTTCCGCCAATGAGTTTGGATGAATCCGAAATTGAAGCGATGTATCTGGCATTACAATGGGCTAAATCTATTCCTGATCAAGCATTACAGCAGGCTTCACATTCGGTATTAAGCAAATTAAAAGCCGTATTGCCACAAAGAAAACAAGAATTTTTAAATGATACGTATCTAAAATCCATTCATTCATGGATTGAGGTTGATCAAACCATTGTGGAACAAGTTCGTATCGCCATTCGTTTACAAACTAAAATTCAGATTGATTATGTTGATGAGCAGAAACAGATTTCACACAGGCAATTATGGCCGTTTGCATTGGGATATTTTAACGATAAAATGTTGTTGGCGGCATGGTGTGAATTACGTGAAGATTTTAGAAATTTCCGTTTAGATCGAATTCAAACGCTGATATCCACGGAGCAAATTTATCCCCAATTTAAACGCCATTTATTTCAACAATGGTGTCAAAAAGAATTTTCACATTCAGAAAAATCAGCAAGCACTACTGACAAAAACTGACACAGCTTAGTTCTATTCTAAAAAAACAATAAACACAGAGGATAGAACAATGGCTTTAACTTTATATACAAATAAGCAATCTCGAGGCGTTGTGGTGGATTGGCTCATTCTTGATTTGGGGATTGAAGTTGAGCGCATAGAAATCGCCTATGGCGCGGAAATGAAATCAGCCGAATTTTTAAAACTCAACCCTTTTGGTAAAGTGCCAGTTTTGGTTGATGGTGATGTGGTGATTTATGAGTTAGATGCCATTTGTGCGTATTTGGCAGATAAATTCTCTGAAAAAGGGTTAGCTCCTGCACTAGATGATCCGAAAAGAGGTCTATATTATCGTTGGTTGTTCTTTGGTGCAGGCCCGTTTGCAGCAGCTTCCGACAATGAACATTTAAAAGTTCAGGTTGCACCAGAGCAAAAAATGTTTCTGGGCTATGGCGATTATCAAGATACCTATCAAGCCTTGATTCAAGGTTTAGAACAAGCAAGCCCGTATTTATGCGGTTCACAGTTTACGGCAGCCGACATCAGTTTAGGGGCAATGATCATGTGGCAATTAAAAATGAATTTATTAAAACCACATCCTGCAATTGAGCGCTATGTATTGGCCATACAACAACGTGAAAGTTTAAAGAATAATCCTGCTTTATTTGCAGCGTAAAACCATTTTACTCTGATAAGCTTTTTATGCAGGTAATGCCAGTCAGTGAATAACTTGACTGGCATTTTTATTTTAAATTCATGATGTTATTCGGTGTGGTGGAGCGTGATCCGCAACTGTTCGAGGCATGAGGTGTAACGGACTGGTATGACTTATGAAAAGAGGCGTATTTTTTGTGGTAGATATTCTATAGATAGACTTCTCGCGTATTATTTTTTAGTCGTAGATACAAAGTGTAATCAAAATATACCCCACTAAATTCTGAATGATTGGGTCATTTTTCTCTTTGATTTTTTCTATGCTGTTTATTTTGATGGATAAAACAAAAAAGATTTATAGGTTCTAACTATTGTAAAAAATAAAATAAGTATTGGCGCAAAACCTGCAATTTTCCGATGCTTAAGCGGTCTAAAACATACTCGTTTTTAGTGGTGCTTAGGGATAAGCCCTTGGTTTCACCTTTGGTTATTTGCAAGGTCTATTTTGACTATTTCTTGATTTCCCTTGCTCGCTAAAACGGTATTTGTCTCTATTTTGCAGTTTAAGGAACCCTAGATGTCGAATTCTGCTGTTGTTGAATCCGTTGCGCAGGCTTTACGTAACGCTGAGCTTACACAGACTGCGATTGCACCCATTCGCCCACAACTGGGCGCGGAACAGGCAGACGTCGATATTGCGTATGCGGTTCAGGAAGTGAATACCCAACGTGCCTTGAAAGAAGGACGTCGCTTAGTGGGGCGTAAAATTGGTCTCACCTCTAAAGTGGTTCAAGCTCAATTGGGCGTGGATCAACCTGATTTTGGCATGTTGTTTGCCGACATGGCTTATGGCGATGGTGAGGCTATTCCTGCTGGTTTGCTCATTCAACCGAAAGTTGAAGCTGAAATTGCACTGATTATTAACAAAGATTTAACCCAAGAAAAACATAGCTATGCGGATATTATCAGCGCTACAGCTTATGCCTTGCCTGCCATAGAAGTGGTGGATAGCCGTATTGAAAACTGGAAAATTTCACTGATTGATACCGTGGCGGACAATGCGTCTTCTGCTGCTTTTGTGTTGGGTTCACGCCCAGTGAAATTAGATCAGCTTGATTTGGCTCATTGCAAAATGACCATGACCCGCGGTGATGAAGTGGTTTCACAAGGCATTGGCAAAGCCTGCTTAGCCAATCCTTTAAATGCCGCAGTTTGGCTTGCCGATGAAATGGTACGCCGTGGTCGCCCATTGCTTGCGGGAGACATTATTTTAACTGGTGCGCTTGGCCCAATGGTTGTTGCAAACCCGGGTGACGAATTCAAAGTTGAGATTGAAGGCTTTGGTTCAGTGGTCGCTGCGTTTGCTGCGGAATAAATTGAAATTTTGAGAGAGTAGATGCATGAAAAAGATTAAATGTGCATTAATCGGTCCGGGAAATATTGGAACTGATTTGCTATATAAGTTACAGCGCAGCGAGTTTTTGGAACCTGTCTGGATGGTGGGGATTGACCCAACTTCAGAAGGTCTGACCCGCGCAGCGAGTATGGGCTTAAAAACTACAGCTGAGGGTGTAGATGGTCTACTGCCACATGTGCTTGCGGATGAAATTCAAATTGCCTTTGATGCGACCTCAGCTTATGTACATGCGGAAAATAGCCGTAAGTTGAACGAATTAGGTGTGCAGATGATTGATCTGACGCCTGCTGCCATTGGTCCTTTCTGTGTGCCACCTGTAAATCTTCAAGAACTCTTGGATGCAGGTGAGCTACCGAATGTGAACATGGTGACCTGTGGTGGACAAGCGACCATTCCGATGGTGGCTGCCGTTTCACGTGTTCAGCCTGTGAGCTATGGTGAAATTATTGCTACGGTTTCGACCAAATCTGTGGGTCCGGGTACGCGTAAAAACATTGATGAATTTACCCGTACTACGGCTGGCGCGATTGAGAAAGTCGGCGGTGCGAAACAAGGTAAAGCGATCATCATTATTAACCCTGCCGAGCCACCATTGATGATGCGTGATACGGTGCATTGCTTGGTTGAAGGTGAACCTGATCAAGCAGCAATTACGGCATCTGTTCAAGCCATGATTGTCGAAGTTCAAAAATATGTACCTGGCTATAAACTGGTGAATGGCCCCGTATTTGATGGCAACCGTGTGTCGATTTACCTTGAAGTAGAAGGCTTGGGTGATTTCTTGCCAAAGTATGCAGGGAATTTGGACATTATGACTGCGGCAGCCGCGCGCACTGCGGAAATGTTTGCGGAACGTTTATTGGCTACGGCTGAAGTATAAGGAGCAACCCATGTCTAAGATTATTGTGCATGATATGACTTTGCGTGATGGTATGCATCCACAGCGCCATCAAACCACTGTTGAGCAAATGATTGCCATTTCAACAGCTTTGGACGATGCAGGTGTACCGCTGATTGAAGTGACGCATGGCGACGGTTTAGGTGGTTCATCGGTGAACTACGGTTTTGCCGCAGCAACTGATGAAGAGTATTTGTCAGCGGTTGTTCCGCGCATGAAAAATGCCAAAGTTTCGGCATTGCTGTTGCCGGGAATTGGTACGGTCGATCATTTGAAAATGGCACACGAAATTGGCGTTTCAACCATCCGTGTGGCAACCCACTGTACCGAAGCAGATTGCTCAGAACAGCATATTACTGCGGCACGTCAACTGGGTATGGATACCGTTGGTTTCTTGATGTTGGCACACATGGCATCGCCTGCTCAATTGCTTGAAGAAGCGAAAAAGATGGTGTCTTATGGCGCGAACTGTATCTATGTGACTGACTCTGCTGGTTATATGTTGCCGCAAGATGTCACAGATCGCGTTGGTTTGCTCCGTCAAGAGTTGGACAGCAGTATTGAACTGGGTTTCCACGGGCATCATAACTTGGGTATGGGTGTGGCAAATACAGTAGCCGCAGTTGATGCGGGTGCAATTCGTGTGGACTTGGCGTCTGCTGGTTTAGGTGCGGGTGCAGGGAATACACCATTGGAATTGTTCATTGCAGTCGCCAACCGTATGGGCTTAGAAACAGGCGTGGATCTGTTTAAAGTACAGGATGTGGCAGAAGATTTGGTCATTCCAATGATGTTAAACCCAATTCGTGCTGACCGTGATGCTGCAACTTTAGGTTATGCAGGTGTCTATTCATCGTTCCTATTGTTTGCGAAACGTGCGGAAGCGAAATATGGCGTGTCAGCACGTGAAATCTTGTTGGAATTAGGTCGTCGTGGGACGGTCGGTGGTCAGGAAGATATGATTGAAGATTTGGCTTTGACCATGTCTAAAGCGAAGGCTGCTTTGGTTTAATTTATTAATATGTATTTGAAAGGCGTCCTTTGGGACGCTTTTTTGTTTTTGGCATTTAGAAATTATTCGGGGGGAATGTCATCAGCAACCTGCGTGATATTTGAAATAGACTGTTTTTGCAATAGCAGTATTTAAATGTATCTGGTGAACAGGTTTTGCTGATGACAAATGTTTTTGGTTCTTTTGGCATAACAAAAGAACGAAATGAGCTCCGAAAAATGGATTTAAAGCAGTAAGACTCCGTAGTGAATAGCTTAAGAAGAAGGCAGTTTTTTAAATATAGTTATTATTACAACGTGATTTTTTATTTTATATCGCATTTAATAAATTAGACTTTTCTAGTTTTAAAGCGATTTAACTTCATTATGCACATATAGAAAATTTCTGTGATATGAGCGCTTTTTCTTATAAATCTAAGCCGCTATGAAAAAGTGGCATCGGAATACTTAAACAAAAAAACGCTTAATGATCAAAACCATTCAAAAAAGAAAGAGGTTTTAAACGAGCAAGGCTAGAGAGACTCAATCTTTCAGTACAATCTGAAAAATGGTGTTTAAGGTGAGTTATTGTAATTTTATCTAAATGAAAAAAAAGTGGTGCCTACCTTTGTATTTATAGGGGGTGAAGTCACATTTTCTTAAGACTGTGGTCGGATTTTTTCTCTTCGATGAGTTCCGCATGATGGTGTCATAGTTTAATGTGATCATTGGAATGAATATCATGCGTCGTCAAACTTTATGGACAGCCATCTGTGTCGCAACTGCGGCATTAGGTACAACTGCAACGAATGCAGACTTTATCGACGATAGCCAAGTCCAGTTAAAATTCAGAAATTTCTATTTAGACCGTCAGTACGAAACTGTACCGCAAAATAATTGGGGCAGTTGGTCACAAGGCATTACCTTAGATGCCAAATCTGGTTATGCCCAAATTGGCGCATTGCAGGTCGGTGCGGATGTGTTAGTGCAACATGCTGTTCGTTTAAATGGCCGTGATAAAAATGCCGATTGGGTATTGCCACATAATGGTCAAGAACAAGCCAGCAATTTCGGCAAAGTGGGTGCAACCTTAAAAGCCAAAGTGTCACAAACAGAATTGAAAGTGGGTGAGTTATTGCCTGTTTCTCCAGTTTTAGTATTTGATCCATCGCGTCAGTTGCTGACCACGTATAGCGGGGCATGGTTAGAGTCGAAAGAGCTTAAAGATACCAAATTGAGCTTGGCCTATATTGATGGCATTAATGCGCGGTATGACAATCAATTTCAGGATTTAAGTTTATTCCCGAACAATAATCCAAATACTGCCAAAGCTGCGGATGGCATGTATATCGCAGGGATTGATCATCAGTTTAACCCTGAAATTGGTGCCAGTTATTGGTATGCCGATGTCCAAGATATTTATCAACAGCATTATGCAGGCATCAATTACAACACCACGCTGGGTACGAAGACTAAGCTGACCAGCCATGTGCGTTATTTTGATAACTCTGAGTCAGGTGATAAATTGTATGGTGAAATTGACAACCAAGCCTTGTCGATGGGAGCCAAGTTCAATCATGGAGCACACAGTGTAGGCTTAGGTTATCAGCAAATGTTTGGGGAAAATAATTTCCCAACTTTGGCGGGATGGGTACCACAGCCTTATTTAGTGAATTGGTCAGTCGCGACCTTTACCAATGCCAAAGAAAAATCATGGAATGTGTCGTATGGGTATGACTTTACCGCATTGGGGTTAAAAGGTTTAAATGCCAATGCGATTTATTTTGCAGGTTTCGATGCCAAAGCGGGCGGAAAAACGAATCAGGACGAACAAGAGTTGAACTTGATTGTGAATTACACCGTACCTGAAGGCAAATTTAAAGGTCTAGGGATTCAAGCCATGTACATCGACACCGATTACGACTGGAAAAGTGATTTAAAAGAATATCGTGTTGCGACCACGTACAGTTATAAATTCTAATCTTCAGCAAGCAGAGCAGGGTGATTGAAAAAAGAATCACCTTGTTTTTATGCCAGATGTGTTGTTGTCGGGTGGATTATTGAGCAGCACTTGTTTTTAAAATATAGTATTTATAAACAAATACTTAAATAATAGTTTTTTTGTAGTGTGTGATCGAAAACAAGTATCAGTTGGGTCGCTTTGAGCAGGTAAGATGGAGCAGTAAAACTGTCGAAATGAACGAATTCATCTGTCTTTGGAAGTATCAAACCAGACAGATTTAAGGCTGTACGAGGAGTAATTATGAGCACGGTCCAAATCCCCAATTACACCACCGATCCATTCTTTGGCTTGGAAGATAAATGGATTGAAACAGCGGAAGGTGAGTTAACCCATTACCATGAATTGGGTGAAGGCACCCCAATTTTATTTTTACACGGTTCAGGTACAGGTGTATCGGCAGCGGCAAACTGGTGGTTGAACTTACCGCAAATTGCTGAACAAGCCCGTTGTATCGCGATTGACTCGATTGGCTATGGTCAGACCGTTGTGGCAGACGGTACGGCTTATGGTATTCGTGCATGGGTAGATCATGCAGTCCGTACACTGGATGCATTAGGCATTGAAAAAACTTGGTTAGTGGGCAACTCATTGGGTGGCTGGTTAGCCTTTCAAATGGTGTTGGACTATCCAGAACGTGTCTTGGGTATTGTGTCGATGGGTACGGGCGGCGCGAAACAAACTGCGGCACTGAAAGCCCATGCCAATCCTGTCTTGACGGAAGAAGGCATTAAAAATACTTTGTCGATGTTTGTGGTCGATAAAAGCTTAATTACCGATGAATTGGTGAAAGTACGTTTTGAAGCGGCAAAAAATGACTATGCTTCAGACCGTTTAATGGATGTGGTTGGCGCGCGTGACCGTGATCGCTTCGAGTTCCCACTCGATTTTGACAAAATGAAAGACATCCAAGTACCTGTGTTGTTAATTCATGGTGTACAGGATGTGGTTATTCCAGTATCTCGCTCATGGGATATTTTAAATACCGTACCATTTGCAGATGCACATATTTTCAGTCAGTGTGGACACTGGTCACAGGTTGAAAAGGCAGAGGAATTTAACACGGTGATTAAAGACTATTTAAGCGCACGTGGCGTGCAATAATTTAAGTCCGATTATTGAGTTGAAGAAAAAGGGATGGTTAAGACCATCCTTTTTTATATCTTTTATAAAGGCAGATGTAGAAGAACAACGGATTTAAAGCGTAATGAAGCCTGCTGCAACATTGATGCTAATGGCTAAAATGGAAGTGTTAAAACCATAAGCCAGAATAATATGCACAATATTTAAAATCCGCATGGAGCGGGAAGTAATCGACACATCTGCTGTTTGTGCCGAGGTACCAATGACATAACTAAAGTATAAGAAGTCGGGATAGGTCGGCTGTGTAGTTTTCGGGAAGTCTAAGCCCGCATTTTGTTGATCTGCAAGGGCGAGATAATAGTCATGTGCATAGTGAATGGCAAACACGGTATGCATAAAAAACCATGCACTAATAATGGTCAGTAAGGACAAAGCCAAGTGGCCATATTTGATGGTTGGATCGTTAGGGAGATAGGTCAATTCCAACACAATCGCAATCAAGCACATTATTAATGTCATGATCACTAATAATAGAATGATCCATTTACTCGCATCTTGTTGTTGTGCATGTTGCAGAATGTGTCGATGGTCAACAGACCACAGGGTCGTCATGGTTTTAACTAAATAACTCGATACGGCAATATTCCAACTGATTAATAAATTGGTCGACCAAGACCAGTCATTAAACGTATTCAGCAGAGCATAAAAAACGGCTGTCATCAAAAAACTAATGAAAAAGAAGGGGCGAAATTGCATTGCCGTTTTTAAACGCTGCAAAGTGTGCGTCGGCATAATCTTCTCCTTTTCTGTTATATTTTTTTGTGCTGCTAACGTACCAAGATCTGTTTAAATATAAGCCTAAGTTTAGACTTAAGTTGTAGGTAAAACCTGACAAAAAGTCAGCTTTTTATCACCATACCCTAGCTTAAAAAAGAATACAAAATGAAAAGTGTGAGCTGATGAACGTTGGATAAGTCAGAAATGCTGCAAATACGCTTACGATGTAGCGCATTTTTCCATGAAAAAAGCACATCGCTATTTATTCAGAAAATAGTGGTGTGCCTAATGGGATGATTGATGTGGGTCAGATGTTGGTTTATTCGCGGTTAATATCCAAATAAAATATTCGAGTCAGCAGTTCTAGAAATTTATTCACGGCCAGTGAAGTGTTGTTTTTACGATAGCTCACATACAGATCCAAATAGGGGAGCTCGACTTCAAGTGGGCGAATTACCGTGTTGTTCATGGTCAAGGGTGCAACGTAGCCTGGTAAAATGGTGCAACCGAGTCCCATACCAATCGAGTTGATATTAAACAGAATATTGTCGGCTTTTTGCACAATATTGAATTCAATGTTGTTGGCTTTAGCAAACTCTAAAATGGTCTGGTGCAGGGTCTGTGACTGTTCGACTGCGGGAATAATAAAATCAATACCATTTAAAGCTTTAATCGGGATTCGCTCGTATTTGGCCAAAGGATGGTCTTTCGGCAGTAAGAAAATCAGTGGTTCACGTAAGACAAACTGGCTTTCAATTTCATCGCTATGAAAATTATGCCGAGTAAAGGTAATGTCCAATTCACCTTTTTTTAGTAAGCGCATTTGTTCAGTATTGTTCATACTGAGCAATTCAATTTTTAAGTCTGGGTTTTGTACCCGTAAATTGGGCAGCACATAAGGAAAGATTTTCATTTCCGCAACAGGGACAAAACCAATGCGCAGCATCTGCTGTTTGGCTTGTGCCACTTGACGTGCCATAGCGACCGCTTTGTCTGCCTGAGCTAAGGTCAGGCGTGCCTGTTCCAGAAAAACAGCACCTTCTTCCGTGAGCTCTACTTTGCGCTTGGTTCGATACAGTAACTGCACACCAACATCTTCTTCAAGGTCTTTGATTTGCTGACTTAAAGAGGGTTGGGCGGTGTAAAGTTTCAATGCTGCCTTGCTAAAGTTGAGCTCTTCAGCAACGGTAATGAAATAGCGAAGGTGTCTAAGTTCCATATCGATAACCCACTGAGTAATCCAAAAAATGTCTTACCACGACTATGGCAAAGTATAATCTATAAACAACTATGCTGTGAAGATGATTCAAGTATTTAGAAAATAAATGGTCTTGAGCCTAGTGCTGCGATTTTAATATAAGAAATAGCTTTTCCAATAATTGCTAAAACGTATTAATTGAAACAAAAAAAATATTTCCCTAAAGCTGTCTAAAAAATCATGATGCCTCAAAAGTTGAGTCTATTTACGTTGTGCCGAGTATTGGTCGCAGGAGAGCTTTTCATGAGTGGAAAAATTGATGTGCGTGAAATCGACGCTTTGGTCGATGCACAAAATGGACGTATCTCGCCATCCATCTATACCGATCCAGATTTATACGAATTAGAACTGGAACGTGTATTTGGGCGTACATGGTTATTCCTATGTCATGAGAGCCAAATTCCAAAGGCAGGCGATTTTTTTAATACCTACATGGGTGAAGACCCGATTATTGTAGTTCGTCAAAAAGATGGCTCAATCAAGGCACTTTTAAACCAGTGCCGTCACCGTTCTATGCGCGTTAGCTTTGCTGACTGTGGAAATACCCGTGCCTTTACCTGTCCATACCATGGCTGGTCTTACGGGGTGGATGGTTCACTGAAAGATATTCCATTAGAAGATCGTGCTTTCCCGCAAGGTGCCTGCAAAGAAAAATGGGGTCTGATTGAAGTGAATCGTGTTGAGTCTTATAAGGGCTTAATCTTCGGTTGTTGGGATGAGTCTACCCCAGACCTTATTGAATACATGGGCGACATCGCTTGGTATTTAGATGGTGTGGTCGATCGCCGTCCGGGCGGAACTGAAATTATTGGTGGGGTACATAAGTGGGAAATCGAGTGTAACTGGAAATTTGCTGCGGAACAGTTCGCATCAGATCAGTACCATGCTTTGTTCTCTCATGCATCTGCCATTCAAGTGTTGGGTGCAAAACCAGATGACGAGTCTTCTAAAAAATTAGGTGCAGCACAAACTGCACGCCCAGTATGGGAAACGGCTAAAGATGCCATCCAATACGGTTCGCGTGGTCATGGTTCAGGTTTCTTCTTTACTGAAAAACCCGATGCAAACGTCTGGGTAGATGGTGAAGTTGCCAACTACTTCCGTGAAACGTATGAAGAAGTCAAAGAACGTTTGGGTGAAACGCGCGCATTGCGTTTGGCGGGTCACAACAACATGTTCCCAACCATGTCTTGGTTAAACGGTACGGCAACACTTCGCGTATGGCACCCACGTGGTCCAAATAAAACTGAAGTCTGGGCATTCTGTATTGCCGATGCTGAAGCGTCGCAAGAAGTGAAAGAAGCTTTTGAGCGTTCTGCAACACGTGCCTTTGGCCCTGCGGGTTTCCTAGAGCAAGATGACTCTGAGAACTGGATTGAGATTCAAAAAGTATTACGTGGTTATAAAGCGCGTAATAACCCACTCATTATGGAAATGGGCTTGGGTAACGAGAAAAAACGTGAAGATGGTATTCCTGGCATTACCAACTACATTTTCTCTGAAACTGCGGCACGTGCTTTATACCGTCGTTGGGCAGATCTGTTGATTCATGACACATGGGAAGAGGTTGAAAAAGCCGCTGAGCAATATGAGAAGGAGCTAATGAAATGAGTCAGATCAGTTTAGAACTTCATCATCAAATTAGTCAGTTTCTCTATCGTGAAGGCAAAGCGCTGGACGATTGGAAATTCCGCGATTGGTTGGATATGTTGGCGGACGATATTTCTTATACGCTGCGCACGACACCAAATGCACAAACCCGTGACCGCCGCCGTTCAGTTGAACCGCCAACGACTTGGGTATTTAACGATACCAAAGATCTTTTAGAGCGTCGTGTTGCGCGTCTTGAAACTGGTATGGCTTGGGCTGAAGAGCCTCCATCACGGACCACTCACATGGTGAGCAACGTGATTGTAGAGCCGACTGAAGTGGAAGGCGAATACGACGTGTACGTAACTTATTTGTTATACCGTACGCAAAAAGAGAAAGACGTAACGATTTACTGTGGTAAGCGTCACGACAAGATCCGTAAAGTTGAAAGTGATCTGGGCTTCCAAATCTTCAACCGTAAAATTACGTTAGATCAAGTGACTTATAACTCACATAACCTGAGTGTATTCTTCTAATGAATAAGATTTTTGTTTGCCAAGTTGACGAATTAGACGAAGGCGAAGCGCTAAAAGTAGATTGCGGCGTGAACGGTATTGAAGCGCTTGCAGTGTTCAACAATGGCGGAGAATTCTTCGCCATGAATGACCGTTGTTCACATGGTAATGCTTCTATGTCTGAAGGTTATCTTGAAGATGATGGTACGGTTGAATGCCCATTGCATTCAGCACGTTTCTGCTTGAAAACAGGTGAAGCTTTATGTCTACCTGCAACTGATCCAATCAAAACTTTCCCTGTGATTGTTGAAGATGGTCAATTGTTCGTAGAGATGGCAGGAGAGTAATCATGGGTTGGCTACAAGGCGAAGTTGCACTTATTACGGGTGGTGGTTCAGGTCTGGGTTGGGCTTTGGTTGAGCGTTTCTTGGAAGAGGGCGCACAAGTTGCGGTTCTTCAACGTTCAAAAGCAAAAGTGGCTGCCTTGAACGAACACTTCGGTGGTAAAGTTCTTGCGATTGAAGGTGATGTAGCCAGCTATGCAGACAATGTCCGTGCTGTTCAAGCGACCGTTGAGCGTTTTGGCAAACTGGACTGTTTTGTCGGTAATGCCGGTATTTGGGATCATTATGCCGATATCGTCAATACATCAGGTGAGCAGTTAGAAAAAGCCTTCGATGAAATTATGGGCATTAATACCAAATCGCTCATCTTAGGTGCGAAGGCAGCACTGGATGCATTGATAGCTTCTGAAGGGTCAATCATATTTACTTTGTCTAATTCAGCCTTGTATTCGGCAGGCGGAGGCCCCGTATATACAGCCTCTAAGCATGCAGGTGTAGGCGTGATGAAAGAATTGGCCTATGAGCTTGCGCCTAAAGTACGAGTGAATGCGGTCGCGCCGTCAGGTATGAATGTCAATATCAAAGGAGCAGCGTCCTTAGGTCAAGAAAACTTGGGTCTATTGGATGCACGTGACCCTGAAAAGATTGCCCGTGGTATGCCGCTGAATTTCTTGCCTGAACCAGAAGAAATGACAGGTTCATACGTCCTGTTGGCATCACGTCAAAACAACCGTCCACTGACAGGTGTCTTGATCAATGCTGAATGTGGTTTGGGAATCCGTGGTTTACGCCAACCTCGTGCAGGGTTCTTTGATGAGTGACCTTGGCGTGGTGTCTTACTTTTAATTGGCCCAAATTTAAATAAGGCACGGCTACAAATAAATGCAAAAGTTTAGATGGTTTTGCGGAGGCATTTCCTTACTTTTGACGGATCAAAAGTAACAAAAATCCCTTGTTGGGTGAGAGGTTCATCCCTGAAACCTCCACCCAACGGCGACATCCATGTCGCCAACCGTGATAGTGAATAGCATCGTGAATTCTATATTTCATTTGGAGCCACTCACAATGATTTAAGCCATTTGCTAAAGACTTTACTGGGCAACTGTATTTTCAGTAGATATTTTGATTTTGGAGTCATACATGGCCGTTAAACTCATTTGTGCATCGCACAGTCCTTTAATGGAGTTCGCAACTCCACAAGAACAGCGTAAAGAACACGTTGTACGTGAGACTTTCGCAAAGCTGTCCAAAGAAGTTAAAGCTTACGATCCGACTTTAATCATTACTTTTGGTCCAGACCACTTTAATGGTTTTTTCTATGACCTGATGCCAAGCTTCTGTGTGGGTATTCGTGCGACTGCGGCAGGCGATTGGGACTACGGTAAAGACAACGACAAAATTAATGTCCCTGAAGACACAGCGCTTGCTTTGGTGCGTCGTGTACTTGATGAAGGTGTCGATGTTGCCTATTCCTACCGAATGCAAGCTGACCATGGCGTGACGCAGCCACTACATTTCCTGTGTGATGGTCAATTAGATCGTTATCCAACCATTCCTATTTTTATTAATGGCGCAGCGGCACCGATGCCAACCACCAAGCGTACCGTCGCTTTGGGGCGTGCCGTTGGACAGTTTATTCAGTCCTTAAATCTTGAAAATGAACGGGTTTTAATTTTAGGAACAGGTGGACTTTCGCATGATCCTCCGACACCACAAATGGGCGCTGTACCGCCAGAAGTGGAAGAGTTTTTGATTTGTGGACGTAACCCATCCGCAGAATCACGCAATAACCGTCAAGCCAAAATTATTGCTGTGGGTCAAAAACTGGCTGCAGGCGATCAATCTGTGGCAGTGCCGCTCAATCCAGAATGGGATCGTGCATTGCTTGAAACATTGGCCAAAGCAGACTTCGCCACGATTGAAGCCATGACTGAAGCAGACATTCGCCGTGATGGTGGGCGTGGTGGTCAGGAAGTCCGTTCTTGGATGGCGGCATTTGCAGCCTTACATGAACTTGGCGAATACGAGATGACAACGCATTGTTATGAAGACATCAGCGAGTGGATTGCGGGCTTTGGCATCGTATCGGCAGAGTTAAAAGGTTAATTACATGAGCAATATCGAAACCATCGTCATCGTCGGTGCAGGCCAAGCAGGGGCAAGCGCGATTTTAGAACTCCGTAGCAATAAATTTGCAGGCAACATTATCCTGATTGGGGATGAACTTCATTTGCCTTATGAACGTCCACCATTGTCTAAAGATGTGATTTTAAAGCCAGAAGAAACTAAGGTTGAGATTTTATCTGAAGAGAAATTGGCGACTTTAGGTGTAACGCATATTCGTGGCAATGGCGTAGTCAAAATCAACCCTGAGGCAAAAACCGTTGAATTGCAAAAGGGTGATGTTGTTGCTTATGACAAACTGTTGCTTGCCACAGGGGGCGCAGCGCGCCGCTTGCCGAATTTCGATGCTTTAGGTAAACACGTTTATACCTTACGTAATTTGGAAGATTCACAAGCATTGGTGCCTGTCCTACAAGCAGGGCAACGTATTGTACTGATTGGCGGTGGTGTAATCGGTCTTGAGTTAGCTTCCTCTGCGCGCTTTAAAGATTGCCAAGTGACCGTGATTGAAATGGGACCGATGGTGATGGGGCGTTCATCTCCGCAGATTTTGAGTGAGTTTTTATTGGCACAACAGCATCTTGCTGGTGTCGATGTCCGTTTAGCAACTTCAATTACAAACTGTCGTCTTGAGCAGAATCAGCAAGGTGAAGAAGTTGTAATCACTTTAGCGGATGGTGAAGAACTGCGTGCAGATGCGGTGATTTATGGTGTTGGCATTGTCCCAAATGCACAGCTTGCAATAGATGCAGGCTTAGCGGTGGATGTTGCGATTCAGGTGAATCAAAACTGTCAAACTTCACATCCTGATATTTATGCCGCAGGTGATGTTGCGACACAGTTACGTGCGGATGGGCAGTATCGTCGTGTGGAAACATGGGAAAATGCCAATCTACAAGCAGGAATTTTTGCGCGTCATATTCTGGGTATTGAACATCCGACTCCTAATCCTGCATGGTTTTGGACGGATCAGCTTGATATTAACTATCAGTTTGTCGGTGATATGGCTGCTGCAGAGTGGATTGTTCGTGGTGTAATTCGGCCTGAACTTCGAGCAGCCTCTTCATTTGTTCTGTTCGGTGTAACCGACGGCATAATTGTGGGAGGGATCACAGTCAATGCAGCCAAGGAGATGCGTCACTTGAAAAAGTTAATTGCTAAAAGTGCAGCATTTGAAGCCGAAAAGCATTTAGATCTTGCTTTAGATTTACGTAAGATTGCTTAAGATTTGAGTTTACAACCTCGGCAGACTGAGTTTAATTCGAGTCTGCCGCTTTTTTATTCCCATCAAATTTGAGTATGACCACTCGCGTTGCTATGCCGTCTGATTTCATAGAAGTCTAAAGTTTATATTTTGTTGTTTGGCTTGAATTAGCCAATAGAGTATCTACAATAAGAAACACGCCAATCTCGACATTCATGTTATTGCATTGAATGTGACGTTTCTTTTAGATAATGATATTACATGAAGCAGAACTTAGAACAACAGCATTTCCAGATTAAAACCCAAGAGTGTTGGTCACATACTTGGCGTAAACCTTCTTTTCAGTATCTTGAATCTGCTCACTTTAATGGTACGCGATTTTTGAATCCGCTTCATGCACCAGAGGGGCGTAGCCATTTTGACTTGTTTAAATGGTTGTTAAAACGCAAGTCATCGACTTGGGACAAAGAAACCCCATCAGATGTTGCTTCTGCGACTCCACGTGTATTGCCACAAAATCGTCCGAATGCAGCACTGAATAATTGGCAAGTCTGGTTTGTGGGGCATGCCACAGTTCTGTTACAGATAGGTCCTTATAATTTTTTAACGGATCCAGTTTGGGCGGAATTTGTCAGTCCAAAACAGGGACGTGGTCCTAAGCGTTTTTGTCCCGCAGGCATTGCCTTAGAGGAATTACCGACCATTCATGCTGTTTTGCTTAGCCATAATCATTATGATCATATGGATTTGGCAAGCCTGAACTGGTTGCATGAAAAATTTGCCATGCCAATTTATACGGGTTTAGGTAATGGGTGGTACTTACCTAAAAGTATGCATGTGATTGAATTGGATTGGTGGCAATCTGCACAGTTTCATGAACTGGAATTGATTTATACGCCTGCACAGCATGGTTCAGGTCGTGGTGTACGTGATCAGAACATGGCGCTTTGGGGTGGTTTTGCAGTTAAACAGGGACGTGAATATAGTTTCTTTGCGGGCGATACAGGCTATTCACCGCATTTTAAGGAAATTCATACCCGTTTGGGGCCTCCACGTATTGCCTTATTGCCGATTGGTGCTTATGAGCCACGTGAGTTGATGCGTTATATGCATATGAATCCTGAAGATGCATTTCAGGCACATAAAGATTTGCATGCCAAATGTTCATTGGCTATTCATTACCGTAGCTATCAATTGACCGATGAAGCACGTGAGCAACCTGAACATGATTTACATGTAGCGATGCGCGGTTCGTCAAAATTAATGAATCCGTTTTATTGCATTCGTGAAGGTAAGCGTTTAATTGTTTAATATTGACGTTGAATGTTGTTCATTATGCGTTTCTTTCTGGATATTTTAAAAGGTGAATCGCGGTTAAAGACAAAGCCATCATTGCGATATTCATGACAAATGGATTAAAGGCTTGGGTGAAATAGTGTGGGTCGACGAGCAAAATTAAAAAGCTTAATCCGAGCATGCCGACAATATTGAGGTAATGGAGCGCTAAGGTTTTATAACCCGTTAAAAATAATGCTCCGAAGATGATTTCGATTGCGCCCGAATATTGCATAAGGTTCAGTGCAGTATGTTCATTGAATCCCTGTAACATCCAAATACGGCGTTCATCATTGGCTTGAAATAGAATTTTGGGAATCAGACCTTGATAAATCCACAGTATTGCTAGGCTCATATGAATGGTTTGAAGCGTTTTCTTATGGAATCGTTGAGTATTCACGGATGACCTGTTCTAAAAAATGATGCTTATTTTCTTGGGATGGCATGAGGCAATCATCGGTTTTACCAAAAAGGGTATAGCGATTGAGTGCAACACGACGATAAAGAAAATCTCGAAATGGTCGGGGAATAAGATAACCCGTTTTCATCAGAGAGAAAGGTAGACCGAGCCGAGCCAGAACTTTGAATAAGGCGGTAGATTCTGTAAATAATTGTCCATCTATAATCACAACCATGGTGGTGTAATGCGTGGTCGACAGACCATAATATTCAAGAATTTTTTCTCCCAAAGGGGACTGTGCTGAAACGAGTTTGAATTGAGCCTGCGGGTCATGTTGGATGAGAAAACGTGCCCAACCATTACAGATAACACAAATCGCATCAAATAAGATGATGTCGTACTGTTGAATGATGTGATCGAGATCATTCTGCATTTTTATGTTCTAAAGTCCTCATCCGTTCAAAATAGCAGAATTTATCTATCACATATAGTCTATATTTTATCCAGAATCATGCTGTTTGAAATGCTAAACAGTACGAGTGTTGTGAAGCCCGTAGACATAAAATGTGTGTCCACAACCCTTTAAAAATCTTTTTTTCTTCAATGCTTATATAGAAGAATTCGATTGTTTTGATTAGTAAATACCGCTTTAGCTTGTCTAAAAAAAAGGCTATGTTGATAGTCGAACACTACTTTTACACGGTTCAATAATAATCATTGAAAGACTTGAGTCTGGAGACATAACATGGACAATAATTCGCAAGCCTCGTCAGGTAAGTGCCCATTTTCACATGGTGCCAATACCTCCGCTGCCAGCTCAAATAGCGATTGGTGGCCAAATTCACTTAATTTAGACATCCTTTCACAACACGACACCAAAACCAATCCGCTCGATCCTGACTTTAATTATGCCGAAGCCTTCAAATCGCTCGATTTAGACGCCGTTAAACAAGATATTCGGGACTTAATTAACAGCAGCCAAGACTGGTGGCCGTCGGATTATGGTAGCTACATCGGGATGTTTGTACGTACTGCATGGCATTTGGCGGGTTCATACCGTAAGCAAGATGGTCGTGGTGGTGCAAATACAGGTAACCAGCGTTTTGCTCCACTCAACAGTTGGCCAGATAACGTTAATACGGATAAAGGCCGTCGTTTACTTTGGCCAATTAAGAAAAAATATGGCAATAAACTGTCTTGGGGCGATTTAATTGTCCTTGCAGGGACTGTGGCGTATGACGTTGCTGGATTAAAGACGTTTGGTTTCGGAGGGGGGCGAGTTGATATTTGGCATCCAGAAAAAGACATTTACTGGGGCGAAGAGCATCAATGGCTGGCACCAACCGCCAACCGCTATGGCAGCGACCAAGACCGTCAATCACTGGAAAATCCTTTGGCTGCGGTACAAATGGGCTTGATCTATGTAAACCCTGAAGGGGTTGATGGTGTGCAAGATCCGCTGCGTACCGCACAAGACATGCGCGTGACCTTTGACCGTATGGGAATGGATGATGAAGAAACTGTGGCGTTGACCGCAGGTGGTCATACTGTCGGTAAAGCGCACGGCAATGGTAAAGCTGAATTACTCGGTAAAGATGTTGAAAGTGCAGATGTTGAATTCCAAGGTCTAGGTTGGCATAACCCAGAAGGGACAGGCAATGGCCCTAATACCATGGTCAGTGGTTTAGAAGGTGCTTGGACTACACACCCAACCAAGTGGGATAACGAGTTCTTCTATTTGCTGTTCACCTATGAGTGGGAAAAAACCACCAGTCCTGCGGGCGCTAAGCAATGGGAACCAATTAACATCAAAGAGGAAGACAAGCCTGTCGATGCACATAACCCGAATGTGCGTCGTAATCCAATGATGACCGATGCCGACATGGCACTGAAAATGGATCCTGAATACCGCAAAATTTCAGAGCGTTTTTATCAAGATCCTGCTTATTTGGCGGAAGTTTTTGCACGTGCTTGGTACAAATTGACACACCGTGATATGGGGCCAAAATCACGTTATTTAGGGGCTGATGTACCTGCAGAAGATTTAATTTGGCAAGACCCAATCCCGACTGTGGATTACACTCTATCTGAAGCAGAAATTGATGAATTGAAAGAAAAACTCATTAATAGTGGTTTATCCAGCAGTGATCTTATTACCACCGCTTGGGACAGTGCTAGAACTTATCGTGGTTCGGACTTCCGTGGCGGTGCCAATGGTGCGCGTATCCGTTTATCTCCACAAAAAGACTGGATAGGCAACGAGCCTGAGCGTTTGCAACGGGTGCTCGCAAAGCTCGAAGAAATTCAGGCAGGGTTGGCGAAGAAAGTGAGTATTGCTGACCTGATTGTATTGGGAGGTACGGCTGCGGTAGAAAAAGCAGCCCAAGCCGCAGGCGTGAATGTGAAAGTGCCATTTATTGCAGGTCGAGGAGATGCTTTACAGGAGCAAACTGACGAATATTCATTTGCTGATTTAGAGCCTACTCATGATGGCTACCGCAACTGGTTAAAGCAAGATTATGCGGTGCAACCTGAAGAAATGCTGTTAGATCGTACCCAATTAATGGGCTTAACTGCACCTGAAATGACGGTGTTGATTGGGGGGATGCGTGTGCTCGACACCAACTATGGCGGTGCGAAAGAAGGCGTATTGACCGACCGTGTTGGCGTGCTCAGCAATGATTTCTTTGTCAATTTGACCGACATGAACAATACATGGAAACCTGTGGGTAAAAACCGTTATGAAATTGCTGACCGTGCTACGGGTACAGTGAAATGGACGGCAACCCGTGTAGACTTGGTGTTTGGTTCAAACTCAATTTTACGTTCTTATGCTGAGGTGTATGCGCAGGATGACAACAAAGAGAAATTTGTACATGACTTTATTGCTGCTTGGAATAAAGTGATGAATGCAGACCGTTTTGATGTGAAGTAGTTTTCGCAAAATAAAAAACCGCTCGTAAGGGCGGTTTTTTATTGAACGATGAGTTTTCATCGAAAACTCAATGCGTTGTACACTTGGCCTTTTATATTTTAAGCTATTGAAATATTTACGTTATTAACTGAATTTTGTATAAGGTGGATTATGTTGATTTTAGGAAAACTTTAAAATCAAACAATAACTTATAAAAAGAATAAAGGCACAAAACTAAAAATTTAATGTGTATTTTTATAAACTGTAAAATATAATCATTATCACCAAATTTCAGTGAAATATTCCCGTGTTCAAACGTCGTTTATTACCAAGTCTACTGCCACTTGGCTGTGTAATGTCAGTCTTTGCAAGTGATCAAATCAGTGCTTTACCAACCATTAGTTTACAAGCCACTAGTACTTCTGAAGATGCTGGAAAAACCTATAAAGTAAGTACTGCCAGCTCAGCAACGCGAACTAATACCTCACTGAAAGAAACACCTCAAGCTGTGACAGTTATTCCTGAAGCTGTTTTAAAAGACATTCAAGCAACACGTTTATCTGAAGCACTTGATGTCGCTGGTGTTGGGCGGGCGAATAACTTTGGTGGACAAGGTTTAACAACCTTTACTTCGCGCGGATTTACCAGTGGCGAATATTATCGAAATGGTTTCCCAATTAACCGTGGTTATCCTAATGCGCCCGATAGCAGTACCGTGGAACGAGTTGAAGTGTTAAAAGGGGCTTCATCAAGTTTATATGGGCGTGGTGATCCCGGTGGAACATTTAACGTAGTGAGTAAAACACCGCAAACTGAACAGAAAACAACTTTAGGTTTAACTGTTGATGAAGAGGGTTTATACCGTGGCACCGTAGATACCACTGGTGCTTTAACACAAGATGAAAGCCTCACCTATCGTTTAAATTTGATGGGTGAAAATGGCAATACTTATCGTGATCATGTGGATTCTAAACGTTGGAATATTGCACCTGTGCTGCAATGGACGCCTTCGGATGCTACCAAATTGACATTTGAAGCTGATTTTTTACGTAATCAGCATGCCTTGGATCGTGGCTTTACTCGTTATGATGGGCAGCAAAAAACTTCATTTGATTCATCAAACTATTGGTGGGAATCAGGTAAAGATCGCAATCGTCTATATAATAATAACGACATGCTACAGTTCCGTGTTGAACATGTGCTCAATGATGCGTGGAAATTGAATATTGGTGCTCAATATTTAAATGGGAACTTACATGGTTATGCAGTTGAAGCCAATGGAATCAAAGCGAATAGCAATGGTGAAGTGATTACCCGCAACTATAATTGGCGTAACTTAGATTGGATTGATAAAAATTTTCAAGCCAATGTCGTTGGTAATTTCAATCTATTCAATTTACAACATACTTTAATCTCAGGGATTGAGCTTGAAGATTACGATTATAAATCCTATATCATCCGTTCAAGAGATAGTTTTGATTTAAACATCAACCAACCCTACAACACACAACCATTGCCAGAATTGGTTAACGTGACCACGAATGACCGTGAGCAACTGAAAAGCCAAGCCTTTTTTGTCCAAGATCAAATTCGCATCACGGATCGTTTAAATACTTTAATTGCGATGCGCTTTGAAAACTATAAGCAAGATTATAGTAATTTCGTCAATAGTACTTCATGGTCTACGGACACTAATGCATTTATTCCACGTATTGGTTTGACCTATGATCTAACGGATCAATTTATGGTTTACAGTAATATCAGTAAATCATTTAAACCGAACCCGGGAGCAGATCGTAACAATCAAGGCTTCGATCCAGAAGAAGGCATTTCTTACGAAATTGGCTCAAAGTATGCCTTATGGGATAATCAACTTTCTTTTGATACCGCAATCTATTATGTAAAGAAAGAAAATGTATTGACTCTAGACCCATTAGATTCAACCAAGAGCGTTGCCGCAGGAGAGGTGACGAGTAAGGGGGTAGATTTAAGTCTCGTAGGTAATATTACATCTGCATGGAAAATTATTGGTAATTACTCTTATGTCGATGCGGCTGTGAGTAAAGATAATTCTTTGGCAAAAGGCACCCGTTTAGCCAATATTCCTCAAGATTCATTTAATTTACTCAGTATTTACGAGTTTAAATCAGGTGCATTGAATGGCTTAGGGCTTGGAGTGAATCAACGTTATGTGGGGAGCCGTAAAGGCCAAACTGCCAATGGCTCCTATGACATGGGCAGTTATGCAACAACAGATTTGATTTCTTATTATGATTGGAACAAAGATGTACGCTTAAGTTTTGATATTAAAAATATTTTTAATAAAGAATATGATGACAGTGCTTTCAACCGTTATGTCTATCCAGGACAACCACGAACTGCAAAGTTCGGCATCACCTATAATTTCTAACTTTAAAGGAAGCCAGCATTAATGCTGGCTTTTTAATAATTTCTCAAAAGTTATCATTTTTTTATTTACTCCTATTTTTTTATCTATTTAACCTCAATCCTGTTTAAGTCAATGATTCTATAATTTGAATGATTGGCTTATTTCGGTGATTTAATTGGGATGCACATAACGAGGCATAGATGTCACTTAAGAACCCTGGAATACTTCGAGCTTTATTCGTCTGATTTATGGCATTGGATGCATTGATCACAGATTTCTTGCAAGACCGACAATTATTTAAGTTCTTTATCCGACATAGACACCAACATATCAAACAGTCCGCTAAGAAAATCGAAAATGCATATATTCTAAAAGCAGACATTTTAATTGGGGAATAACAATTACCTTTCGTATACGGTGTATTATGCTAATTTTAGATTTTATTTAATATATGGTATGAAATGATTGAAGATATTAGATACTTAATAGTTTTTGCCAAAATTGCTGAAATAGGCTCTATTAGCAAAGGGGCTAAAGCGATTGGCTTATCTTGTGCAACCGCTAGTCAACACCTTACAAAATTAGAAAAAAATTTGGGGTGTGCTTTGTTCTATAGAAATACTCGAAAAATAACTCTCACTCATGATGGAGAAAAGCTTTTAGAAACAGCTAAATCCATATTAGACACCTATGAGCAAGGTATTAATGGTTTAAGAAAAAGCTCAATCATCGGGAATAAAAAATTAAATATCTCTATTCCTGCTATTTTTATCCATGGGGAATTTATGAATCATATTACTGATTTTATAAAATATTTTCCTGATTTAATATTAAATATTACGTGTGATGATGAAAAAAATGACATCGTTTTTGAAAATATAGATGTAGCTTTTAGAATAGGAGAGCCTTTGGATAGCGCTCTAAAAGCTAAGTATTTGTTTGATCTACCAAGAAGTATTGTTGCGACAAAAAACTTTCTTAAGACCTACGGTGAACCGAAAACACCCTATGACTTAGAAGCCATGAAATGGATTGGTCTAAGTATGCGTCCACATTCAAGAATATTGAAAAACAACAAGAATGGTGAGGAAATAAAAATTTCCTATAATCCAAATATTTGTGTAAATAATGTAGAAGCTTCTTATCAACTAGCAAAACTTGATGCTGGCTTGGCTGCTCCTCCTGATTATTTAATTAAAAATGACATTATTAAGGGGGATATTGTAAAAGTTTTACCTCAATGGGAACTACAACCTTTAAATGTATATGCGATTTGGCCAGCCAATTTACCCATCAATAGTATTGCCTATTCGTTAATTAATAAAATTTATAGTTCATTTAATAATGAAAAGATTCAATATCATATATATAGAAAGGAAGATTAAGGAAAAACCCATTAATCTATTGAAGAATAAAATACGCTGACTATTGCTCAATACAATAGATAATTTTCCTCCTAAAGCCCCCCATAAAGCTAAAGATAAATAACAAATTAGAAAGTAAATACAGATAAATACTGTAAGTGGAGTGTTA
The DNA here is from genome assembly GCF_023824315.1 of Acinetobacter tibetensis. Taxonomy (NCBI): domain Bacteria; kingdom Pseudomonadati; phylum Pseudomonadota; class Gammaproteobacteria; order Moraxellales; family Moraxellaceae; genus Acinetobacter; species Acinetobacter tibetensis. The sequence continues at coordinate 2,927,055 of NZ_CP098732.1, read as the reverse complement.
GTATGCGGTACTGAAAATAAAGCAACACCTGAAGCACACGCAATCCATGCTTTAGGATTCAACCACTGCAACAAGAATCCATCTATAAAATTAGGGATAGAGCTATTATGATTGACTTCAATTTCTGGTTTAGATGATAGTATTTTATAACCTATATAAATAATAAAAGCAGATCCTAAAAACTCTAACAACTTAAAGATGATAGGGTAAGCATTTATAATTTTAGAAAAACCGAATCCTACGGATATTAAAAGCAATACAAACCCAATAGTAGCTCCTGATATAAAAGGAAATGTTTTAATAAAACCATGATTTAAACTCGTTGACAGTATTGTTATATTTACTGGACCAGGCGAAATAGACATACTCAGAGAGAACATGAACATGCTTAAAATTATTGCGAATGACATCTTTACGATCAATTTATAAATATCTATGTAGCTCAAGATTACTATCATAAAACATATAGAATTAGCCCATTTTTATCAAAAACAGTTTTAGAAATTTCCACTATTTAATATAATCGACATTATGAAATATGTACTCATATATTAATTTAAATATCAATAGCTTAAGGATTTTACACCTGCTAAAGAATGTACAAAACACCAACTTTGAAACAAGTCGGCTTTTTTGCAACTAGTTCTGTTTGGCCAATTCAAGATGGCTAATTTGCTTATAAGCGATTGTTTTTATTTTGAATTAATCTTTTCTAAACTTTGAAGAATATCTCTCTCCAACATGATCCATTCTATAAATTCAGGCTCGACCAACAAGGTCTGTGACACAAAGCCATAACAGACCCGTTGCACATTTAAACTGATGTGCTGGAGTTGTTCTGCATCATCAATATAAGGCTTAAGGATGCTGTGCCACATCTGTACCATCATGGCATAACTTTTACGGTAACTTTCAATGTTCGAAACTTGCCGTTCGAGCAAAAAAGTCTGTGCCCAAAGAAACTGCCGAGCCTGAATCTGTTCAAGCTGAAAGTGGATAATCTGCTGTAAATAGTCTGCAAAACTTAATTTTGTGGATAACTCCATCAGACTTTGTGCATAACTTTTGAGTAGTTCGGCATTACTTTTCACATGTTGATGAATGGTCAATGCAACCAAATCTTCCTTCTTTGAAAAGTATTCATAAAAGGTACCCAAGCCGACTCCTGCTATATCCGTAATTTCACGAATGGTGATTTCGTGCGCATGACGCTCATGTAAAAGCCGAACAAAACTTTCTTGCAAAGCTTCTTGTGTGAGCTTGGCTCTGGATTGGCGCGGTCTACGACGCACTTGGACTTCAGGATTCTTCATTGCACAAAGCTGAACATATCAAGGTCATTTTTTCTCTATACTGAAATGAAAATCGAATTAGAACAAGAGCAAAATAAAGATGATGAATACATGGACAACTCATCAAATCAGTAATCAATTTGATGAAAAGCAGGGCTATAACCCATTTAGCACCGATCAGGTTTTACAAGAAATTTTGACTCGGTATGGCAGTCAAGATCAGCCTGCGTTAACAATACTTGGGCAAGTTGCAGGCTCGGCAGAATATTACCAATATGCAGATCAAGCTAATCGGCATACCCCCATCTTACATGCCTTCGATGCACGTGGACGTCGCAAAGATTGTATTGAGTTCCATCCTGCATGGCATCAGTGGATGCAATTGAATCGAAACCATGCTGTACATGCCTATCCTTTTATTGCACCGCAATCCCAAACTGCGTGGGTGGATTGGGCAGCACGCTTTTATTTGAGTGGACAAGTCGAATGCGGCAGCTTATGTCCAACCGCAATGACGCTCGGCAGTATTCCATTGCTGCAACGTGAACCTGAATTGTGGGAAAAAATTGGCACTAAGTTATTATCAACCGAATACGATGCGCGTGATGTGCCAATCAGTCAGAAAAAATCAATTTGGCTGGGCATGGGCATGACCGAAAAGCAGGGCGGTTCAGATGTGCGAGCCAATGAAACCATTGCGATTCCAGTTACAGAGTCGGGGCGTGGTCAAGCTTATTTGCTGACAGGTCATAAATGGTTTTTCTCTGCCCCCATGTGTGATGCACATTTGGTGGTGGCACAAACCGAGCAGGATGGTTTGGCCTGTTTCTTTGTACCGCGTTGGCTAGAAGATGGCAGTAAAAATACCGTACAGATTCAACGCCTAAAAGAAAAAGTAGGGAACCGCAGTAATTCCAGTTCCGAAGTCGAATTTAAAGAGGCTTGGGGCATTATGATTGGTGAGGTGGGACGCGGTATTCCTACTATTATTGAAATGGCAAATTATACTCGGCTCACTTGTTCGGTAGGTAGCAGCGCTATGCTGCGACAAGCTTTAGTGCAGTGCCTTGCTTATACCCGACAGCGTAAGGCTTTTGGAAAACATTTGTCTGAACAACCGCTGATGCAAGCCGTTTTGGTGGATTTGGCTTTGGAAACCGAAGCCGCAGTACAACTCAGTTTCCATTTGGCACATTGCTATGAGCAAGAAGATGTTTTATCTGTGGCATGGAAACGCATTATGACCCCAGCGTCGAAGTTCTGGATTTGTAAACGCGCGGTGGAGCTAACAGGCGAAATGATGGAAGTCTTTGGGGGTAACGGTTATGTTGATGCAGGGATTATGGCGAGAATTTTTAAAGAAGCGCCTGTGAATACCATTTGGGAAGGCTCAGGCAATGTGATGTGTTTAGATGTGCTTCGTGCGATTCAACGAGATCCAGAATCCATGCAGGTGTTGTTGCAGTCTTTTGCCGATGTAGCCCAGCAACAGCCATTATTACAAGCAGAACTGCAACAATTGCTACAGTTATTTCAGCAAGCACCTGAGCAACTCGAGTTTATGGCACGAAGCTTAGTCAGTCGGTTGGTGATTTTGGCACAAGCCAGTTTATTACAACAGTATGCCCCTGCATTCATTGCAGATGTATTTATTCAATCCCGTTATCAGGCGTTCCATGGTCGTGTTGTGGGGATACTTGAAGTACAACAGCAAAATGTCGAGAAAATATTGGCTCGAGTCTTAGCGGTATAAAATATTGTTTTTTGAACAAAATACCATAAATTAGATGATTTTTTAATCAATCGTGTAAGCCAAAGCGTACAATGAATGATGGACTTTGCGTATAGGCAATTTTTTTGAAATCACCTATCATGCATTTCATTCAGGAACAGGATGTTCCAGAACATTCAAGGATTGAAATGTTCTAAAGCAAGGATCGTTTTGGTGCAACAGGAAGTTATACCGAGCAACAAATATGGAAAAGGCCCGACAGGATGTTGGGCTTTTTTTATGTGTGATGTTGCATAATTTTGAACAATCAAGTTTCTAAACTTGAAGTATGAAAACTGGGTCGTAGAACTAGAACTTTACAATCAAGGTTCCCATGGCCTCTTCATTGAAGTAATGAATTAAAGCTTCAGGCAAATGGTCAAAACCCTCAATCAGATGTGCTTGATAAGTCATTTTCCCTTGAGCTAAATATTCAGCGATTACTCGATTCGATTCATGCATAAATTCGAGATAGGGGCTGAGCATAGTCCCCCGAATACTTAAGTACCTGTGCTGAATACCCTCTAAATTTGCTGAATGGTAAGACGTGGGGTGCTGTGTGAATGGCTTGTCTAATACGATGACACGTCCAGATTGATTCATTTGCGCATAAATTAGTCTTTGTTGTGGTTCATCTTTATTATCAAAGAAGATGTCTATACCATCTGGTGCTGCAAGGCTTAATTGGGTGGCAGAATGTTTGTTGCTCATATGAATGGCTGAATCAAAACCCAATTCATTTACTAAGTATTGGCATTTTTTACTGGAGTCCGAACAGCCGATGACCCTTAGACCTTTGGCTTTTGCGAGTTGACCCAGTAAAGAACCCAGTGTGCTTGCTGCATTGGCAATCAGGAGCGTTTCCCCAGCTTTCGGTTGGGCAAGTTTGATTAACCCTATATATGCGGTAAGACCTGTAAAATAGAATAAAGAAAGTACGGCTTCCGCAGGGAGGCTCGAATCAATAATATACATCTCAGAATGTCCTAAAACGTATTCATTCCAACCTGTAATCCCCACCACTTGAACCCCTACGGGAAATTGAGGATTTAGAGACTCAATGACCTCACCAACACCATAAGATTGTATAATTTCACTCTTCTGCGTGGGCGTAAATGTATTGTAATGTCTTTGTTGTAACCAATGAGGCATGACAGGGTCTAAGCATATATGCGTCTGCCTAACCAAAAACTCACCCACAGTTAAATTTGGCGAAGGTAAGGGAACCCTATCAAATATATCCATACTCAATTTTCCTTGTGGATATCTGGACAACCTAAATGTTTTGATTCCTCATGATTGTCATCCTTTTACAGTTGCTTTTTTATCATTGATATTGCACTGATCAAGCTCAAGCGTTGTGTGAAGAAAGACCGTTCTATCGTTATTGTTTACTCTTGCGTAGACGATTTTACTGTTTTTAATCTCAGTCTTGTTATGTACGGGGTGATGTCTTTATTCTGTCGGTCTTCTCCTGAAGAGGTCGGCTCATTGAGACATTATCAAGTACAGATACTGAATTGTATTGTTCACAGATATGAATAATTTTTCAGTATTGGTCATGCCGAAAAGTCTGTCTGGCGTTGTAGAGACATGAATGCGATACATTGATTTTAAAATGTACAGCTATGGCATTTCAATCTGATTTTGATCCATTTTCTGCATCATTGCTCTTTTAATTGAGCACGTAAGCGATTGAGTTCTTCACGTAACTGACTGACTTGGTCTGGCGCACATTGAATGGCTGTCAGAATTTGTTCAGGAATTGGCATTACGGCTTGTTTTAGAGCCTGTCCGTTGGTGGTCAAGGAAATCAGTACTCGTCGTTCATCTTCAACTGAGCGTTTGCGTTCAATAAAACCTAAACTTTCCAGCCGTTTTAATAAGGGAGTGAGGGTGGAAGATTCTAAAAAAATTCGTTGTCCAATCTCAGACACAGTGAGCTGATCTTGTTCCCATAAAATCAGCATGACCAAATATTGTGGATAGGTAATTCCATGCGGCTGTAATAATTTTCGATAGTACTGATTCAGCGCAAGATGAGTCGAATATAAAGCAAAACAAAGTTGATTATCGAGCTTTAATAACTCCTCTTGGTTTGACATAAGGGTGTACCAATTTGTGAAATAACTTCTATTATATCTTTAAGCCAGCATGGCTGACATACCCATCTTCAAATTCAGGTATTTAGGCAAAATTTGCATACAATAATCTGTATTTTTGCTGTGAACTTGGGGCGAGGATGATGATCAATATGGGCATAAATCTGCTTGTAAAATAGCCAAAAAGGCGTATGCTTATTTTCCTGCTGTAAAAGTAGAAAAATTGAAATCTGTATTTAAAAGGTGGAACAGAATGGCCAAGAAGAAAGCTGAGCCAAAAGTCGTGATTCACAACTTTGTGGCAAAACACATGCATGAAGTTAACCAAAGCCACGTTTTTGTAGATCGAAAGAAAAATGCAAAACGAGGTTATAGCAAACATAAGCAAGGGCGATATTCCGAAGATTATCGCCCTTTTTTATTGCTATTCTGTGCAGCATGATGGATGTGTTAAGCACCCACAATACGAGTACTTGATTTCACCATATCGGCTAAGCCATGCGTTTTGAAATAATATTCCATCCAACTTTTTATCATGAGTGGATTACTCATTTTTAAAACACGATCCAGTTGTTCTTGAGCATCAGACATCGGAACATGACAAATCGCTTTACGTACACGCAAGATGTTACTTGAACTCATAGAAAGCGTATTAAAGCCCATTGCCATAAGCAGGACGGCAGAGAGCGGATCACCCGCCATTTCACCACAAATACTGATGGGCTTATTGTACTTATGACACTCTTGAACCAAACGCGTGAGCGCTCTTAAAATTGAAGGGTGAAAGTGTGAGTAGACATTGGCAACGCGTGGATTATTACGGTCAACCGCCAATAAATATTGGGTTAAGTCATTCGAACCCACTGAGAAGAAATCCACCAGCTCTGCAAACTCTTCAATTTGTAGCAGCACACTCGGTACTTCAACCATTATGCCAATTTTCGGCTTATTGATTTTAACCTGCTCTTCTTCTTGCACCGCTTGCCAGTCACGATCGAGTAAATACAAAGCTTCTTCGACTTCACTGACACTGGTCACCATCGGCAATAAAATATGCAGATTATTTAGTCCAATGCTAGCTTTGAGCATCGCTCGAATTTGTGAAGAAAAAATTTCGGGATGATCGAGGGTAAAACGAATACCTCGCCAGCCCAAGGCAGAGTTTTCTTCTTCAATCGAGAAATAAGGCAAATCTTTATCCGCACCAATATCGAGGGTACGCATAACCACAGGCTTGTTGGCAAAGTGGCTGAGCTGTTGACGATAAATGGCACGTTGTTCTTCTTCTCCGGGGAAGCGGTCACGTAACATAAATGGAATTTCAGAGCGATATAGACCAACACCTTTGGCGCCACGTTGTACACCACGAACGACATCAATCATGAGACCTGTATTCACATAAAGAGGCACAGCAACGCCATCAGGCGTAATTGCATCTTTGGTCTCATATTGCTTGAGATCTTTGGCAATTTGCTCTTCTTCTTTTTGGATTTCTTTATAGCGAGTACGTAAACGACGTGGTGGATTAATAAATACCCGACCTTGATGTGCATCGACAATCATCTCAGCATCATCAAGGGTATTAATTGGCAGTTCAGTCACCCCAACCACTGTTGGAATTCCTAGTGCACGTGCCACAATGACCATGTGCGAATTCATTGCCCCTTCGCTGGTCACAATCGCTGCAATCTTATCCACTGGTAATTCGACCAATGCCGCAGTTGAAATTTCTTCGCCAATCAGGATGCTTTCGTCGGTCAGTTCACGGTGGCTAGAATCAGCTTCTTGTAAAAAAGCCAAAATACGTCGACCTAAATCTTTCAGGTCGGCCACGCGTTCGCGTAAATAGTCATCTTCCATTTGTGCAAATAGCGCAATATGGTTTTCAATCACAATACGGACGGCACCTTGTGCCCAATTCCCATCCCGGATTTCCGATTTAATTTCGGCTGGTAGGGCATTTTCGTCCAGCATACGCAGGAAGACGCTAAACAATGCACGTTCTTCTGCCATCAAGGCATCTTGCATTTTATCGTCGAGCGATTGAATTTCTTCTCGAACAGCCTTGAGTGCACTATCCAGTAAAGCCAATTCTTCGCTAATGTCATCAGCTTCACGGTCTGGTACTGCCGATAAGTCAGCAGGAGGATATAAAATGACAGCGCGACCTAATGCAATACCTCCTGAACCAGACACCCCTTGGAAGGTTTTGTAAGCAGGTAAATTGTTGGGTTTACGGAACACATCAATATTGCCAACAGCATGTGCGTGCGCGATTACGCCTGAAAGCTGCGCACAGAGTGTGACAAGAAAGGATTCAGCCGCTTCACTAAAATCTTGTTTATCTTTATTTTGAACCACCAACACACCCATCACCTTGCGACGGTACATGACGGGTACACCGAGGAAAGAGTTATAAATTTCTTCCCCAGTTTCTGGTAGGTACATAAAGCGTTCATGTTTGGGTGCATCGTCTAGATTGACAATCTCTTCGCGTTGTCCAACCAGACCGACCAAACCTTCGCCTGTGTGTAAGGACACATGTCCGACAGATTCAGGATTTAGCCCTTTAGAAGCCATGAGCAGATAACGTTGGTTACGTTCATCTAAAAGATAGATCGAGCAGACATCGACATGCATCGCTTCAGCGACCTGATTGACCATAATATCGAGTGATTCATGCATACTGGTGGACGCATTGATTTCTTGCACAATACGTCTAAGGGTATCCAGTTGCATGTTCGACATAGAGTCTGCTCCCAAAAAAAATGTAAATTAGTTTTATTTATAGCAATAGTGTCTTAAAAAATCTGCATATTTATACATTTTTTTAAGGTTTTTTTATGGGTAATTGATTGCACAATTCCACCATAGCTTTACGGTAGACATCTCGCTTGAAATTCACCACCTGCCCTAATGGATACCAATAGCTCACCCATTGCCATTGGTCGAACTCGGGTGGATCGGACAAATTCAATTGAATATGCTGTACCGAAGCGGTTAACTTGAGTAAAAACCACTTTTGTTTTTGACCTATACATACGGGGTCTGAATCCGTACGTATATACCGATGTGGCAAACGGTAGCGCAACCACCCTTTAGTTTGCGCTACAATTTCGACGTGTTCGGGCAGTAAGCCAACTTCTTCTCTCAGCTCACGATAAAGTGCCTGTTCGGGGGTTTCTCCATATTGGATACCTCCTTGTGGAAATTGCCAAGCATTGTGTCCAATGCGTTTTGCCCATAAAACCTGTCCAAAGTCGTTTGCCAAAATGATCCCGACATTGGGTCGGAAACCTTCAGAGTCGATCATTTGGCTACCTAAATTTTGTGTAATATTGTGGCTTCGCGTTCGGGGATTGTTATTTCTTTATCCAACTCGAACCAAAACAAAGCTAAAATGTTAAAATTGCTATGATCTTAACGAATTTCTATCGACTAGCGGAGATAGATTTACAATTTTTTTCTTAAATTTCAGTTTTTACGAGTATTTTCATGAAATTGGCGCTATTTGATCTCGATCACACCTTACTGAATACCGATTCAGATCATTCTTGGGGAGAGTTTTTAGTCAATGAAGGACTGGTCGACCCCATCCGCCATCGTCAAATGAACGACAAATTTTATGAAGACTATAAGGCAGGGCAATTAGACCCGATTGCCTACAATGAATTTGTATTTGAATTTTTGACCCAGCATGACAACCAGTATTTAACCGAATTACATGAATTGTTCATGCAGAAAGTGATTCGTCCTCAAATGCGCCCTGAGGGTTTCGCTGCTATTGAAAAGCATCGTGAAGCAGGCCATGCCTTGGTCGGAATTACCGCCACTTCAGATTTTATTACTGCGCCGATTTTTCGTGAATTTGGTATTACTGAAATTATTGCCACCAATGCTGAAGTGGTTGATGGAAAATACACGGGTAAAGTGATTAATATTCCATGCTACCAAAAAGGCAAATTGGCGCGTTTAGATTTATGGTTGGCGGGCCGTGAAGTCAAAGAGTCTTGGGCTTATTCTGACTCCATCAATGATCGTTTTCTGTTGGAATATGCAGACCATGCGATTGCGGTGAATCCAGATGATCGTCTAGAAGTTTTGGCCAAAGAACAAGGTTGGGCTATTCAAGATTGGTCGATTAGCTAAAGCGTTTTTAGTAGATTTTGATGAACAAGCATAGGGGATTGAAATCCGCCTATGCTTTTTTCATGGACAGATTAAAGAGATTTAACAGTTTTTAGGCTGTTGAGTTGATATGCTAATTGGGAAAATAAGAAAACTGAAGGACATGAGCATGAATCAAGTTCGACCAAGAATGACACATTTATTTGAACAGCTCGGTTTAGACGCGAGTGAAGATGCAATTGCGTTATTTATTGTGACCCATCAACTGAATGCACAGACGCATCTTGTACAGGCAGATTATTGGAGCGAAGCGCAACGTCAATTTTTAGAAGAAAAAATTCAGTCCGATGGAGAATGGGCGATTGTCGTGGATCAGTTGAATGAATCGTTGCATGAAGATTCAGTTACCTAACTTGTTGAGCCTTCTACGGCAGTGCGATTACTGAAGGCTCACTCTGTTATTTCATCATTTCAATCAGCTCTAGTACTGCTTTCGACTGGGTACGTCCAGGGTGCCAAACCATGCCCAATTGACGATTCATTTCAAACCGAATGTCGAGTTGCTGTAAATCTTGATTGAGCAGGGTTTGTGGTAAGACTGACCAGCCTAGACCAATTGAAACCAACATCCGAATAGATTCTAGTGGATTATTACTCATGGTAATTTTCGGCTTTAATCCCTGTTTTTCAAATTCTGCTAAGGTAATTTGACTGGTATAGGTTTGGGCAGAGGGCAATAAACTTGGATAGGCAATTAAATCTTCCAGTTTTAGGTTTTTCTTTTGTGCCAAGGGATGAAAGGGGGCTGCAACGAACACCAGAGGATCATTCCAAATGGTGACATAATTGAGTCGATGATCGCCTTGTGGAGGTAAAGTAAGGAAAGCCAGTTCTAAATCACCTGCAAGGACTTGCTCGTGTGCTTGTTCTGAGTCGACAAAATGTACATCTAAGGTGACTTGTGGAAATTGTTGTACATAATGGCGTAAATGATGCGGCAGATGATGCAGACCAATGTGATGACTGGTGCCAATCTTGAGTTTACCTTGTACCTGTCCTTGTTCATGGCTCAGGGTATGGTGAATATCGCCGAGTTCATTTAACCAGTTTTTAACTTTCGGTAATAAAGAATGTGCAGCGTGGGTCGCTTGAACGCCACGTCCTGCCGATTCAAATAATTTCACCCCAAAATAATCTTCTAAGCTATGAATACGTTTGGTTACCGCAGGTTGGGTAATGAACAGTTGGTCCGCCGCTAAAGAAATTGAACCTGTTTCCATGACTTTTACAAATGCTTCAAAGGCAGCCAAATTCATTGTGGAGATCCATAAAGTTTTTTTATATATATTCTATTATTTAGAAACTTTAAGGATTAATCAAATAAAAAAGCACCCGAGGGAGGGTGCAAAGAGGAACTCAAGCTCAAGGACATACTGGATTACACGCAGGATTCTTAAGGTTGCGTTGCGGTTATTGTTTGCTTATCCCAGACTTTTTCGTGGAAGAAAAAGGCAAATGCTTGTACTGTAGGTTCGAGTAAACTTAAAGTGATTGCCATGATCAGGCTACCTGTCACACAGTATCCGACCAACATCGCGACACTTATATGCATAATGTAATAACTAAAAGTTTTCTTTAAAGTGCGTTGGTTGTGTTGAACAAAGTGATAAAGGTGTGCCATGCGTCATGCCTTGAGCTGTGGGGAATAAGTAAATAATAATGATTTTCGTTTGATTTGTTAAAACGAATATATTTTTTAAATTGATCGGATAGTTAGATGATAAATGGGGGCTTAAATTATTCCAAAAAGTTTTTAAATTTATAAAAATGATAAATTAGATTTATATTATTTCAGCGCTATAATCACTTAAAGTAAAGAAATTACCCAGTTCTATGGAGCGCGTCGACATGGCAGGCAAAACCTTATATGACAAATTGTGGGATGACCACTTAGTAAAACAACGTGATGATGGTTCGTGCTTACTTTATATCGACCGTCATTTATTGCATGAAGTGACTTCACCGCAAGCTTTTGAAGGTTTACAACTTGCTGGACGTCAACCTTGGCGTTTAAGTGCGAATGTCGCGACTCCTGATCATAACGTACCGACTTCAAAGAAAGAGCGTGAGCAAGGAATTGCAGGGATTGAAGATGATACTTCACGTATTCAAGTGCAAACTTTGGATGACAACTGTGAAGCCTTCAATATTGTTGAATTTAAAATTAATGATATCCGTCAAGGGATTGCACATGTCGTTGGGCCAGAACAAGGTTTAACTTTGCCAGGTATGACGGTAGTGTGTGGTGATTCGCATACGGCAACTCATGGTGCTTTTGGCTGTTTGGCGCACGGGATTGGCACTTCAGAAGTTGAACATGTATTGGCAACCCAATGCTTGGTTCAGAAAAAAATGAAGAACATGTTGGTTCGTGTCGACGGTACTTTAGGGCAGGGCGTAACCTCAAAAGATGTGGTGTTAGCGATCATTGGTAAAATTGGCACAGCAGGTGGTACGGGTCACGCGATTGAATTTGGTGGTCAAGTGTTCCGTGATATGTCCATTGAAGGCCGTATGACCGTATGTAACATGGCGATTGAAGCGGGTGCACGTGTGGGTATGGTCGCTGTTGATGACAAAACCATTGCCTATGTGAAAGACCGTCCTTATGCACCAAAAGCAGAACAATGGGATGCGGCGGTTGAGTATTGGAACACTTTACATTCTGATGCCGATGCTGAGTTTGATACCGTCGTGGTATTACAAGGCGAAGAGATTGAGCCACAGGTGTCTTGGGGAACTTCTCCAGAAATGGTGATTCCAGTTTCGCAAGCGGTACCGACTTTGGCACAAGCGAAAGATGACGTGCAGCGCAATGACTGGACACGTGCCTATAACTACATGGGCTTAGAAGCGGGTCAAGCATTGTCGGATATTCAATTGGATCGTGTATTTATTGGTTCATGTACCAATTCACGAATTGAAGATATTCGTGCAGCGGCAGAAGTGGTGAAAGGTCGTAAAGTAGCTGCAAGCATTAAGCAAGCCATGGTGGTTCCAGGGTCTGGTTTAGTCAAAAAACAGGCAGAAGAAGAAGGTTTAGATCAAGTTTTCCTTGATGCAGGTTTTGAATGGCGTGAACCAGGTTGCTCAATGTGCTTGGCAATGAATGCCGATAAATTACAGCCGGGTGAACATTGTGCTTCGACTTCAAACCGTAACTTTGAAGGTCGTCAGGGCAATGGTGGGCGCACACATTTGGTGAGTCCAGCAATGGCAGCCGCCGCGGCGATTGCAGGTCATTTTGTTGATGTTCGTACATTCTAATTGGACTAAGGGGAGCAAAACATGAAAGCTTATACCGTTGAACAAGGTATTGTTGCACCATTAGACCGTGCCAATGTCGATACCGACTTAATTATTCCAAAGCAGTTTTTAAAATCAATTAAGCGCACAGGATTTGGCGATAACTTATTTGATGAATTACGTTATTTAGATGAAGGCTATCCAGGACAGGACAATTCTAAACGTCCCAAAAATCCAGATTTCATCTTAAATCAACCACGTTATCAAGGTGCATCGGTTCTTATTTCGCGTGCCAATTTCGGTTGTGGTTCAAGCCGTGAACATGCACCTTGGGCATTGGAAGAATACGGTTTCCGTACCGTGATCGCACCAAGTTATGCCGATATTTTCTTTAATAACAGTTTTAAAAACGGCATGTTGCCAGTTATTTTGGCTGAAGAAATTGTCGATCAACTTTTCAAAGAATGTGCTGCGACAGAAGGTTATCAACTTACGATTGATCTTGCTGCACAAGAAGTACGTACACCCAATGGTGAAGCATTCAAATTTGAAGTTGATCCATTTCGTAAGCACTGCTTATTGAACGGTTTAGATGACATTGGTTTAACTTTACAAGTACAAGATGATATCCGTGCTTATGAAGCGAAAACCAAACAATCACGACCTTGGGTTTTCCAAGAAATCCAAGGCTAAAGGTTGCATATTTAGTCATGACAACACCGCCCAACTCTTGCTAACATCGGGGCATAATCAACATGATAAATGCTTTATTACGCAAGGTTGGGCTAGCAAAATGACGAAAGTTTTCGGTCAATGTGTTATTGCGGGATTGTTGTTCAGCACACTGAGCGCATGCCAGTGGGTAGATAGTGCTCGCATTAAGCAAGTGGAATATGCCGAAAGCCCATCATCAAATGCTTTAATTTATTGTTCTGGAACACATAATTGTGAGTTTGAGCGTTTAGGCGACATTTTTATTGTCGATGCGCGAACCCATCGAGTAAATTCTGAAGCAATTGATAAAGGTTTGGTTCGTTTACAAGCCAAAACCTTGAATCAGCCGAATGCATTGTATTTATCTGCGCCTGCGAAACAACAAGAATTGGTGATTCGATTTTATCCAATTTCACCAGATCGAGCAGAAACTTTGCATGTGATTCATGCGTTTAAAGCCAAACAAAGCTATACCTTTAAAATGTATCGGGATCGAACTCGACAACATATCAGTTTATTGAATGCATCTGCTCCAGACCCACTGTGCGTAGATTTGCAGCAAGAACAAAAAACAATTCGTCGCTTTTGCAGACCGTATGACCCGCAAACTGGGTTAGGTGAGTTTGTAGAGCAAAAAATTTAATCTCTAAACAGTCCTAGTACTGATGAAATAATGGAAGTTCTCATGTCTAAACAAATTTTGATTTTGGCGGGTGATGGTATCGGTCCTGAAATTGTCAAGGCCGCAGAGCATGTACTCGATCGAGTCAATGAAAAATTTAATTTAGGTCTCACATGGGAACATGGCCTATTGGGTGGTGCAGCCATTGATGCACATGGTGAACCGTACCCAGCAGTGACAGCGGAACAGGCAAAAAAAGCCGATGCAATTTTGTTAGGTGCTGTGGGTGGTCCTAAATGGGATAGCATTGAGCGCTCAATTCGTCCAGAACGTGGCTTGTTGAAAATTCGTAGTGAATTGAATTTATTTGCAAATTTACGTCCTGCGATTCTTTACCCACAATTGGCAGATGCATCGAGCTTAAAACCTGAAATTGTTGCGGGCTTGGATATTCTGATTGTACGTGAATTAACAGGCGGGATTTACTTTGGTCAGCCACGTGGTATTCGTGAATTGGAAAATGGCGAGAAGCAAGGCTTTAACACCGATGTCTATTCAGAGTCAGAAATTAAGCGTATTGCGAAAGTGGCTTTTGAGTTAGCTGGTTTGCGTGGTGGCAAAGTCTGTTCAGTCGATAAAGCCAACGTCCTTGAAGTGACAGAGCTTTGGAAGCAAACCGTTACCGCATTAAAAGAAGAGCAATATCCTGAAATTAATTTGTCACATATGTATGTCGACAATGCAGCCATGCAGTTGGTGCGTGCGCCTAAGCAGTTTGATGTGATTGTAACGGGTAACTTATTTGGCGATATTTTGTCAGATGAAGCAGCCATGTTGACAGGTTCAATTGGGATGTTGCCATCAGCTTCTTTAGATGAAAATGGTAAAGGCATGTATGAGCCGTGTCACGGTTCGGCACCAGATATCGCAGGTCAGAACGTGGCGAACCCATTGGCGACCATTTTGTCGGTTGCCATGATGTTGCGTTATACCTTCCGTGAAGAGGCTGCTGCACAGGCTATTGAAGACGCGGTAGGACAAGTTTTGGATCAGGGCCTACGTACTGCGGATATCATGTCGGAAGGAATGAATAAAGTAGGTACAGTGGAGATGGGGCAGGCTGTAGTTGCTGCACTCGCATAATCTCTTTGTCGTGTAAAAAACGCAGCCATCGCTGCGTTTTTTATGGGGGGGAAGATTTACCCATAACAGGCGGTAAATGAGCTTGTGCAGACTCGAGGGACTCAGGCTTATTCGTTCAGTAGGATGTCTGACTCATAGAGAAGAATGATGGGTTGTAGTAATTTTTTGATGCAAGGTCAAAAGCAAATTACTGTCTAGAGCAGTACAGCGCAGAGATAAAAAAGATACAACCTTGTCTGTCTATGGGCAATGTTCAAGTTCAGCAAAATATGCTTAGATAGGCCATATAATAAAGCGATTTGGACAATTTCATGCGCAAAATCATATTGGCTCTCCTCTGCGGGGCGATGGCAACCTTCAGCTATGCAGATAACTGTGACAATGCTCGTAACACCTATGATGATATTTACTGCACCAATAAAATTTATGCCAGTGCAGATGCCGATTTGAATAAGAACTATCAACAATTACGTAAACAACTGAATGCAGCACAACAAAAAACGTTGAAAAAGTCACAATTGGCATGGATTCGTCAGCGCGATGCGGAGTGTACCGATGACGTACAAAGTACTGTTAATGTGCAGTGTCGTTTAACCACCACTCAGGATCGTAACCACTGGTTACAAGAACGTTTACGTGAATGTCAAACGGTGGGCTGTAAAACCTCACGTTTAAGTGAATAGGTGTAGAAGATCTCGATATAAAAAAAGCCACATGATGTGGCTTTTTTTGCTTTCACTAATCAGAGCTTAGCGTGCACGATAAGTGATACGACCTTTCGTGAGGTCATAAGGGGTCATTTCTACCTTCACACTGTCGCCAGTTAAAATGCGGATATAGTGTTTACGCATTTTACCAGAAATGTGGGCAATCACTTCGTGACCGTTTTCTAAACGTACACGGAACATCGTATTAGGAAGCGTTTCGGTGACAACGCCTTCGAACTCAATGAGTTCCTCTTTATTGGCCATAGCCTACCTGATGATCAAATTGGAAAGGGGCAAATTATAGTCAATTTTTTAGAAAAAATCAAGAATCAAACCCTTGAGAACGTGTTAGCTGGCAGTAAATTAAGCGAACTGGCGGTTTCAAAAAAATCCGGAAAAATTTGACTATAGATGTTGTCAGTTTGGTCAATCGCAGTTAATCTAAATTTATTGTTTTAGGTATAAATGAATCACATACAAGGAAGGTCATTGCGTGGGTCAGCTAACGGATGCATCGGTTGTACTACGATTGGGCTATCAGGCGATTCGTCGTTCAGGATTACCAACCGAAGAAATTTTAACAAAAGCAGGGGTCGCCTTAAATCAAGTTCAGGCCAATGATCGTACCCCATTAAATGCGCAGTTTGCTTTTTGGACAGCAGCCGAAGATGTCAGTAAGGACCCTGATATCGGTTTGCATTTGGGTGAGCATTTGCCTTTATATCGTGGGCAGGTGATTGAACATTTATTTATTAGTAGTGAAAATTTTGGTGAAGGTCTTAAGCGTGCTTTGGCCTATCAGCGTTTAATTAGCGATGCCTTTCATGCCCGTTTGATTGTTGAAGATGATCGTTGTTATTTGACCAATGGTGAGCAGCCGTGGGCGGAAAATTTAATTAATCGACATTTTTCTGAATGTGCTATGTCAGGGATCTTGCGCTTTTTTAAATTTATTACGGAAGGACGTTTTCAGCCGCTGTATATCGACTTTAATTTTTCTCAAGGTGCACCAGATGACGAATATTTCCGTGTCTTTGAGTGTCCTGTGAGCTTGGGTCAAAAAGAAACACGGCTTTATTTTGATCCTGCGATTTTGGCTTATCCATTGTGGCAGGCCGAACCTGAGTTATTGCAATTGCATGAACAATTGGCAATTGAAAAACTGCAAGAATTGGCGCGCTATGATTTGGTAGGTGAGGTACGCCGTGCGATTGGTTCAACCTTAGAAAGCGGTGAAACCACTTTAGAAACGGTTGCTGTACATTTAAATATTACGCCGCGTCGTTTACGTACCCAACTGAGTGAAGCCAATACCAGTTTTCAGCAGATTCTATCGGACTATCGTTGTCGTTTAGCGAAAAGGCTGCTTGCGAATACCAATGAAAGTGTAGAGCGGATTGTTTATTTGACCGGGTTTTCAGAGCCGAGTACGTTTTATCGTGCATTTAAGCGCTGGACCAATGAAACACCTGTTGAATATCGAAAACGTAAACAGCGTTAGTTTAAAATTTAAAAAACCTCCCATGTGGAGGTTTTTTATTATATGTAGAGCATTAATCTGGCATGTTTAACCAATGAGGACCTAAAGGCACTTTGGGTAAATCAAACTGCGCTGGATAATCGGCATGAATAAAATATAAGCCATCGGGTGGGGCTGTTACGCCCGCTGCTTTACGATCTTGTGCAGCGAAAATATGGTCAATATGGTCAATGTCATACATGCCTTGTCCAATTTCCAGCAAACAGCCCATAATATTACGCACCATATGGTGTAAGAAGCCATCGGCTTGAATATCCAGCACCAAATATGCGCCATGTCGAATTAAGCGACAATGGCTCACGTGGCGCACAGGTTGATTGGACTGACAAGCCGCAGCACGAAAGCTTTCAAAATTATGTGTACCTTCAAACTTTTTTGCAGCAGCAATCATTTTTTCTACATCTAATGTGTAGTGTGCATGGGTTACTTGTTTATGCAGTAAAGCAGGGCGTTGTGGATGGTTATAGACCACATAGCGATAACGACGTGCTTGAGCCTTGAAACGGGCATGAAACTCATGATCCATCTCCTTAATCCATTGGATGGCAATGTCTTTAGGTAGTTGGCTATTGGCACCCATTAACCAGCCACGTAGAGGTCTGATTGCATGTGTATCGAAATGAGCCACCATATTGGTTGCATGTACACCTGCATCAGTACGACCTGCGCCATGTAGTGCAATGGGTTCGGCTGCAACTTTACTCAGGATAGTTTCAAGTGTTTCTTGCACACTGATTACCCCGGCTTGTTGGGTTTGCCAGCCACGATATCCTGCGCCTGAAAATTCAATGCCAATGGCAAAACGTTGCATAGATCTATTTACCTTTGATTAAACCGAGTCATGCCAATGGGTGAAACATTGATCAATGGAATCATGCTTGAGATACATCAACAGCGCTTTGGCATATAAGTCTGCATGGCTGATGCAATCACTCACCACTACACCAGCATCCTGAATCCAACTGCTAATCGCATAGCGTTGGTCAGTTTTGCCAAAGCTGACCTGAGTGGTAAGTAAAACCATACAACCTTGTTGACGTAGCTGTTTAAAGCATTCGATACAGTCTGCATTGACTGAGATATTGCCTGTACCAAAGCCTTGTAAAATGAGAAAACTAGGCGGATGTTGTGCAATAGTCTTAATGTTTTGTAATTGCTGATCTAATGCAATGGGTTGCATCATAAGATTTAGACAATTGAATTGATTGGCTTTGATTAGATCTTCAGCTTGAACTGGATAAGCCGACTCGGGTTGACGCAGTTCTTGTTGGCTACTTAGCCCTGAGAAAGCATCAAGTTCCGTGGTGTGTTGTTTTAAAACACTGCGTCCATGAAATAACTGCTGATGAAAGGCAAGATATACGCCAACGGGTTGAGTTTGAACGGCATGTAATGCAAAGCTTAGGTTGTCGATGGCATCGGTAAATTCACGTGTGTTGGTACCCTGAATATTGAGTAGAGGATATTGGCTACCCGTAAGCACAACATGCGCGGATTGTCCTAGGAATCGAGAGAGGATGGCACAGGCATAACTCATGGTATCTGTGCCATGGATAAGCACAAAATGCTGGAACTGTTGTAATTGGAGCCGTTGTACAAATTGTATTAACTGTAACCAATCGGCAGGTGTGCAGGCGCTACTGTCTTTAATGACAGGTGCAATCATGCATTCAACGGTCAAATCCAGAGGTAAGACTTTCTTAAGTTGAGGTAGAAACTCATCAGCAGGCATAGGGCTCAGTGGTTCACCCACGCAGCCAAAGGTCCCACCCATATAAATCAAAGCAATTTTTTTCATCATAAAAAAAGCAGTCATGTATGACTGCTTTATAGTAGAGGGAAATGCCTTAAGATGCTATTTGATTCAGTAACTGTTCCGCGCGTTGCTGCTGTTCCGCTGAAAAATTATTCGAACTCTCAGCAAACAGTTGACGAGCTGCTTCATAAGAGCCGAGTTGAATATACTGTTGTACTAAATCTAAATTCAATGTGCTTTCATTGATTTGTCCAAGTTCTGGAAAAGATTGCACCAGTGGATCTTGTAGATGAACATCTGTTTGTACAGCAGACGTGGCAAAGTCTGTTGTTTCCGTCATGTCTTGAGGAATCGAGTGTGCTGTTGCAAGATCTGTCTTTGGTGACTCTAAGTCAAAAGACATAGTAGATACTTCTGATTGCACCTCGACTTGCGTCGTTGCTTTTTCAGCACTTGGTTGTTCAAGATCAAACGAAAATTTGAATTCTGGCTGATCTTCAGATTTTTCTGTTATCGGTGCAGTAACAGTTTCAACGACTGCTTCAGTTGTTGGTGCAGGATCTAAATTAAACGAAAATTCTAAATCTTTAAGTTCAGTAACAGCTAATTCACTTTCTTTTTGTACCTGAACTGGTTCTTCAACTTGAGGTTTCAGCTCAACTAAATCATCAAATTTCAGAGACGGAGCATCTGATTCTGGTGTTGGTTCTATGGTAGGTTCAATGATTTCAGGGCTTACACTGAAAGACTTAAACTCTAACGGCTTTTCTTCAACAGGAGAGGTACTAGGTGTTTCCGCCTGCAACAGATCAAAAGAACTTGATGTTGTAACTTTATTTTCAATGAGTGCATCAAAATCTGGTGCGTTTTGTGCCGCAGGGGTTGGTTCAGCATAGCTTGAAAGCGTTTGCGGCTGAAAGTCGATAGTGTCTACCGATGAAAGATGCTCTTTTTCATGTTCAGCTTTTTTCTGTTCCGCTAGCGCCAGAGTTTCTTCAAGTTCAAGCGAGCGTAAATGATTGAATAATTGGCTAACCGCAAATTCATCTTTTTGTTCTAGATGGATATCTAATAACAATAAATAAAGTTCATGTTGGGAATTATCTTTATTCAGTGCCTGATTAATTTGTGCTTCTGCTGCAAAGTAATTGCGATCACGAATTTGCCCTTGAATTTGGCTGCGTAACTCGTTACTTAGTGGTGTTTCCTGTTTTTTTTCAATAACTGGATCTTCCACCACTTGGGTTTTTTGTGGGGTTTTCCGTTTATTTACAGGAGTTTTGGCTTTATTACGAGCCGCAGTCGTTTTTTTTGGTGCCGTATCGGCTTCTTTACTAGCTTCTCGTTTTTTTAAAACAATTGCCACGACTAACAAAAGTATAAACGGAATCACATAAATCAGCATGTTTTACCCCTTACGAATCAAATGTAATCTTAAGACACTGATTCTAATATTAAAAAATTTATAACACGTTAGCTGTTTGGCTTTTTCTGTGCTTGTTGTGCTTTCAACTGTTGTTGCAATTGTGCAAGACGAGCATTTAATAATTGAATTCTTTGGTCCTTTTGACGTAGTGCCAATTCCAGCTGAGTTACGTTTCTCTGTAATTTAACGGTTTTTTCCCGAGATGTCATAACTTTTAATGACAATTCATTTGATATTTGCTCATTCTTAGCTTTCTGCTTTGCTGTTCCATTGGTGGTTTCGGGGTTCTTTTCTGCCACTAAGCTCATTTCGGCTTGATTCAGGCGATATTTTGCTTTTCCAGATTGTTTTGCCACTGTGTTGGGTGGAGCCACAATTTTTTGTTGGGATTTATTGGCGGTATTGGTTTGTAAGTTTAAAGTCACCCCACGACGTAATCGATTGATATCACCCCGAATAAATGCATGCGAGTTTTGGGTTTTAATTTGCTGCATCACTTCACCAATTGGACGATTTTGCTCAGTGGCAACCCGTTGTGCAATTGCCCAAAGCGATTCATTGTTTTGTACGGTATGCTGATTAGGCTGAACTTTTTTCACGTCAGCTACTGCCGCAGTAGGAGCAGGCTTGATGGTTGCTGGCTTTGGTTCAGTTGGTAATTTGGGTGTTGAAGTTGTTGCTTGAGCTGATGCAGCAGAAACTTTCGCTGTTTCCGCACGTTTCTGATACTGCTGTACTTGCGGGGCAGATGACTGTTTAGGGGTTAGATTTGCCGTATTGGAGGTATTTTTGGCAATGCTTGTCGTTGACTTTGCTGAGTCAGTCTGAGTTTCGGTAAGCACTTTGGCCTGTGCTGCTGGTGTACTCGCGGTATTTAAACTAGAAACGACGATAGGCGCTTCATTTGAGTCAGTCACTGTTGCCAACTTTGGCGGTTGTATTGTTTTTAGTTTTAGTGAATCAACTGAATTGGACATTGGATTCAGTTGTGCTGCTTCAGGAGGCTGAAGTTGAGCACTGGTCGGCAAGTTAAGCGCAATATCCTTTTCACTCACAATCATGATTGGACTAAGCACTTTTTCATTGGCTTTGGCACTAAACATCGGCTTAGGTGCAGTGGTACGTTGGATCGGTGTACGAATATGGCGTAAATGTACCGCATTACCTTCCTGAATACGCACCACGATATTCAGCTCAGATTCCGTCAATGGACGAGATGACGTGATGGTAATGACGCCCTCACCTGAACTGTTTTGTCGAGAAAAGAAATTCAGATGACCTGGAGGTTGATGAACAACACCTAAGGTATTGATATCTTCTGGTGTCGCCAAGCTGACTTGAACAGGCTCATCGGTTTTTGCATGATGAAATGGAATTTCTGCGTAGAGTAATTCTCCAGGCGCAGACTGGATCTGTAATGGATCAATACTAATCGCGTGAAGATTTTGCGATGCAATAATGGCGAGAATAGCAATTTTTAATTTGTTATATACAGTCATCTTAGTTTTGACTCTGGTCATATATCGCAACGAGAGAATTATACATTACCGAGATGTTGAGGAATTGTAAATGGATAACATTCTAGTTACATAAAAAGCCGATCATAATTGATCGGCTTTGTTTGAAAATTTAAAAATGCTTATGCATTTTTAAAATCAATTAGAATACGTAGCATACGGCGTAGTGGTTCAGCAGCACCCCACAACAGTTGATCACCCACAGTGAATGCACCGAGGTACTCTTTACCCATATTCAGTTTACGTAAACGGCCTACAGGAACGCTAAGTGTGCCTGTTACTGCAACAGGAGTCAGATCAGTCATTGAAGCTTCACGCGTATTTGGAACGACTTTCGCCCATTGGTTCGCGCTACGTAACATGTCTTCAATCTCATCTAGCGGCACGTCTTTTTTCAATTTCAACGTAACTGCTTGTGAGTGACAACGCATGGCACCAATACGGACGCAGTGGCCATCAATTGGAACAATCTGCTGATTGCCTAAGATTTTGTTGGTTTCAACTTGACCTTTCCATTCTTCTTTCGATTGACCGCTTTCAAGCTGTTTATCGATATACGGAATGAGGGAACCCGCTAACGGTACGCCAAAGTTTGCAGAAGGGAAACCTTCACCACGTTGTAATTCAGCAATTTTAGAGTCGATGTCTAAAATTGGAGAGCGTGGGTCATCTAATAAATCTTTGGTGTTGTTGTACAAATAGCCCATACCAGAGATCAGTTCACGCATATTTTGCGCGCCTGCACCTGAAGCCGCTTGATAGGTCATTGAGGTTGCCCATTCCACAAGGTTATTTTGGAATAAACCACCTAAGCCCATCAGCATCAGTGAAACGGTACAGTTACCGCCGACAAATGTTTTAGTGCCATTCACTAAACCATCTTTAATCACGTTCATGTTGACAGGGTCAAGCACGATGATGGCTTCATCTTCCATACGCAGGGTAGAAGCTGCATCAATCCAATAGCCTTTCCAGCCTTCAGCTTTTAACTTTGGAAAGACTTCAGAGGTATAGTCGCCACCTTGACAGGTAATAATGACATCCATTTGCTTCAGACTGTTAATGTCTGTCGCATCCATAAGTGCTGGGGCAGTCTTACCACCAAATGCAGGGGCTTCACCACCTGCATTACTGGTAGAAAAATAGAATGGCTCAAAGTGAGCAAAGTCATTCTCTTCAACCATACGTTGCATAAGGACAGAACCAACCATCCCGCGCCAACCGACCAGACCTACTTTCATGTCATTTTGCCTCGGTGCGTTAAAAATTTAAAAGGGGTTTGAGTGTATCAAAAGCGACCACAACTGCAAGTACTACATAAGTAAAACATCACTATAATTGAACGAAATAACTTGTTTATGATACATACAGAATTGATAAAGTTAGTCCAGATTTAGTTTACCAAACGGAATAGATTGAGAAAAACAATATGATTTGGGTGGAAATCTTGGCGGCTGTTGTGGTGATTCTGACGTTTTGGTCATTGATTCCGCGTGATGAATGGTGGATTCGCGGAGCCGATTTTCCACGACTACAAATTTTAGCACTTGGGCTTCTGGCCTTTATTTTACTGATCTTTTGGCCTAATCCTTGGGATTTACAACGTGAATTGATTTTCGTCGCGTTAATCGCAGCCTTGGCATATCAGTTAAAAATGGTTTTACCTTATACCTTCGTGTGGAAAAAACAGGTTCAGACTGTTTCTCACGAGCAATTGCAGCCCGAGCGGCAGATTTCATTATTGGTTTCGAATGTACTCACACCCAATACACAATATCACTTATTAATTGCACAAATTACTCAATTGAAACCCGATCTGGTTTTGACCTTAGAAACAGATCAGTGTTGGCAACAGGCATTACAGGTGCTTGAGGCGGATTATCCTTATTGTGTCCCGATTCCCTTAGATAACCTGTATGGCATGCATTTGTATAGTCGCTTGAAACTCATCGATACAGAAGTGAAATTTATTTTAAGTGATGAAATTCCTTCCATTCATACTACTGTGCTGCTGCTTTCAGGGCAGCCTGTGCAGTTGTACTGTCTACATCCGAAACCGCCTAGTCCGACTGAAGCCAAGGATTCAACGTTAAGAGATGCTGAATTGTTGATTATCGGTGATCAAATCAAAGAGCTGGATCAAAGCTGTATTGTCATGGGGGATTTGAATGATGTGGCTTGGTCACGAACGACGCGTCTATTCCAACGGATCAGTGGCTTACTCGACCCGCGAGTTGGGCGGCATTATGTGAATACTTTTCATGCCGATTATCCCTTTTTACGCTGGTCTCTCGACCATGTGTTTCACAGTACTGATTTTGCTCTCATTCAAATGCAGCGTTTACCGCATATCGGTTCAGATCACTTTCCTATCTATGTCAAATTACAAACGGGACGTCTATTTGAGCAACAGCAAGAGGAATTGGAGCAAACGGATGCAGATGAGCAAGAAGCTCAGATTGCCATACAAGAAGGGATTGAAAAAGCGGAGCGAGAAGAAAAAATAGTAACGGATGAAATTGCACAGGATTATAAAAACGAGAAGCAGTAAACAAATTGCATGAGAAATTGTGTAGGAAATTGCTTACAAAGGTTTCGGTCTCTGACGAATGGTCGAACGATAAGAATTCTTTTATTCTTATTTCATCAGCACACGGAACAGGGAACGGAACATCCCACTAAGGAAGACGACGCTGAAGGAAAATCATCACGGAAATGATGGCTGGTTAGGACGACCAAACACTAAAACAAGAATTATGATTGAAAGCACAACCTCATATGCCCGAGTTTTGCAGGAAGCAGAACTCGGGTTATGTGTTTTAAGATACCCGAAATTTATTTAAAAATTATGACGACTCCAATATACGTTGATAAAGTGCTAAAGTCTGATCACACATGTCTTGCAAGCTAAATTGCGTGACAGGAGCCACGTGTTGAGGCTGTTCAATATGATGTTGGATGACACGAATAAGTTTAGCTTGATCATCAACAGGGATGAGTCCTTGCGGATAAACTGAAGATAAAATTTCAGCAACCCCACCTCTTTTCCAGCCAATCACAGGTGTACCCACGGACAAGGCTTCTAAGGCGGTACGTCCAAAGGTTTCTGCCTGATTTGATAAAGACAAGACCACATCACTGTAGGCGAGCCATTCACGAATATCAGAGCGGTGACCGACGAAGGTAATCTGATGTTCTAAGCCTTTGCTTTGAATGTTGCGTTGTAGTTCATCCAAATAAGCGGCTTTTTTCGGATCAGCTCCGCCAACCACAATGGCATGCAGGTAGGGGAATTGCGTATGTAGTTGCTGTACTAATTCAATTAAGGTTTCATGCCCTTTCAGACGCGTGATTCGACCTGGTAAGCACAAGAGGAACTTATGTTCGAGTTGTGGATAGTCTTTTAAGGTGTGTTGAATCCACTGTACTGACGGTTGATAGCCATGTGGAAATGCTTTGGGGTCTATACCACGGTAAATACGCACGATATCTTGCGGAGGGCAATTTTTATAATGTTCGGTGATGTACTGCACCACACTGTCCGAAACCGCAATGACTTTTTCCGCTTGCGTCATAATTGCACTATAACGATTAATCGAATAGAAACCATGTACGGTACTTATCAAGTGCGGGCGATCAGTTGCAGGAATCCCTTTTAAGGCAAAATGAGTCAACCATGCAGGAACGCGTGAGCGGACATGCACAATGTCTGGACGATGCTGCTGAATAAGTTGACGTAATGGACGAATTTGCCACAGACTGGACAATGATTTCTTGTGAATGGGCAAGGTTAAATGGGTAGAGCCTTCGGCTTCGAGTTGCGCCACCATACGACCACCATTGGAAACCACCAATGACTCATGCCCCTGACTAATCAGCGCTTTGGCAATTTCGAGTGTGCCACGTTCAACACCACCGCTATTCAGTTCAGGAAGAAGCTGCATCACCTTCATTGAGTTTATCCTTTTTGTCCTGTTGTGCCGTTCAAGCCAATGTATCAATCAAAATATCGAGGATGAAATCATACTTTCTCCCCGATACAGTTGATCAATAAATTTTTTCATACCCTTCTGGGCGGGTTTTAAAGCGACGGTGAAACCACATGTATTGAGTCGGTGCAATTCGAAGCTGTCGTTCAATAATTTGATTTACCCGAGCTGCATCATCTACTTCATCTTCACTAGGTAGGTTGTCTACCACTGGTTCAATTAACAGATGATACTTTGGATTTGCCACATCACCGTGGCGATAAAAATACAGGGGAACAGCAACAGCTTTAGAAATTTTTAATAGACGTCGATGTGCCGTAACAGTTGCGGCAGGCACCCCAAAAAAGGGCGCCATCACCCCTTGTTTTAAACCGAAATCTTGGTCTGGACTATACCAAATGGCATGTCCATTTTTTAAATTACGAATCAGACCACGCATATCATCATGGTCAATTTGATTGGCGTAAATCGTGGCACGACAACGATAAATCAGCATGTCTAACAAAGGGTTATTTTGTGGACGATACACCACATCGGGTTCAAAATATTGTGCACATAAATAGCCGCCTGCATCGAGTAAGGTGGAATGAGTGCCGAGCAGTAAGACGCCTTTACCCG
This sequence comes from Acinetobacter tibetensis, assembly GCF_023824315.1. Taxonomy (NCBI): domain Bacteria; kingdom Pseudomonadati; phylum Pseudomonadota; class Gammaproteobacteria; order Moraxellales; family Moraxellaceae; genus Acinetobacter; species Acinetobacter tibetensis. The sequence goes on along the minus strand of NZ_CP098732.1, from coordinate 2,900,424 downwards.
CTGCTTGCGCGGTTTGGATATGTTCTAAACCCTCAATAGTGACCCGTTTTTTAAACCATTGTGGGCAGTACCAAGCATTAAGGGTTTCAAACACACCGAGCATTTGATCAACAAAGACCTGACGAGCATTGTCTTGGACTTGTTCTGGACTCCATTCTGGAAAACAGACTTCTAAATTGCGCAGCGTAGTTTTACGGCGGGATTTCAGTTTATTAAATGCTAAATTTCCCAGAAAAGTGGCTAAGCGATATTGAATTGCCCACGGCAAAATTGCCAGTATCATTAAGAAAACGATGCCAAGCCAAACTCCCCAATATTTAGGATGGAGGAATGACCATTGAAATTCACCAGGTGTATAGGTCTGTGCTTGGCTCATAACGATATAATTAGTTTGAAAAAGTGAAGACTGTGCAAAGTGTAGCATGAACTTATTTGGTCAAGGTTATCCACGCTAAAAATGAGGATGAACGTTGCCTGTCACCATCTGCTGGTTTTGATATGACAGTCTAACGGCGACTTTCCAGAAGAATGCGTACTGCAAGCCCAGCGAGAACTGTGCCCATGAGCCAACGCTGTACATTTGCCCAAAGTGGTTTTCGCTGTAGAAAAAGTGCAATGCTACCGGCAGAAAAAACAATAACTGCATTTACTGAAACGCTGACAAAAATTTGGATTGTACCGAGTTGAATAGACTGCGCTAAAATACTGCTTTGTTGTGGGTGAATAAATTGTGGCAATAACGACAAATACATAATCGCAATTTTAGGATTAAGTAAACTTGTCAAAAAGCCCATTAAAAATAATTTTAACGGTGAATCGATAGATAAATCTTTGAGACTAAAAATAGGAGCTGCATTGGGGCGTAAAGCTTTCCATGCCAACCAGAGTAAATAGACAGCCCCTACAATACGAATCGTGTCATAAGCATATGGAACTGCGACAACGAGCGCTGTGATCCCGAAAGAAGCGCAAAGCATATACAAGACAAAGCCCAGAGCGATACCGCCTAAAGAAATGAAACCTGCTGTTTTTCCTTGAGAAATTGAACGTGAAATCAGGTAAATCATATTCGGGCCAGGGGTGAGGACCATTGCTAGGCTCACCAAAGCAAATGCGAAAATTTGTGACAAATCTAACATGATAAAAGGCTCAGTTATTCTTATGTTGATAGGTATAGCATATCGATGTTGATAAATCTGGTTTGTGCTGCCAATGGGTAATTTAACCTGTTGAATTGTCATTAAGATTATCAAGTTAATCTTTTCTAGTTTTAGATTTTTAATGAATGAGGTGAAAGATGGGATAGGGCACGCGTACTTTTTACTGAACTATGCTCTTGAAATTTGGCTTGGTCATCTCTGGTTATGCGACTGAACAAAAGGGGATTCATTTTATCCCGATGATTCAGCATGATGGATATGAAGTAACTTGAAATACAGATGTTAGACTAGCAACATATTTCAAATTAATTGCATGTATAGATGAGAAATGACGCGATTGATACTGCCAAAGCAGGTCTAATTTTTCTGGTGGTGTTGGGGCATTTTCTGGAGCGTATGATCGGTTGGTCACAAGCGAGTAATCAGTTACTGCTCGAAACCATTTATGCCATACATATGCCTGCTTTTATTTTTATTTCTGGCATGTTGTATAAAGATAAAAACTGGCTCAAAAACCTCATCTTTTTTATTGCGCTTTATGTGCCTTTTCAACTGTTGTACTTGGCATCAGATGCAGTTATGTCTGGGCAATGGCATTGGAGTTTGTTTGAACGTCCGTATTGGCTGATGTGGTATCTCATGGGGATGATGGCTTGGACGTTATTTATGCATGTGTTCCATGCAAACCGTTTTGCCCTTGTGCTCGCGGCGCTGATTGCTTTAGGCATTGGTTTTTCGCCATGGAATAACTATGCCTATTCCATTGGCAGAATTTGTGTCTTCTTGCCTTTTTTTGTGTTGGGGTATCGTTATGGTCAGCCCATCATGCAAAAGTTACAACAGCAGAATCACGCGGTACTCTGGGCAAGCCTAAGTCTTGGTTTCATCGTGCTTATTCTGTATTGGACGAATTTAAGTCAATTCTGGTGGTATGGCAGTTTGAGTTATGCTCAGCTCAAAGTGGATATCTGGCAAGGAAGTTTGACTCGTATAGCGTGTTTATTGCTATCAAGTTGGGGTGTACTCACGCTTCTGGTGTTATTTCAGCATCTAGGAACCTGCTTTATGCGCTTGGGGCAAAACACTTTGCCTGTGTATTTGTTACATGGTTTTGTGGTGATTTGGCTGGCACGAATGATTCAGCTCAATTTGCCTGTGGCTGTGGAAGTATTGGTCTGTGTGGTGCTGTCAATTTTGACTTGTGTATTGCTACAGCAACGTATATTTGATCAAAGTATTCGCCAATTATCACAATGGTTGCTACGACCGACGCATAAATTGTGGCAGAAATAGCCGACTCATTGGTTTGTTTGTCATATGACTTTGGCTATTTGTACGATTTGAATTAAACAATAAAAAAACCCGATTGGCTAAATGGCTCAGCCAATCGGGTTATTGAGCATTAAATTAGTTGCCTTTGCTGAGGTTTTCTAATCTATCCCAACGTTCCAATTTTTCAAGTAACTGTTCTTCAATTTCAGTCAGACGCTGTGACGCTTGAGTCGCGGCATCGGCATTTGAAACAAACCAAGAACCATCTGCCAACTTGTCTGAAAGTTGAGTTTGTTCAGCTTCCAGAGCTTCAATTTCCGCAGGTAGGCTATCGAGTTCTCGTTGATCTTTATAGCTCAGTTTCACCTTTTTCGGCGCAGGCGTTGCTGCTGCGGCAGCCGCTTCAGCTTTGGCTTGAGCCTTTTTCACATCACTTTTTTGATCAACCACTTTCTGATCTGGACGTTGTTCTAGGTAATCCTGATAACCACCAATGTACTCATCAATATTGCCTTTGCCATCAAACACCCAAGTTGAAGTGACTACGTTGTCCATAAAGGCACGGTCATGCGAAATGAGCAATAAGGTGCCTTTATAATCAGACAGCATCTCTTCCAGCAATTCTAGCGTAACCATATCCAAATCATTGGTTGGCTCATCCATCACGATTAAATTGGATGGTTTGAGTAACAACTTGGCTAACAGAATGCGGTTCCTTTCACCACCAGAGAGTGCTTTGACTGGCGTACGTGCGCGTTCTGGCGAAAATAGGAAGTCTTGTAAGTAGCTGTAGATATGACGACGGTTACCATTTACATCGACAAAGTCAGAGCCTTCTGACACATTGGCCATCACGGTTTTTTCAAGGTCAAGCGCATTACGCAATTGGTCAAAATAGGCAATCTCAAGCTGTGTACCTGTTTTGACTGAACCACCATGTTCAATTTGACCTAAAATGGCTTTAATTAAGGTGGTTTTTCCAACACCGTTATCCCCAACTAAACCAATGCGGTCGCCACGCATCACCAACGCAGAGAAATCCTTGATCAGTAGGTTGTCACCGTAAGAAACACTGAGGTGTTCAATATCAAACACCAATTTCCCAGAACGATTGGCATCTTGGGTTGCCATGCTGACTTTGCCTTGCTGGAAACGACGTGCTTTGGATTCTTCACGCAGCGCTTTTAAGGCGCGGACACGACCTTCATTACGGGTACGACGGGCTTTAATCCCTTGGCGAATCCATACTTCTTCTTCAGCTAATCGTTTATCGAACAACGCATTTTGTTTTTCTTCGGCTTCCATTTGTTGTGCTTTGAGGTCTAAGTAGCGCGAATAGTTACCTTCGTAGCTACGTAAAGTCCCACGATCAAGCTCGACAATACGGGTGGCAATACTGTCCACAAATGAACGGTCATGCGAGATAAATAAGAGGGTTAGGTTATTTTGATCGAGTAAGAATTTTTCTAACCATTCAATGCTTTCTACATCCAAATGGTTGGTCGGTTCGTCCAGTAACAGAACGTCTGGTTGAGTCAGTAAGGCACGTGCTAACAGCACACGACGCTTACGTCCACCCGATAAATCGGCCAAATCGGCATTTGGGTCTAGTCCCATCTTACTTAAAATGGAATTGACTTTATTTTCTAAAGCCCAGCCATCGAGTTGATCCAATTTATGCTGTAAATTGCCCATGCGATCGCATGCTTCCATATCACCTAAGATGCAGGCATCACATGCTTCGTGGTATGCTTTAAGTACAGTGGCAGCTTCACCTGCGCCGTCTGCCACAATGTCTGCGACTTTGCCAGAATCCATAGGGACGTCTTGTGCCAACATAGACACCGTTAAGCCATTTTGAATAGCAACTTCGCCAGAATCAGGCAATAAAGTACCTTCAATTAGTTTAAGTAGCGTAGACTTACCTTCACCATTACGGCCAATCAAACACACCCGTTCGCCGCGTTCTAGGTTAAAATTCGCGCCATCGAGTAGGGCAGGTCCACCGAATGCAAGCTGGACATCCCTTAAAGTAATATAGGCCATAATGTTTCCTGAAATCTCAAATGAGGACTTTGAATGACTAAGCAACAAAATCTAGATAATCAGGCGTCATTGTCCGCACCCATTGAAGATTTGCAAGTCCGAATTGCATTTTTAGATGATTTAGTTGAACAACTCAATGAACAAGTGATTCGCCAACATGCCGAAATTGCTGATTTAAAAAAACAAATGCAGTTTCTTTATCAACGTGTGGAATCTGCCGATTTATCTGAAGGGATCGAAGCTTTTGATCCTTTCAGCAATATACCACCACACTATTGATCTAGTTTGAAGCTTTGAGCGGCATGGCTTAATCCTATGCATTTCAAACAAGGGAACGAGGGCAAGGCTTGACCTTTTGCCCGCTTCCCGTTCTAATGCACGCTCTTTGCTTATCTCTCATGATTCTGTATTTATGTCTGCTAAAGCGGTTTTGTTCGATCTAGAAAATAATATGCCAACGGCAAAGATGCTGCGCGATCTGGTGCAGCATTATCCGACTTTGTATTTGTTTAATTGCAACGGTCAGTTTGCATATACGTTGGAAGATCTGACTGAATTTGCAATGTGGGTCAATACAGGGCAAGTGGTGATTTTAGAAACTGCTCAAGCCAAAGAGAAAGAGTTTGAATATGCGGTGGTCGTTGGACAGTTAATGGCTTTACTCGAACCGGATACGCATGTCGAAGTGATTTCGGCAGCAAAAACCAGTGCTGTTTTAATCGAGTTGATGCGTGGTTCGGCACTGACTTGTAGCTTGATTCAAATTCAAGATGCGGCTGAAATCAGCAAACCCAAATACAAAATTCCAAGCTTGGATGTCATTCAAAGTAAACCGTACTTAAAAATGGTCAAGCAATACTGCGATGCTTTGGCGAAAATGCCAGGTAAACCCAATACCATCGATTCACTAAAAAACTCGGTTATGAATATCTTGCAAGTGGTGCCTGAAAAAGCACAGCACTTGGTGGGCATGTTGATTAATCTGAAAATTGTGAAACGTTATGATGAGCAGATTAATTTTCGTAAAAAAGTATTAAAGCAATGGGCACTGTTACATCTTGAACAAGATCAAGCAGCGTTGGTGAGCTCAAGTAATTTAGCGCAAGCGGTAGAACTGTTACAGAGTTCAGCCGAATTGGCATCTTCAGTACCAGACGTGCAACAAGCACAAGATGCTTTGTTTAAAGATTTTGGAAAAATAGATCCTGTACAGCTTGAAGTCGCGAAAAAGCTACGCGAATTGAAAAATGATAAGCCGAAAGACATCTATGCCTTACGTGATTTATTAGAGCAAATGTTTCCTAAAGCAGATGTGCGTTTGTTACTCAAAGAGTTGATTGAAAAAGGTTATATTTACTGGAATGGACATGAAGTCTTATATAGTCATGAAATGTTCCTAAATTAATTTCATCGTTCCAACTTGCGTTTTATATTGTGCTTATGCAACTCTAATAAAAGACAAAAAAGGTTTTGCTATGGAAAATACAGGAATTTGGGTTGCTGTTGTCATTATTGTGTTTGTGCTCGGGTCAATTTTGGGACTCCGCGTTAGCCCTCGAGAAAAAGCATTGGGCTTAATGCGTGAAAAAGCACGGAAAATGGGATTACACCCACGCTTAGTGGCAGCACCAGATTGGACTAAAATTCCGTTGGCATCTTCAAATCGTGCCAGTATGGTTGCTTATTATAGTGTCCTGATTCCAGATGCACGTTTGCCGCTGATGCGTGCCCGTGTTGAAGATCAGCAGCTCAAGGTGGTGCATGGTGATGAAAAATTTAATAATTTTCCCATTGCATTAAAGGGCATTTATGCTATTGATATGCAGGCAAACTGTGTAGGAATCTATTGGGACGAAGAAGCTGACTTATTAGCAGCCCAATTGGAAGACATCAAAGCATATTTACATTCTTTGGCTGAACTTTAATTTTTAGATTCACTGAAATAGGAAAAACGGTTAACTATGGCGAATGCTCCTCGATCCACATCCAAAAGCACAACAGCAAAATCTTCTGATGCTGGGAATAAACGTGCCTTAGTGATTGTGGAGTCGCCTGCAAAAGCGAAAACAATCAACAAATATTTAGGCCCAAATTACATTGTAAAATCCTCTGTAGGTCATGTGCGTGACTTGCCGACGGGTGGTTCAGGTAAAACTGCGGATAAGAAAACTACAGCAACTCGAACCAAACTGACCGAAGTACAAAAGGCTGAAAAAGCACAACAAGCCTTGGTCAACCGTATGGGGGTTGATCCTGAACATGACTGGAAGGCACATTATGAAGTGCTTCCGGGCAAAGAAAATGTGGTTGCTGAATTAAAAAAACTGGCATCGCAAGTTGATGAAGTTTATCTCGCAACGGACTTGGACCGTGAAGGGGAAGCGATTGCGTGGCATTTAAAAGAAGTCATTGGCGGTGATGATTCACGTTATCAACGTGTAGTGTTTAACGAAATTACCAAAAATGCCATTCAAGAAGCCTTTAAGCATCCAGCACGTTTAGACACCAATAAAGTCAATGCCCAACAGGCACGCCGTTTTCTAGACCGTGTGGTTGGCTTTATGATTTCTCCTTTATTGTGGGAGAAAATTGCGCGTGGTCTATCCGCAGGACGAGTACAGTCTGTAGCAGTCAAACTGGTCGTAGAACGTGAGCGTGAAATTCGTGCCTTCATTCCTGAAGAATATTGGCAGGTATTTGCAGATACTAAATCTTCAAGCGATGAAATTCGTTTAGAGGCGGTAAAGCAAGCAGGTAAGGCTCTCAAATTACGCAATAAAGCAGAAACTGATGCTTTATTGAAAATTTTGAAAGATGCAGATTACAAAGTTTCAGCACGTGAAGATAAACCGACCAAGGTTAATCCGAGTGCGCCGTATATCACCTCGACTTTACAGCAAGCAGCCAGCACACGTTTAGGTTTTTCAGTTAAGAAAACCATGATGTTGGCGCAACGTTTGTACGAAGCAGGTTTCATTACCTATATGCGTACCGACTCGACTTTTTTAAGTGACGATGCGGTAAATATGGTGCGTCACCATATTGAGACTGAGTTTGGTAAAAAATATATACCTGCGAAGCCAAACCGTTATGGCAATAAAGCGGGTGCACAAGAAGCGCATGAAGCCATTCGTCCATCCAATGTCGGTTTAAAAGGCGATAGTTTGGTGGGGGTGGAACGTGATGCACAACGTTTATATGATTTAATCTGGCGCCAATTCGTGGCATGTCAGATGACACCAGCCGAATATCTATCTTCCACAATTTTGGTCGATGCCAATGGTGTTGAACTGAAAGCCAAAGGTCGCACCTTGGTGTTTGACGGTTTTACCAAAGTTCGTGGTCAAAACAAATCCGATGATGATGTGCTATTGCCTGCGGTGAAAGTGGGTGAGGTATTGAATCTGGAAAAACTAGATCCATCACAACACTTTACCAAGCCGCCTGCACGTTTTACTGAAGCGTCATTGGTGAAAGAGCTTGAGAAAAAGGGCATTGGTCGACCATCAACTTACGCTGCGATTATTTCTACTATTCAAGACCGTGGTTATGTGAAACTGGAAAACCGTCGTCTATATGCAGAAAAAATGGGTGAGATTGTTACTGATCGTTTGGATGAAAGTTTCAATAACCTCATGAACTATGACTTTACCGCGGACTTAGAAGGTCAGTTGGATAAAGTGGCCGATGGCGAACGTAACTGGAAAGAGTTGCTTGACAGTTTCTATGGTGATTTCAAAACGCGTCTGACCAATGCACAAGGTGAAAGTGGTATGCGCCGCAATCAACCTGTGGAAGTTGATGCAGTACATTGTCCAGAATGTTCTCGACCAATGCAGATTCGTACAGGGACTACCGGTGTCTTCTTAGGGTGTTCAGGCTATAACTTGCCACCGAAAGAGCGCTGTAAAGGTACTTTGAACTTAACCCCAGTCGAATCACTTGCAGCGTTGTCTGATGATGATGCCGCAGAAACAGCAGACTTGATGTCGAAAAAACGCTGTCCGATTTGCGCAACAGCGATGGACAGTTATGTCATTGATGGTGGTCGTAAACTACATGTTTGTGGTAACAATCCTGATTGTGCGGGTTTTGAACTGGAAGAAGGTGAGTTCAAAATCAAAGGTTATGATGGTCCAACCATTCCATGTGATAAGTGTGATGGTGAAATGCAACTTAAGACAGGTCGTTTTGGGCCGTACTTTGCTTGCATGAGCTGTGACAATACCCGCAAGGTTTTGAAAAGCGGTCAGCCTGCACCTCCACGTGTGGACCCAATCAAGATGGAACACTTACGCTCGACCAAGCATGATGACTTTTTTGTTCTGCGTGATGGAGCGGCAGGTCTATTCTTGGCAGCAAGTAAGTTCCCGAAAGTACGTGAAACACGTGCACCTAAAGTTTCGGAGCTTCGTAGTGTTGCTGATCAACTTGATCCGAAGTATCAGTTTATTTTGCAGGCACCCGATGTTGACCCAGAAGGGAATCCAACATTGGTGAAATTTAGCCGTAAAAACCAAGCACAATATATTGGTTCGGAAACGCCAGAAGGGAAACAAACCAAATGGTCTTTGGTTTTCCAAGATGGAAAATGGGTTGAGGCTTAACGACTTAAGGTATTGAATATAAATGCTCACTTCGGTGGGCATTTTTTATGTCACAATCATTCATATAAGAAAGTAAAAAATTGGGGGAATTGTGGATATTCAAACAAAGAAGTTTGCAGTACTAATTGATGCAGATAATTCATCGATTAGTGCTATTTCATTAGTATTAGAAGAAGTGGCTAAATATGGAATTGCAAGCGTAAAGCGTGTTTATGGGGATTGGAGTAGTGAAACATTAAAGAAATGGCGTGATGTTTTGTTGCCTCATGCCATTACTCCCGTTCAGCAATTTGCCTACACAAAAGGTAAAGATGCAACGGACATGATTTTAATCATTGATGCAATGGACTTACTCTATGCTGGGGCATTAGATGGGTTTTGTATCGTGTCGAGTGACAGTGACTTTACACCTTTAGCTTCGCGTATTCGTGAAAATGGTTTAAGTGTTTATGGTTTTGGTAAAAAATCTACACCAGAGGCATTTAAAAAGGCCTGTGATAAATTTGTTTTTGTTGAAAATTTGATTTCCGAGAGTGATCTAAAGAATACGGAAGATTATGAAATTGTAAATCTTCAAGTAAAGAAGATATTAGATACAAATAAAATATCCGATGTAAAAGCTGTTTCTTCAGTTAAGGATACTACCACGACAGATATAATGGATCGTGCAACTTTAAATTTAATCTATAAAGCAGTGAAAGATAATGCAGATGAAAATGGATGGGCAAATTTAAGTATGGTTGGACAATATATCAGCGCTGTAAAACCTGAATTTGATTCTCGTAATTATGGTAGAGCAAAATTATCAGGCTTAATTAAAACGCTTAATCTTTTTGAAACAAAAGTAGATATGAGCCAGATGTATTTAAGAAAAATGAAGAAGCAGAGTGCTTAAAATAAATGTGGAAAAAAATTAGAATTTTATGTCTATTGCTGATTTTGTTAATTGTGGCAGTAAACGCTTGGCGCGATCAAAATCAGAACTGGGATAAACCGATTATTGTATTGCTGCATCCTATTAATGCCGATGATCAAGCCAGTACGCAACAATATATTCAACAATTATCTTTAAGTGATCTTGCGACTGTGCAGCCTTATCTCCAGCAAATGTCAGCACATTATCGTGGTCAACCTATTCAGGTTTATTTAAATTTAGGGCGTGAATTAACCCAAAAACCACCGAAGGTACCAGAGCAGGCGAACATGCTCGATATCATATTGTGGAGTCTTAAATTCCGCTTTTATGATTGGCAACAGCATGAGCGCAGTGATGGTGCTCCTGCTGTCACGCTGTATTTAAATTATTACGATCCCGAACGCACACGTGAATTAAAACACTCTACTGCTTTGGAAAAGGGGCGTATTGGTGCAGTGAATTTGTATGCCAGTAAAAAACAAAATGAGCAGAATCAAATTGTTTTGGTACATGAGCTATTACATGCCTTTGGTGCAACCGATAAATATGACGCTGCGACAGGACAACCGCTCTATCCTCAAGGCTATGCTTATCCGAAACAACAGCCTTTATTTCCACAAGCCAAAGCAGAGTTAATGGCGGGGCATATTCCTGTTTCTGCCGAGAAAAGTAAAATGCCAGATCGTTTACAAGATACGCTACTCAACGAAATTACAGCACTGGAAATTGGTTGGATTAAATAAAGCTGTGTATAAGTGCTTTTTTATCCACAGAAGGGAAGACTAATGTGGATAAAAAAGATGCAGATTGATAACAGACAGTTACGGAAAAAAAGACCACAATAATTGCATTCCATTGTAAGTACTTGAGAAAAATTATGAAAACAGTTGGAAATGATCTTATTCGTCATCAATTACATGAAAATCGGAAATGGTACTTGGTCTTAGGTGTACTCCTGACTTTATTTGGTTTGGTGTTGCTCGCCTATTTACCTTTTGCCACGCTGTCCGCAGTTTATTTGTTTGGTATCTTAATGATGGTAGGTGGTGTGCTGCATTTGGTCGCGGCTTTTAAAATCTTTGAAGGAGGCTATCGTTGGCTTTGGGCTGCATTTGCTATTTTCTATCTGATCGCGGGTTATTATGCCTTTACCACACCTGTCAAAACTGCCATTGTATTGACCAGTCTCTTGGCTATTTTTTTAGTGATCGCAGGGATTGTACGGAGTGTTAATGCCTTTATACTCAAGCCTTTGGCAGGTTGGGGCTGGACGCTTTTCTCTGGAATTCTGACCTTTATTACAGGGGTAATTATCTTAATGTCACCGACAGCACCATTTTGGGTGTTGGGTATGTTTTTGGCGATAGATATTCTATTTCAAGGCATCAACTACCTCACTTTGGCCTCTTATATTAAGCATGAAGTACCCAAGAGTTCGGCTGATGTGTAATTATTACAGATGATTAAGTGGAACAAGAGTGCTATATGCACTCTTTTTTATTGCGTATGATTGAGGATAATTCATCTTAAAAAGCACAACTGCTATGTCTAAAATCTTTGTACTTGCCCCAGACTCTTTTAAAGAAAGTATGACTGCGCTACAAGCATGTCAGGCGATGCAACGAGGCTTAGAACGTGTCTTCCCTGAGGCAAAATATATTCATGTCCCCATGGCAGATGGCGGTGAGGGAACAGTAGATGCTTTGGTTGCTGCTGCGCACGGTGAGATGGTGAGCTGTAGTGTGTCGGGCCCTTTCATCGAACAGAAAGTCGAGACATATTTTGGCTTGATTGATGAAGGGCGAACGGCTGTGATTGAAATGGCCAAAGCCAATGGCATTCATTTACTGGAGCCTTCAGAGCGAAATCCAGCCTTAACATCGACCTTTGGAACAGGGGAAATGATTCAGCTAGCCCTTGATCATGGGGTTAAAAAAATCATTATTGGACTCGGTGGCAGCGTCACCAATGATGCAGGCATGGGTATGGCTCAAGCACTTGGGGTTCGATTTTTAGATGTCACTGGCAAAGAGGTGGTTCAGGGGGGCGGACAATTACATCAGATTAGCCAGATTGATTTATCGAATTTGGATACTCGATTGGCACAAGTTGAGATGCTGATTGCCAGTGATGTGAATAATCCGCTCTATGGTGAACACGGTGCGGCTTACGTATTTGCTCCGCAAAAAGGGGCAAAACCAACCATGGTTGAGCAATTGGATCAGAACCTAAAGTATTTTGCTGGCTTGGTTAAATCGCAACTCCAACTTGATTATGCTCATGTTGCTGGCGCGGGTGCCGCAGGTGGTTTGGGTTTTGGCTTAATGGCATTTGCAGGGGCAACCCTTCGTTCAGGCGTGGAAATTGTGATAGAAGAAACACGATTGGCGGAAAAAATTGAACGGGCAGATTTTGTCTTTACTGGAGAGGGTGGAATAGATTTCCAAACCAAATTTGGCAAAACACCGTATGGTGTCGCACAAGTTGCCAAAAAACTGAATACGCCTGTGATTGCTTGTGCAGGTTATGTGGGTGAGGGCATAGAGGAGCTCTATGCAGAAGGCTTTACTGCAATTTTAGGGATTGTAGATCGGGCATGTGATTTGCAAACCGCTTTAGAAAATGCTGAGAAGAATTTGGAAAGAACCTGTCAGAATGTTGCTAGAATTTTAGCCCTAACGCCGTAACAACCACATTACTCTCAATAAATTTAAATATTTTTGTGTAGAGAATGCCTTACTTTTCAAGGATGAACAGTAACAAAAATCCTTTGTTGGATTGAGGATATGTCCCTATACCCCAATCCAACGAACGGCATCCATGCCGTTTTGTCTCGTATCCCATTTTTTTGAAATTAAAAATCGGCATATCAGTCTGGATAGATTGTATAAATTAAATCGAGACATTCTTGTTGATTTAAATTGCTTTGATTTAAAAAATGCTCATGTCATTGTCATTATTGATCTGTAACTATTCATTTTGATTGGCTTATTTGTTATCGATCAAACGATGCCATGATCATCTGGCTAAAATTCATAATTTATCTGTAGCTCTGTTAAACTAGTCATCTTCCCAGCACGATGAGACACTATGAGTTTAGCCAGCCTAATTGATGAATTAAACCCGCAACAAAAACAAGCTGCCACGACTGCGTCGCAACACAGTCTGGTACTCGCAGGGGCTGGCTGTGGCAAAACGAAAACCATTGTGGCACGTGCTGCGTACCTGATTGATCAAGGCGTCCCCGCCAACCAAATTCAAATTTTAACCTTTACTCGTCGTTCAGCCAGTGAAATCGTAGCCCGAGTAGAGTTGGCTTTAGGGGAGCAAGCCAAAGGACTTCGCGCATCGACTTTTCATACTTTTTGTATGTATTTATTGCGTCGTGTGCCGAAAGCCTTTGGTTTAGAGCAATTCACGATTATCGACCGTGATGACCAAATCATGATGTTCCGTTTAATTCGTGGTAAAGATGACAAGAAAAATCCCAATCAGTTGCCTAAGCCACAAGAGCTGTGTGATTTGTACTCTTTTGCGCGCAATACCCGCCAAAAATTGAGCGATGCTTTAGAAAAGCAACATCCTGAATATTTGGTGTTTAAAGATCAAATTGCCAAAATTATGCAAGAGTACGAGACACGAAAGCGTGCGCGTAGTTTCTTGGATTATGATGACATTCTCGCAATTGTGGCTTCGGCACTCGATCAATCTGAAGGCTTGGTTGATTATGTCGCATCGATTTGTAAGCACATGCTGGTGGATGAAATGCAGGACACCAATCCTTTGCAATGGGCGTTGCTTGAACCGCTGAAAGACCAAGTGAGTCTGTTCTGTGTGGGTGATGACGCGCAGTCTATTTATGGTTTTCGCGGGGCGGATTTTGAAAATATTCATCATTTTAAAGAACGCGTACCCAATGCCCAAGTCTTTAAACTTGAGCAAAATTATCGTTCCACCCAAGAAATTTTAGACCTCTCCAATTGGCTGCTCGATCAATCTGAGATTCAATATGACAAGCGTCTTGATGCCTATCGAGGTGAGGGAATTAAGCCGCGCATGCATATTTTCCCGAATGAGTTTGATGAAGCCAAATGGATCGCAATTGATATTAAAGAGCGCCATTATTTGCAGGGGCAGAAATGGTCGGATCATATGGTCTTAGTGCGCTCAAGCTTCGCTGCGCGGCATATTGAAGCGGCGTGTATAGCGGCCAATGTTCCTTACCGTTTTATTGGTGGGATGAAACTGCTTGAAACTGCACATGTGAAAGATTTGCTCAGTTTGCTACGGGTAATTGCCAATCCTTTAGATGATATTGCGTGGATGCGCTTTCTTACCCTATGGAATGGGGTGGGCGATGTGGGGGCAAGTCGTCTGGCACAACAGTTGTTACTTCAACCTGAATTCGAACTGATTTTTAATCAATTAGAACAGTTTGGGCGCATTCCTGCTGAAACCTTATTGATGATGAAGCAGATGACGGTACTGAAGCAAGATGTGCAAGCGTGTGTCAGTTTAGGTATTCAAGCCCTTGAAGCGCAATTGGCTGAGAACTATAAAAAAGACTGGAGCCGTCGCCAAGGTGACTTTGAATTGGTCAAACAATTGGCTTCTAAACATGCCCAGTTGAGTGAGTTTTTAGAGGAATATGTGCTTGATCCGGTTTCCATTTCTGAGATTGAACGTCAGTCGGATACAGATGTAGTCACATTAATTACCATTCACTCTGCCAAAGGTACGGAGCAGAAAGTGTGTTACGTCGCGAATGTGACGGCTGGGCAGTACCCGCATGCACGTGCTCAGGGAGATTTTGATGCGGTCGAGGAAGAACGTCGGGTGCTCTATGTGGCGCTGACTCGTGCGCAGAATGAACTTATACTCACCAAGCAAAATTTGAATCTTTGGGCGCGAGATGTGATTGATGAACAAGGGCGTAAAGTTGACAGCTATTTCTTAAATGATCTCACTCGAAATTTATGTACGTTGGAAACCCATCATAAACCCCGCCAGCAAACGGTGAAAAGTGCCTTAATTGAACGACAGTCGATTAATTTAGATTTTGGGATTAATCTCGATTAAACTAAGTGGATTCCAATGTTGTATTTGATGTGCAATGTTCAGAAAGTAGCGTAGGCGATTGCTTTTTGATGATTTTGCCTATTTTTGAAGGTTGTTAAATGAAAATTTTAGTTCGTAATTTAGAACGTACCGTGACAGAAGCTGAGTTACTGAAACTGTTTCAACAATATGGCACAGTAGAGACCTGTCAATTGGTGTTGGATGCCGAAACAGGTAAATCTAAAGGCTTCGCTTTTGTGGACATGCCGCATGGTCGTGAAGCTGTGAAAGCGATTAAAGGTTTAAATACCTTACGTCTACATGGGACAGGTATTCGTGTAAAACAGGCCGAAAATAAGCCTGAGAAGCCAGAAGCATAAGTAAAGAGGAGCAATTGATGCTCCTTTTTTATGGGAAAATAATGAGAAAGTTGTATCAAGCACTCTCTATAGTGGCTCCATCTGGTGAATATATTACTCAAGGCGTAAAGACATTAGAAATTCGCTCTTGGCGACCTGAGCAACTTCCTCTTAAAAATTTAATCATTGTTGAAAATACGCATTATCTGAATCAGTGTGGAGATGAAGAAGAAGGACGAGCTATCGCATTTGTTGATATTCATTCTGTTCATGCGTGGAAGAATACTGAAATTGAATCTGCGAAAGCTTCTTATTGGCAAGAGGGGTATTGGGCTTGGGTCATTGAAAATGTTAGGCCAATACATCCACCTGTGAATATGCCAGCTCGAAGAAAAATTTATTGGGTAGAATTGGAACAGATGTAATTTTTTATTGTGCATTGAATTCAATTAAGTTTAATCTTAGACCTGTAACAAATGCCCAAAAATTAGGAAAATTGTATGTCCCGTGTAGCTCGCTTTCATGCCGACCGAACCAACCAGAAATTATATTTTGCACGTTTGTCGTGCCAGCAAGCAGAGCAAATCGATCATATTCAACAAGCTCAAGCTTGCCGTGAAGCTGCGGTTTTTCATTTACATGGTGCAGTGCTTGCATTTTTGCAGGAGTTGGTACGTTATTACCGTCTCAATGACTTTCAGCCAACATTGAAGTCAATTGAAGAACAGATGGCTGCTAAGGGGCAGGTGTCTCCCGAAGTGGTGGTCATGCAGCAGCTCTCGAAAGATGGCTTTATTGCAGAACTAAAACGTGCTTATCGGATGTGTCAGTATGCGCCAGAACCAAGTGCACCAGAACCAGAAGATGAAACGTCTTCCAACTTAATTATTAAGGTGACGCAAACGCCTCAGGCATGGTTGCCAGATACCAAAATTTTACGTGAGTGGCATCGTGATTTGAGTCAGTTGATTGATGGTTTTCGTAACGAAATGGTCGAATTTTAAGGAAAAGATGGCGAGCGCTTGAAGTTTAGATTTTTGACCCGATATTAATAAGTCTAAGCGATGCAAAGTGCAACAGGCCTTTGCCACCATGTTGAACATGGAGGAACATATGTCTATAGAGCAATTGAAAGAATTATTTGGGAATCAGGACGCGGTTCTAGAGTTGGTTCAACTTGAAGGTGGTGAGTTGGCATTGCGAAATGCAGGCTCGGAAAAAGAACCTTTGGTCAAAATTCAGTTTAACGATGAAGTTAAAGCGTTATTGGGTGACCAAACCGCTGTGATTGCACAGCACATGATTCAGGCCGCTTTATTTAGCTTGCTTGAAAAACAAGTGAATGAATGGCAAGCCGAGGTTGTGGACGAAAAACCACAGTTTATGAGCTAATCTACATTGGCTAAAAAGCGCACATGATGTGCGCTTTTTTTATGTTC
Organism: Acinetobacter tibetensis; assembly: GCF_023824315.1. NCBI lineage: Bacteria > Pseudomonadati > Pseudomonadota > Gammaproteobacteria > Moraxellales > Moraxellaceae > Acinetobacter > Acinetobacter tibetensis. Next base: position 2,883,567 of record NZ_CP098732.1, on the reverse strand, counting down.
AAAATTGAGAGAGATGCCTAATGGCTAGGGGCTTGATGATGTGCAATTTCAATTTGATTGAGAATATGATTGCTCATATTTTTTGCCATTTCTTCTTTGGCAAAATACACATCGCCAATGTTTTCCTTACGGATCACTTCGGCTTCTTGTTTGCTTTCTGCACAAATCAGCACCTGAATTTGCGGATTGAGAGTTTTCGCAATATCAACAATTTTATGGATATCAATAATATCCATAGGTGAAAGCACCAATAAGCGTGCATGTTGAATATGGGCTTGAATCAGTACCCCAGGTTCGGTTGCAATACCAGAAACAGCGGCGATACCTTTTTCACGCAGATTTTCCACAATTTCACGGTTTTCTTCCGCAATCACCACTTTAATGTCTTCCGCCATAAGTGTCTTGGTGATGCGACGTCCGACTTCACCATGACCGACAATCACCACCTGATCCCGTAAATAATCTTGTGAAACTTCATCGGGTAACATTGCTAGTGGGTCGCCACTGCGTTCTAGCAAGCGTGCCAGAGATGAGCGCTCGCGAATCCAGTTTTGAAGGGGTTCTATTGCAGAGAAAATAAAGGAGTTTAAGGTAATGGAAATGAGCGCCCCTGCCAAAATCAAATTTTGCCCTTCAAGGGAAAGCAGTTTTAACGATAGTCCTAGAGTGGCAAGAATGAAGGAGAACTCTCCAATTTGCGCCAAACTTGCGCCAACGGTCAGGGCGGTATTGATTGGATAGCGGAAAAACAGCACCAGTGCCATCGCAGCAATGGTTTTACCAATCATGATAATTGCAACGACCGCCAAGACATGTTCAGGCTGTTCCCATAAAATACGCGGATCAAACAGCATACCAACCGAAACGAAAAACAGGATGGAAAAGATTTCACGTAAAGGTAGGGTTTCTTCTTCGGCCCGATGGCTAAAATCAGATTCTTTCACCACCATACCGGCAAAGAATGCGCCGAGAGCCATAGAAACGCCAAAGACTTTATAGGCACCAAAAGCAATCGAAACGGCTGCGGCAACCACGGTCAGAGTGAAAAGCTCACGAGAACCCAAACGCGCAACCACCTGCATAATCATGGGCACTAAACGTTTACCCACAATCAGCATAAAGGCGATGAAACCAGCCACTTTTAATAACGTTAGCCCTAATGTGAGCCAAATATTATCATTGCCGCCATGAGCAGTCATGGATTCACCACCCAGCAATACCGCTGTTGCTGGTAATAGTACCAAGACCAAGACCATCACCAAGTCTTCAACCAAGAGCCAGCCTACCGCAATTTTGCCATTGACCGAATTGAGTAGACCTTGATCACCTAAGGCTTTGAGTAATACAACAGTACTGGCACAAGATAAACTCAGACCGAACACCAGCGCTGAACCAAAGCTCCAGCCCCAAAGCATGGAAACCCCAATGCCTAATAGTGTTGCCACTGCAATTTGTAAAATGGCACCCGGTAGTGCAATGCGTCGGACTTGTAGGAGATCATTCAGCGAAAAGTGCATACCGACCCCAAACATCAGAAACATGACGCCCAGTTCGGCAAGTTGGTTGGCAAGTTGAATGTCCGCAACAATTCCTGGGGTGTTCGGGCTAAGAATAATGCCAGCAACTAAATACCCAATTAGAGGAGGGAGGCGTAAACGGGCAGCAAGGTAACCAAAAATAAGTGCGAGCCCAAACCCAAAAGCCAGTAATATGATGAGATCTACATTATGCGGCACTAAAAACTCCTTAAACACAGGTTAAGGGTGAAAAGAAAATAAGCACAAAGAATGCCAAAAATTGTTTTAAGTTTATCAAGATGCATAAAAAAAATGCAAAAAAAAACGACCTAAGATTAGGTCGTTTTTTAAAGAAACTAAAATTACTTGATTTTAGCTTCTTTGAAGATTACGTGTTGACGGATTTTTGGATCAAATTTTTTGATTTCCATTTTTTCCGGCATAGTACGTTTGTTCTTAGTCGTGGTATAGAAATAACCTGTACCCGCAGTAGAAACTAAGCGAATTTTATCACGCATGGTTCAGACTCCTTAGATCTTTTGACCTTGAGCACGGAGGTCAGCAACAACCTTCTCAATGCCCAATTTGTCGATAATACGCATACCTTTAGTGGTTAAACGAAGACGTACGAAACGTTTTTCGCTTTCTAACCAAAAACGGTGGTGATGCAGGTTCGGCTCGAACCGGCGTTTGGTTTTGTTATTGGCGTGCGAGACGTTGTTGCCAACGACTGGACGCTTGCCGGTAACTTGGCAAACCTTAGACATGGTGAACTCCATTGCTAGACAGCACCGATTGTGCGCTAGTCATTAAAAGTAAACAGATGAAATCATTCAAGGGGCGTTTTATAACAAAAATGCGCTTAAAAGACAAGCGATTTTTGATAAAACGGGACATGATCTGATGCAATAGATCATGCCTTGATCACTTAGCGAAGAAGAGTTTTCAAAATCAATTTGTGAATCGGCTTATTAAACGGTGGGAGGATGTATTTAAAGCTGTACAGCTTTGGATTCGACATCATAGACCGTTCATGCGACAAACTGAAGAAACCTTCTGGACCATGATATTTGCCCATTCCTGATGCACCAACGCCACCGAAGGGTAAATCGTCTTGTGCAACATGGGTTAATACCGTGTTTTGTCCAAAATGCCCTGAATGGGTACGCTGTGCGACATAATCTGCACGCGCCTGATCAAAGTCGAAGTAGTATAAAGCAAGTGGACGAGGACGGCTATTAATAAAGTCGATTACATCATCTATTTGATCATATTCCATGATCGGTAAAAGCGGACCAAAGATCTCATTTTGCATAATTTGCATGTCTGGCGTCACGCCTGCGACAATGGTTGGCGCAATTTTACGCACTTCGTGCAAGTCTTCGTGTAATGGGTTAATCGCTATAATTTGTGCACCATGCGCTTGGGCATCTTCCAGATAGCCTTGAATGCGTTGATATTGCTTGTCATTAATAATAGAGGTGTAATCCTGATTGTTTTTAAAATGCGGATACATCTCTAAAACGCAAGCTTGAAACTTTTCAATAAATTCCTGAGTTTTGCCTTTGGGTAGGAACATAAAATCTGGAGCCACACAGGTTTGACCTACATTCCATAGTTTTCCTACAGCAATTCGCTGTGCGACATCTTCTAAATCAATTGATGGATGAACCAAGACTGGGGATTTACCGCCTAGTTCCAGAATCACGGGAACTAAATTTTCTGAAGCGGCTGCCATCACGGTTTTGCCAACATTGGTGGAGCCGGTAAATACAATTTTATCAAAAGCCAGATGACTAAACGCATCGGAAATGGCGCCACCACCATTTATGACGGCTACCAACTCTTGTGGGAAAATTTCAGATAAAGCCAGTTCAAGTACACGACCAAAATTACTGGATGAACTTGAAACTTTAATCATGGCATGGTTGCCAGCAGCCAAAGCACAAATGAGAGGGCCAACCGAGAGCAATAAAGGATAGTTCCAAGGCGCAATAATACCGATGATGCCTAAAGGTTGATATTGCACCCAAGCTTTAGCAGGTTGATGGATGATTCCGACGTGTCGCTTGGAGGGCTTCATCCATTTTGCTAAATGCTTGCTATAATATTTAATCTGCTCTAGGCAAGTGAGTAATTCACCGATTTTGGTTTCGGCGATAGAACGGTTACCATAATCGAGGTTGATTGCTTCAGCGAATTGATCTTGGTACTTAACCAAGATACGCTTAAGCCGTGCTAAACGATCAATACGTTCCTTTGCTGTTGGTAAAGGATAGCGTTGGTAAGCATGCTTTTGTTGTTCAAGTACGTCGTGTAAGTATTGAAGATCAAAAGCATGGGGTGTCATTGCTGTTGTTTTTGTTTGACTGTTCATGACGCGTTACCAGTTACATTAAAGCGGATAATTAATTTTTTAGAGCAAATGCTCTAAATAGTCAAGTCACTTACTGTGTTAGTTTTCTAACCCATTGAATATATGGTTACTTTAGGATGTCTCACTCCAAAACGGTGAAAACCAAAGAACGCATTTTGCAATTGAGTTTGCAGTTGTTTAATGAACGTGGTGAACGCTCGGTCACGACCAATCATATTGCTGCTGAATTGGGTATGAGTCCAGGCAATTTGTATTACCACTTTCGCAATAAAAATGAAATTATTAAAGAGTTGATGGAGCAGTACCAGAAAGAAACGTTGGAAATGCTCGCGCTACCCGATGACCGTGCTTTGGATGTGAATGACAAAATTAGTTATTTTCAAGTCTTAAGCAACCAGTTGTGGGCTTATCGATTTTTGCACCGTGATGTTTATCATTTGGTTGAAAATAATGAAGATTTTCGCAAAATGTATCCACGTTTTGCGGGACAAGTCATGCAACAAGGCCAGAAAATTTATCAAGCCTTTGTAGATGCAGGTTTAATGCAAATGACGTCTTCAGAAATTGAAGCCTTGGTCATTAATTTGTGGATTGTACTGACCAACTGGACCAACTTCTTATATATGTCGGGACACATCAGTGACTCTAACCATCTGGAAGAAAAGTGGGTGTGGCAAGCCTTACGTCAAATGGTGTTCCTTGAAGGGGCCTATTTACGTGGTGAAAGCCGTGAAACCTATGAGCGATTACTGGAAAGTTTTGGCCCTTCTGAGTTATTTGCCAGTCTCTCACATGTGAAAAACAATTGAAGCTGAAACCAGCTATTTAGTCAGCGTGTAAAACGCGCTAGAATACTCGGCTTATTTAAATTAGGTGTAATAAGAACCAACATGAACATGACAACTGCCAACACAGCACGCTTACTGATTACTTGTGAAGATAAGCCAGGGATCGTGCAGGCTGTATCGAGCTTTTTGTATCATCAGGGAGCAAATATTACCGCACTTGATCAATACGCAACGGAAGCTTCGGGCGGGCGTTATTTCATGCGTGTTGAGTTTGAATTAGACCATTTGCAAACACGCAAAGAAAGCTTGATCCAAACTTTTGCGGTAAACGTTGCCGAGCGCTACGCCATGCAATGGCGCTTGACCTTGGTCAGCGACGTGAAAAAAGTGGGTATTTTAGTCTCTAAAGTCGATCACGCTTTACTTGAGCTGTTATGGCGTCATGCGCGTGGCGGCTTACCATGTGAAATTACGAAGGTAGTTTCCAATCATCCTGATTTACGTGAAGCGGTAGAGAACTTCGGTATTCCGTTTGAAGTGGTTCCAGTGACCAAAGAAAACAAACGGGAAGCCTATGCAAAAATTGATGAATTGATGCAAGGCAATGATTTGCTTGTTTTAGCGCGTTATATGCAAATTCTGGATGAAGAGTTTGTGAAGCACTGGGAAATGAAAATCATCAATATTCACCATTCGTTCTTACCTGCTTTTGTCGGGGCAAATCCATACAAACAAGCACATGAGAAAGGCGTGAAGTTGATTGGTGCTACGGCTCACTATGTGACTGCTGATTTAGACCAAGGTCCAATTATTGAGCAGGATGTTGAGCGTGTGAACCACGACTTTACCGTTGAGCAATTGCGTGAATTGGGTCAAGACGTTGAACGTAATGTTTTGGCACGTGCAGTAAAGTGGCATTTAGAAGACCGCATTATTGTCGATGGCAATAAAACAGTTGTTTTCCAATAACTATTTTTAGCCTATGCGAAAAAGGACCAGTTTTTTAACGGTCCTTTTTTTATTTTGATTCAAAAAACTCATTAAAACAGTGAAATTAATAGTTGCAAATGAAAACACTTCTCATTTATTATTGCGATACTTTAATTGTACTAACCGATGAGCTTGATTGTTAAATCCACGATTAAACTGTCGTGAGCAGTCGCTTCTTTTAGGTCATAGATTCTAATGAGTCAACTTTCTACCCCCTCTATGCAAGCTCCTAATCCGATGAAAAAGAAAATCATCTCAGCCTTAATTGCAGTTGCCATTGGGCATGTTGGGGTATTGTGGGCGGTCAGCCAAATGAAAGCGCCTGAACTTCCTAAAGTGGAAAAAGAGCCATTAAAAGTACGATTTGTCAAAATTCAAGAACAACCGAAACCTTTACCGCCAAAGCCGAAAGCTGAACCGAAAAAAGAACAGCCAAAGCCAAAGGAAGTAAAAGAGGTCAAAGTGGTGGAAAAACCTCAGCCACAACCTCCGAAGAAGGTGGAAAAAGTTCAACAAGTTAAAAAAGCAGAAACCGTCAAACCTGTTACACAGCCTACTGTACAGCCGCAGAGACCAGCCGTGGTGAGTACTCCAGCGGTTGAAACCAGAGTGGTCAGTAGACCTGCACCTGTAGCTCAACCAGTGGTGGAAAGACCTGCGCCAACACCAACAACAAGAAATGTTTCAATTGGTGGTTCAGGGGTGCAATGGAGTCGTTCGCCAAAGCCAAGTTACAGCAACAGTGACTTAAAGGGTGAGACACGTAGCATCATCATCCTCATTGAGGCCGATGAAAAGGGTAAAATTACTAATGCGCGTGTGACCAAGTCGACAGGTGTTTCCGCTTTAGATGAAAAGATTTTACGCTCTGTGCGTAATGCAAAATTCAAACCGTACAAGGAAAATGGTGTTGCTTACCCTATTCGAGCAGAGCAACCATTTGAATTGACATTGAATCCTAACGGCTAACTATTTCAGGAGTTCGAGTATGAACTTTTCAGTTTATTGGCAACATGCGGATGCGGTGAGTAAAACCCTGTATTTCGTATTATTGGCAATGTCTATCGCAACATGGACGATTTTTATTTTACGTCTGATGGGCACACGCCAACTTAAACAACAAGCACATGCTCAACTTGCAGCAGCACTCACTAAGCTGAAAGCGAAATTGGCACCGCTAAGTTTTGAACAGCGTAAAGCAGTTGCAGAACAAGCGCTATTGCGTCAAATTTCTGTAGAAAAAGCCAATGCAGAAAAAGGTGTATCGGTTTTAGGTACCATTGCTTCGATCGGTCCTTTTGTCGGTTTATTTGGTACAGTTTGGGGTATTTTCCATGCTCTGGTTGCTGTTGGTAAAAGTGGTCAAGCAGGTTTAGCTCAAGTGGCAACCCCTGTAGGTGAAGCACTGATCATGACGGGTTTAGGTTTGGCAGTTGCGATTCCTGCGGTATTGGCGTACAACATTTGTGTACGTGCCAACCGTACTTTGTCAAATGAACTGCAAGATCAAGCACACAGCTTATTGATTGATACCATGTTGCAGCAAGAAACAACAACGCAAAAAGTTGAAGTGAAAGCGACACAACAAGGTTTAGTTGGAGGTCAAGCTTAATGGCTTTTCAATTGGGTGAAGACAACGATTCGGGCATGAATGAGATGAATCTCATTCCGCTCATCGATATTATGTTGGTATTGATGATCATCTTCTTGGTGACTGCAACCGTTGCCAACCCATCAATTCCATTAACCTTGCCAAAAACCACTGCGGATATTGTTGATCCACCACCTGAAGCAATTACAGTCAGTATTAATGCCAATGGTGAAGTGGCGTGGAATGACCAAATCATTAGTTTAGATGAGTTGCAGACTCGTTTTAATGAGGCGGGTCAAGCCGAACAGAAGCCAACCGTACAGTTACGTGCCGATAAAGAATCACGTTATGATACTGTTGCACAAGTGATGTCACGCGCGAGTGAAGCCGGACTCAGTGATATTGCTTTTGTCAGTGAAAATTAAGCATTGATGATGCGAAAAAGCGACCATATTGGTCGCTTTTTTATTGCTGACTTATTCAGTTTTCAGCAGTGCTTGGAACTTACTGTGCAGTTTTAAAAGTTTCGGTGGAATGGCAAAATTACAGTAACCTTGAGTCGGATTCCGAGCAAAGTAATTTTGATGATACTCTTCGGCTGGATAAAACGGTGGTGCAGAGGTCACTTCCGTGACAATGTTAATGCCTTGGGCTTTTAATTCCTGAATGATGTGTTCCGCAGCTTGCTGCTGTTCTGGGTTGAAGTAATAAATCACTGAGCGATATTGTGTACCAATATCATTGCCTTGGCGGTTTAACGTCGTTGGGTCATGCGTTGCAAAAAATACTTCAAGCAATTGTGAATATTGAATTTGGCTTTCATCAAAATCAATCAGGATGACTTCTGCATGTCCTGTATTGCCTCGGCAGATGTCTTCATAGCTCGGATTTTCAGTTGTGCCACCTGCATAACCACTGACCACTCGAGTCACGCCTTTTAATTGAAGAAATACTGCTTCGACACACCAAAAGCAGCCACCACCCAATAATGCTTGTTGCATGAATTTTTTCCTTTTCTGAATATACGTGACCACGATAAGCGAATTTTGTGGCACACAGATGTAATGTTGGTTATACAAATGAAAAAGGTCTGTAATACAGACCCTTATCTTAAAATTTTAACGCGGTTGTTTTGCTCTGGTAAATTCAACCAATAGGTTGCCATTGCGATCCAGTAATTTCAGGGTGTTGTTATACACTTGATAGTTGGTGACGTTGGCTAGTGCGGTGTTAAATTGATTCGGCAAGGTATTATCAATACACGCCATTTTAGTAGATGCCATTTGTGAAAGTACCAAGGTATTGCCCGTGGCTTGATAAGTTCCCATCAAACGGTTACACCCATCAGCGCCTGAAACACGCTTTGTTGCTTCATCAAACTGTAGTGCAGGAATATTATGGGCACTTGGATTGGTTTTAATGTTTTGAGCTCCAATTTGAGTCGCAATCCACGTGCGGTTTTGAAGCATTTGTAAATTATTGACCTCGGCAGCAGAAGAGCTTGGTGTGGACTGGCAGCCAGCAAACAGTAATGCTGAGCCGAGTAGGGCAACACTTAAGGTTTTTTTTAACATGTTGTAATTCCAATTTTTTTAACTTTATTTTTTATTTTATAAACAAAGCGGATTCAAATTTCTAGTTGATTATCGTATTTCTTCTTGTGAAGACAGAATACAGCACCTACTGAGTTGGTAGTCCTTGACGCATGGTACTGGAATAGTCTTGGATTGACGCTAAAGGTTGAACCTTGGGATTGACGTGTGCTTGACGATACCATTCATGCATACTGTAATGGTGTGAAATTGCATTCAAGTCGTAGAGATAGTTAGGCAAATAGCCTGACGCCAACAGGCGGTAATCTACAGGCAGCGGTTTTTGTGTGACGGCTTGAATCATGTCAAATACTAGCGTGGTGCAGTTACTGCTGAGCGTATTATACCATTTGGGTTGTTGTGCCAATTCACTGGCTTTATTCAGATACTCGAGAAATAAGGCTTGGCTTTGTGCTTTTGACATCTTGATCGGAAAAAAATAGACCTGTTCATGCCGAATATTGCTACGGGTGTAAATGATGTCAGTTTCATTGGAAGCAACTAAATTCAGTTCATACTTACGGAAAAAGCCGCCAATTGCGGAAAATTCTTCGCCTTTTTCCTTGCGAATTTCGATGGAAAATGTGAGTGGGGCGGCATTGGCAAAATCAAAACTGACCAAAGTATGGGCAATCTGTGGGCCTGTCCAATAGGAGGTAATAATATTAACCCCTGTAATTTGATTCAAATCTAAAACTCGCGTTTGCCATGCAGCGCTATAACTGCCATCGGCATGCCAGTGAAAGTCTCGAACATTGTGTAAAGTGACTTGATGGTCTCTTATTTCATAACTGAGCAGTCGTGAGACTTCAGGGTTCCAATCACGATCTTGTCGAGCTTCTAAGCCAAAGTACCAACCCAGTGCCAATACAAAGCCGAACATATACAGCAGAATATCTTTATTACGACTGATGAGGTGTTGGCTAAAATAAATGCCTAAGATACTGAGGGAAAAGCAAGCCCACGCTAAAATGAGGGCATAGGTCACAACAGCATGAATAGGCTGCTGAATCCAGAGCGCGAGGCACAGCCAAATTGAAGATAACAGTACAAACAGGCTGAACATACAGTGGATCAACCATTGCAGCGTTTTGAACAACAATGTACCTGATCCTTTTTGCTGCATACTCAGCCACTCATTTTTGAATAGTTATTTGGTATAGGTTGCAAACTCAAACACGATCCCAGTATTTTCATCTCGTTGTTTTTCTGAGCTTACTTTTTTAAATTCAGTTGGAATTTCAGGATAATATGCATCACCTTGTACATCAAGTTCAACGTGGGTCAATTCCAGACGGTCTACAATAGTCATGGTTTGCTTAAAGATTTCACCACCACCGATAATAAAGATGCTTTCAGGCTTTTCTGAGGCTTGTACATCCGCTACCGCGTGTGTGAGTGCTTCCTCAATACTATAGGCTACTTTAGTGCCTTCAAAAGACCAGTTTGGATCGCGGGTAATCACCCAATTGACACGCTTTGGTAAGGTCCGTCCCATCGACTCTAGGGTTTTACGCCCCATCACCACCACACCACCTTGCGTGATGGCTTTAAAATGCTTGAGATCGGCTGGAATATGCCAAGGCAAATCATTCCCTTTACCAATACAACGTTGCTGATCCATTGCTACAACATGTACAACTTCTAAATTCTGGAATGCCATGAATTACTTACCTGACGAATGATGCTTTGAAAAAAGATGCTTCCACCGTGAAGGAAGCATTGACCTTCAGACTTATACCGCTACAGGGGCTTTAATGCCTGGGTGTGACTCATAGCCGACAATTTCAATATCTTCAAATTCGAAATCGAAGATATCTTGAATCTCAGGGTTTAGTTTTAATTGACACAGGCCTAAAGGTTCACGGCTCAGTTGTAGTTTGGCTTGTTCAAAATGGTTGGTATAAAGATGCGTATCGCCACCTGTCCAAACAAAATCACCCACACCTAAACCACACACTTGCGCCACCATATGCGTCAGTAAGGCATAGCTGGCAATGTTAAATGGCACGCCTAAGAACACGTCGGCACTACGTTGATATAACTGGCAAGATAATTTGCCATCTTGGACAAAGAACTGGAACAGAGTATGACATGGCGGTAAGGCCACTTGTCCTGCTTCTTGTGGATTCCAACCCGACACAATTAAGCGGCGTGAATTTGGATTGGTTTTAATTTCATTGATCAACCATGAAATTTGGTCAAAACCATCTTGCGCATACAATCCATTTTCAAGTTTGGTTGCACCAAAGTTTCGCCATTGATGGCCATAGACGGGACCGAGTTCACCTTCAGGGCGACCAAAACGAGCCGTTTGTTCTGCGGTTGCCCATTCATCCCAAATGCTGACTTTATTGTCTTGTAGATACTTTACGTTGGTGTCGCCTTTAAGGAACCACAATAATTCAATCACAATTGAACGGAAATGAACTTTCTTGGTGGTCAGTAAGGGGAAGCCTTGATTCAGGTCAAAACGCATTTGATGACCAAATACCGAGCGCGTACCTGTACCAGTACGATCGCCTTTATCACCGCCGTGATCGAGGATGTGTTGTAGCAGGTCTAAATACGTTTTCATAAAATTCTCAAACAAAAAATGGAGGATAAGTTCCTAGAGGTTTGTACTTATCCATCCAGAGTCAAATCTAATTTCTAGGGTCGATTATACCCAAAATATGATAGAAACGATAAAAATGTAGAGCAAACGACGAATCATATAGTTTTGAGATTTGGTTGAAATTTAACCAAAAAGATAATGAGAATCTATTGCGGAAACACCGTAAAAATAAGCAATTAGCAACGCTTTGTTTACATATTTATATTTTTTTACATTTTACGCCTGAAAAATTAAATTTCACGGGCTACTATCAGCGCTCGAAGATTTGTGTGTCTGATGTAAGAAGTTAGAGGTTTAAAGATGATTTATGATGTTAATACGGGTATGAGTGATGTTCATGCTCCTGCCGAAACACAGATCATTATTCGTTCCAATGCGCAACAAAGACCTGATAACAAACGCAAGAACACAGAGCGTAGTCGTAATTATACTTCGAACAATGCACAGCGTATTGATATTGATAAATTTACGCAGAAGCTCAGCGGTATTACGCGTCGTACCAGTACCCAGAAATGTGCCAAAAGCATTCGTCTTGCGCTGCAGTCTGCTGGTGCAAATGTACAAAGTCATCCAGTTGCTGCCGCAGATTGGGGCAATACGCTAGAACGACTCGGTTACCGTCGTATTAGTCCATCCTTTGACCAGCCTAAAAAAGGTGATATCTATATTATTGACCGTACTAAAGGTCATACTTATGGGCATATTGCAGGTTATTCAGGTTCAGGTTGGGTCTCTGATTTTAAACAAACGGGTTATGCCGTTTATAAAAATGCCAATGTGCAATATAGTTATTACCGCTTAGATCACTAAACCAAACTGTAATGAGCAGATAAAAAGACCGTTTATTTAATACAGATAAACGGTCTTTTTATGTAAAGGATATGCGATCCAATATTCCTGAGTAACGCTAAGTATGGCGTTTGGCACGCTTGCTATAAATTGAAACCAAAAACAATCCAAGCGCATGAAAGCCAACACATTGTAACCACAGCACCCATTTATGCTGTTCTGGTAATACGTAGGCCAAGCTTAACAGTGCAAACAGTTGGAAAATATAAATTCCATTACGAAGCGTGATTCGATAAGGGTGGGAAGTTGCTAATTTGAGATACTGTGTAAACAGGACATGAATCAGTATTCCCGACAATAGGCTTAATCCTACCCAGAGCGGTGCAAGTTCAGCAATGCTGGAGCAGAAATAAATAGCGCTACACACCACAATGCTGCTGAGCAATTTGATTTCACGGCTACAGCGTTCTGAATACCAAAATTCGAGCATCAGTGGGTTTAATCCTGCTGATGTTGATTGAGTAGGGATAACGGCGAAAATAGGCAGATAGACAATGCCATAAAGCCAATACCTTGCGCGCCAGGAATGAGAATGTCCCCTGATTTAAGATGCATAAAGATCAGTGCTAAAAGCAGTGCCAATGGAATCCAAGTGAATAAACGATACAGGAGCCCAGTAGGATGAGCGCTAGCGAAGTGGATTTTGCAATAACGACAGATCAGAAACACAATCCCTGTTCCCATGAACATTAAAATTGCGTCGAGTGTTAAGGGTTGCATCCAATACAGCCCCGCGGTTACTAAGCCAATCAGAACAAATAGTGCCAGTTTTTTGAATACAGCGATTTTGGGATCAAACCAGAATTCGAGCATAGATTTTAAGAGGGAGGTAGCAAGAGAATTTAAACTTTAGCACATGCTAGAGCACGACGCACGGATCGTACTCTAGGGTAAAGAAGTACAGAATTAATTATTTTTAAGGGGGCCCCAATCGTAGACTTTTTTCTGGTAGGCATACCAGAGCATCCAGATACCAATCAGAATCATCGGAATAGTTAAGAATTGCCCTTTACTCATCCATGCAATAAACAATTGACCATTATCAGGTTCGCGGAAGAACTCGACCACAAAGCGCGCAATCCCATAACCAATCAGGAACAGTGCAGATATCGCCATACGAGGGCGTGGTTTAGAGCTGAACCACCACAGGACAATAAACAGAATCAGTCCTTCACATAGTGCTTGGTAAAGCTGAGAGGGATGGCGAACCAGTTGCAAAGGGTCAGTCGGAAAAATCATTCCCAAAGCAAAGTTAGGGTCAGAGACAGGGCGACCATACAGTTCACCGCCAATGAAGTTACCAATACGACCAAACATCAAGCCTGTTGGGACACACGGTGCAATAAAGTCTAAGGTCTGGAACCATGTCATTTGGTACTTTTTACACCAAAGTAACATGGCAATCATTACCCCAAGAAAACCACCGTGGAAACTCATTCCGCCAGTCCAGACTTGGAATAACCACAATGGATTGGCAAGAAATTGTTCAAAGCCATAAAAGAACACATAACCAACACGACCACCAATCACTACCCCAAGCGCGCCGTAAAAAATCAGATCAGAGACCATGTCTGAAGTCCAGCCCGTTCTGAGTTTGGCACGATACGTGGCGAGTCCCCATGCAAAAAGGAAAGCCAATAAGTACATCAGTCCATACCAATGGACTTGTAAGGGGCCCAATGAGATCGCAATCGGGTCAATATTTGGATAGGTGAGCATTCCTGTTCCTAGTCATTATGTTTTGTAGAGATTTTAGCGGAATACAATGAAAAATGTTGTACATTCAATGTGTAAAGATATAGAGCAAAAGTTATGTGTATTGTGGCACTTGCATGGCATATTTTAGAGCAAACGCCGTTATGCCTAATTTCAAACCGAGATGAGTTCTATCATCGTCCTACACAAGCCTTGTTTCAATGGTCAGATCGTCCCGTCATCGCAGGCAAAGATCTGCAATCAGGAGGGACTTGGATGGGCGTAACACCAACAGGTCGTTGGGCCATTGTGACCAATTTTCGAGATGGACGAGATCAGCAGAGCTATCCAACTTCACGTGGGCATTTGGTACAAGCATTTTTAGAATCAGATTTGGCACCAATTCGCTTTGCAAAACAGCTAGAACTGCAACAACGCAAATATGCAGGTTTTAATTTGTTTTTGGGAGATCGGGAGCAAGCGATTTATATGAGTAATCGTGGTGAAGCACCGCAAGTGCTCGCCAAAGGCGTGTATGTGGTGTCGAACGGCTTGATGACAGAGCATTGGGAAAAAACTCGGCATTTGCGTAAACGCTTTACCCAAGAATTATTGCCGATGCTACAACGTGGACAAAGTTCTGAAGCGGAGCTGCAATATGCCGTATGGGATATTCTGGAAGATGAACGTAAAATTATTCCTGAGCTTTTACCAGATACGGGTATTAGCCCTGAGATGGAGGCACTCTTGTCTTCCACCTTTATTCAGAGTCCTGCCTATGGGACCCGTTGCTCTAATTTCCTGAGAATGAATAACAGTAGTTGGAACTGGCTAGAAAAGTCACAACAAGGCGAAGTGCAAGGGCAGATTGTGCAAGTGCAAGAGACTTTGGTGTAAGTAATCAAACATAAAAAATGCCGACATCGAGTCGGCATTTTTTATTATTCTGGATTATGCACCTACGATGACACCGCCATCTTTACGGGTAATGACAACTGTTGCAGAGCGTGGACGTGCCGTGCTGTTGCTTGGGTTAGTTTGCGTTGCTGGCCAATGGCTGGTTGCCGCATTATAACTGTCCGAATCTTCACCTGGGTGCTGTACATTAATGAACATGGCCTTGTAATCTGGTGTCATGGCAATCCCTGTAATCTCACACTCTTTTGGTCCCACCAAGAAACGACGTAAGGTTTTATCTGTGACTTGAGCACCTGCAATGGTCGCTTGCCCATTCAGCACTGTCGTTGCTGCGCCATCTCCAATTTGTCCCGGCAGCGCTGCCAACATCATACAGTTGGTGACATCTGTGTAGGCACCATCATCGGTTTGAATCCACAGTACACCACGTGGGTCAAACCACATACCATCAGGTGAAGACAAATCATTATTATCCGTCAAGCCTGACAAGTTGATGTTGGCAGCCATAGCGGCTTCAGAACCAAATAGGTAGATGTCCCACGTGAAGGCTGTCGCTGTGGTTTTATTATCGGTTTCTTTAAAACGAATAATGTGACCATTGACGTTCCCTTTACCACCTTCTGGGTCGCTATAGTTACGTGGATTGGCTGCATCTGTTGGATAGTCAAGTCCACGCTTCGAGTTGTTGGTTAGGGTAACGTAAACTTCGCCATTTACAGGGTTGACCGTTGCCCACTCAGGACGGTCCATTTTGGTTGCACCCACAGCATCTGCTGCAAGTCGCGCAAAAGTCACGACATCGGCTTGTGAACTAAATGGATAGATGCTGTTTGAGGTATCTAAACCATTTTTACCATAGCTCAGTTCTAACCACTGACCTGAACCATCACTATTGAATTTGGCAACGTATAATGTCCCATTATTCATGTACTTGTCACCAGCGGTATAACCACCGTTAACATCCTTGCTATCCCAGTTGGCAGCGGAAACAAACTTATAGATGTATTCACCACGTGAGTCATCGCCCATATAGAAGGCTAAAGGTTCACCTTGTACAGCACGACAAGCACTGTCTTCATGAGCAAAACGACCTAGAGAAGTGCGCTTTACAGGGTTTTGACCACGGTCAAAAGGATCAATTTCGACCATCCAACCAAAAGTGTTCGGCCCATTACGATAGTCTGCTGTCGCCTGATCTGCCACGGCACTGGCATTCCAACGGTCATATAGATCTTGCGATTCAAGTTGTCCGAGTACAGTTTCCCAGCCATAACGTGAGCTTGAACCTGCTTTTAGACCATAACGTTTCAGTGCCACAATTTCGGCTGCACTACGGCTTGCATCATCCGTTGCACTGCGCGCAAAATAACCGATGAAGTTTTCTTCTGTGGTGAGGTAGGTGCCCCAAGGAGTATAGCCATTACCACAGTTGTTGTGCGTACCGCGGGTTTGCTTGCCCGTAGGGGAGAACTTGGTTTTGACCAAATCTGAATTTGCTGCGGCACCCGCAAAATCCATCACCGTTGATGCCGTAATACGACGGTTAAAGAGTGAGTTTTTCACAATCTCTACTTTTTGCGTAGCGCTATCTTTTTTAATATGCACAATGGATACGCCATGCGCATTGGTTTCCCGAATGACTTCGTCTTCTGGGCGGCGACCGTCGACTTTAGTGGCACCTGTAGGATGCAGGAAAGTTTGGTTGATATATTCGTGGTTCATCACCAGCAAACCTTCAGTCGACACCGTGTCATCAAATTTGCTGCTACTGTTTAAACCAAAATAGTGCATACCATCATGGCAGTCTCCAGAACGGAACTGGAAGCTTGGACCTGAAGGAATATTATTATCATCCCAATCGGCATAGCTTGGATTAATCGAGTCGCCAAGTGCATACAGTACAGTGGCTTGATAGCCTTCTGGTACAGTCACAATATCATCTAAGTTTTTATTCACCACAGAGAAGGTGAGTTCTGTTGGTTTTTTATTGGGATCAACAGGTTTGTTTGGCGGTGTCGCATTATCGTTATCATCGTCACTACACGCAGTCAATGAGGATGCCAATGCGAGTGCGACAGCACCACTTGCAGTTTTACCAATAAGGCTGCGGCGTGTCATACGCTGTTCTAAAATGTCACTGAAGTGAGCATTATCAGAGGTATTATTATCTAGTTCCTGATCTTCATGATATGGCATCAAATCGGTCATGATTTTTCCTAATTCATCAATAAGTTATAAAGTTGTCATTAACTTAGGGAATTAATGTGACAAGATTTTTACCAAATAGTGAAAATCTGGTGAAAAAATGAAGTCATTTTGATGAAAAAAAGCAGACCGAAGTCTGCTGAGTTAAAGCGATTTCCTTTATGCAATACTTCTTTTCTTTTCAATGAGTTTGCCAAAAAATAAGCCCAGCTCGAACAGGATCCACATGGGAACTGCAAGCATAATCATGGATAAGGCATCGGGTGGTGTGACGAACATGGAAACAAAGAAACATCCAACCACAATAAAACGCCGTTTTTCCACCAACTGCTGTGTGGATACCAAGCCAATCAAAATCAGCAACAAGGTAATCACAGGAATTTCAAAAGTCAGACCGAAGACCAGAAACAGTTTTAGGCAAAATGTGAGATAGCTATTAATGTCGGTCATGGGTGCAACCGTTTCAGGTGTCACACTCATAAAGAAATGCAAGATTGAGGGCAAAGCCACATAATAGGCAAACGCAATCCCTGCATAGAATAAACCAATGCTACCGACCAATAAGGGCAGTGCGAGCGTTTTTTCTTTTTCATACAGCGCAGGTTTAATAAAGGCCCAGATTTGATAAAAAATAAACGGCATGGCCAGCATCAGCGCCACAAAAAAGTTCAGCTTAAAGGGGGCCATAAAGGTTGCCGTGACATCTGTCGCAATCATGGACGATGAAATGGGTAACTGCGCGCGCAATGGCTCGGACATGAGCTGATAGGTATGATTGGCAAAAGGCAGTAGGCAAAAAAATAGCACAAGCAATAAACCAACAACTTTGAACAAATGCTGTCTTAATGAAACCAGATGTTTGGTGATCGGCATTTCTTCTAGTGGTGCTTGTTCTTGCTGTAATGAACTTGGCAAGTGACTGGATTCTATAGGCATATTCATACCGCCACCTTTAATTCAGGTAATTGCTCGAGACAATCCACTACAGCAGTCCCCATTTTATTCGTACAAGGCATGACCGAAGGCAATGGATGTCGATACAGCATTGAATATTTTTGCTGTGTGAGTGGAATATAAGTCAAAAATAAATTTTTATTTTCAGTAACGCTGTTTTGCTGTTGTTGTTCGATTGCGCTATGACCTTGTTGTTGTAATTCCTGCATCTGAGCCTGCATTTTAAGCTCAAGTTCTTGAATTCGTTTCATCTCATTTTGCATTTGTTCACGTAACTCAGACATGCGTAATTCGCGGTCTATGTCATTTTGAACATTGCTGATCATGCGTTTGAACTTGCCGTACCATTTACCTGCAAAACGTGCCGCTTCAGGCAGTTTGTCTGGCCCCAACACCAATAATGCAATGATGCCGAAGGTCAACAGTTCAGTCATTCCAATATTGAGCATTTGGTAAATACCTGTGGCTTATGATCGTGTCGACGTTTTAACTTCCGCGGTACTTTGATGTTCTAAAGTACGTGGTTCATTGAGTGTGGAGGTTGTCTCATCTTCTTTAACTGACTTTTTAAAGTCTTTGATGGCACCGCCGACATCTTTACCTAAGTTTTTCAGTTTAGACGTACCAAATAGTAAGATCACGACAATTGCAAAAATCAGCACATGCCAAATCGATAAACCTGCCATTTTGTTTTCCTCTTTTATATTTAGCCATATCTCAACAGTTCAACATGACAGGCGTGTGACGATAGGATTGCAATTTCAAGACAGTGGATTTTCTGGAAAAAAATCCGATGGGTGTTATGATATTTGGGTGAAATTTCAAGGAATATCGGTGTGGCTTTGCTGTTGCCATTATTGGCATTTTTAACAGGATTACTTCTTGCCACAACACCAGTTGCTACGCAATTAAAAACGATACTATCTAGTTTATTGGCGCGGTGTTTTATCCCTATCGTGATTATTTACAACATGGTGTTTTATCAGGCAGGTAGCCTTAGTCTGATGTTGTTTAGCTTTGGCGTCGCTGTTCTATTGTTTTATTTTTTCCTCTATGTTTCAAAGAATAAGTTGAATGCCTTGTGTTTTAGTTATGTCAATATGGCATGGTTAGGCTTTCCTTTTGCCATTGCGCTATTCGGCACTGAAATCAGTCCTGCCATGGTGGCATTGTATGTCGGTGGTTCTATTTTTGGTAACCTTTGGGCAGTCACTGCTGTGAGTGATACACCTCAGCCACTCAGTATGATTCTAAAAAAAGTCGTGTATTCACCCCCAATCGTTGCTTTAAGTTTGGCTGCATTGTTTTGGTTGTTGGGTATACAGCATTGGCTACAACAGCATGGTATTGATTGGATATATGCTGCTGCAAAGTTGGGCATGAGCTTTTCAGGCATGTGTGTGTTGGGTATGTGGCTCAGGCACACCAAAGTCCATGCAGCGGATTTATGGCAAAGTACGCAAACCGCAGCCTTGAAATTACTTTGTGGTTTAGTGTTATGTGGGTTGGCGTATCGCTTTTTGCCTATACCACATATTGAACAATCGATTGGGGTCATGTTCTTATTATTTTGTTTGCCACCTGCGGCAAATATTGTGGCTTTGGAAACGCATTATCAGGGTACAGGAACCTCAGCAAAATATATCGCTTCGGGGACAATTGTCAGTTGTGTTGTGGTCAGTCTGTATGGCGTGTTATTGCATTTGTTTATCTAAAAAGACGCTTGCTCCCTCCCTAAAGAGAGAGCAGAAAACTCTGTTACTTTTCTAAACTGTGTTTAAAGCGCTGCATGGCTTGACCACGATGGCTGATTTTATTTTTTTCTTCTTTGCTCATTTCAGCACTAGAAATGCCCAGTTCAGGTAACCAGAATAATGGGTCGTAGCCAAAACCATTTTCACCACGTGCTGCTTCCAACACTTCACCTTTCCAAATGCCTTGGAAAATTTGTGGAAGTGGATCTTCAGCATGTTGTACCAGTGCCAATACGCAAACGAACATGCCTTCAATGGTTTCACCATCTTTACGCAGTGGTTTTAATTTTTCTAACAGCTTTTGGTTGTTGGCAGCATCATCGCCATGTTCACCCGCAAATCGTGCTGAATAAATGCCAGGTGCGCCATCTAAAACAGGGACACAAATACCTGAGTCATCGGCAATCGCGGGTTTTCCTGAAATACGACTGGCATGACGGGCTTTAATGATGGCATTTTCAACAAAGCTTAATCCGTCTTCCACGGCGTCTTCAATATTCAGTTGACCTTGCGGCACAACGTTGACTGGGAGTTGAAGTTCGGCAAAAAGTTTCTCAAATTCAGCAATTTTACCTTTGTTGTTACTGGCAAGCACTAATGTGCCTTGAGATAACCATGCATTTGCAGACATTGTATTGGTGCTCATAAATTGAAAATAAAGGTCTATATTTTAGCTGAATTAGATTGTATAAAAGCAGCATAATCCATGAAGATTAAAACCAATAGCTGACTTTGAATAAGAACAAGAGATAAATGAATATGATCCGCCCAGCCACCCATGCAGATTTAGAACAAATTGAGAGATTAATTCAGCCTTATATTGCTGACTTTGCCATAAGCCGTGAAGGTGAAGAAAAATTTTCTTCAGCCACCATTTTAAAATTATTAAACACCCAACAAGTTCATTATTATGTCTATGAACAGAATGAAGTAATTTTAGGCATCATTGCTTATAAAGAACCCGCCCATCTCGTACATTTTTTTGTAGATATTGCTGTACAGAAGCAGGGGATTGGTCGAAAGCTGTGGAATTATGTTATTGCTGAACTACAGGAAAATATTACCGTAATAAGCGTAAATTCAAGTTGTTATGCGCAGCCTATTTATCAAAAATTTGGCTTTGAGGCTATATCTGAGGTGATTGAAGCGCATGGTTTAAGGTTTGTGATGATGCAAAAAAACACAACTGCCTAAAATAAAAAAGCACCCGAAGGTGCTATTTAGAATCCGTGCAATCTTATTGCGCTTGAATCCATTTGTCTGCACGGTCACGTGCTAAACGAATCTGGTCTTGGGTCAGGTTTGCTGCCAAAGCAGTCTTTTTACCTTCAGACATGGTAATGACTTTATTGTCGAGCATGCCATCACGGGTTGAAAGTTCATACCACTGGTAAGCACCAATGTAGTTTTTCTTTTGCTCTTCCATCATGGCAAGGTTAAAGCTGGCACGGTTGTCGCCATGGCTGGCTGCCTTTTCAAAGTATTGACGAGCCAAAGTTTCACTCTTGGCAACCCCAACACCATCGGCATACATGCGACCCACATTTAACTGCGCAGGGGATAAGCCCTGATCAGCCGCAGCTTTAAACCAAGCAAAAGCTTGACGGTCATCTTGCTTGACGTCTTTACCTGTTTGGTATTTGGCACCTAAGTAAAACTGTGCGGCAGGTTGTCCCGCTTTTGCAGCTTTGATTAAGTTACCAATATCCATGGTTGAATATTGGGCAGCTTGACTAGAAATGGAAGCAGATGGCGAAACATATTCAGCATGAGACTGAATGCTAAAAAGTCCAAAAACTAGTGTGCTTAATAATAATTTTTTCATAGCGCGCTCACTCGATAAATTGCGACTTCACCAAACAGATTTGGGATATGTTTGCTTAGTAAACTACCTTGCTGGTCCCCATTCACGGCGAGTCGATTAATTATTCGGATGTTGTTTTCTGCACAAAGTGCTTCAAAATCTCGAAAAGTACATAAGTGGATATTTGGAGTATTATACCACATATACGGTAATGCTTCTGAAACAGGCATCATTCCTTTTAAAGCCAAGAAAGAACGAGTCTTCCAATGTGCAAAGTTTGGAAAAGTAATAATCGCCTGTTTCCCCACACGCACCATATCACGTAATAATACGTCAGGCGCATCTACAGCTTGCAAAGCTTGTGCCATGACCACATAGTCAAAAGACTGGTCGGCAAAGCGGCTTAAACCTAAATTTAAGTCCTGCTGAATAATATTTAACCCTCGGCTGATCGCAATTGCAATCTTTTCCTGATCAATTTCTAAGCCATATGCACGAATATTGTGCTGTTTGCTCATGTGAGCTAACAATTCGCCATCACCACAGCCCAAATCGAGGACTTTAGAGTTGGGGTTAATCCATGCTTCAGCGAGTTGATGATCGATACGCATTACACAGCCTCCTTAGCGGTAGATTTAAGCTGTTCTTCACCACCTAAAAATGCACGTAATGATTTTACATAAAGCGGAATTGGGAATAAGAACGAATCATGGCCTTGTTCAGCATCAATATCAAGGTAGCTCACAGGTTTATGATTGCTAATGAGTGCATCCACAATTTCTTGTGAGCGTTCAGGGGTAAAGCGCCAGTCCGTGGTAAACGACACCACCAAGAATTGACATTGGGTCTGAGACATCGCTTGGGTCAATGAATGTTCATATTCGCGCGACGGATCAAAATAGTCCAGTGCCTTGGTCATAATTAAATAGGTATTGGCATCAAAGTTTCGGCTGAACTGTTCACCTTGATAACGCAAATAACTTTCGACTTGGAACTCGACATCAAAGCCATACATAAATTTGCCTGACTTTAAGTCACGACCAAATTTTTGTTTCATGGCTTCTTCAGACAGGTAGGTAATATGACCGACCATACGGGCTAAAATTAGACCACGTTTCGGATAGCTGTCATGTTCTAAATAACGACCTTGATGAAAGTCGGGGTCAGACAAAATCGACTGACGTGCCACTTCGTTAAAGGCAATATTCTGTGCAGATAACTTTGGTGCGCTGGCAATGATCACACATTTCTGTAAACGCTCAGGATAATCAACCGACCACTGTAAAGCCTGCATGCCTCCCAAAGAGCCGCCGATTACCGCATACCAAGTCTGAATGCCTAAGCGATCAGACAGCATCGCTTGCGTTTTTACCCAGTCACGTACTGTCACTAAAGGAAAGTCTGGCCCATAAGGACGATTGTCATTTTCAGGATTTGGTGAGGTTGGACCTGTCGAACCACTACAGCCGCCAATGTTATTTAGGGCAATGACAAAGAACTTAGAGGTATCAATTGCTTTTCCAGGGCCAATACATGCATCCCACCAACCTGCTTTTTTATCATCTTCATGATGATAACCAGCAGCATGATGATGTCCCGATAAAGCGTGACAAATGAGAATGGCATTCGAGTGATCTGCGTTGAGCGTGCCGTAGGTTTCAACCATCATTTCGAAACGTGGTAAAACACGACCACATTCTAGTTCTAACGGCTCTTCGAATTGGAACTTTTGTGGGGTTACGAGACCCACTGAGTCAGCTGGAAAAGACACAGAAATACTTCGCCTTATATTTTTTAGAACAATAAACAAAAGGATACCACTTGAGGGTATCCTTCTAAAGTCATTTTAGTGCTAATTATTATTGCTAATACTTATACCGCAGCAGCAATCACTTGTTCAGTGCTAAGTACACCTTGTTCAATTAAGCGGTTGGTACATGCAAGGATTGCTTCGATAGAGGCGGTCACAATATTGTCATGAACACCCGCACCAAAGGCAGATTTACCCGTACCTTTCACTTGAATTTCAATTAATGCCAAGGCTTTGGCATGTGCGCCTGAGCTAATGCTGCGCTCTTCATAGTTCAAGACATCAATAGGTAATTGAAGCGCATTTAACATCGCAGAAATTGGACCGTTGCCCTCACCCCGTAAATGCTGGATTTCACCATCAAGTTCGATATCTAATTCAATCACTTGGTTGCCATTGTCGTCAGACAAGCGGTAATTTTTCGCTGAATAATGGGCATCTTTTGTACTGACATACTTGTCTTTAAACAAGCCCCAGATTTGTTGTGCTGAAACTTCAACACCTTCATCATCGGCAACTTGTTGTACCACTTGTGAGAATTCAATTTGTAAACGACGTGGCAATACCACGTTGTAGTTTGCTTCTAACAAGTACGCGATACCACCTTTACCCGATTGTGAATTGACACGAATCACAGCATCGTAGTCACGACCTAAATCTTTCGGATCGATGGGTAAGTAAGGCATGTCCCAGATTTCTTCATTTTTCTGGTATTCAAAGCCTTTTTTAATCGCATCTTGGTGTGAGCCAGAGAATGCAGTGAAGACCAAGTCACCTGCATAAGGATGACGAGGATGTACAGGTAAACCTGTGCATTCTTCAACCGTCGCAATCACTTCATTAATGTTAGAGAAGTCTAAGTTCGGTGCTACACCTTGGGTATACATGTTCAAGGCAATCGCAGCAACGTCCACGTTACCTGTACGCTCACCGTTACCAAACACACAACCTTCTACACGGTCAGCACCTGCCATAATGGCTAATTCAGAAGCAGCGATACCACAGCCACGGTCATTGTGACAGTGAACTGAAATGATCACGCCATCACGACGTTGAATATTACGGTGCATCCATTCGATTTGGTCTGCATAGACATTTGGAGTTGATACTTCCACTGTTGCAGGTAAGTTCAAAATGACTTTTTGTTCTGGGCGTGCATCCCAGATTTCAGTCACAGCATCACAGACATCTTTCGCAACTTCTAATTCCGTTGCAGAGAAACATTCTGGGCTATATTGGAAAACCCATTCAGTTTCAGGTTGCTTGGCTGCATATTCTTTGACTTTTTCTGCTGCATTGATGGCTAATTGTTTTGCCCCTGCAACATCGACATTTAATACTTTTTGACGAAATGTCGGAGAGTTTGAATTGTAGATATGCACAATTGCGCGTTTTGCACCTTGTAATGATTCAAAAGTACGTTGAATCAAGTGGTCACGTGCTTGGACTAAAACTTCAATATAGACGTCATCAGGAATATGACCTTCTTCAATCAATTTACGCGTGAAGTCAAAGTCAATTTGAGATGCAGAAGGGAAGCCGATTTCAATATGTTTAAAACCAATTTTGACCAACATTTGGAACATTTTAAACTTTTGTTCCATATCCATCGGTTCAAAAATTGCTTGGTTACCGTCACGAAGGTCGGTACTCATCCAAATTGGAGCTTGGGTAATTTCTTTGTTTGGCCATTGACGGTCAGGCAAGTCTACACGCTGGTACATGCGACGATATTTTTTACTTGGATCAGCCAACATCATGAGGAACTCCTTGTGCAGCATGGGTTGCTTGGTCTTGTGAAATCTGCAACTTGCTACCAATATATGGTGTTTATTTAAAAATATTTAAAGGGAAAAGTAGAAATAATTGCCAAACAGGCAAAATTTTTATACGCGCGCGTGGCGCAGCATCAGGAGATTCATTTGAGGTTGAGCGTGAGTCGGAAAAGCAAAAATATCATTCGTTTTCATCATGTAACCATCAAGATCAATAGGGTGGTTTTACTTGTGCAAGCATTCGCATAGCGTTAAATGCAGTCTAGGCGAAAATTGCATGCAGTGCAAAAAGTTCATAATTTATTCTAGTTGGATTGTAAGGGAAATGTTTTTCTAATTTTGCAGTATTATTTAAATATTAGAAAAAATTTCCCAAGATAGATTTATTTTTTGAAAAATATGATAACAAAGTGTGCTAAATACTTATAATTCCGACCACATTCGTATCAAGTTGTGATAAATGTTGGTCAGTTTCATTACTTCAGGATAA
Source organism: Acinetobacter tibetensis (assembly GCF_023824315.1). NCBI lineage: Bacteria > Pseudomonadati > Pseudomonadota > Gammaproteobacteria > Moraxellales > Moraxellaceae > Acinetobacter > Acinetobacter tibetensis. Next base: position 2,857,841 of record NZ_CP098732.1, on the reverse strand, counting down.
GCATCATCATGATCCTTACGTAATTGACGAATACTTTCATCAAGATTGAAGAGTAGATGTCGTTTCTGGTCATCACGAATTAAACTTTGTACCCAGAAGAATGAAGCAAAACGTGTACCGCGAGTAATGCTACTGACTTCATGTAAGCTAGTTGCTGGGTAGAGTACGACATCGCCAGCGGGTAACTTCACTTCATGATAACCATAGGTGTCTTCAATCACCAAATCACCACCATCGTATTCTTCGGGCTCACTTAAAAATAATGTACAAGATAAATCTGTACGCATTTGCTGTGAAGTTCCACGAATCAGGCGAATCGAGTTATCAACATGAAAACCAAAACTTTCATGTTCATCATAACGGTTAAACAGTGGTGGAATAATTTGATGCGGCAATGCAGCGGCTTGAAAAACTGGATTTTTCCAAATGGCTTGAATCACCAACTCACTCAAGTGATGGGTGAGGGGATCATTTTCCGAAAGTTGTTGATTTTGTTTGACTGAGGCAGAAAGGGTACCTGCTGTTACTTTCCCACCGACCCAATTTGCTGTTGCCATTAATTGGCGAAATTCAGAGACTTGTTCTTTGGATAAAACATTTGGAATGTGATGAATCACAGCCTATATCCTTCTAAATAAATGGTGATAAAATAGCCTCTGGGCAGAGGCTATTTTATCTTAACTTAAACAAATCCCATAATTAATTTATGGGATTTTGTCTTAGTATTTAAAGTTAATTGCCAATACGGCATTGCGACCATTGCCTTCAAATGCGTAGTGAGCTGCGTGAGCACTTGTGAAATAGCGCTTATCAGAAATATTATTCACATTGAGCTGTACATTCACATTGCGGTTGACATCATATTTAGCCATCGCGTTGTAAATGGTATAGGTTGGCAAGTATTTTGGTACAGTTGTGTTTACATAAACTTGATCACGATATTCGGCACCTGCACCCAAAGTTAACTTTGGCATAACACGATAAGTTGACCATAAAGTTGCACTGTTTTTCGCAACGAATGGCAGTGGCTTACCTTCTTGAGCAATTGCATTGTATGCCGCTTTTGTAATTTCACTGTCTAAGTAGCTATAGCCAGTTGAAACTTCCCATTTATTGGTAATTTTACCGTTTAAGCTCACTTCAAAACCATCAACACGGCTTTCACCTGCATTGGCAGAAGTGGTTGAATCAATTTGAATACGTGTATTTTGCTTTTCAGTACGGAAAATTGCAGCCGTTAGGTTCGCACGATTATTAAATAGGTCCCATTTGGTTCCAATTTCAAAAGTACGTGCTTCTTCTGGCTTGAGGGCATTGATGATATCCGTCGTACCTAAGGCGTTATCACTGCTATCACCTTCGGCGAGAACACCAACAGGGTTTGCAGAGGTTGCGAAACTGGTATAAATGCTGCCATTTTCAGTTGGCTTGTACACTAAACCAGCTTGATAAGTGAAAAAGTCTGAATCACTTTCATATTTTGTCCCTTTAGGAATAGAGACTTCAGAAGTATAAGCACCATCTTTGGTTTTATAGACATCTTGATTATATTTCTTTTCAGTTTCAAATTTATCCCAACGGATACCTAAGTTAAGCAACCATTGTGGGTTAAATTCGATGCTATCTAAAGCATACACTGACATCGTTTGACTACGCGTTGTAGACTGACCTTTAATACTGCCAATCGTATCGGTAAATGAACCGTTACTTGGGTTGTTTAAGCCAGTACACCAACCATTAAGTGCTGCAGCGCTTGCATCACATGAGTTGATATTTGAAGTTAAGATGGTAGAAGTCGTTTGACCTGCTGCATTAGTAAAGGTATGCATACCTTGATCCGTTTCTTGCAGGCTCCATTCAGTTCCGACATTAAACGAGTGATTTAATGCACCAGTATTGAATTTACCGCGTAATGACAATTGGTCACTATAAGCATCGCTCTCTAAAATACGACTTAAAGCACGGCGTGCAACAGTACCACGGTAGATGTTTCCTTTAGAGTCATCTGCATTGGTATAGATATAATCAGATTTAGATTTGTTATATGTAGCAATGTTCGCTAATGTCAGATTTTCATTGAAATCGTGTTCAAGCTTAAACGTACCAATTTGGTTTTCGCGTTTGTCAAAGTCACGTGCTTTCCAGCCATAATAAGTTCCAGCTTTGACGCTTACAGGTTTACCGTCGCCAGGAGTAACAGTTACACCAGGAGGAGGTGTTGTTGGCTTTGCATTATTGAATGGAATACCCGCATCTGGTTCATCATTGCTACGCAAATAATAATAACCAACAGAGCCACGTGTGTCAGAGCCTAGACCAAAGGCGAGGCTAGTTGCGATACCAGCACGTGCAAATTCGGCTCCATCACTTTGTCCAGCTTTTTCATTTTCGTGCCCCATCACAATGACACGGCCAGCCATACCATTACCAAAGTCTTTGTTGGCATCTAATTGAATGTGTTTATAGTTGTCGGTACCACCTTGAACGCTGCCTTGATAAGTGTCGCCTTCATGAGCAACTTTAGGAATCAGGTTAATGCTTCCGCCAACGCTACCACCACCACCAAGGGCAGAAGAAGAGCCCTTAATAACTTCAACTTGTTCGATGGCAAACATATCGCGGCTTTGTGAAGTGGTATTACGAACACCATCAACATAAATAGAAGATTGACCGCTATAACCACGGATATAAGGCATATCTGTAAATGGTGTACCGCCTTCACCCGCACCTAAAGTAATGCCTGGTTCATAACGTAATGCTTCTAACAGCGTATTCGAGTTGGTTTCTTTCAGTAATTTTTGTGAAAGGACAGAAACAGATTTAGGCGTATCTTTTAGTGGCGCGACAAATTTAGCATTTGCAGATTGATCAACTTTTAAAGATTCTTCTTGAGTTGCTTCCGTGCGAATGGTTGGCAATTGGGCAGTTTCTTCTTGTGCAATAGCCGTGGTTGCAACAACTGATAATGATGAGGCAATTGCTGCCGACACTAATTTTTTACGCGTTTTAATAAATGACATTTCTGAACTCACAAAGAGTAGTAAAAATTCTTATGCGAATAATAATAATTCTTATTTATTTTACCAATTATAAATGATTGGAATTGTCGATAAAGGCTTGTAAAGAAAATGTAAAAATTAATGAGATTGTGTAACAATTTGTATGTAAGTATATGATTTATTATATAAATAGAAAAACCCTGCTAGAGCAGGGTTTTTTATTGGGATTTTGAATTTTAGAAATCGTAAGAAATAGATAACCAGTAGTTACGCCCAGAGATATAGGTTCCAGACATAGCAGACCCTATCGAAAGGTATTTATATGCTTGTTGTACATCACCATTTAGGTCGTAATAGTCCATATATTCGGTAAAGTCTTTATCTAACAAATTATTTACAGCAGCATTAATACGCACTTGATCATTGAGCTGATAACTACTACCCAAGTTAAATAAGTTATAGCCAGAGAACTCATTATCGGTTTGCTTTTGAATATTCAGCGCATCACCTGTTTGGCTTTCTAAGTAGCGGGGACGACCAGACTGATATTCATGTTGTAACCATAGATCAAATACATCATTGATATGCCATGTCGATGTGAGGTTGAATAAATGTTTAGCTGTAGACTCGAGTGCATAACCTTTGTTTTCGCCTTTGGTAATCTCAGATTCGGTAAAGGTATAGGCAGCTTTAATATCCCACTCGGGAATGATTTGATATTTTAATGAGGTTTCGAGGCCATAAATTTCTGCTTCATCTGCATTAAAGCTCTTGGAATAAGATGTTACACCGTTGCCCAAACCCGAACAGTCGCTGATGCTGCAATTAAATTCTTTAGATATGGTTTTATCTTTAACAACATTGAAAAATGCAGTGGTATTAAAATCGAATCGATCCGAAGGCTGATAATTTAAGCCTACTTCATAATTAACCGAGGTTTCAGGTTTTAAATCGGGATTGCCTAGAACAGGAGTGGTTCCTTGCCCACTAAAATTGATTATTCCATTGTGTAAAGCTTTAGCCGAAGGGGCTTTATAACCCGTACTCACACCACCTTTAAGGGTTAAAGCATCTGTTGTATTCCAGACCAGATAGGCACGTGGACTAAAATGTCCACCAAAACCTGAATGGTCTTCATAGCGTCCACCAAAGGTGAAATGCAGATTATCCATCAGGTTCCACTCATCTTCTGCATAGAATGAGTAAGAGTCCTTCTCAAACTCAGCTCCTAGACCTGCAATATCATCCACACTTTCAGCTTTTTTATATTCTGTACCTAAGGTCAATTTGTGATTTCTGAGAGTTGTAATGATATGACTATCCGCAACCAAATCCGTATTCTCTAGTGTACGATCACGACCTGCGTAAGCATTATTCGGGAAGGTATTGGTCGGAATCGTACGCCCAATCGTTTCCGTTTTGGTTTGGCTGATATAGGTGTTCCATGTCCCGAAGTCATAATTACCATCATGACCAAGTGAATATTGTTCGCGGTTAAACTTTAGCTCATCTTTATAGCCACGTGCGCGCGTAAAAGTATCTTGTGTGCCTAGGCGGTTATCTGCATTGCTATAAGTCTGATTTGAATGGAAGGCATCGACCCAAAGCGAATTTTGGTCATTCAGACTCAGATTTAATTTACCGCCAACATCATAGTTATCCGCTTCACTCGGACGAGGATCACGTGAAGTCGAGCCAGCAACGATACGTTCAGAGCTTTGACGATCTAAATAGCTGCCACGAAGTTGCAGTCCAAGGCGATTTTGAATAAGTGGACCATTAAGTAGGAAACTGGTTTTCCATGAGTCGGCTTCTGCTTTATGTTCCATCAAATTGCCACTTACTGTGACATTACCATTCCATTCATTACTGATTTTTTTGGTAATAATGTTAATGACACCACCCATCGCTTCAGAGCCGTAACGCGTTGCCATGGGACCGCGAATCACTTCAATACGTTCAATAGCAGAGAGCGGTGGAAGGAAGCTGTTTGAAGTTTCACCAAAACCGTTTGGCGTAACATCTGAGGAGGTTGTTTGGCGACGTCCATCAATCAAAATCAGGCTGTAATCATTCCCCAAACCACGCATTTTAATGTTTAAGCCCGCGGTTTTACCTACACCCGAGCGAATATCAATTCCCGGTACATCGGCCAGGAGGTCTGCAATACTTGTTGCATTTTTCTTTTCAATATCCTCTTTGGTGACCACGCTGATACTGGCAGGCGCATTTTTAATATCTTGTTCAAACCCCGCTGCGGAAACCACAATGGTTGAAAGTTGATGCGTCGAAGAGGAGCTTTCGGAGCTGCTTTCCGCAAAAGCATAACTGGTGGATAAACCCAGTATTGCAAGACTGAGTGGGCGAAGGTTGAACTTACTCATAAATAGAATTCCATAGTTGGACGAGATAAATAACTGAAAATAAATATAAATGTGATATTTTTTCACATAATAATGATAAGGCTTATCATTTGCAATAAAAGCCATTTTAAAATAAGAAAATGATCGGAAATTTAGAGAATTAACCAAAAGACAAAAAGAAATTAGATAAAATCTTGTAGTTTAAACATCCAGTTTTGTATATCTTTGAATGTTGTCATATAATGTGGCACTTTTTATAAACTGTAATTACTAAATTTCGAGGAAGCCATGCAAGTAACTTCTGAAGCGGTTTCGGGCGTTGCCCGTCGTTTAAATGTATCTGTACCGACGAGCCGTGTGAACGAGCAATTTGAAGCACGTTTAAAACGCACTGCTAAAACTGTAAAGATTAACGGCTTCCGTCAAGGTAAAGTGCCATTAAACGTAGTTCGCCGTGAATATGGCGCGGGTATTTACCAAGAAGTGGTAAATGACGTTATCCGTGACACAGTATTTGAAGCAATTCAACAAGAAAAGATCAATGCTGTTGGCATGCCAAACATTGATAAAGTGGAAAACAAAGACGACGCGCTTGTATACGAAGCGACTGTTGAAGTTTATCCAGAAGTTGACGTTAAATTTGAAGGTTTAGAAGTTGAGCGTAAAGCGTCTACAGTTGAAGACAAAGACGTTGATCAAATGATCGAAAACCTTCAGAAGCAACGCGCTTCTTGGGCTGAAACCAAAGGCATGGCGAAAAAAGACATGCAAGTCACTTTCGACTTTGAAGGTACTGTTGATGGTGAGAAGTTTGAAGGCGGTGCTGCTGAAGACTTTAAACTGGTATTAGGTTCTGGTCGTATGATCCCTGGCTTCGAAGACGGTATCGTTGGTATGAAGAAAGGCGAAGAGAAAGTTATTGATGTAACTTTCCCTGAAGACTACCAAGCTGAAAACCTTGCTGGTAAAGCAGCGCAATTCAAAATCACAGTGAAGCTTGTTGAAAAACAAAAACTTCCTGAAGTTGATGCTGAATTCCTTAAAATCTTCGGTCTAACTGAAGAAGAAGGCGTTGAAAAATTAAAAGCTGACGTGCGTAAAAACATGGAACGCGAAGTGAAAAATGGTTTGCGTAACCAAGTAAAAGGCGCGACTTTTGATGCGCTTGTTGCTGCAAACGAAGTTGAACTTCCTGCTGCAATGGTTGCTCAAGAAGTTGACCGTCAACGTCAACAAATGATCCAACAATTCACGCAACAGTTTGGTGCTCAAGGTGCAAAAGCATTTGACAGCAGCATGCTTCCAGACGAATTGTTCAAAGAACAAGCTGAAAAATCTGTAAAACTTGGCGTATTGGTAAGCAAAGTATTAGCTGATGCTAAACTTGAAGTTGACCAAGCTCGCGTTGAAGCTTACATCGAAGACATGGCTTCTTCTTACGAAGATCCAACTGAAGTCATCGAATACTTCAAAAATGACAAACAACAACGTTCACAAATCGAAGCTGTTGTATTAGAAGATCAAGTTGTAGATCACATTTTAGCAGCTGCGAAAGTAACTGATAAAGCAGTGAGCTATGAAGAGTTGTTGAAAGAGCAACAAGCTCGTCAACAAGGCTAATTTAGCTTGAATTAAAAAAGGCGCTTTGAGCGCCTTTTTTTATCTCAACAGATCTCGGCTTGTCCCATATTCACAAAGCTTATGCAAAAAATATCTGTTATTTAATGGGGAATATTTTGCAATTTCGGTCATTATCCCTCATATTGTGGATATGGGTTAAGTCACAAAAAATCTAGGAATAAATAAACGTATGTATGTTCCAACTATTGAAAACGCGTTAGTCCCAGTTGTAGTTGAGCAATCGTCTCGTGGTGAACGTTCATTTGATATTTTTTCGCGCCTTTTGCGTGAACGCGTTATTTTTTTAACGGGTGAAGTGGAAGACAACATGGCCAATTTAATTGTGGCACAGATGTTGTTTTTAGAAGCAGAGAACCCAGATAAAGATATTCACTTATATATTAATTCACCAGGCGGTTCGGTAACAGCAGGTATGGCAATTTACGATACCATGCAGTTTATCAAGCCAGATGTTGTGACTTACTGTATGGGTCAAGCTGCATCAATGGGTGCATTCTTATTGAATGCAGGTGCGAAAGGGAAACGTTACTGTTTAGAAAATGCGCGTGTTATGATTCACCAACCACTCGGTGGTTTCCGTGGACAAGCATCGGATATTGAAATCCATGCACGTGAGATTCTTTTCATTAAAGAGCGTTTAAACCGTTTGATGGCAGAGCATAGTGGTCAAGACTATGAAACTGTGGCAAGAGATACAGACCGTGACAACTTTATGACTGCACAGGCAGCAAAAGAATACGGTCTTGTGGATGAAGTGCTTAGCAAACGTCCATAAGTTTTAAGATTTTAGTATTGGAGTAAATATGTCCGAACATCCTCAAGGACAAAAGCATTGTTCATTTTGCGGTAAAACGCAGTCTGAAGTCGGGAAACTGATTGCAGGTGAGGACGCATACATCTGTAATGAGTGTGTGGACGTATGCTTAGACTTAGTGCAAACCAGCCAACAGGTCGAATCTGGTGACTGGGCTGCGAAGCCTTTGCCGAAACCTCAAGAAATTCGTGCTGCATTAGACCAATATGTCATTGGTCAAGATATTGCCAAGAAAACGCTTTCTGTTGCAGTTTATAATCACTATAAACGTCTTAAAGCGACACATAGTGGGCATAAGCACGATGATGCAGTTGAGATTGCGAAAAGTAATATCTTGTTGGTTGGACCAACAGGTTCAGGTAAAACCTTACTTGCTCAAACCTTAGCGCGTTTGCTTGATGTCCCATTTGCTATGGCAGATGCAACGACTTTGACCGAAGCGGGTTACGTCGGTGAAGATGTTGAAAACATCGTGCAAAAGTTATTGCAAAAAGCAGATTACGATGTAGAAAAGGCACAAAAAGGCATTATCTATATTGATGAGATTGATAAAATCACACGTAAATCTGAAAACCCATCGATCACGCGTGATGTCTCGGGTGAAGGTGTGCAACAAGCTTTGCTGAAAATGATTGAAGGTACGGTTGCTTCGATTCCACCGCAAGGCGGTCGTAAACATCCGCAGCAAGAATTCATTCAAATTGATACTTCGAATATCTTATTTATCTGTGGTGGTGCATTCTCTGGTCTAGAGAAAATTGTGCAGCAGCGTCAAGAGAAAGGCGGTATTGGTTTTACCGCAGATGTGAAGAAAAAAGATGAAAGCAAACAGCTTTCAGATTTGTTCCGTCAAGTTGAAGCAACAGATTTAGTGAAGTTCGGCTTAATCCCTGAATTCATTGGCCGTTTACCCGTTATTGCAACATTGGATGAACTGGATGAAGAAGCATTAATGCAAATTCTGACAGAACCAAAGAATGCATTAACACGTCAGTATCAGCATTTGTTCGATATGGAACATGTTGACCTTGTGTTTGAAGATTCGGCATTACGAGCAGTCGCAAAAAAAGCGCTTGAACGTAATACGGGTGCACGTGGTCTGCGTTCAATTTTGGAAAATGCCTTACTTGAAGTGATGTATGACTTACCAAGCCGTACAGACGTGGGTACTGTTGTGGTGAATGAAGCCGTGATTAATGGTACTGCTAAACCTGAATTACTGCCTGAACGTCAACCGAAGACAGCGACTGAAGATGCAAACAAAGTTGATTTAAAAGTGATTAACTCAAAATCTGCTTAATTTGTTATTCGTCTGAAACGTGCGGAAATTTATGATTTCCGCACGTTTTTTATTTGCAAGCCAAAAACTGAATGTTACTCTTGGGCAAAGGCGAGGATGCCTAGAAAATGGAATATATCCAAGATCTACTCTAATAAATAAAAGAAAATACGTGGTGAGGGAAAATCATGCGTTCGCTTTATCTTATGTTATGTAGCAGTTTATTTTTATTTGGATGCCATAAGCAGGTAGTTTTGGAACAACCTGAATTAAGCTCTACGCTGCACCCTGTGGATACCAGTCAAGCCCCTGGAATTGTTGAGCAGTACCGATTTGGGATGACTTCGGTGGGTAGTTGGGTCAATCAAAAATTAGGTCAACGTTACCATCCTGTGCAGGCGCAACATGATCAGGCTGCTGTGGTTTATCTCTATCGTCCAGACAGTCGTTGGAATCGTCAAGAAATTGTGGCTTCCAGTCTTTTTATCAATAAACAGCACATTCCCAGTTTGTTGAATAATCATTATTATTGGTTGGAGCTTCCTGCAGGAACTTATCGTTTATCGAGTAGTCGACCTTTAGGTATTCAGCATTTTCAAAAACCAAAATATTTGGATTTCACTGTTGAAGCTGGTAAGAGCTATTACGTGAAATATGATGAAGAAAATTTGAGTACACGTAAGGAAGTCTCAGGTCCCTTAATTTTGGTGCCTAACTCGATTGGGCAAAATGAAATCGCATTTACCCAACTGAAATCTGCAAGTTATAACTTTGTCGCACAAGACCAGCAAACAGGTGAGTTACGTCATAAAGCACAAAAAATTAAAGCAGCAAAATATGACGCTCAATCTGATGTGCAACTTACACAACCCTTTAAAATTTGGGATATTCGTACGTGGTAATCAGCTTATTTGCTCTTTTTTGACTGTTTGAATAATGGCTCAAGTGTTTTTGCCACTTGCTGATTGATTTCGTCTTGCGTTGCAGGATCTTGCATCATTTGAGCCGACATCTCGATACTGTTACGCATGATTTCGCTCATCATTTTACTACTTTTTTTGTTAATCGATTGTCCAATGGGTGTTTCAAGGAACTGAATATTGGCAAGTACTTCTTCTTCAGTAAAGGTCTGCATATAAACATCTTTCAGCATTTGCATAAATTTTGGATCAGAAATCAATTTGTTGCTAAAAGATGCAGTGATATCGGCAATTTGCTGTGCTGCTTTTTGTTGTTCTGTATTCAGTGTGGTTGTTTTAAACATATTTTTGAGCATTTCTTCTGCTTGTTGTTCATAAACAGGACGCATTTCTTTTTGAGATTGAGCCAAAGTCCCTTTAATGTCACCAAGTAGTAGGGCTTTTTCGACAGATGCTTCAGTTGCAGGTTTTGCGAAAGTGCTGAAACTGAGTGTGCAAAGTGTGAGTGTTGTCAGGATATGGCTTAATTTTTTCATGATATTTAGAATGAACGATAGTTTTAGAAAGAGAAATTTTGGGCAAAAAAATACCCTTAACAAGACCTTAGCATGTTAAGGGTATTGAAAAAAGCAAAACTTAGGGTTTAGCCTGCTGCAGCATCTACTACAGGAATTTTACCAATTTTCGCTTGCCAGATTTTCGGTGCTGTTGCATGTACAGATGTACCATTCACATCAACCGCAACCGATACAGGCATATCTTTCACAACAAATTTGTAGATTGCTTCCATACCTAAGTCAGCAAAGGCAACCACTTCAGCTTCACGAATTGCTTTAGAAACAAGGTAAGCCGCACCACCTACAGCCATAAGGTAAGTTGCTTTGTTATCTTTGATGGCTTCAACTGCCGCTGGACCACGGTCAGCTTTACCAATCATACCGAACATACCAGTCGCTTCTAAAACTTGGCGAGTGAACTTGTCCATACGAGTTGCTGTTGTAGGACCAGCAGGGCCAACCACTTCATCACCTACAGGATCGACAGGGCCAACGTAGTAAATAAATTTACCTTTAAGGTCAACTGGAAGCTCTTCACCATTGTTCAACATGTCAACCATACGTTTGTGCGCAGCGTCACGACCTGTATAGATTGTACCGTTAAGCAATAATGTGTCGCCTGGTTGCCATGCGTTCATTTCTTCTTGAGTAATAGTATCAAGGTCAACACGTTTAGAACTTGAAGAATCCCAAGTAACAGAAGGGTAGTCTTCAAGTTTCGGTGCTTGAATGTGTGCAACACCTGAACCATCTAATTGGAAGTGTGCGTGACGAGTTGCTGCACAGTTTGGAATCATGCCGACTGGTTTACCCGCAGCGTGGCAAGGGTAGTCTTTGATTTTAATATCAAGAACGGTAGTTAAACCGCCAAGACCTTGCGCACCAATACCGAGAGCATTAACTTTTTCGAAGATTTCCATACGAAGTTCTTCGATTTTATTTTCAGGCCCACGACGAAGTAATTCGTCCATGTTGATTTCTTCCATGAGTGATTCTTTTGCAAGCATCATGGCTTTTTCAGCAGTACCGCCAATACCAATACCCAACATACCAGGAGGACACCAGCCTGCACCCATGGTTGGAACAGTCTTGAGTACCCAATCTACAATCGAGTCAGATGGATTAAGCATTGCAAGCTTAGATTTGTTTTCAGAACCGCCACCTTTGGCTGCAACCGTAATGTCCACTTTGTTGCCTGGAACAAGTTTGTGGTAAATCACAGCAGGGGTGTTGTCTTTGGTGTTTTTACGACCAAATGCTGGATCAGCCAAAACTGATGCACGAAGTACATTCGAGTTTTCTAAGTAACCTTGGCGTACACCTTCATTGATTGCATCATCGAGGCTCATGGTTAAATCGAATTTAACATCCATGCCCACTTCAACAAAGACGTTAACAATACCAGTATCTTGGCAGATTGGACGATGACCTTCTGCACACATACGAGAGTTAATCAAGATTTGTGCAATGGCGTCTTTCGCAGCTTTGTTTTCTTCACGGTCATACGCACGGCTCATCGCTTGGATGAAGTCTTGCGGGTGATAGTACGAAATGAATTGAAGCGCGTCCTTGACCGAAGTGATCAAGTCATCTTGCTTGATAATAGTTGTCATATCCAATATCTCTTGAGCGGGCTGTTAGCTAGCGGGCTAAATTATAAGGTATAACGTCACGGTTGTGGGTATTTTGCTGCATTTTTGGGCTAAAGTTTAATGGATAAAATCGGTTATCAAGAACACCATATTTTAGTTGCGATATTTGAACAACTGACAACATTGATTGAAAAAGTACAAGGGTGAATGGAGGACCTAAATTTAATGTGTTGAATTAACTGACTTTACTTTGTTGGTGATTTGAGTAAATTCAAAGTGATGGAATTGTCATAAATTTGTCATAAAACTTTCACATAATAAGCGCATTCCAAATAGAGCATTTTGTTATGGCATCTGCAATTCTAATGGTTGTTGGTTTTAGTTGTTTTATTGCGGCAACATGGTTTTACGGTCAAAAAGAAGATCAGGCTTAAGCTTTATCTTCTTTTTTTGTTTTAAACTTTCTTCAAATCTTCAAATCTTCAAATCTTCAAATCTTCAAATCTTCAAATCTTCAAATCTTCAAATCTTCAAATCTTCAAATCTTCAAATCTTCAAATCTTCAAATCTTCAAATCTTCAAATCTTCAAATCTTCAAATCTTCAAATCTTCAAATCTTCAAATCTTCAAATCTTCAAATCTTCAAATCTTCAAATCTTCAAATGTCTCTTTTAAAGGCTGGATTTTTCCCATTTTCAGCATTTGCGAAGGCGAATAGCCAAAGTGTTTTTTAAAGCGATGACTAAAATGGCTGCTGGAACTAAATCCATATTGCGTTGAAACTTCTGTGATTGTGGCAGTGGTGGTTTGTAATGTCTGATGTGCCAATTCCAGTCGTCGTAGCATCACATATTGATGCGGTGGCATATGCATAGACTGTTTAAACATATGAGCAAAGTGATACTCACTGAGCTGAGTTTGTTGTGCTAAATCGGACAGGGTTAAACTTAAATGTAGATGCCGATCAATCCATTGTAAAAGTTGTTTTAGGATATAAGGTGATAGGCCCCCTTTGACTTCAGGAGCTTGCCACTCGGTATGACTATAATTTTTAATTAAATGGTTAAGCAGCAGCGTGGTGGCAGTACTCATCTGCAAATGGTTTTCACGGTTTTGCCAGGCACTATTGAGTAAAAAGTGTCGATAAATCATCGCAATTTGTGGATCGGCGACAAAACTTTGCGGATTTAACTGTATTTGGCTTGGTTCACGGTCCCAGACTTGTTCTGCTACGCGTTTTAAGTGTTGTTCAGTGTAGTATAAATGCACGAAGGTCAGTGGATCACGTAAATCCCATGTTGAATCAAAATCCTGTGGCAACAGACACATGTGGTCGGGACCACCACCATTCTGCCAACCGCGCGCGGTTTTTTGATAACTGTGATATCCACCCTGAATGTACATGCTTAAAGTGTGGTGATTGCTACAGACCTGTACGCAGTCTTGGTTATTTTGCCACATGGCGAGCTGCATGCCTGAACCCAATTCGACTGAGTCGAGGAGTTGGGCTTTGTGTTGTTGTAATTGATCTAGAATCTGATATTTCATCTTCTACACGCAGTGCCAAATTGAGTAACTAGTGTAGGACTTCTATTCGGTCTTGTCATCCGTAGGCAAAATTCGGTAAAAAATCACAAGTTGATGATAGTGACCGCAAGAAGCTGTAAGTATTGAGTGTCTTTGTTCCGAGATAATGTGCTCAAGGTTATGAGTTTGGGTTGAAATTGAATGAATGCGCTATTATATGCTTTGGTTGTGGTGATTTGGGGCACAACATGGATTGCTATTAGCCTACAACAACAAAGCGGTATATCTGCCAATGTGGCGGTGTTCTGGCGTTTTTTTATTTCAGCACTTGTCTTGTTTGCTTTTATTGCGCTGTGGCGTAAATTGCAAAAACTGACAGTGAAAGATCATCTGTTTTGCATGTTACAGGCCTGCTGTATTTTTGGTTTTAACTTTGTCTGTTTTTATTATGCAGTGCAATATGTGAGTAGTGGCTTAGAAGCGGTGATTTTCTCCATGGCGGTGATCTTTAATACCTTGAATGCCAAACTGTTCTTTGCACAGCAAATTCCATCTCGGTTCTATCCTGCGGCTTTGCTTGGGGTGCTCGGGATTGTTGCTTTGTTTTGGCAGGATGTGATTGGCACCAGATTAAACAGTCAAACCTTACTCGGAATATCACTGTGTATGGTCGGAACTTATGGGTTTTCTCTGGGCAATATGATTAGTACGCGCCATCAGAAAAATGGATTGGATATTTTTACGACCAATGCCTACGGTATGTTCTATGGTGCTTTTTTAATGGCATTCATTTCATGTGTCCAACAGGACGACTTTTTTCCAACGATGCCTTTAAGTGCAATTTCGGCTTTAATTTATTTAGCAATTTTTGGTTCGGTGATTGGTTTTACGGCCTATTTCTATTTGGTGGGGCGTATTGGTTCGGGCAAGGCGGCATATAGTACTTTGTTATTTCCGTTGGTAGCTTTAGTGATTTCAACAGTGTGGGAAGGTTATCAATGGCATTCGAATGCAGTGATTGGGGTGATCCTGATTTTATGTGGTAACGCGATTTTCTTTGTTAAAATACCACGGTCAAAGGGTATACAACTTTCAAAACAAAGCTGAGTTTTGGGTAGATCACAAAGCAGATCATTCATGTCTTTAACATAAATAAGAAACGTGATGCCAAACAATCATCTATCAGAAAATATTATTGAGCTTTATCAAAAGTATGCACGTGAATGGATGGCAGTGCGTGGAGAGTGGCTATTTGAAAAAGTGTGGTTGGATCGCATGTTGGCTTTGCTGCCAGATCAAGCACATGTTTTGGATTTAGGCTGTGGGTCGGGGAAACCGATTGCTACTTATTTAATTGAACAGGGTTGCGCAATTACTGGGGTAGATAGTTCCGAGCTAATGTTACAAATGGCACGAGCAAACTTTCCTGAACAAACATGGCTTCAGGCGGACATGCGCCAACTCAATCTAGAACAAAAATTTGATGCAATCTTGGCGTGGGACAGCTTTTTCCATTTGACGCAAGACGATCAACGGCACATGTTTGCGCAATTTGCACGACATGCCAAACTGGGAACAGTGCTGATGTTTACCAGCGGTCCTGCACAGGGCAAAGCGATAGGGGAGCTGTTTGGTCAAGCATTGTATCATGCCAGTTTAGCCCCAGAAGAATACCACCATTTATTAGTTCAATATGGCTTTGAGGTGTTGAAAATGGTGGCGGAAGATCCTGAATGTACGGGGCATACCGTTTGGTTGGCAAGAAAAGTTTGAACCACTGTAGATATTCTGGGGTAAATGGGTAATTGGATTGATTGATCAAAGCAAAAAAAACCACTCTCGAAAGAGTGGTTTGGAAAAACGAAAAATTGTTTAAGACGCTTTGCTGGCTTTGGCTTCAACTTGTTGTTCTGCTTGAATCGCAGTGAGCGCAATTGTGAACACAATATCATCCACCAAGGCACCACGAGACAAGTCATTTACAGGTTTGTTTAAACCTTGCAACATTGGGCCGACGCTTACGACATTGGCAGAACGTTGTACTGCTTTGTAGGTGGTATTACCTGTATTTAAATCTGGGAAGATAAAGACATTGGCACGACCTGCAACTGGAGAATCTGGTGCTTTAGAGCGGCCAACACTTTCCACAGAGGCTGCATCGTACTGTAATGGACCATCAATCAAGAGGTCAGGGCGACGCTGTTTTGCAATAGCTGTCGCTTGGGCCACTTTTTCGACTTCTACACCTGCACCTGATGTACCTGTAGAGTAGGAAATCATGGCAATACGTGGGTCAATACCAAATGCTTTTGCCGAGTCTGCCGATTGAATGGCAATTTCCGCCAGTTGTTCAGCATTTGGATCTGGATTAATCGCACAGTCACCGTAAACATAGACTTCATCAGGCAACAGCATAAAAAATACTGAAGAAACCAATGAGTATTCTGGGGCAGTTTTAATTAACTGGAATGCAGGGCGAACCGTATTGGCTGTGGTATGTACTGCACCAGAAACTAAACCATCAACTTGATCGAGCGCTAGCATCATAGTGCCTAAGACCACAGTATCTTGCAGTTGCTCACGTGCCTGTAATTCGTTGATTTTGCCTTTACGTAACTCGACCATTTGCCCGACATAGTTTTCACGAATAAGGTCAGGGTCAATAATTTCAAGGTCAAATGGCAACTCGATATTGCGGGCTTTTGCCACCTCAATCACAGCTTCTGGTTTAGCCAAAAGAATACATTGGGCAATACCACGAGATTGACAGATTGCAGCGGCTTGAATGGTGCGCGGCTCATCACCTTCAGGTAATACAATGCGCTTTTTGGCATGGATGGATTTTTGCACCAGTTCATGACGGAAAGCCGAAGGAGATAGACGAGGATGATAAGCACCCTTCAGGAGCTGAGCTAACCATTCTTCATTAATATGGCTTGAGACGAAGCGAGTGACTTGCTCGGCGCGCTCAGTGTCATCCACTGGAATTTCATTGCTCAAGTTCATTAAGCTTTGCGCCGTTTCAAACGTACTCAGTGGGGTATGTAAGATTGGTAAGCCTTGCTTAATCGCAGTCTGGCAGAAATCTAGAATTTGGCTATTGGGTGCATGGTGTTCAGTTAATAGTAGACCTGCGAGTGGCGTTCCATTGCTGCTTGCCAAGCTACTTGCCAACAAAACATCAATACGGTCTGAAGCACTAATGATTAACTCACCTGCAACAAACTTATCCAGTTCGTGTTCAATATTGGCTGCGATCAGGCTGCTGTGCAGAACTCGGCGTTGTAACGCTTCACCTTGGCTAATCCATTCAGCTTGTAAATTGGCTGCTAAATCAGACATGCGCGGTACACTCAGTGTATTACTGAATGGCACCAGACCAATGACGGGCAGTTGTGCTGTCCCAATATGGGCATGAGTTTTTTGAATATCTGCCACAAATTTATTGGTATCACTTACTAAGCGTAGGCTTGGATCAAAGGTCAATGGAATTTGTGCAGAACCTTCAGGCAAGCCTTTGGTACGCATGAATAGCACCCCAGCAGTACGGTCACTCGATGCACCACCAAAATGACGCAGTTGAGCTTCGACTTTTTCAGCCGATGCAGGGGCATTATGAATATCTGCATTGCTCACGATGATGACTTTGGCATCTAATGCTTTTGCTAACGCGGCATTCAGTTCAGAGGCAAAAGCATCACGTGCGTTGGGTAATAACCCTTCAACAATAATAATGTCATGCTTCTTTGCAATTTGACGATGTAGACGAACAGCTTCTTCCAACAGTTCATCACTTTCACCACAATTTAATTGCTGAGTGACGGTTGCATAAGGAATAGGCTCAACTGTTTCACTTTTGGTAAGATGCTGAAAAAGTGCACTGGTGCGATCAGCTTCAATTTTAGTTTCTTGAGAAAAAGGTTTAAGAAAGCCCGCTTTAACACCTTGGCATTCTAAAGCATAGCTTAAACCTAAACATGCCGATGTTAGGCCAACGCCTTCACCAGTTGGGACTAAAAGAATTGTTTTCATAGTCGTTATGTATTCATTAAAAAAAGGAAAGGCAGTCAAGGCGCGATTGCTTAAGCAATCGCGGCAGTTGATTCAGGCTTTTTTGCAGTTGTCTGATTAACCTCATTGTCGACAACAATTGCTGTCTCTTTCGCGATACGACCTTCTTCATCGGTTGGAATCACCCAAATTTGTGGGCCAGTCCCTGCATCAATGCGACCTTCAGTACCACGTTTTAGGTTGTTATTTTGTTCTTTGTTCAGGTTAAAACCAAAGTGCGGTAAGTACGCCATGGTTTTTTCACGAATATACGCAGAATTTTCACCAATACCGCCTGTGAAGAACAAACCATCTAAACGCGGTAGGCCACAGCTCAGTCCAGCTAGAGATTTTGCAAGGCGATAGCAGAAAACTTCAATCGCCAAAGTCGCATCTTCATTGCCTTGTTCAGACGCTTCAATCAAGGTACGCATATCGTTAGACAAATTGTCAGATAAGCCAAGTAAGCCGCTTTCTTTGTTGAGCATCTTGTCAATTTTATAGACATCCCAACCAAGGTTAGCTGCCAAGAAGCTGTGTAAGCTCGGGTCTACATCACCACTACGAGTCCCCATCACAATACCTTCAAGTGGCGTTAAGCCCATAGAAGTGTCAACACTTTGACCATTCCAGATGGCACAAGTCGAGCTACCGTTACCTAAGTGAGCTGTCAACCAGCCGCCTTGTTTTAAGCTGCCTGCCAACTCTGAACCACGTTCAGACACATAAGCGTGGCTGGTGCCGTGGAAGCCATAGCGACGGACATTGTGTTCAGTGTAAAGGAATTTAGGCACCGCATAGCGATAAGCATGTGCAGGCATGGTTTGGTGGAATGCAGTATCAAATACAGCAACTTGTGGCAATTCAGGGAATAAACGCATGGTCGCGTCAATGCCAACAAGGTGTGCAGGGTTGTGAAGCGGTGCAAGCGGCGTCGCTTCACGAATACGTTCAATAATTTCTGGTGTCAATAATTCAGCTTTGGTCAATGTACCACCATGTACAACGCGATGACCAATGGCTTGAGGGTTATAGTGAGAAAGACGCTCTAAAATTGTTTCTAATGCTTTTTCATGATCCGCATGGGGAATAGACAGTTCTAGTGGTGCGCCACCAACAGTGACACCTTTAATGCGGGCTTCAGCAGAGCCTAAGTTTTCTGCCAAACCAAAAATACGATCTTCACGGCGTTCTGAAACAAGTGCATATTTAATTGAAGATGAACCGCAGTTAATTACTAATACTGATGTAGACACGTTTATATACCCGAATTTTAATTGAAATAAGTCGTCCCTAAAGTGATCTTTATGCAGTACTTATCAATGCAATCCAGATCAGTAATGATGTTTTATCATGTGTTGATTTTCTGTCCTAGATAGACTTTAGGAGATTAGACTTAAGCACTATCGACCAGTGAAATAATAATAAATAGAATTTATTGGTTGATGGTTTTCATTTATTAATGAAATAGTACCCAAGCATAAATTCTCCTGCCTGTACGTCTTTAACCCTAGCATGAGAAATGAATTTTGAGCAGGTGCTAAATGTTGTTTTTATGCTTAGTTTTGATACTTGATTTCTGACCAGCGTACAATCACATAAGCAATTAATGCCACCATAAAAAAGACCAGCATCATCCAAGCCAGACCTTGTAAGGTTTCAATAATCGTCCGATAAATTTCCAGTACCCAGCGCTCTTGAGTCAGTTCAATCACAATTTTCTTGTCATTATCGGTATAAGTCAGCGGCGTGATGTATTTTTCCATATCGTAAATACGAATGCCTGAAGATGTTCCGACCACCATACCGGCAAATTTGGTGTATTTTGCCCAAGCTTCATGAATCGGATCGTGAATAATGCGTGCCAGAATAGCATTAATCGAATTGGAAAAAATTTTCATTACCGTAAAAGAAACCAGTAATGCCAGTAAAAAGGTACAAATGATCAAATAGTAAAACATGCGATTTCCCTTTTATCTTTTTCAATTTTTTTATCATGTTACAAGATTTAGGGCAGGGAGAGTGTAGTCGCTGTGTTCAGCTTCATGGTTGAAACTGAACACTTAAAGATACTTTAGATAGAGAGGAATTATTGACGAATTTGTCCGTCGCCTAACACAATCCATTTTTGCGAAGTTAAACCTTCTAAGCCGACTGGGCCACGCGCATGAATTTTGTCGGTAGAGATGCCAATTTCAGCGCCTAGACCATATTCAAAACCATCGGCGAAACGTGTAGAGGCATTCACCATCACTGAGCTAGAGTCGACTCGTGCAAGGAATTGACGCGCCAAACTGAAGTTTTCAGTAATAATCGAATCGGTATGATGCGAACCATATTTATTAATATGTTCAATGGCTTCATCCATTCCTGATACGACTTTAACTGCCAAAATTGGACCTAAATATTCGGTGTACCAATCTTCTTCACTTGCAGGCTTGACGCCACTGCCTAAAATCCGTTGTGTTTCAAGGCAACCACGCAGTTCAACATTTTTCTCTGCATATAGCTCTGCAATACGTGGTAAAAACGCTTCGGCAACGTTCTCATCCACCAAGAGTGTTTCCATAGCATTACACACGCCATAACGATGGGTTTTGGCATTCAGTGCAATCGGTAGCGCCTTGTGTAAATCTGCCTGCGCTTCCACAAAGACATGGCAGTTGCCATCTAAATGTTTAATCACAGGAATACGGGCTTCATTGCTAATACGCTCAATTAAACCTTTGCCTCCACGTGGAACAATCACATCCACATATTCCGACATGGTTATCAAATGACCTACTGCTGCACGATCCACTGTATTAATCACTTGAACTGAAGTTTCAGGTAAACCTGATGCTTTGAGGCCATGCTGAATAGCTGCCGCAATGGCTTTATTCGACTCCAATGCTTCAGAACCACCACGTAAAATAATGGCATTACCAGACTTCAACGCCAGAGAAGCGGCTTCTAAGGTTACATTTGGGCGTGATTCATAAATCATACCGACCACACCCAGTGGCACGCGCATTTTTCCAATTTGGATGCCAGAAGGACGGTAGGCTAAATCCGTGATTTCACCAATCGGATCGACCAGACTGATGACATCTTTCAGACCTTGTAGCATCGCTTTAAAGCGTGTGGGGGTAAGTTCTAAGCGATCAAGCAAGGCACTGTCTAATTGATTGTTACGGCCTTTATCCATGTCTATTTGGTTGGCCGCTAAAATCGTAGACTCATTGTTCTGTAATGCTGTGTAAATTGCTGACAAAGCATTGTTTTTCATTTGGGTAGAAGCGCTGGCTAACACGCGCGAAGCTTGGCGTGCTTGTTGTCCTACCGTTTGCATATATTGTTCAATCGACTCTTGCATGGCGGTTTGATCACTTAGAAATTTCAGTTCCGATAGTAACAGCCTGTGTACTGACAATGAAGTATCTCGGTAAAAATAGGCAAAAATTTAGCATGTGCTATGTCTTACATCGCTTTTACCGTAAAAAAAGATAAGCGGTCATGGAATGAGTTGCGCCTAAAAACAACCTTTGTATATTATGACAAGCGATAATGACATTGACGTCTTACACAAAAATAGAATGAGTTTGTGCTTAAAAATAGGTACATACGTTGCTTAAAGTAGTGTCTTGCAAAATAAAAATAAGACAAGGATGGAGGTAAGGAATATGAATTCCATTATCCAATTGGACGCGGAATTACAGTCATCAATAAATCGTCATGGTTTTTTTGATTTATATAATAAGCACAGCTTTAAACAGCCAGCTCGAACCACTTGGATAGATGGGTGGAAAATCGAGTACATGGCAATTGCTGAACCTGAAACGCTTCACCGTACGCCCATTGTGATTATTGGTGGGGCATTCCAAAATTTTAACTCCTATAAATATTGTGTAGAGCAACTGTTTGCCGCAGGCCCCGTCATTTTAATTGATTTACCATCTATGGGTGCAAATCAGCAAATTAGCAATGTCGATACAGGGCTTTCGGCAGGGACATTAGAGTTAAGTGATCTTGCAG
The DNA here is from genome assembly GCF_023824315.1 of Acinetobacter tibetensis. NCBI lineage: Bacteria > Pseudomonadati > Pseudomonadota > Gammaproteobacteria > Moraxellales > Moraxellaceae > Acinetobacter > Acinetobacter tibetensis. The sequence continues at coordinate 2,836,085 of NZ_CP098732.1, read as the reverse complement.
TCATGTTGGGACAGTGGTTGGATATTGTCGGGCTGAAGCGAGTTTCAGTCATGGGAATGTCTTTAGGTTCCGTGTTGGCATCGGGTTTGGCAGATTTACGTCCAGAATTGATTGATCGCATGATTCTGATGGGCGTAATGCAAAAAACACGCAAAAGCTGGCGCATGTTACTCGAAGAATCCTTATTTTTAATGCAAGAACAGCGTATGGAGGAATTCGGTCAGGCGGTCATTTTGTATTTGGTGAATCATGCCAAACTGGATGTGACTCGAATGTCGCCAACAGCAAAGCGTTTGTTCTTTCGACAGATGGCAGAATTTACTGCAACCGAGCAAGAACGCTATGAGATTAACTGTAATCGCTTGCTCCGTTTAACCGATGTACCAATTCCAAGCTGTAAGGTTTTAGTGGCTTGCGGTCAATATGACAGTTTCACCTTGCCGTATGAAAATGCCAATTTTGCCTTGCAATGTCCTGAGATGGAATTTGCCATGATTGCCAATGCGGATCATGTGCCACAATTACAACGCCGTAAAGAAACCATGCATTTATTCGCAACTTATTTACGTGGCGAGTCTATTCAGCAGTTAGATGGCATTCTAAATATGACACGGGCACAGCTATTAACCATGGAGCGGCGTGGCGAAGCAAGAATTCAGGTGAGTCAACCATTTACGCATTTAACTCATCGCCATTCAGATTTACAGCTAGCAACTGAAATTGAAGATATGAATTTCTTTGGTTTAAAACTCAATTTTACCCAAGGTGACAGTCAAATCGCTGCACAATATCCACGTGATTTAGCTTTACATCTGCACGATGAGGAAGGTTCTTTTGCGATTGAATGTTTGATCTTCGAAATAGGTGAAACGCATGTTCGTGCCCTATTTAAACACGGCAGCTTTGACGTGGCGGAACGTCTACTGCGCTATATTCAACGCCAGCAAGCCTTGATGATGTCGGCAAGTGCTTAAAAATCCAGTGACTAGAAATTTGCAATGAAGTGTCAATCAAAGGGAGCTATAGATCGCTCCCTTTTTTATTTTAGTACTTTAAAGTGGGTTGTGAGGCAGGTTTACTTGAGGCGTGTAGCATCCAGACCAAATCGCCCAGATGTTCTTCAGAGGTGTTTTCATCTGTTTGTGCTTGGAAATAGAGTTTGGGTTGAATGATGGATGAGGTTTGAAAACCTGCATCTTGCAAAAAATGCTGAAGCTCATTCGGTTGAGTAAAGTGAAAACTAAAGGCACTACGGGACATCATTTTTAACAGTTTGCTGCTACTCCAAATAATATGTGCCAATTTATTTTTGACGGGTTCAGGGTAAATATCACTGAGATAATGAATTTCAGGGAAATGCTGCCCATTGTGATTAATTGCTTGGAATAATTGTGCCAATAGGGTTTTATCAAAGTAGTTAATTAGTCCTTCACTAATCACCACCAGTGGAAATCGCGTGTCAAATTTTTGAAAAACCTGAGTAAATTCATCGCTAAAAATATCAGCGCTGAATACCTGAGGGCTATTGGATTCAAGTTGTTGCAGTGCTTGAGTTTTGACGTGTGCCATTTCGGGCAAGTCTAATTCTCGATAGACCAAGTTTGGAAACTTGCGACGGAAACTCCAACCGCGCGGTGAAAGCCCACATGCAATTTCTAAGACTTGTAGCTGCGGGTGTTGTGCAATCAATTGATAGAGATGTTCATCAATCATACGGTGGCGTTGCTTCAAGGTACTGCGCATACTGCCCCCCACATAGCGCTCTGCCCAAGATTCTAAAGGATGCACCAGTTTTGCTAAAAATTTACCTTTGGCTGTGGCAAAAACGGCATTTGAAATCCCCATTTGATACCAAATGTAACCTGTGTAATGGGCTGTAAAAGAGATATGGCGATGTTGTGAAAGTCCTTCTGTCATGTCTTCCTGACCTACTTTTTTGTTTTGATTTTAGTACAGCAATCGTTGCTGAAAGTGCTTACATCATAAAGAAAAAGGAGCACTTTGTGGTGCTCCTTCCGTCGAATAGTTAGTTGGTATTTCTAAAGGCGGTAATGTTGTCTCTTACACGTTGCCATTCAGCGCCCAACGCTAAAGTTTCACCAATTTGAATATTCGGGATTTTCCCGCGCATACGTTCTAAACGTTGTTGATTTGGTAGCGGTAATTCTGTCATGCCTGCCAAAGCGATACATTGCGCAGCACGATCATTACACACCAGCCCCATATCACAACCTGCTTTCAGAGCAGCTTGAATACGGGCATCTGCACCACCAACGACACACGCAGCCTGCATGCTTAAATCATCGGAGAACAACACGCCATTAAATTTCAATTCTTGACGAAGAATGTTTTGAATCCAGAACTCAGAGAAACCTGCTGGGTTCGGATCGACCTGCTCATAAATCACGTGCGCGGGCATTAAGGCATCAAGCTGAGGCATCAGTTGGATAAAACTTTGCATGTCTTTGGCAAAGATTTCCGCATAAGGACGTGAATCAATGGCAGCCGCGACATGTGAGTCTGCCTTCACTGAACCATGCCCAGGGAAATGTTTGCCTGTTGAAGCCATACCTGCACGTTTCATACCGTTCAGAAAAGCACTGGCAAGCGGCACAATGTCTTGCATGTTTTTGGCAAAACCACGGTCACCAATCACATCGCTAATGTCATTTAAGTCGAGCACAGGGGCAAAGCTAAAATCAATCCCAACAGCCAAAACCTCAGTTGCCATGAGCCAACCACATTGTTCAGCAAGGTCTAATGCCTGCTCAGCATCTTTTTGGTATAACTCACCAAAGCGACCCATGGCAGGAAGTAGGGTAAAGCCTTGTCTTAAACGTTGTACACGTCCACCTTCCTGATCGACCGCAATTAAAATTTCAGGACGAATTTGACGCATATGATCGGTCAGTGCACGGACTTGTTGTGGGGACTGAATATTTCGTGCAAATAAAATCACGCCACCGACTTGCGGAGCTTGCAATAGTTCAATATCTTCTTGGGTAAGTTCTGTGCCAGCGATGTCTAGCATCAATGCGCCAATCATATCGGTGTCCGTGTTTGAATTATTTAAATAAAGAAGCTGAAGGGATCAGCTTCCGCGAAACAATACCCGAATTCTGCAATGATTTGCTACATTTTGTCAGCACAGATTATGATAAAACTACACGACATAAACATATTTAGTTGTTTAAGATGTTGAATCTGCACCATTCATGTTGAATAACGACGCAGTAATTTTGGTCAAAAACCAAGGAAGTACAAATTATTTATGAAACTTCAAACAATAGCTTGTGCAGTTGCCATTGCGACTGGTGGTTTGTTTTTCACACACGCAATCAATCAAGCAATTGCAGCCAACGATACCGCTGTAGTCTCAAAATCTGTCGTGCCAACAAAAGAACAAGCGCTAGTTTCACGACAATTGGCAACCTTAGTTGACCGTCAACATTATTTAAATATGCGTTTGGATGCAGATACTTCGAACCGCATTCTCGATTTTTATCTGGACAGTTTAGATCCAGACCATACAATTTTTCTGAACTCAGAAGTTGAGCAATATAAGAAACAATATGGTGCGACCTTTGGCGCAGCATTAAAAGCAGGGGATTTAACTGGTCCTTATGCCATTCATGCCCAATATCGTGAACGTTTGACACAGTTTTATGCGTTTATGTTGGCAGAGCTGAAAAAAACGCAAAATTTGAATCAGCCAAATGTTTATATTGATGTCGATCGTGAAAAAGCAGCTTATTTTAAAAATACTCAAGAGCAGCGTGCCTATTGGCAAAAAATGCTGGTGTCACAACTCATCAATTTGAACATTAGCAAACAAGAAGAGCAAGCCAAGCAAAAAGTTCTGAAAGATAATCCAGAACTCGCCAATGGACAGGATCTAACCAGTCCAGAAGACCTGACTCCAGTACAAACCCTGACTAAACGCTATACCCGTCAATTGGAACGTATTAGCCGTACCAAAAGTGATGATGTTCTGGATAAAACCTTAAATGCGATGATGCTGACCTATGATCCGCACAGCAACTATTTCCCACCTGTTGATGCGATGGAATTGAACCGTCAAACGACCTTACAGTTAGAAGGAATTGGGGTATCCATTCGCCCAGAACGTGGCAATGAAGACTACACCAAGATTGAAACCATTGTAGATGGTGGTCCTGCAAGTAAAACAGGGCAAGTGAAGTCGGGTGACCGCATTATTGGTGTGGCGCAAGACGGCGAAAAAATGATTGATGTTGTCGGTTGGCCAAGCAATGAAATTGTGGGGTTGATTCGTGGTAAACGTGGCACCAAAGTGACGGTACGTCTATTGGCAGCGGGTGCTTCAATGAACCAAGCACGTAATGTCATCATCGTACGTGATGTGATTCAGGAAGAAGATGCTGGAGTACGTTCACGTGTGGTTGAAGTGAAACGTGATGGTAAAGTGCACCGGATGGGTGTCATTGAAATCCCATCTTTCTACTTGAACTATCGCGCGCGTCGTGCGGGCAATGAATATCGTTCGGTGTCAGAAGATACCAACAATGCCTTGAAAGATCTGCAAACGAAAAATGTAGAAGGCATCATTATTGATTTACGGAATAACCCTGGTGGTTCTTTAGAAGAAGTGGCGCGTATGCTAGGGCAGGTGATTAAGTCTGGTCCAGTGGTACAAATTCGAGATGGCAATGGCAATGTCAGCGTGTTTGAAGATGATGACGGTGGCGCGCAGACCTATGCGGGTCCGTTGGCAATCTTGATTAATTTGGCTTCAGCTTCGGCCAGTGAAATTTATTCTGCTGCCATTCAAGATTATGAGCGTGGCATTGTCATTGGGAGTACCACCACAGGTAAGGGGACTGCACAGGTCCAACTGGACAGTTTGGCTTATGGACAGGCGACCTTGACTCAACGTAAGTTCTACCGTATCACAGGCGGAAGCACACAAAACAAAGGTGTCATTCCAGATGTAACGTTGGTGGATATCTATAATGAAGAGTTTGGTGAACGTAAAGCGAAGAATGCCTTGAAATGGGACACCATTCCGACAGCACCATTTAAGCGAGAAGGTTCCGTTAAACCTTATGTACAACAACTTGATCAAGCTTCTGAACAACGCGTGAGTGTTGAGCCACAGTTCAAATATTTGGAACAGCGCAAAGCGATTGCGAAAAAATCGGATGAACAAAAACGTATTGTTCTCGATATGGACCAACGTAAAGCGGAGTTGACAGCACTAGAGCAAGAAACTTTACAGGCGGAAAACCAACGTCGTCAGGCGACAGGACAAAAGCCATATGCAAATTGGGAGAGCTACCAAGCATCTCTAGATGCATTGGCGGAGTCTCGTGCCAAAATGAAAGCAACGCAACGCCCTGCATTACCTGAAGAGGAAGCATTTGTGACCGAAGCGGCGAATGTATTGCTGGATTATGCGAAAATACCGAAAGTGAAGTCCTGATTCTTTAGCAGGATAGACCTGATTTAAAGCCAGTCCCATCGGACTGGCTTTATTGTATTCTGAGTGTTAAAAAAGGCATAAAAAATAAATGGATAACAGTCAATTGTGCTACTATTTTTTCAAAATATTCAAGAATAAACACTTGACCAAAAGGATAGAGTATTAGATTCTAAACAGGATTATAAAATTTGAAAAAACTTACCGTTTTTTATCGCTTGAGAGCTCGACTTTGAATGTATTGATAAAAAAAAGATGACCTAAACGGAAGCTTTATATGGTTCATATACATTATGATTTAAGCCTAGTTATAGGTTCTATTTTATTTGCTTTGTTGGCATGTTTAATGGTCGTGTCACTCGAGCAATTATTATTTCGTGAGCCACAGCAGAAGCTTCACAACGTAATTTTGGTGACCAGTGGATTGGTGCTTGGGGTTGCCATTTGGTGTATGCATTTTATTGCTATTTTCGCCTACCATTTCCCAGAATCATTTACTGTAGATTTGGGGCTAACTTTAACATCTTATTTAATTGCATTTATTGCTTCGACATTTGCCATATGGCTAATTACCCGTCCAACCTTATCATTTGCACGTCTCATTATGGGGGCGGTATTAATGGGATTGGGTATCTCTGGCATGCACTATACAGGGATGCTTGCATTAGAATTGCCGTCTTATCATATTCAATACGATGCCATGTTGGTGGTGTTTTCAATTATTTTTGCAATCTGTGGTTCAGGCTTAACCTTCTGGTTAACATTTAAATATAAAGCTGCAATCAAATATAAACTCTGGTTAAAACTGGGTATTGCATTAATGATGTCGACGACCATTGTCGGTATGCATTTTAGTGGTATGGCTGCTACCAAGTTTGTGAAATATGCCACCGATTTGATCATCTTAAACCAATCGGGTTATAGCTTAATTTTATTCACCGTATTATTGGTGACTTCTCTGATTTTTATTGCCGCTTTTTTTGTCGCGGTGTTAGAGCAACGCTTAGAAGAGCGCAACTTACAATTATATACGGCAAACCAAGAGCTGGCGAAACAAGCGGTTCGGGATAATCTGACCAAATTACCTAACCGATTGTATTTAGCTGAATATGCGCACTTTCTATTTACCAATCACCGTTATAATGACCAAAAAATTGCTTTTCTTTTTATTGATTTAGATCGATTTAAGGGGGTGAATGATGTCTTTGGTCATCATGTTGGCGACCAATTGTTGGTTCAGCTTTCAAGCCGTATTCATGCCCAATTGAATGAACATCAAAAATTACTCCGTATTGGTGGTGATGAATTCTTGATGGTGATTGAAGATGCGAGTTTAGAACAAGCCGAACATATGGCAAATGTTGCACTTGAACAAATTCAAAATAGCTTTTTGATTGCAGGGAAGGAAATTAATATCTCGGCAAGCGTTGGTATCGCGATGTTTCCTGAACATGGCAATAATTTGCAAGATTTACTAATCAATGCAGATGCGGCAATGCTTTCCTCGAAATATCAGGGTCGCAATACCTATTCGGTGTTTAACTATACGGTAGATCAGCAAGAAACAAAAAGTTTAACTAAATTAATCAATGATTTATATAAGGCTGTGGAAGAGCAGCAATTTATCTTGTTTTACCAACCTAAATTTACTACTCGCGATCATCAAATTTGTGGTGTGGAAGCATTAATTCGTTGGCAGCATCCAACTTTGGGGCTATTAACCCCAAATATGTTTATTCGGGGTGCTGAAAAGACCGGACTGATTATTGAAGTGGGCTATTGGGTACTGGAACAAGCGTGCCGTCAGATTCAAATTTGGGAAAAAAATAATGCACCGTTTTTCCCTGTTGCTGTAAACCTTTCTGCTGTGCAATTTGAACACAAGCATTTATTTAGCAACCTAGAACAGTTATTTGAAAAATATCAAATTGATCCAAGTCATTTGATGATTGAAATTACAGAAACGACAGCGATGCATCATATTGAATCCAGTATTTTGAGTTTTGAGCGTTTGCGTCAAATGGGCATCAAGTTGGCAATTGATGATTTTGGTACAGGCCATTCGAGTTTTCTGTATTTAAAAAATCTTCCAGTGGATGAGTTGAAAATAGATCGTGAGTTTATTTATGATTTAGAAGTTGATTCTAAAGAAGAAATGATTCTAGAAAGTATTATTCAACTGGCGATTAAACTCGGTTTGGTGGTGACAGCTGAAGGGGTGGAATGTGCCTCACAAGCAGAAATTTTATCGCGTTTAGGTTGTCAACAATTACAAGGCTATTTACTCGCTATGCCCATGGAAGTCGAGCAACTCGAGCTTTTAACCATCAAATCGTGAAACGTGGGGATGGAGGTAATCTGATTTTGATTGCTTAAGATGACGTTTATTCGGCGCGATTCAATTCTCAAGCACCAGTTTACGTTACATACAGATGCGATTACGCCCATTCGCTTTGGCTTGATACATGTTTTCATCAGCCAGTTTCATGACGGCTTTAATATGAATGGAAGTGTCAGGCCAATGTGCAAGACCAATGGAAATGGTGATTGGACCAATCCCTTCAATTAAAGTCGATTCTAATTTTAGTCTTAGGCGTTCTGCGAGTTTATAACCAATATTCAAATCGGTACTTGGTGTTAAAACAATAAATTCTTCACCACCGAAACGGCAACACACATCATTATCGCGGAAGTTGGCCTGAATCAGTTCAGCTACTTTTTGTAAGACCAAATCGCCTTTGTCATGTCCATAGGTATCATTGACTTGTTTAAAGTGATCAATATCAATGGCGATCACACAAAATTGGGTTTTGGCATTGATCAATTCTTGAGTAAATACATCCATGCCACGACGGTTATAAAAGCCCGTCAGTGGGTCAGTATTGACATGGTAATTTAGCTCATTAATCCGCTTTTTAAAGTTTTGAGCACTCAGCAGTAAAGATAGGCGGAATTTTAAAACTTCAAAATACCAAGGTTCAATGCTTTTAATTTTTTGATCGATATCTGGGGTATTCAATACACTGGCCATTTTTGCAAGCTGTTCTAGTGGATTGGAAATGAGATAGGCAATACGCCACACAATAAAGAAAATAACTAAATAAAAGATCGACATACCGAACAAAATTTTATAAACAATACTGGTGGCTTGTTTTAAGAGTACCGCAGTGGGTTGTTGGGAAACGATGATCCATTTGGTTGACGGTACATAGGCAAAACCCGCGAGATTTTCATGCCCTTGGCTATTTACCAATTCCATTTTTCCATACTTGGTCGCCTGAATGTGGGCAAGCCCCGAGTTGTGCGTGACCGTTTCACCAATTCGTTTAGGATCAGGATGAAAAATAATGCGATTATATTGATCAAGCACATACATATAACTGTTTTGATAATTATATTTGATACTGAGCAACTCTCGGATTAAGTTATTTTTCTTTAAATACAATGCTCCGCCAATAAAACCGAGATATTGGTGGTTTTGGTCAAAAATCGGTTGGGAGATAAAGACGATTAAATTATGTCGAATTGAATAATAAGGTGGTGTGATAACAGGGGCTTTTTTTTCTAATGACAGTTGAATGCCGTAGGTTTTATTGACTTGCTGTTTATTAAATGCCAAATGCTCTGGTGCATAACTGACAAAGCGTCCATGTTTATTGATGATGACGACACTGTCAAAAAAATCGGATTGATAACGTAAGCGATTGACTTCATTTTGCAGTGTGCTGGAATCATCAAAAGAATGACCCAGAATGTCTGCACTATATGCCAGTTGCTTGACTAAACTTTTAAATTGTAAGTCCGTTCCTTGGGCAATTTTTGAAGCATAATCAAAATTGACAGACAATGAATTTTCAATCAGTTGTTGGCGCTGAATGTAGTAGCTGACGGCCAGTGAAATCACAAATAGGCTAAACACACTAAACATCGCAAGAAAAAGAATTAACTTTCTCAAATCTAGATTGAGTTTTGAAAGTAGCCTTTGCAGAATGGTCATCACAATATGGGTCAAGTGCTGTTGAAAATGTCGTATGTGCTAAATGCTGTCGAGTGACGATATTGGATTGAAAGTCAGTCTGAATAAAACTTGTTTTACATTGAACAATGTATAGAGAAACGAGATAAAAATCTAGTTTTGATGAAATTTATCTATGCGTTTAACACATGTATGACTGGTCAACTCAGAAATTAAGTATTATATTGTTTTTGTAAATATATTTTAATTTTTTGTATCATAATTAAAAAATCTGTTCTTAATTAAAGGTTTAACTGAATCTGCATAATCGACTGTCGCAATGTTTGATTTTCTCCGAGGCAATTATGAACATACAACTCTTAGAGATTGGCTCAGAAACCGAGCAGTTAAGCGCTTGTAGACTTTCATTGCTGTTAGGGATCACATCACCACAGAATCAAATTTCGAGTTTTCTCAAATTGGCGCGGCAACTGCTTGCTGTGGATTATGCTGTTTTACAATTTTATAATGAGCCTTATGCATGGGTGTCAATGCAGTCGGGTTTAAAAGCCTATGCCAGTTCCCCATTGTTTCCCAGTTTGGTCAGACAAGCGTATATCGATGAGCGACATCCTGATTATTCAATTTTCTTAACAGCAATTTCAACTTTAGGCTTGGTATCACAGCCTCGTTTAGTGGTTTTGAATTTACAAAATAGCGAAGGTGATTCGGTCGGTCACGTGGCTTTGTTTGACCATCAAACACAGGCATTTACGCAAGATCAAATTCAAATGCTGCAAGAGCTATTTGCCAGTTTAATGAAGCATATTGAACTTAAAATTGATCATGCAGAACTGAAAGAAATGTATGAGCAGCAGTCTGCATTAAATTTTAGTAAAACCAAATTCTTCCAAATTATTGCACATGATTTACGTGCCCCATTTCATGGCTTGCTTGGATTTTCAGAGGTTTTAGCCCAAGAGCGGAGCAGTTTGGATGAAGACAGTATTCAGAATATTGCAGACTATTTGCATGACACGACGCAATCGACATATAGCTTATTAGAAAGTTTACTCAATTGGGCAATGGCAGAAGGTGGGCGTTTTGTCTTCCATCCGATTAATTTCCAGTTAAAACAGGCTTCAAAAATTGTTTTTGATGTGCTGAATGGCTTAGCTGTTAAAAAGAAGATCCAATTGATTAATGCTGTACCCGAAGAAATCAAAGTTTTTGCCGATATTAATATGGTCACTTCGGTGATTCAGAATTTAGTTTCCAATGCGTTAAAGTTTACGCATATGGATGGTTCTGGCGTAGTCAAAATTTCTGCTGAAGTCACAAGCAAAGGGGTTGAGATTGCGATTCAAGACACAGGTTTGGGTATGACTTCGCAACAAATTGAACAGCTATTTCAACCGCGGTTAACGGTCAGTTTTAAAGGCACAGACGGCGAAAAAGGGATGGGGCTTGGTTTAGTACTGTGTAAACGCTTTGTAGAAATTAATCAGGGCGAAATTCAAGTGCAATCCAAAGAGGGGGAAGGTACTCTATTTAAAGTGACTTTGCCACGAGCGGAATCTTATTTAGCCCTGAGTCAAAACCAAAAGAAAAAAGAAACTTCGTCTTAATCACATCTCTTTTCCAGATGATTCATATTGTTCAAAAAAAACCTTCAAAACTACACGCATTCGGTAGTATCCCCGCATTTGATTGAGTACACTCGAGCTGGAGTCGACGTCATACTTATGCCCAATATCAGCTCAGATTATTTCGAAATATGCTTATTGTTCAACCAGAACTTTGCTGATCAAAAGAGCCATTGATGGTCGAATCAGGATTAAAACAGCAATGATGAGTCCAGATATTAAAATTAAGATGTCATGAAGCTCGATGGCTTAAAAAAGTTGAATCAGGCATGTGCCAAAGAAGGAGAGTAGCTCTTGATGAACGCTGAACAATTGCAAAAAACGTTGTGTGCGAGCCAGTATGCAGAACAGGTCTTGGCAATCCATACAACCTTATTAGAACAAGATTATGGCGTTGATCAGTTTCAGACTTCATTAACCACCCCACAAATTTTTGCACAAGTTCACCAAGAATTAGACAACGTAGAAGATGAAACCACATGGCTACGCTTAAGTCGAATTTTGCGGGCACGCCTTATGTTTCGCTGGATTTGGCAAGATGCGAACCAATTGACCGATGTTGTGACCTTAACACGGGAGTTATCTGATTTTGCGGATGCGATGGTTTGTGCGGCGAAAGATTTTGCGCGTAAACCTCTGGTTGCTAAGCATGGCGAGCCAATAGGCTATAGTGGTAAAGTCCAAGATTTGATCGTGATTGCCATGGGAAAACATGGTGCACAAGAGTTAAACCTATCGAGTGACATCGATCTGATTTTTGCCTTCGATGAGCAAGGTGAAACCAATGGACGTAAATGCATTGATGTTCAGCAGTTTTGTATTCTTTGGGGGCAAAAGCTGATTTATTTACTGGATCACATGACTGCCGATGGTTTTGTGTTCCGTGTGGATATGCGTCTGCGTCCGTGGGGAGATGGGTCTGCGCTCGCAATTAGCCATGTGGCTTTGGAAAAATATTTGAGCCAGCACGGACGCGAATGGGAGCGTTATGCTTGGATTAAAGCGCGTATTGTGACGGGGGGCAAGGAAGGTGATGAGCTACTTGCCATGACGCGTCCATTTGTATTCCGACGCTACGTTGATTACACCGCATTTGAAGCTATGCGCGAAATGAAAGCCATGATCGAGCGAGAAGTGGCGCGTCGTAATATTGAAGATGACATTAAACTGGGTGCAGGTGGGATTCGTGAAGTCGAATTTATCGTACAAGTTTTCCAATTAATTTATGGCGGTTCAAAACTCGAGTTGCAAGATCGTCAATGTCTGGTGAGTTTGCATCATTTGGGTGAGGTCGGATTACTTGACCCACAAGTGGTGATTGAACTGGAAGATGCCTATTTATTTCTGCGTCGAGTAGAACATGCCATTCAGGCCTTAAATGATCAACAGACGCAATCTTTACCCTATGAGTCTGAACTGCGCCAACGTATGGTAGAAACTTTGGGCTATGCTGACTGGCAAGCATTTCTGGATGTGCTCAATCAAAAGCGCGCTAAAGTCATTTATCAATTCGAGCATTTGATTAAAGAAAAAGAACCTGACCCATTGGTCGAGAGTTTTGGTCAGCTAGAACAACGTTTACAAGCCGTACTGGATGATGATGCCAAAAATTTAGTGCATGAATTTTGGTATGGCAATGCTTTGAAAAAACTGCCTGCAAAAGCTGTACAACGTTTGAAAATGTTCTGGCCGCATTTGATTGAGGCAATTTTAGAGTCGGATAAACCACAAACGGCTTTATTGCGTTTAATGCCTTTGGTCGAATCGGTAATGCGTCGTACTGTGTATCTGGTGATGTTGATCGAAAGTAAAGGTGCGCTACAGCGTTTAGTCAAAATGGCCACTGTGAGTCCGTGGATTTGTGAAGAATTGACGCATTATCCCGTATTGCTAGATGAATTTTTATCGATGGATTTTGAATTGCCCCGCCGTCAGGATTTACAAGATTCATTACGTCAGCAATTACTGCGCATTGAACTGGATGAAGTCGAAGACCTGATGCGAGTGTTGCGTCTATTTAAAAAATCTAATGTTTTGGCAGTAGCAGCCAGCGATGTTTTAGCTGAAAGTCCACTCATGAAAGTCTCTGATGCCTTAACCGATATTGCTGAAGTGTCTGTGAATGCAACTTTGAACATGGCATATCAAATGGTTGCGAAAAGACATGGTTTTCCACTCGATAATGAAGGGCAGCGCTGTGCCATTGACCATATGGCTTTTGCCGTTGTGGGCTATGGTAAGCTTGGTGGCATTGAGTTGGGCTATGGTTCAGACTTGGATCTGGTGTTTATTCACTATATGGATGAACAGTCAGATACCGACGGACCAAAATCTATCAGTGGTTTTGAATTTGCCATGCGTGTGGCGCAAAAGTTTATCTCATTGATGACGACACAAACTTTAGATGGTCGGGTCTATGAAATTGATACCCGCTTGCGTCCTTCGGGGGAAGCAGGTGTGCTTGTCACCAGCTTAAAAGCATTTGAACAATACCAGCTTAAAAATGCGTGGTTGTGGGAACATCAGGCATTGGTACGCGCACGCTCGATTGCAGGTGAAGAAACGTTGCGAGATAAGTTCGAGCAACTGCGCTGTCGCATCTTAACGCAACCAAGAGATGAGGCAAATGTGCGCGAAGAAGTACTCAAAATGCGCCAAAAAATGAAAGACCATTTAGGCTCTTCTAAAGAACAGCAAAAAGATGGAATTTTTCATTTAAAACAGGATGCAGGTGGTATCGTTGATATTGAATTTATGGCACAGTATGCTGTGTTAGCCTGGAGTGGGTCGAATTCCGATCTCGCCCACTACTCCGACAATGTACGAATCCTTGAAGACGCTGCAAAAGCAGGTTGCTTATCCAGTAACGATGCAACAGCATTGATTCAAGCTTATCTCAGTGAACGAGCCGAGAGCCACCGTTTAGCGCTTGCGAATCAATCCATGCAAGTCAATGCTGCGGACTGGCACAATACCCGCGTGATCGTTTGCAAGTTATGGCAAAGATTAATAGATCCAACCGCTACGGCTATGTTGGATAAAAATGACAGTATATAAAAATTTGGAGTGTGTGCCATGAATTTGGCTGATCGTGATGGTTTTATTTGGCAAGATGGACAATTGGTTGATTGGCGTGAAGCGAAAGTTCACGTTTTAACGCATACTTTGCACTACAGTATGGGTGTCTTTGAAGGTGTGCGTGCTTACGAGACACCAAAAGGTACAGCGATTTTCCGTTTAAAAGACCACACTAAGCGTTTGCTTAATTCTGCAAAAATTTATCAAATGAAAGTTCCATTTGATCAAGCGACGCTAGAACAAGCTCAAATTGATGTGGTTCGTGAAAATAAATTAGCATCTTGCTATTTACGTCCGTTAATCTGGATTGGTTCTGAAAAACTAGGTATTGCAGCGACCAACAACACCATTCATGCAGCAGTTGCAGCATGGGGTTGGGGTGCATATTTGGGTGAAGAAGCTATGGCGAAAGGGATTCGCGTAAAAACTTCTTCTTTCACGCATCACCATCCAAACGTGACGATGTGTAAAGCAAAAGCATCTGGTAACTACACCTTGTCAATTCTTGCTCACCAAGAAGTTGCACATTCTGGTTATGATGAAGCAATGTTAATGGATCCTCAAGGTTATGTATGCCAAGGTTCTGGCGAAAACGTATTCTTGATTAAAGATGGCGTGTTACATACCCCAGATATCTCTGGTGGTGCGCTTGACGGTATTACACGCCAAACCGTAATGACGATTGCTAGAGATCTTGGTTATCAAGTTGTTGAGCGTCGTATTACACGTGACGAATTCTACATTGCCGATGAAGCATTCTTTACGGGTACTGCTGCGGAAGTAACGCCAATTCGTGAATATGATGACCGTCAAATTGGTTGCGGTGCACGTGGTCCGATTACAACTGAAATTCAAAAGACTTACTTTGATGCAGTTCAAGGTCGTAACGACAAATATGCACATTGGTTGACTTACGTAAACTAAGTTGATCGGTTAAGATCAAAAGGCGAGACTTCGGTTTCGCCTTTTTTTATTGAAATTTTATCATGGTTTAAGTTTATGCATATTGTCTATGTTAGTGATGGAAAGGCGGGACACCGTTCACAAGCACTCGGCTTGTTTAAAGCTATACAAAGACAATCCTCAGAAACGGTCAGCTTTGAAGAAATCTCGATAGAAGATTTAGCTTTATTTCCACTTTTGCTCGGACTATTCCGTAGATCTATTCCACAGCTCAAAACTGCACCCGATTTTATTTTTGGTGTTGGCAGTCATACCCAATTACGCGTGTTGTTGCTTGGGAAAATTTATACTCAGGCCAAAACTGTGATTTTAATGAAACCGAATTATCCATTCGCTTGGTTCAATTACAGTGTGATTCCAGAACATGATGGCATTTCAGCCTCTGATCGGGTGATTGTGACCCAAGGGGCACTGAATCCAATTGTGAATGAACAGCGCCACCAATCGGGGCGGATTTTAATTGCACTGGGTGGTTCATCTAAACGCCATCAATGGCATGAGGATAAAGTCTTTGCATCGCTTGAACACATTGTGAAGCAACATCCGAATAATGAAATCATTATTACCACTTCGCGTCGAACACCTGAGCCGTTTGTTGAACGTTTGAAGAGATATACTTTTTTACCTCATGTGCACTTTTTTCCTGTAGAACAGACGCCGCAAGGCTGGATTTTTGAAGAAATGCAAAAGGCAGAGGCGGTTTGGGTTACGGAAGATAGCATTTCGATGATTTATGAGGCATTGACTGCTGGTTGTCGAGTTGGGGTCATTGCTATGGATCGAACCAAACAGGACCGTATTACGACATCGGTAGATGGATTATTGGCGAAAGGAATTGTCTCGAAATCGCTCTTGTTAGCTCAGTTGCCTGAACCAAATGCTTTTAAAGAAGCAGAGCGTGTGGCAACATATCTTTTAGCAAAAAATTGAGTTTGGTACTGTGATTTATATTCTAATTTTACTGGTTTTACTTATTGTAATGTTTAGTTATAAATATGCGTGGTGGAAACCTGCGGTAGATTGGAAACGACCACGTGTGCTGATGTATCACATGGTACGAGAGCATATTGATGGGGCAAAATTTAATAAGTTGAGAGTTACACCAGAACAATTTGAGCAACAAGTTGCATGGATGAGTGCACAAGGTTTCCATTTTGTTACGATGCAAGAATTACAACAGAATTGGGGACAACACCCTGAAAAAACCGTAGCGATTACTTTTGATGATGGTTATTTGGATAACTTGGAAAATGCATATCCAATTTTAGAAAAATATCAAGCCAAAGCCACCATTTATGTGGTGGTTGATCGGCATGATCGTGACTGGTCGACTTATAAAAAAGCACACCATAATAGTGGTGAACTCATGCGTGAACCAAAATTGAATGATGCACAGGTTAAGCAATTAGCAGATAGTGGGCTGATTGAAATTGGTTCGCATACGCTCACACACGCTAATTTAAATGAACTGGATGATGCAGATTGTTTACGTGAACTGGTTGATGCAAAACAGCAACTTGAACAACTGATAGCTCAACCAGTCACCAGTTTTGCTTACCCATTTGGGATTTATTCAGATAGAGACGTGAAACTGGCTCGGCAGGCTGGGTATAGTAATGCAGTCACGACTGTAGAAGGTATTGATGGTTTACAACCAGACTTTATGCAACTGCAACGTATCAAAATTAGTGGGAAAGATTCACTTTTTGCGGTTAAATTGCGAATGAAATTAGGTAAAAGAGCGTAATTACGCTCTTTGGTTAATTTTACGTACAGGATTTAATTGATTAAAATATATGGTGAGCTTTTGATGGTGTTTATTCCAGGTTTGAATAGGGTTAATCTGCGCAGCTAAATACATCAGAAAGTCAGAAAACTTTTTTTGTGGTGTATGACGAATACTTTTCCAGTATGTTGAAAGTGCTTTTTTAGTTAATAACTTTTTATCTTGTTCATTTAGATCAAGGTAATCACGAATAAAGTCATCAATCGTAAAGAACATATCGTGGTGTTGTTGTGCTAAATGGCGTGATAAACGATTTTCTCCACGAATCGCTTTGGTTTCATTTTCATCTAAAAGAACAAAAACACTATGTAAATTGCTAGAAATAATTTTTTGAGAATATTTGGCTAAATTTAGGGCAAGCGACTCATCTTGAATAAATATATTTTCATTACAGCCTTTCGACTTTAAAAATAATTCACGAGTACACATGACACACATCTGCATAATATTATTTTCAAGTACATAGCTTAGGGGAGTTGTACTAGATTCCCAGGTTCCAGTAGTATGTTTTCTAATTTCATTTAAATCGTGAATCTTTACTTTTTCTGCATAACATAAATCTGCTTGCTGTTTTTGCATCTCATGTAAAAACATATTTAAGCGATTTGGAGCTAGGATATCGTCAGAGTCCATGAAAAAAAGATAATCGCCAGTTGCAGCAAATGCACCTTGGTTCAGGCGAACTGCGGGACCTTTATTGTCTGTATTTTGGATAATTTTGACTTTGGGATAATTGACCAATAAGTATTGATAATTAGTTGGCCATTCTGGATCTGTAGAATAGTCATCCACCACGATAATTTCATGTAAATTTTCATCTTCGGGTTGTAGTGAATCGATCGTTCTGTTGAGCAATAAACCCTTATTGTAGTGAGTGAGGATGACTGAGATCATTTTATTATCCTAAATTACGTTTAAAAGCTTGGACAATTGGTCCAGTTAAATCCAAATCTTGGGTATTTTTATACTCTGGACGTTGAAAATTTTCTGCTAAATTTTGTCGCTGCATGAGTTTATGTTGAAGATATTTCTGATTTAAAGGTTCTAAAACAGACTCAGAGCTATAAATTGAACAGATAAAACGCCCACTTTGAATGGTTTCAGCTAGCATTGAGGTACTATCTTCTGTGACAAAAATATAAGTGGTCTGTTGAATGAGCTGAACCAGAGATAACGCATTTTTTGTTTGAACTAAATGCAATTGAATATTTTCAGGGATATCAGTTTTTTGAAAATAGCGATCTAAATCCGGTGTGCGGCGTGAATTGGTGATGAGTCCCTTCAGTTGATTTTGAGTACAAAATGCAATAAATTTATCGATGATTTTTTCAAAATCGTCATATGTAAAAGGATGCTCATCTGTCGGGCCACCTAAGATCAATAAAGCTGTTGTTTGGTCGAGTTGGTCCTGTTGCAGATTAATAAAGTCTTTTTTAACTGGTGGGGTGGCAAGCACAACTTGGTCCGAAGCAGTATTTTGTTCTAGTGCTGTAATTGTACAGTTCACCAGTTGTCCATTTACTTTGCGTAAATCACCTGCGTAAAACAATGGAACTTTTAATCTGCGACTGACAAAAATACCATAGAGCAAATTTGGCATGCCTGAACAGATAATACAGTCAATATTTTGCTTTGAATGAATTTTTTTGAAAAAAATGGCTGAGCAAAAATCAAATAAAGGTGGATACCAACTGAGCTTTTTCAAAAGGCTTATTTGCCATTTCTTTATGCTGGGAGTTTCGACTTTATTTAAGATTGTTGTATAAGCTGTTTCTAGGCAGTCATATACGCCAAGACTGGGATTTAGGTGTCCAGCACGTTGGTCGTGAATAAGGAGAACTGCAAGGCTAGGTTTGCTTTTCATCATATTTGAGTGTTTGATCTATCTGCTTTGTATGGTAACAAAATTCTATAATCTTGTCAGAAGTGAGATTTAACGAGAATAGGCAAAGGATTATTTTAAAATAGGTGATGGTTTCTCTTGGTTGAAAATATTAGAATGTGGACCAAATGAACAATTGGTAAAGTTTACCGTAAAGGCTCTTTTTCTTGAAAAAATTAAAAATTATTCACACTGTATATGGCGATGCTTCAGGTGGTCGTTGGCAAGCTATGCTCAATACTTTTGATGCCTTAGCCAGTAAAGGGCATGAGGGTGTCTTGGTATATGGTGAGGAAAATAAGAATTTAAAATCTGAAAATTATCCAAAATTTTATCTCAACAGTTCAGGATTCTATGATCTGTTAGCCTCAGTAAAATTGGCTTTATGGTTGCGTAGTTATCGTCCTGATGTCGTGATTGCCCACAGCGGACGTGCAGTTTATTTATTTAAAAATGCAATGTTTTTTGCACGAATCAAATGTCCTGTAATTGCGATGAATCACAGCCATAATGTGAAAAGAACGGTGAGAGCAGATGGATTTATTCATATTACGCCTTATGTAGCACAGTGTGTTGCAGATGCTTCAAAAAAGAAGGGTATCGATTTAACTAAAAAACCACAGGCTATTATTTCAAACTTAATTCACGTACCAGATAATCTACCATCTTTATCTAAAAGCTTGGGGCAGCCAGTTGTTCTGGGTATCATGACGAGATTGGTAGAATATAAAGGTACACATT
The DNA here is from genome assembly GCF_023824315.1 of Acinetobacter tibetensis. NCBI lineage: Bacteria > Pseudomonadati > Pseudomonadota > Gammaproteobacteria > Moraxellales > Moraxellaceae > Acinetobacter > Acinetobacter tibetensis. The sequence continues at coordinate 2,816,576 of NZ_CP098732.1, read as the reverse complement.
TAGCAATTTCTGCGGTAGAACAACTCAAGCGACAAGGATATAAAGTGAAGCTTCTTATCGCTGGAGAAGGCGAGCAGAAAAAGGCTTTAATTCAGCAGGTAAAAGATTTGAATTTAGAAAGTGAAGTAGAGTTTTTAGGCTGGATTGGTGGCAAAGATAAAAGTAAATTTTATAAAGATATTGATATTGCACTCGTGCCTACCATGAATGATACTCAACCTTTAGCCATATTGGATGCTTTTGCATGGGGTAAGCCAGTTGTTGCGAGTGATCATATTAGTGTTGAACAAATTATTCGACAAGGTGAAAATGGTTTGATGGCAAAGTGTGGTGAGGTTGATAGTTTAGCTAACAATATTGCTTTTTTAATTGAACATCCTGAGCAACTTTGTAAAGTTGCTCAAGGGGGATATGTAGATGCTAAAGAAAAATATCAATTTAAAATAATAGCCCAACAGTATGATCAATTTATTACTACTTTAAAATTATAGAATTGGGGAATTTCACTCTAATTAAATTGAGAGTATGCTGATAGTTTTTATTCTATTAATTGAATAAATTGCTTGGCTGTATTTTGAATACTTAATTTTTTCTTAGTGTTGGTTAAGATGGGATAGGGGGATTGCACACATTGTGCTAACTTTTGTGCAAGTTCATCAATGTTTTGCTTTTCAACCAAATATTCTTGCATATCAGTTTGTAATGATAAAATATCAGCAACACCTTGTGAACAATTGTAGGCAACCACTGGGGTATCTAGACATAAGCTTTCTGCGATTACTAAACCGAAAGATTCATAATTTGAAGACATGACCAAGCAGGATGCTTGGGCTATGAAAGGATATGGATCATTGATCCAACCCAAGAAATCAACACGTTCAATAATATTGAGTTTTTCACATAATGCTATAAGTTTAGCTTTATCACTTTCATTACCATCACCAACAATAGCCATCTTTCCAGATAAACAACTTTTAGAAAAAGCTAAAATAGCATGATCGATTTGTTTAATAGATGTTAAACGCCCTACAAAAATGACATCCCATTTTTTTTCTAATTTAGAATAACATTCTGATTGAATAGTAACACCATTTGCAATATGTATGACTTTACTATTGGGTAATAAAAATTGATATTTATTTTGTAGATCTCTATTAACTGTAATCAGATTTTTATGTGCGAAGAGTTTACGAAATTTATATTGATTTTTGATTTGTCGAAAATTTTCTTTAATACGTTTAAATAAGCTTTTAGTTGGACGGTACTCAATCAGTTCCCCATGAATCCAATACCAGACATTTTTTTTCTGGGTCAGATATTTACCCAAATAATAGCCATTATGAAAACCTAGAATAATAAGATCAAATTTTTTTTCATTAATCACCGAAGAAACTATTTTTTGTTCTTGTAAGGATAGTTCTTTGAATTTCCAAAGTTTTCCAAATGCGAATTTAGGATTGATATTTAAATCAATATATTCAATAGATGAATCAACGACTAGAGTATTTTTGCTTGAATTTAAAACAGCAAGAGTTACTAAATTTTCATTGTTTGCTAAAGTGTGCGCCAGTTCAAGTGTTACCTTTTCGGCTCCACCTTTTCCTAAATCATCTACAATAAATAAAATTTTTTTCATTTCGTACTTTATTTATTAATCCTTCTCTGGATTACCCTTCAATACCATGTAAATCAAGCCGACAAAGATGGCAAAGGCCCCCCCTAAACTACTCACACAGAAATACAGAATACGGTCAGAGGTGTCTAAGTTAAATAAACCATTGGCAAGAATATAGCGCATGAATAACCACTGGACGACTGCAAAAACAATTACCACAAGACCACGACGGCGGACTTCAGGACGCATAGCCATAAGCTTGCTCATCTATCTATATAAAACTGGCGGCTATTATGCCACTGCTCAGAATTGATCTCAAATGAATAAAAACAATCAGCTCAATGTTATACAAATTTATATAAATTTGAGCTTTCATTTTTATAATCTACAAAAAGTCAGATCGTGGGTTGTTTACAGTAAACATTGACATTGCCATAACAATTCCTGAAACGTTTGTATGACCAGATATACTGTTCGGGCGCGAGCTGAATCATCTCTTGCATTGCCAGATTTAAGCTGTCCACAGATTGTTGTAAATCTTTTGAAAGAATTGTTTGAGGCAATTCGGTGCAATATACATCAAAACTGGAGAATTCAGGATTACGGATACAGCTTAAGCCAATGACATTGCATTGGGTCTTGGCCGCCATTTTCGAAACCAATGTTGCCGATAGTGTATTTTGCTGGAAAAAATGTGAATAAATTCCGCCAGATGCTTTAGGTAAATGATCAGGCAAAACGACAGTCAGACCACCTTGCTTTAGATGTTTAAAAATTTGACGTATTCCTGTTTCATCTGTTGGTACCAAGGTGGCATTAAATTTCTGTCGGGCATTTAAAATATACCGATTCACGCCTTTTATTTTGTCAGGTTTGTACATGATCATGGGTTGCGTATAAATATTTAACCAAGCATTTAACAGTTCCCAACAACCAAAGTGAGGAACGACCACAATCACGCCCTTTTGATTGGCTAAAGCCTTTTCTAAGAGCTCTGCACCATGAATATTTTTGAGTAAGTCTAGGCTGTATTGAGGTGACATTCCCCAGCATTTTACAAATTCGATATAGGTCATGCATTGGCTTTGAATGCTGAGACGAAGACGCCTTTGTAAGGCTTGCTCATTTAATTCAGGATATGCTAATCGGAGATTAATCGCTGTAATTCGTTTGATGGAGGAGTTTGTATGAAAGAGTAGATAGGCAATCCAAAGCGCGATTCTTTGTAAAAATGACAAAGGTAAAATTGCGATAAATTTAAGCAGGAAATAAATAGCCATATTTTGACTCAAGCATCTTTTTTACAAGAAAGGGTAAGAGAAAATTTTGCAAAGAAACTTAAAATCTATGATAGATAGAATCAAAAAAAGAAGAGCATCTTAAGAGCAAAATGGATTTTTGAATAGCGTAATTAGGGCAAAAACCGTCGCAGCAGAATATTGACTATTGGGGTTTACTCTAAGCGTGATTAAGAAAAAGTTCAAAAGAAAAATAGCAATGATCTGTAAAAATACAATGTCCAAAAAAGTTGTTCATTAAAAAATAAAAAAAACCCTGCACAAGGCAGGGTTTTGAGTGAAGCGAAAGCTTATGCTTCTTTTGCTTCAGCTTTTTGTTTTTCGCGTAAACGAATACCTAAGTCACGCAATTGGTTGGCTTCAACTGGTGCAGGTGCTTGAGTCAATGGGCATTCAGCAGTCTTGGTTTTCGGGAATGCAATCACATCACGAATAGATGATGCGCCTGTCATTAACATGATCAAACGGTCAAGACCAAAAGCTAAACCACCGTGCGGAGGCGCGCCATAACGTAATGCATTGAGTAAGAAGCTGAATTTTTCTTCTGCTTCCTCTTCACCAATACCTAATGCTTCAAAAATGGCTTTTTGCATTTCTAAAGTATAGATACGCAGTGAACCACCACCGACTTCTGTACCATTCAATACCATGTCGTAAGCAACAGAAAGCGCAGCACCTGGGTTGTTCTTCACTTCTTCAACACTTGATTTTGGCAGTGTGAATGGGTGATGCACAGAAGTCCATTTGCCATCATCTGTTTCTTCAAACATTGGGAAGTCAACCACCCAAAGCGGCGCCCACTCACAAGTTGCAAGTTTCATGTCATGACCAATCTTCACACGAAGTGCGCCCATTGCGTCATTTACAACTTTGGCTTTGTCTGCGCCGAAGAATACGATGTCGCCATTTTCAGCACCAACACGCTTCAATAGATCAAGTACGATTGGCTCGATAAATTTAACGATTGGAGATTGAAGACCTTCGATGCCTTTTTCAAGTTCGTTGACTTTGATATAAGCCAAACCTTTCGCACCGTAGATGCCAACAAATTTAGTGTATTCGTCAATCGCACTACGTGGTAGTGAACCTGCGCCTGGCACACGTAAAGCCACAATACGACCTTTAGGATCTTTTGCAGGGCCAGCGAAGACTTTGAACTCAACGTCTTGCATCAAGTCTGCAACATCAACCAGTTTCAATGGAATACGCATATCTGGTTTGTCAGAGGCATAGTCACGCATCGCATCTGCATAAGTCATACGTTCGAATTTATCGAATTTTACATTCAATAATTCGTTGAACATTTTAACCGTTAAGCCTTCCATTAAATCCATGATGTCATCGTCACTCATGAACGATGTTTCAACGTCGATTTGGGTAAATTCAGGCTGACGATCTGCACGCAAATCTTCGTCACGGAAACATTTCGCGATTTGGTAGTAACGATCAATACCACCCACCATCAACAACTGTTTGAACAATTGTGGTGATTGTGGAAGTGCGTAGAAGCTACCATTAGAAACACGGCTTGGCACTAAATAGTCACGTGCGCCTTCAGGCGTTGCACGGGTCAAAATTGGTGTTTCAACGTCAAGGAAACCGTGATCTTCGAAGTAATTACGGATTAAGTTAGTCACTTTAGAGCGGAAACGTAAACGCTCTAACATTTCTGGACGACGGATATCCAAGAAACGATATTTCAAACGAATTTCTTCTGAAATATTGGTATTTTCGTCATTCAAAGGGAATGGCGGAGTTTCAGACTGAGCAAGAACTTCAATGTCTTTACCCAAAACTTCGATTTGACCGCTCACCATATTGGCATTTTCTGTGCCTTCATAACGGCGACGTACACGGCCTGTAATTTTTAATACGAATTCTGAACGTGCTTTGTCCGCAGTTGCGAATGCTTCAGGAGTATCTGGATCAATAACGACTTGAACTAAACCATCACGGTCACGCATGTCGAGGAAGATAACACCACCGTGGTCACGGCGACGATGTACCCAACCGCAAAGGGTTACTGTTTCATCAATTTGGGCTTCGGTTAAAGAACCGCAGTAATGAGTTCGCATCATAGCGTATAAAATCCAACTATATGGGTTAAGGAAGCGCATACGTAAACAGCGTACCGCCTGTAAAGGAAGGATTATGCCTCGTTGATGATTTTGTCACAAGGACTAGATCCAAATTCCACATTATTTCAGGACGTTTCGGTGCAAAATTCGGGAACAAAAGGTTATTTGAAATACTGTTTTTGATCGAAGAACATAAAAATAAGACAGCCTGCGCTGAAGATGACTAAAGCGGCTTGACTAAATTCATTGATGCTTCGCCCGGTAAAATAGTAAAGATCTGCGACCCAGATTTCATGAGAAAAATAACGAGCATAATCCCAAACTGAATAAATACCACTCAGCAACGTTAAGCCACATAAACTCCAAGCATAGAGCTTAATCTTGAGCGAAACTTTTTCTCTTTGTCGGAACTGTTGAAAATAATGGATACACATCCAAACAAGAATGGGTAATGCAGCGATTGATGTGCCAATTTGAAGCACACGATGCACAGGAAAATTCTGCCCGAATAGGGAGATGCTTTGACTCAGGAAATCATGAAAGGCAAAGGTTCTGAAGTCGACATGGGTCAGGCCGTCCCAAATGAGATGGGTACTTACCCCAACCAAAATGCTAATGACAACGCCTACAATAAAACCCATGCTTGTTTTGAGTTGTGTGAGCTGTAATGGATCTTGTAATCCTAAAAAACGATATAACACAGGGCGATAGAGTAAATACCAGAACAGACAAAAAATCAGTCCAATTGCCAAATTCGGATAAATTAAAGCATTCCAGAGATGGGTTTTTCCGCCATCTTGTTGGGTAAAAAGCCGTATCAGATCGGGCGTCATACAACCAATCGCGAGGGCAGCAGTGGGTAAATATCCTTTGCTGAGTTTAGCAAGAGGAGGTGCGAGAACAGCATGAGACAGGGTAAAGGGCATGAAATCTGGTTAATCCCATAATTCGAAATAAGGCGATAAAATAGATATTGCGCTCAAACAGGATAAAGAACTTAGCATGTAGATTCTGTTTTTTATTGCAAAATAATTGCAATGTTATATTATAACAATTAATAGCTTTCACCAGACCAAACCTGACTCATGTTATTTCATAAGAATTTACTTTCCGTTGCGATTCTTGCGGTAATCGCACCTTCTGCATTTGCACAAGATGATGAATCTACGCAAAAATTAGAAACCATTCAAGTGACAGCACATCCTTTGGTACAGACCGCAGTGGATTATTCTGCTGCCGATAATGTTATTAAGAGCGATCAGTTGGCACAAGGCGGTACCACCATAGGTGAAGCATTAAGTGATCAGGTCGGCGTATATTCCAATCAGTTTGGTCCAGGTGCCAGTCGCCCCGTGATTCGAGGACAAGATGCAGCACGTGTAAAAGTCTTGGCAAATGCTTCTGAAACCATGGATGTATCCACTTTATCGCCCGATCATGCGGTGACGGTTGATCCCACTTTGGCCAAGCAAATTGAAATTGTACGTGGCCCATCAACCTTATTGTATGGTGCTGGAAATGTGGGTGGTTTAGTTAATGTCACGGACAATAAGATTCCCACCCAGATGCCAGAGAACGGCTATGAAGGAAAACTTGGTGTACGTTACAACACGGGCAACGATGAAAAGTTAGCTACAGCAGGGGTAACAGTTGGTTTGGGTGATCAAGTTGCATTACGTGTTGAAGGCCTAAAACGCGATGCAAATAATTATATTGCCCCAGATTATGTTCATGAAGGTGAAAAAGAACGTCGTGTAGATAACACTTTTGCGGAGTCTCAAAATGTGACCTTGGGGTTGTCGTGGATTTATGATCGTGGTTTTACGGGAATTTCTTATACCAATCGTCAAGATCAATATGGATTGCCAGGTCATAATCATGAATATGAAAGCTGTGAAGCATCAGGAAATGTACTGATTGGCTGTGGAGAGGGTGAAGATGATCATTCAGCACATGGCGAACATGATTCAGCGCATGACGAGCACGTACATGAAACTGGTCCTTGGGTCGATCTAAAATCCGAGCGTTATGATTTTAGAAGTGAGTTGGCAGACCCATTTGCAGGCTTCCAAAAACTACGTGTACAAGCAAGTTATACCGATTATCAACATGATGAAATTGAAGAAGGTCAAGCTGCCACAACCTTTAAAAGCGAAGGTTATGACACGCGTTTAGAATTGCTGCATAACCCGATTGGGGCATGGGAAGGGGTAATCGGCACGCAGTTTGGTCGTCAAAAACTCGATATTACGGGAGAAGAAGCGTTATTTGCTGGGCCAAGTACCACAGATAAATGGAGCTTATTTGCTTTAGAGCATCGTCAATGGAACGATGTGCATTTTGAACTGGCAGCACGTTTGGATCAGCAAAGTATTGATATTGATTCGCCACAAAAAGATTATGACGATCATGCATTTTCTTATTCAGGTGCAGCAAACTGGGCATTTGCACCGAATTATAAATTGTCTTTGGTGGCCTCTCATCAAGAACGTTTACCGATGGCGCAGGAGCTATATTCACAAGGTAAGCATCTGGCAACCAATACCTATGAGTTGGGCAATGAAAATTTAGCTGTTGAGAAATCGAATAACCTTGAATTGGGTTTCCATTACGATACTGATCGACTGAACTATCATGTTCATGTGTTCCATAACTGGTTTGATGATTATATTTATGCGCAGACCTTAGATCGTTATGAAGATTTTCGTTTAATTCAATATACGCAAGATAAAGCACGCTTTTATGGGGCTGAAGGGGAAATCTCCTATCAACTGTCGCCAATCTATACTGCCACGTTATTTGGTGACTATGTGCGAGGAAAAATTGATGCTGAAGGGGATGCGCCACGTGTTCCTGGTGGCCGTGTAGGAACACGTTTTGATGCTGATTTTGGTGATGGTTTTTCAGGAACTGCGGAATATTACCGTGCCTTCAAGCAAGACAAAATTGCAGTCTATGAAACAGAAACAGATGGCTACAATATGGTAAATCTGGGTCTAGCTTATGCCGCCCGCCTTTCAGATAAAACAGATTATCGGGTTTATGCCAAAGCCAATAACCTGTTAGATGAAACCGTATATAACCACGCGTCATTCTTATCGACACTTCCACAAATGGGGCGGAACTTCACAGTTGGGTTGGAGTTCGGTTTTTAAGGAACTATCAGCTTTTTGAATGGATTCAAGGTGATGTCACACAAAGCCACTTGAAAAATGTGTCAAGAAAACCTAGCCTGAACCTATTGGGTTAGGTTTTTTCTTATGCGTATTTTCCGAAAAATTCATCATAAATTAAATTGGACACCGCAGCGTTATGTTGCGGTGATTGTCAGTTTCTTGGCACTGGGCTATTTGGCTTCAGGGATTTATCATACGCTAAAGCCATTACCCGAAGGTTTAAATTACACAGGGAAACTACGGCATGCCCAAGTGAAGTTTTTAGCGGATCAGACTTATTTAACCCGTGATGGCAAACAGCAGCAACAGCATGTCATTTTTAATGAAATGTTAAAAATGATTGATGAAGCCCAAACCACCATTGTATTGGATATGTTTTTATTCAATAAAGAAGTGGGTGAGTCGAAGCTGCAACAGCAAGCTTTAACCCAACAATTAACCGATGCCTTAATTTCGAAACGCCGTCAGTTTCCGCAGGTTGAAATTAAATTTATTACCGATCCCATTAATTCAGTCTATGGTGGCGTAGCGCCTGAACATTATCGTCAACTGCGTCAGGCAGGCATTGATGTGATTGAAACCGATTTGCGTCCACTCCGGGCATCAAATCCAACTTGGTCAGGTTTCTGGTATTTGTGCTGTCAAAATGCAGGCAATAATCCCGAAAAAGGTTGGTTGCCAAATCCATTCGGTAAAGAACCAATTACCTTACGCAGTTATTTTAATTTGTTTAATTTTAAAGCCAATCATCGTAAAACTTTGGTGGTGGATACTGCACAGGGGTGGAAGGCTTTAGTCACTTCGATGAACCCACATGATGGCAGTTCGCGACATTCTAATATCGCTTTAGTGGTGACGGGAAATACCGCCATCGATATTTTAAAGACTGAGCAAGCGGTCGGTCGAATGTCTGGTGGTGACATGCCTGTGATTATTCTGGGTGAGTTTGAAGCCGCCAAAACAGAACCCCAAGTGCAAGTCTTGACGGAACAAGCAATTTTAGATGCGACGTTAAACTTAATTACGACTGCAAAAAAACACGATCAGATTGATTTGGCAATGTTCTATTTATCTGAACGACAAATTATTCAAGCCCTTATTGCAGCACAGGAGCGTGGTGTGCAACTGCGGGTTTTACTTGACCCGAATAAAGATGCTTTTGGACGTCAAAAAAATGGCATTCCAAACCGTCAGGTGGCATCGGAGTTACATGAAGCGGGCATAGCTGTGCGTTGGTGTAATACCCAAGGTGAACAATGCCACAGTAAAATGATTGTGAAGCGGAGTGCGAATAGCAGTGAGATGATTTTAGGTTCAGCCAATTTTACTGCGAGAAATATTAAAAATTATAATTTAGAGACAGACTTGCGTGTATTGGGTTCGACTCAGGCCCCAGTGTTCCAAGATGCGAATCAGTATTTTAATACAGCATGGTCAAACCTTGAAGGGAAACAAATGAGTGTGGACTATACCAAGTACGCGGATGACTCGAAGTTGAAATATGCGTTGTATCGTTTTATGGAATGGAGTGGTTTATCGACGTTTTAATTTTTAATCCCTGCTAACCTCCCTTTATTTAAAGGGAGGGAATTCCTGATTTAGATCAGGAATTGAGAGGGGGTGTTGTTTATACCTGAGGATTTGGTGGAATGATTTGATCCAGCTCTTTGTCGGTCATATTGTCTAATTCATGTAGATCCGTTTTGATTTTCCACTGCGTTTCATCTTCGACAGGTTGTGGTAAACGGGCTTCAAGCCAGTCACAAACCACATCGGGTGGAAAATCTGGGTGATTACATTGAATGACCCACGCCAGAAATTCCTTGGCTTCACCATTCATATAAGGTGGAGGCGAAACTGGAAGAAATTGCGTTGGTAAACGTTCATTGGTTGAAATGTAATTCAGTACATGTCCTAGTTCTTGAACGGTTTGCCATGCAAGAGGATGATCGACATTAATTTGGAATTTAAACCACCACGCATGTTGACCGTCTGTTCCATAAGAGTCGATTAATCTTTTTTGTACGCTCGGTACTTTTGAGAAAAATTGATGCAGTCGTTCAAAGTTCAATTCCGCCACAATGTTCCACCTAATCCATGAAAAAAATTATTTTAACATAAAGCGTAGCAATCAAAATTCACATTCAGAGCAGGAATAACATCCTGTACAAATCTTTGCCCAGCCTGCTATTTTTATGCATGCTTGGGTATAAACTTAGGTTAAAATATCAACAAATATCATTGGGAGCAGCAGATGAAAGTGAAGTCCTGTTTTGCATGTGGGATAGTCATCTTGATGCTGAGTTCTAACTATGCCTTCGCAGATGCCAATGGCTGGTCAAACTATCAGGGCACCAGTACCAAACGCCCGAATTATCGACCTTATCCACCGCAACCGCCTTATCCAAACCGACCTTATCCGCCACAGGATCATCGGCCACCCAATTGGAATCGACCACAAGCCAATGTCAGTATTAATTTACAGGCGCCTACTTATACTCAATACAATCATCAAAGTACCAGTTATGTTTTTGGTGATGCCAATTCGCGCATTGAAAGTTCAAATTATCGGATTATCAATGATTGGCAACGTTTAGGATTACCTGAACCGCCACAAAACATGTACTGGATCTTTGAAAATGGTCGCTATGTATTAGTCCCAAGATAGAGAAAAAACTTACCAACTTCCGATTTTCACGCAGCCACAGAGGTCATGCTCGAAAGTAGGTAAGCTAGATTTACAAGATTCAATTAAGCCAATTCATCATCTTCAGGGCGCGGGGTTTTACCTTGAGGTAAGGGTTGATCTTGATGTTTATCACGCATGACGGAAGGAAACGTCCATGACGCATAACGCACAATTAAAATGGCTAGCGCAAGAATCAAGATTGAACCTGTAATAATTACCAAGTCCATATCGGCTTTATGATCGTGTTGAATATCTGAAATTAAAAGACGGGTGAGGGCGGTAATTGCCACATAAATCAGAAAGCGGACAGGCATGTGATTGGTTTTAAAATAAATGCCAACCATGGCACCCAATTCTAAATAGATAAATAACAACAGAATATCGTCAATGGTGGCGTATTGTTTGACGGTGAGGATTTCGATTACGGTATGAACGGCGGACCATGCCACCATACAGCCAATAATGAATAGGGCAATGTAGTGAAAGCTTTCAACTGCTAAATTGCCTAATCGGTCGAGGAGGGTTTCAATTTTAACCACTTTAGTATCTCGTTCAGACATCTTTACCTCCTATTATTTGAAATAACAACTTATTCAATCATAAGCAAATTTCATGCACATGAACATTGTGGCATAAAAAAACGCCTGACAGAGCAGGCGTTTTTTTACACTTAAGGATTATGCTTGGCTAGTGAAGTAATTTTCACTGAAATTCATAATCAAGTCAGAACCTGCTTTTACTTTAGCAATACGCATGTCTAATTCTGGAAGAATACGTTGTGCGAAGTATTGAGCAAGTGCCAATTTGTTTTGGAAGAACTCGCCATCTTTGTCTTTTGCTGCATTGGCAATGCGAGCAAACATATAAGCGAAGCTGAGTAAGCCCACAGCATGTAAGTAGTCTACTGCTGCTGCATTTGGGAATTCTACGCTTTCAGCCGCTTGAGCAAGTACGAATTGAGTCAGGTCGGCAATTTCTGTCGCTGCATCCAAAGTTGCGTCTTTAATGAAGTTTAAGTCCGCATCTAAACTATTAGCGAAATCACGAATTTCTTCGATGTATTCTGCAATGTAGGCACCGTTACACTTAATGGTTTTACGACCGATCAAGTCTTGAGATTGAACGCCATTGGTTCCTTCGTAGATTTGTGCGATACGTAAGTCACGAACACATTGTTCCATACCCCATTCACGGATATAACCATGACCACCGAAGCACATTTGTGCATCAAGCGTTGCTTGGAATGCAGTGTCAGTTAAGTAAGCTTTCGCAATTGGTGTAAGAAGTGCAACGCGGTCATTGGCTTTTTTCACCGCTGCCGCATCAGTCGAGAATTTGGTGATGTCTAACTGTTGACCCACATACACAGCAAATGCACGAGAAGCTTCGTTGTTGGCACGTACGTTTAACAACATACGACGTACATCACCATGCACCAAAATACTGTCTGCTGGTTTGTTTGGAGATTTCACACCAGAAGCGCTACGACCTTGTAAACGATCCGTCGCATATTGTGCTGCATTTTGGTAAGCAAATTCAGATGCGCCAAGACCTTGAATACCCATTGATAAACGTTCGTAGTTCATCATGACGAACATTGCTGCAAGACCTTCGTTTTCTTTACCGACGAGGTAACCTTTTGCACCGTCAAAGTTCATGACGCAAGTTGCAGAGGCTTTGATCCCCATTTTGTGTTCGATTGAACCTGGACCAGCAGCATTACGCTCACCCACTGAACCATCTTCGTTTACCATGAATTTCGGCACGATGAATAATGAAATACCACGTGAACCCGCAGGTGCATCTGGAGTTTTCGCCAACACCAAGTGAATGATGTTTTCAGCTAAGTCGTGGTCACCGCCAGTAATGAAGATTTTAGTACCCGTAATGTTGTAAGTACCGTCTTCGTTACGTTCAGCTTTAGTTTTGATAATGCCTAAATCTGTACCTGAGTGGGGTTCTGTTAAGCACATGGTGCCTGACCATTCACCAGAGTAAATTTTAGGTAAATAGGTTTCTTTTTGCTCTTGAGAGGCATAACTGTTCAGTGCCATACCAGCACCCACAGAAAGTAATGGGTAAAGCATGAAAGAAGGGTTGGTTGCGAATAGCATTTCGTCAGAAAGTACAGTCAGCATTTTTGGCATGCCTTGACCACCCCATTCTTCTTCTGCACCTAAACCAATCCAGCCACCTTGGGCATATTGCTTAAATGCTTCTTTGAAACCAGCAGGTGTCGTTACTGTGCCATTGTTATAAGTTGCACCTTCCTCATCACCTGTACGGTTTAGCGGAAGCGTTACATTTTGCGCAAATTTTGCCATTTCTTCCAAAATAGCTTCTGCAGTCGCGGCATCTAAATGCGCTAGATTTTCGTTCGACTGCCAGAATTGTTCTGCGTTAAAAACATCATTTAAGATGAATTTCATATCTGCAAGCGGTGCGTTATAAATTGGCATAGTTAGTTCACCTTTGTTGTATACATCATGTGCTGAATGTGGAATAACACGCATTCACACGTATTATTGATAGAATTAAATTTAGCATTGATTACATAAAAAAAGGACCGTCAAAACCGACCAGTCCTTTTTTCTTAAATTAACATTGCAAGCAATATTAAAGTATGGTTAGAACGCGAAGTGTTCTGCGTCTAATGACATTAATGGCTCTACACCACCAGCAATCACATCAACGTGTGAACGAACACGTGGCAAGATTTTCTTGAAGTAGAAGTGTGCAGTGGTCACTTTGGCATTGTAGAAGTCAACATCAGAGGTACCCGCAGCAAGTGTTTGCTGTGCAACCAACGCCATTTGAGCCCAGAGGTAACCCAGCGTGACGTAGCCAGAGAAATACAAGTAATCTACAGCAGCAGCACCGACTTCATCTGGGTTTTGCATAGCGCGCATACCAATTTGCATGGTGAGGTCGCCCCATTCTTTGTTGAGTGCAGCAAGCGGTTCAACAAATTCTTTCATTGCAGTGTTGTCTTTGTTGGCTTCGCAGAATTTGTGAATAATCTTGGTGAAGTCTTTCAACATTGCACCTTGAGTACCCAAAACTTTACGACCTAACAAGTCCAAAGCTTGAATTTCGGTTGTACCTTCGTATAAGCAAGCGATACGGGTATCACGAACAATTTGTTCCATACCATGTTCAGAAATAAAACCGTGACCACCAAACACTTGTACACCGTGTTTTGCAGATTCAGAACCTGTTTCAGTTAAGAAAGCTTTTGCAATTGGAGTAAGCAACGACAAAATGTTGTCAGAGTATTTACGCTCTTCTTCAGTTGCCCCTTGCTCTACGATGTCGGCATGGAAAGACAACAAGTAAACCAATGCACGACCTGCTTCAGCAAAAGATTTTTGCGTTAACAACATGTTGCGTACAGCTGGGTGAACAATAATTGGATCTGCTTCTTTTTCAGGTGCTTTAGGACCAGAAAGTGAACGCATTGCTAAACGATCTTTAGCATATGCAAGCGCACCTTGGAATGAACCTTCAGATGCAGCAAGACCTTGAACAGCAGTACCAATACGTGCTGTGTTCATGAAGGTAAACATACAGTTTAGACCACGGTTTTCAGGTCCAATCAAGTAACCTTTTGCGTTGTCAAAGTTGATGACGCACGTTGCGTTACCATGAATACCCATTTTGTGTTCGATAGAACCACAACGTACCGCATTACGCTCACCCACAGTACCATCAGCATTTAAGTTGAATTTTGGCACGATGAAGAGTGAAATCCCTTTGGTACCTTTTGGTGCACCAGGAAGACGAGCAAGTACAATGTGAATAATGTTCTCTGCCATGTCATGCTCACCAGCAGAGATAAAAATTTTCTCGCCTGTAATTGCATAACTACCGTCAGCATTTGGTTCAGCTTTAGTGCGGATAATCCCTAAGTCAGAACCTGCATGAGATTCAGTTAAGCACATGGTCCCTGTCCAAACACCTGATACAAGGTTTGGTAAGTAAGCGTCTTTCTGTTCTGTAGAACCATGGTGTTCTAAAGTACGGACTGCACCGTGAGAAAGCCCAGGATACATACCCCAAGCCCAGTTTGCAGTACCGACCATTTCTGAAATCACGTTACCTAAAGAAACTGGTAAACCTTGACCGCCGTATTGTTCTTCTGCTGAAAGTGAAGGGAAGCCTAACTCGATATATTTTTGGTACGCTTCTTTAAAACCAGTTGGTGTAGTCACCACACCATCATTCCAAGTACAACCTTCGCGGTCACCGCTTTGATTGATTGGAGACAATTCATTTTCACAGAAATCTGCCGCAGCTTCTAAATATTGGTCAACCAATTCACGGCTTACGGTTTCTTGGAAAGCAGGAAGTTTTGCATAATGTTGTTCAGCATTTAGTAATTCATGCAAAACAAACTGCATATCACGTAAGGGCGCTTTGTATTGTGGCATGTCGGTTTTCCTCAATACTGGTTTTAACCAGCGTTATAATCCTAATAAACATGGTGACGTGCCTTCAATGACACGTTTTTAAGTACAAGTTAATCGTGCAACATCTTGTTATAAGGTACAAGCACTTGCCCCCCATTTCTTAGTGACTGTAAAGTCAAAAAAAGGTGGCTTGAATTTTATAAGTACATTGAGTGTAAACGTTTTTATGTTTTTTTTTAATGATACAAATAGTCAAAAAACGTAAAAAGTTATGTTGCTATTTAGGCATAAAAAAAGACGCTTACGGCGTCTTTTTTGTTGTAAATCTGCTTATGCTGCTGGTTTTGCTGTAGGCATGGCATTCGGTTGCGGCTGATTCGGGAAGAAACGTACCGCACATTTACCCGATAAGGTTTGTTCACCTGCTTTAATTTGCACCACTTTACCATCTGCTTGACCTTTACATGCAGTTTCTACGGCTTGTTGGAAGGCTTGTTTTTCTCTCAAACGTTGATCGTATTGCTGCACCATTTGCTGACGTTGTGCATCGGTTAGTTTGTCACCGCGTTGTGGACGCATCATACCTTCATCATCTTGCATAGGAGGTTGCCCCATACGCATGCCATGACCGCGTTTTTGATCAGGCTGGAATACCACCTGACACTGACCATCAATCGTTTGTGTACCAGCTTTCACCTGAGCAGTTTGTCCAGCAGTTTTACCCTCACAAGCCTGTTTCATCTGTTTGAACATTTCTTTGTGTTGAGCACGCATTTGTTTATGTTCGGCACGTTGTTCAGGCGTCATACGATCTGCATGACGACCATCCATCATACGATGAGATTGCTCTTGTGGTTCTGGGTGTGATTGACAAGCCGTTAAAGCACCAACACTTAAAACGCCACAGGT
This sequence comes from Acinetobacter tibetensis, assembly GCF_023824315.1. Taxonomy (NCBI): domain Bacteria; kingdom Pseudomonadati; phylum Pseudomonadota; class Gammaproteobacteria; order Moraxellales; family Moraxellaceae; genus Acinetobacter; species Acinetobacter tibetensis. Next base: position 2,800,402 of record NZ_CP098732.1, on the reverse strand, counting down.
TGCTAATACAATTTTTTTGGTCAAGTTCATTACAAGTTACCCCAGCCGCGATTATTAAATTTGTGCTTAAAGATTAAATAATAAAGATGAAGAAACAATGGAGGGTTTTTTGAAAATAGGTTGGTTACAATAGTGCTAACAAAATAACAACCGAGCACCACTGTTGAATACTCGACGTGTCCCGATTGCGCTACGCCTCTTCTTGACTGTATTGCTAACCACCTTGGTGATTATCACACTGAGTTTAGGGGTGTTGCACTGGACCATGCAAAAAAACTTCACCAAGTATGTGGCAGATGTCGAAATGCAAAAGCTCGATCATCTGATTTCCAACTTGGCAGGGGTGTACACGGTTTATCATGATTGGGGCAATGCCATACAAGCTCAGATTTTACAAATTGAGGGGCAGGCCGACCCTGATGATTATGATCGACTGTCGCATTGGTGGTTACGTCGACAATATGATATTGCCTTACAGCAGCGTTATTTTGAAGAACACACTTTTGTGAATTTACCACCAACGCTGGCACGGGCAGATCAGGAAAAACCGTTGCTCGACCAAGAGGAATTAAGTTGGTTAGAGTTAAATTTACCTTCTGAATACCAACCCTTTGAAGGTTTAAAATTTCCTTTAAAATCGAATGAAAATGCTTTCCGACCGCCTGATCGTAAAGAAGGTCAAGCACAGAATAAGTTAAAAAATAGCAATCAGAAAAAGCAATTTATTTCGATGCCAGACCGTTTGGGCTTGAGTTCACGTTTATCTTTATATGATGCCAAACGACAATTTGTGGTAGGTGAACCCTCTTCAGATCAAATTTCCTATCGCCCGATTATTGTGGATGACAAAGTGGTGGGTTATTTAGGGTTAAAGCCTGTCTTGGATCAGGATGATGCATTAAGTATCAACTTCTTTAGTAATCAAAAGCGCTATTTGTTCTTGGTCTATGGTTTGACCATTTTAGCCAGTCTAATTGCTGCATTATTGCTGGCAACTTATTTTAAGAAACCGATTCAGCGCTTATTGAACGGTACACGTGAACTGACTCAAGGCAATTACCAACATCAAGTCAAAATTAACCGTAATGATGAATTAGGTGATTTGTCCAATGAGTTGAATCAATTGGCTGAAATTCTAAATCAACATGAAACGTCACGTCGTCAATGGGTGGCTGATACTTCGCACGAATTAAAAACGCCATTGGCTGTGTTACAGGCGCAAATCGAAGCCATGCAAGATGGTATCCGTAAGGCGACCCCTGAGCATCTGGATGCCATGATGCGTCAAGTGAGCAGTTTGAAAAAATTGACCCAAGATTTAGCTGATTTGGCTCAAGCCGATGCTCAGCAATTGAAGTGTTATTTTACTGCTGTAAATCCGTGGGATGTGGTCGTGCAAGAAGTGGAAAACTTCAAACCGAAGTTTGAACAGGCGAATCTAAATGTGAGTGTGCAGGGTGATGCTCCAGTCTTACAATTAGATACAGACCGATTCAAACAAATTGTGGTCAACTTACTCAGCAATAGCATTCGTTATACTGAATTGGGTGGAGAAATCCAGATTCACACTGAGCAAACAGAAACAGCGTGGAGCCTGTATGTCGATGATAGCCCGTATGGCTTGACTGATGAACAATTGCGGCATTTGGGTGAAAGATTCTATCGTGTGGATGATTCGCGAACCCGAAGCACAGGTGGAACAGGGCTAGGTTTGGCACTTTCATGTAAGATTGCTCAGGCACTCGGTGGAAGTTTAGGTTTTGAACATTCACCCTTGGGTGGTTTGCGTTGCAAACTCACTTTTCCCAAACAAATGAAACCATAAAGGAAATATTCATGAAGCATATTATGCTGGTTGAAGATGAAGTTGAACTGGCTCAATTGGTCCGTGATTATCTAGAGGCAGCAGGTCTGGAAGTGAGCCTGTTCCATGATGGGCAGGAAGCCTATGACAGTTTTATGCAACGTAAACCCAGTCTAATGATTTTAGACTTGATGGTGCCACGTATGGACGGGCTCACTATTTGTCGTAAGGTCAGGGAACAATCTGACTTGCCGATTATTATGGTGACTGCACGAACAGAAGAAATTGATCGTGTGTTGGGCTTAAATATGGGGGCAGACGATTATGTGTGTAAGCCTTTTAGCCCGAAAGAATTGGTGGCGCGTGTACAAGCAGTTTTACGCCGTTTAGAGCGTAAAGCTGAGCCTGAAGAAAACAGCTTATTTCGAGTAGATAAAGCACAACAACGCATTTGGTATCAACAAAAGACCCTCAACTTAACCCCAACCGAATTCCGCCTATTGGAATTGTTCCTTGAACATGTGGGACAAGTTTATTCACGCGTACAATTATTAGACCATATTAATCCAGATAGTTTTGATGTGGCAGACCGTGTAATTGATAGTCATATCAAGAACTTACGTCGAAAAATTTCGGATGCGGCAGAGACCGGCAACCGTCATGAATGGATTCAAGCTGTGTATGGTGTTGGCTATCGTTTTGAGTATCCAGAAGATTAAGCTTTAAGGATAAATGAAGTTTTCCTGTGGATAATCACAATGTTATCCACAGAAAATGTGGATAACCGTGTAGAGGAAATAAACAAGAATCTTTTTATAATTTTACTAAAAAATAAAATAAGTAAAGCTAAAAAATCTGAGTGTAAATTTAAAGAAATCAATCAAATATTTGAATAAAAAGTTGAATTAATATTCAAAAAAATATATTTTCATCGGCTTAAATCATTCTAAATATAAAAATTTTATTCGAGGGTATAAATAATGTTGAAAAAAACATTACTGGTAGTTATGTGTGGTTTTTCACTGGTTGCTTGCGGTGGTGGGGGCGGTGGGAGTTCATCCTCTACACCAACAACTGGCGGAACAACAGATAATGGGAGTACAACAACCCCAGTTTCAGATTTAGATAAAGCGAAAAAGTTGATTCAGACAACCAATAGCATAGTCGCTTATTATGATGGTTTTCAGGATATTTCTGAACAGTATAAAGTTCCAGCCCAAGTCATTAATGAAACAGCCTCGGATTTAAGCCGCGCAACGGGATTATTATTGGCTATTGCTGAAGTCGTGGCTGAAGATGCACAAGGCCAAACAAAGTCATATACCACTCAACAAATACAAGATTTGATAGAAGCGAATTCTGCTGATTATAAGTTTGTGAGTAATACCTTAACAGCAAAAGTGGCTGGCGAGACAATTACGATTTCAGGTAATGCCAAGCTACAGTATTGGCAAGGTTATGATTGGGATAAGGTCACTGCAGATCAAGCATGGTCTAAAGTAGAGGCTTGGTTTAATGATCCAACATATTCAATTTATGCGGATGAAGCAGAAGTCACTGCTTCTAATTTGACATTGGTCGCCCCTTTTGTTGATACGCCTCGAACAACCTACAATTTTAAAATACAGAAAGATGGGAAAATTTCGGTCAAAAACCAAAATAATCAAACCGCAAGTTTCAGTGCTACTGCAGAGAGTACGGCATCTATTGTTTATGCAAGCAATGATACGATTGAAAACAGAGAAGATATTCCTGCAAAAGCGACGATCAGTTTAAAAGGGATTATGCTAGAAAGTGCTGGTGCGCAGTTCGCTTTGACAGAATTAACCTCTATAGCACAAAAAGTCACGTTTAAATCTGGTGTGGAAACTGTTGAACAATTGCTACCTTTAGAATTAACGCTTAAGGGAACAGTAACTTATTTACAAGAATCATTAAATCTTGATGCAACAATAAAACTAAATAATGATTTTAGTAAACCGATTGATGTAAGCCTAGGTGAAACAGCGACCAACTTTATCAATGCAAATTTAGCTGTGAAGCTCAGTGGTAAGCTCAAAGGCGCGAATGCTGCTCCAACGCCATTTAATCTTGATATCAGTGCAAAACGAGCTGAGTTTGTTCAGGGAACTGCGACAGTGACTTTAAAGGTTGACCAAAATGCGCTTAGCATCGATTTAATTGCAAGAAATTTGGACCAAGAGCAAAAAATCATGGATGCTACCATCCGTCATGCAAATGGTGCCTTTGTTCAAGTTAATGATATTCAAAACTTTAAGTCAGCGGCAGTACAAGTAGGCAACAGTAGCTACGGGACTGTGACTAAAAACTCTTCAGGTCAGTATGTTGCTAAATTTACTGATAATAGCTTTATTTACATTACCCCATAATCTGAATAGGTATTAAAGAGACAGTCTTGGCTGTCTCTTTTTTAATTTGCATGAAAAAAATTACGTATTTAATGCTGTCATTGCCCGTACATGCCTTTTCACAAGAGGCGATTCAATATCATGTTTATGCTGATCTATACAGTCAGCCAGTTTCAATACATGCATTTCTTAATGATTGGGATAGTCCTAATTTAAAAAAAGGCGAGAATGCATTTGCACATGGCAAAATGAGTTTATTGACTCAAAAAGATAATTGGTCTTATGGTTGGGTGTGGTCGTACGATTATCAATTACATTTTAGTGAGGATATGGCGCGACTGTATTATCAAACACAGAATGAACAGCAAATTGATGCCAATACGCGTTATGTATTAGCGTTGGAGGCGCAACATGTAGAAACACTTGGGGCGCGTTTTGCTTATGATTGGCAGTTAAATTCGCAATGGAATCTTGTTACAGGGATTACTGCACTTTTAGGACGTCATTACGTAGACGGAAATTTTAAGGCTATAGGGCAAACCATTGATATGCCTGAATTGATGGATCGTGTTGATTGGTTAAATGGATATTTAGATTACAGTTATGATCGACCAGCATTAAAAGAAGATGAATTGGGGTGGGATGGGCAAACGAATAATGGTTACGGTTATGCTTTAGATTTTGCCTTAACAGGGAAATATCAGCAGTGGGAGCTGTATTTTTCGGCAGAAGATATATTGGGTTTTTTATATTGGGAAGATGCACCTTATACACGCTATATGCTTAGCTATGATCAAAATGCACGACCAAGAATGGATTTAAAAGGGCAACTTAGCACAGATCAACAATATCGTCAGACTTTACCTTATAAGCTCCGTGCTGAAGTTACATATGTTGCTGAAACCCAACCATGGAGCGTAAGTATCAGCAGTTTTTCAAATGAATATTTAACCCTTGCCCAATTGAATAGTTACTGGAACCAAGGCACCGTAAAATACGGTGCGCATTTTGAACCGCAGACACATGCTTATGGCATATCCCTACAGCATCATAATTGGGGGCTGAAATATCTTACAGATGATTTAAAGACCAATCAGGCACATCGTTTTCAGACTTATTTGTATGCCCAACATCGTTGGTAATATGCTGTGCTAGGACGAACAACTGACCATCACTTCAGGCGCATCATTTGCTAATGGGGCTAAATCTTCAGCATTTTCTAAATCAGGCTGTTGTGTAAAAGGCTGACTGAGCAAGTTAAACAGTCGATCGACTTCTGAAAAATCATTTCGTTCAGCCCGTTCAATCGCTTTTTGCGCCATGTGATTGCGCAGGATATAAACTGGATTGGCTTGTTGCATTGCTGCATCCAGTTCTGCTGTGTCTTGATTGGCACGAATCTGCTCGTACTGCGCAAGGAAACTTTCAAACTGACGGCGGTCGAGACAATCGTCTTTGATTATTTCATATTGTTTATTTTGCAAACGAATAAAGCTTTGCGTGTAATCGAGCTGTTCGGTTTGTAGAATCCGTAAGAAGGCCATGGCACAGTCAAAACTGTCAGTATGGAAATGAGGCAAGCCCATTTTCTGACTTAAACCTAGTTTATAGTGCTCCAAGAATGTTGGTTCATAGTGTTCTAGGCAAGTGGCAAGGTCTTGCTTCCATTGTTCTTTGTCATAGTCTTGAGGGCAAAGCGGAATGAGGTTATTTAGCCATGTCCATAAATTCCAGTGACCAATGCTCGGTTGCTGCTGATAGGTATAGCGGCCTTGGTAGTCGGAGTGGTTATTGATCCAATTGGGGCGGAAGCGTTCCATAAAGCCATAAGGGCCAAAATCGAGGGTTGAACCCGTAATATTCAAATTATCGGTGTTCATAACGCCATGTGCAAAACCAACCAATTGCCATTTGGCAATCATCACCGCAGTCCGTTGAACCACTTGGGTGGCAAATGCCAAAATGGGTTGTTCGGCTAGCAGGCATTCAGGATAGTGCCATTCAAGACATTTTTGCGTAAAGTCTGCCAATAGGTCGGATTGATACTGATTAATCCACTCAAAATGTCCCAAACGAATATGACAGTCTGATGTGCGTAGCATCATTGCACCTAACTCTAGTTTTTCCCGCTGTACACCTTGGGTAGATGAAGTAAAACCGACTGCATTGCTAGAGGGAACCCCCAGTGCATTTAGGGCATGACCTGCCAGATATTCCCGAATAACCGAGCGTAATACAGCACGCCCATCGCCCATACGCGAGTAAGGGGTAGAACCAGCACCTTTTAAATGTAAGTCTATGGTTTGTTGTTTTTGATCGAGAATTTGGGCAATCAGTAAACCGCGCCCATCACCGAGTTGACCCGCCCATTGTCCAAATTGATGCCCAGCATAAACCATCGCAAGCGGCGGGAACTCAGCAAAGGTTTTTTGTCCGCTACAAATGTCCACCCAAGACTGTTTGTCGGCTTCAGACCATTGCAACTGTTCTGCCAAAGCGGTATTGAAATGACCTGCTTTTGCCCCTTTCAGAGGCAAGGGTTGTTGATGGTGATAAAGCTTTGAAGGAAGGAGGGAGTAGCGTGAATTGAACTGCATAGTGAAGGATCACAAGGGATAAGCCATGATTCCATCAATATAGCAAAGTTTTCGTGTTAAGACATATATCCAACTATTTTAGTCAACTATAAACAGCTTGGCACCTTTTGAGGTAGATGAGCGATGGGCTTCGGCCTGATCCGCAACTTGGTAACTCATTCCAGCCGTGAGGGTAAAGCTACGGCCATCATCTAGTTCGGTGTGGAGTTCACCTTCTAAACACAACAGAATATGTCCTTTAGAACACCAATGGTCGGCAAGATAGTTCTCCGAATACTCCACCATGCGCACGCGAATCGTGTCAAATTGCTGAGTACGCCACAAGGCATAACCTTGATCACCTGTATGACGGGTGGTTGGTATCTCTGCCCAGTTGGTGATGCCAAAAGGGATGTTCATTATATCCATATGGTTTTCCTTTAGGTTTTATGTATTGCTAAAAAAAGCCCCTTACGGAGCTTTCTTTTGAAATGATCAATTCATTAGACAGCAATTACTGTGAAACAGGTGCTTTTTTAATGCTACGCATCAGCTTGGTTAAAGTCTCACGATGATGTCCTAAACGCTTTTCGACCAACTGAAATTCAACTTTGAGTTTCTCATCCATTAGATGGATTTTTTCAGCCACAGCAGTTTTCTTGGCTTGAATTTCTTGTTCTTTCAACTTTGCCCAGTCATTCAAGGTTTGAGTAAATGCATCATACTCTTGAGCAATACGAGCTTTAGCCGAATTGATATCGTCATTAACGTTTAGACCATGAACTTCTAAGTCTTGTTCAGCGTATTTGAACTTCATCGCAAGTTCAGCTTTCTTGATATTAAAGCTTGGAATACGACGCAAGTTTTTCGCTAAACCGAGTTTTGAACATGACCAGATTAACCATTTGGTTGGATCATACTGCCACCATTTCACACCATTACGATAATCGTATTGGAAAATATGATGATAGTTGTGATAACCCTCGCCCCAAGTGGCAATCGCAAGCAAGAAGTTGTCACGTGCTGTATTTTCGTCCGTATATGGGCGTTTACCCCACATATGGCAAAGTGAGTTAATGAAGAAGGTCACATGATGGCTCAGGATTAAACGTACTAATCCGCCTAAAAGTAACACGCCCCACATATCGCCAACCGCCCAACCAATCGGTAATAAAATACCAGTATGTACCAAAATAACCAAAGGCACATAATATTTATGTTGGAACATGACCAACTTGTCATTTAGCAGGTCAGGTGCATTTTTAAAATTAGGCTCTGCTGCAGGATAGTCATGTAACATCCACCCCATATGGGCAAACCAAAAGCCTTTATTGATTGAGTACGGATCTTTTTCCACATCATCGACATGACGGTGATGGGTACGGTGACCAGAAGACCAGAATAAAATACTGTTCTGAACTGCAAAAGTACCCATAATCATCAGAATGATTTTTAAAGGTAGCGTCGCCTCATAAGCACGATGTGCCCATAAGCGATGATAGCCCGCAGTAATACCCAAACTACTTATACCTAATAACACAATCATGCTGACCCACGCGCTTGCGCTAAAATCATGATTAATGGCATAGAGTGGAACAGCGATAACCGCAACAATAGGTAAAAAAACCAGTGCAAAAATTGCAATCCAGTTAATTGGGGCTTGAGGTAGGGGAGGATTCATCTCCAACAGCACTCCTAGAAACCTGATACAGGTTAAAATTGAGAACTTAAATCATTACAACTTGTAAGGATTAAGATTCTGGCATATTAGCATGAGCAACATTCGTACTCTAGCATTATTGTACAGTTGTATTGTACTAAACAGTAACAGAATAAGACCATGCTAAGATTGAATTTATCGTAATCAATCCGCTATTTTTATTGGTTGCTTGATATATTTCTATTGTACTTTAGGTCAACTGCTGTACTCCTCTTAATTTCGGATCAATTCTGCTTGTTATCCGAACCAATTTTTAGTCCAAATTTAGCTGTTGCAGCATCAATTTAGGGAAATCGGTAATCAGGCCATCAATACCACAGGTTTGCAAATGTTTGGCACGCTGTACATCATTGACGGTCCAGACACTGACCTTTAATCCTGCAGCTTGGGTGGCTTGAATTAAGGCATCGCTTGCCAATTGGTTCATCCAACCAATACGGCTACAGCCTAATTCCAGTGCTTGTTCAATCGCACGTTCTCGGATGTCTTCTTTAATCAGAAGTCCGCGTCTAAATCGCGAGTTAGACTGTTGTAAAGCTTGGTGAATTTTCAAGTCAAAACTGGTGATGACTGCATTGTGCTCAAACCCTGTTAAAGCGTGTTCTAAACTTTGAATTAGTTTTTCTGCGGCTGTGAAATCATTCACGGCTTTCACTTCTACTTCTAGGTGAGAAAATTCACGCAGAATATTCAGGCTTTGTTCTAGGGTTGGCGTATTTTCATGTTGCCAATCCATCCAGATAGAAGCTTGATTGAAGTGGTGTAAGTCATGAGCTGTACAGGCATAAAGATTTTGTTCAATTGAAGTGGTGCGTAAAAAATTATCATCATGCATCACCACAAAAGTGTCATCTTTGAGCTGGCGCACATCGAACTCGACAGCACGGATGCCTAAGTCATGTAAATATTGAAATCCACCTAAGGTGTTTTCAGGTGCTTCACCCCGTGCGCCGCGATGTCCGATAATTTGCATGTTTAAATCTGCTTAGTGATTACTCTATTTTGATTATTACGGAGTTATGTGAAATTTCACAGTCCATTGACTTGTATTTGAATCCTTATTTTTAGAAATTTAAACGCTATAGGATTGTTTGAATAGTGATAAAAATCAAAGTTCGATTCAATGAACTTGAACAGAGCAAAAGTGATGATTGAGACTGAAGATTTATGATCTAGCCTCAATCAGGTTGTTTTTTAAATCGTGTCGTTAATATTTTTTTGCCAAAGCACTTCTGAGCCACCTTCAGCACGTTGCAAGGCGCGCGAGGCAACAAACAACCAGTCGGATAAACGGTTGAGCAGCTTTAATGCAGTGGCTTGAATGTTCTGATCACGGGTCTGTACCGACATTAGGCTACGTTCTGCTCGGCGGCATACTGCTCGTGCTTGATGTGCATAGCTACATGCCAAAGAACCAGAAGGGAGAATAAATTCTTTCAGCATGGGCAAGTTTTCATTCATACGGTCAATTTCTTGTTCAAGAAACTCAATGCAAACCGGCTGTAGCAAATGATAGTTGGGAATGCACACTTCACCACCTAAGTCGAAAAGCCAATGCTGAATGAGACTTAAGCTTTTATCCCAGATTGCTTTGTCAGTGATTGAGCTTGCGCTAATTTGAGCACGCAGGACACCAATCGTTGAATTGAGTTCATCCACATCACCAAGTGCGGTAATTCTTAGATCATCTTTGGCTACACGAGAACCATCGCCAAGTCCTGTGGTTCCTGTATCACCTGTGCGGGTATAAATTTTACTTAAACGGTGGCCCATAATGTTTCCTAGGTTTAAATGAAAAAAAGGATAATGCCGGTCAAAACATTATCCATAAACTGCGCTGTTTTAAAATTTTTTTGAGTCTTTAAGTTAAATTAATAACGGAAAGTGACTCCTGCGGAAGCTTGACGGCCACCATTCACATAATAGTATCCGCTACCATAAGATGTCGTTTTGTATTCAACATCACCAATATTCTGAATATTCGTAAATAATTTAACGTTAGGATTTACATTCCAGAATGCATTTACATCAACAGTAGCATATCCTGAAATAGTGCTATTTTTAGGTCTAGATTTAGCTGAAAGTGATGCACTAATGCCATACACTTCATTTTGTAGTCCTGATGTCAAAGTTAGACTTTGGCGTGAACGACGAGGCAGATCTTGATCAGTTTCTTTGTCTTTTGGCTGTACATAGGCATATGAAAGATTTGTAAATAACTCATCTTTTGCCCAATCAAGGTTGAATTCGCCACCAGTAAAAGTTGCTTCCTTTACATTGAAATTTTTACCATTCTGCCAAGTAATTAAGTTATCAACCTCATTACGGTAAGCAGATAATCCCATTGTTAAGTGATTTGTAAGTTGTTGGTCAAGACCAATTTCATATGAAACACTTTCTTCTGGTTTTAACTCAGGGTTTCCACCCCAGCTTAATGCATATAAGTCATTATTCGTTGGGGCACGGAAAGCAGTACCAATATTGGTGTAAATACTAGTAGCTGGTAAAATTTGATAACGTGCAGCAGCTTGCCCTACGGTATGAGTACCAAATGTCTCATGATCTTCTACACGGACACCTAATTGGGTGTGTAGTTTTTCAGATTGGTATTGGTGTTGAACAAAATAACCTGTGCTATCAACTTCTTTGTCATAGTCCACAGCATTATAACCACTACCTGAAAGAACGTCAGATTCGACATTTTTCGTTGCGACCCCAGCCAAGAGATTCTGAGTAGGGCTAAATTGCCATTTACTATAAAGTTCAGCTTCTTTTGTTGTATTGTAGATTGCATCATGAGAATCATTTTGCTCAAGATCATCTTTGAATTGAGATAAGCGAGCATGAAGTGCAAAGTTATCGCTTAGGTTTACACGACCTTTAACATTAATGATTTCATTTTTAAAATCTTGAGAGACATTTTTTAGACCAATCAGATTCCAATTCGCATCATTGATACCATCAACATAGGTAGAAGTACCTTGATTCTCTGAATAATCAACTGATGCAGCATATTGTTCTTTTTCTATACCGAATTTTGCACTAAAGCCTTTTTGATCATAGGCTCCTGCATTGACTTGAGCATCCTTGAAGTCTGTAACTTGTGTTCCGTCAGATTCTAAGCGTTGACCCCGAATTTGCGCATAAATTCCATTCTCAGCCAAATCTGCGCCAATGACAGACTTATAGGTACTGTGCTCACCGATTTCACCAGTTACAAAAGCCCCAGTTTTTTCTGGTGTTTTAGAAACTAACTGGACTACGCCACCAATTGCATCTGTACCATATAGAACGGATGCAGGACCTTTAAGTACTTCGATTTGCTTAATATCAGTTGTATCAATAAATGCTAGTGAAGCAGAACCAGCAGAACCTGTGTTAAGGCGAACACCATCACGTAATACAAGAGTATGAGTTGAATTTGTTCCACGAGTAAAAATTGATGCTGCTTGACCATAACCACCGTATTGCATCATATCGATAGAAGCATCACTCATGAGCAAATGTGGTAATTCTGCAATAGGAGATTGTTCAACAATTTGTGGTTCAATGATTGAAATACGTGCAGGGACGTCTTTAATTTTTTCTTCAGAACGTGTTGCAGTTACCACCAAAGTATCTAGAGAAGCATTCACAACATTCGTGTTGTCTTGCGCAGATACAGACGTAGAGAAACCCATCGCAATAGCGATTGCGCCCACTAAAGCAGTAGGCTGAAATAAATTTGGCATGCTGGCTCCATACATTCACCCCCCGTGAATGATTGAGTTAAACGGCGCAATAAGCAGGTCTCCGGACTTAAATATAAATATTGCGAACAATATTGGTATACCCATCTTCCCACACGAGTGCAGTGATGTAAGTGCAAGCACTTATAAAGATATACGTTTCGTTTTACCGTTGCGGGGGCAGTGTTGGATTTGCACCAACTTCCCTAAAGCATATGGCTATGACTTATTGCATTTGGGCGCAGTATACGGTTTGTATGCGAATTAAACAATCGATGTAAAGATTTTTCAGGATGAACTTTACGCAAGGCGAAAAAATTGCATTACAATGATTCGCCCTGTTATTTATAGATCAGCTATAAATAGGGTCGAGCCAGAGTCATAATCTATGCGAACCCGTGCCAAAATTTGTGGAATTACCCGTAGCCAAGATATTCAAGCTGTGGTCAATGCAGGGGCAGATGCAATTGGTTTTGTATTTTTCCCGCCCAGTCCACGCCATGTCAGTGTAGTTCAAGCCAAAGAATTGATTCAACATGTGCCTGCTTATGTGCAAACTGTTGGACTTTTTGTGAATGCCACTGCGGATGACATTGCGGATGTGTTAAAACAAGTGGCGCTCGATATTATTCAGTTTCATGGTGATGAAACACCAGCAGACTGTCAGATGATTGCGACACAAGTTGGGCGTCGTTGGTATAAAGCCATTCAGGTGAAACCTGAACTGGATGTAGTGGCAGAAGTTCAACGCTTCCAACAGGCAGGGGCAAGTGCAGTACTGTTAGATGCATGGCATCCTGAACTAAAAGGGGGAACAGGGCACAGTTTTGACTGGTCGCAATTCCCTAAGCTTGATATTCCTTTAATTTTAGCTGGTGGTTTAACCCCCACTAATGTTGAAGACGCTATAAAGACGACTGGGGCTTATGCTGTAGATGTCAGCGGAGGCGTAGAATCCGCTAAAGGTATAAAAGACCAACAACTTATAGAAAACTTCATGCAAGGAGTCCATCGTGGATCAGCAAAGTAATATGATTGACTATACCCAATACCCAGATGAACGTGGGCATTTTGGTATCCATGGCGGACGTTTTGTGTCAGAAACTCTAATGGCAGCATTAGAAGACTTAGAAAAGCTCTATTTTCGTATGAAAGATGATGAGCAGTTTCTGGCAGAATTCGACCGTGATCTCGCCTACTATGTAGGTCGTCCTAGTCCTTTATATTATGCTGAACGATGGTCGAAAGAGTTGGGTGGTGCGCAAATTTACTTAAAACGTGAAGACCTGAATCATACGGGTTCACATAAAGTGAACAACACCATTGGTCAGGCTTTACTGGCAAAACTTTCGGGTAAAAAACGTATTATTGCTGAAACTGGTGCAGGTCAGCACGGTGTCGCAACGGCAACCATCGCAGCGCGTTTAGGTCTTGAGTGTGTAGTGTTCATGGGTGCAGATGACGTGAAACGTCAAGCCATGAACGTCTATCGTATGCGTTTACTCGGTGCGACCGTTGTACCTGTGGAAAGTGGCTCTAAAACATTAAAAGATGCCATGAACGAAGCGATGCGTGACTGGGTGACTAATGTTGACTCAACTTACTATGTGATTGGTACGGTTGCAGGCCCACATCCATATCCACAATTAGTCCGTGATTTCCAGTCTATTATTGGTCGTGAAGCTCGCAAACAAATTCAAGAGCAAGCAGGACGTTTACCTGATGCCTTAGTGGCATGTGTAGGTGGTGGTTCAAATGCGATGGGCTTGTTCTACCCATTCTTGAATGACCCAGATGTCAAAATGTATGGTGTCGAAGCCGCAGGTTATGGCATTGAAACAGGTAAACATTCTGCACCTTTAAATGCTGGTCATGTTGGTGTTTTACACGGTAACCGTACCTATTTGATGTCAGATGAACAAGGTCAGATCATTGAAACGCATTCAATTTCTGCGGGTCTAGATTATCCGGGCGTAGGCCCTGAACATAGCTTCTTAAAAGATATGCACCGCGTGGATTATGTGGCGATCAATGATAATGAAGCCTTACAAGGTTTCCGCGATTTAACCCATATTGAAGGGATTATCCCTGCATTAGAAAGTTCACATGCGATGGCTTATGTGACAAAACTTGCGCCAACCATGTCTAAGGATCAAATTATTATTGCGACGGTTTCAGGCCGTGGTGATAAAGACTTAATGACCGTGGCACGTATTGATGGTGTGGAAATGGTTGAGATGTGATTTTCCTCTGATGTGAAGCTTCTCTCTTTGGAGAAGGTTGTCAAATATTAAAAACGTGCTGAAGCAATTCAGCACGTTTTTTGTTGAAATAAAAGTTTATCCAAAACATGAATAAGGAAAGGCGATATGGATGTCTGCTCAACAAGATGATTTTGTTGATTTATTCGAAACAAAAGTAAGATATTTCCTACCAATGAAAACTCTGGTCAAATCTATCTTATTGGTCATGTAACGTTATTTGTATTTTGACGGAGTCTTGCTGCTTACACCTCGAATGTAAGGAGTTTGTCATGTTACTTTGGATAAGCCCAAAGTAACCAAAGGCATTGTCATTCGCAAAACTCGTCCTATACTTTCATGTGATTAATGGAGTTGCAAAAACATTTCTCTCGAAGTGTGGTCTACCTCGAACAATTGTGAATGACGTTTCCGTGAATCGCCTGTTAGCTATAAAAAAATATCTCAAAAGAAAGGAAAGAAAATGCCTAGTCTATTTATGGTCATGCTTGGTGGTCGCCATGCACGTGCCAATACCGAAGTCCATGATGTTGTATTTGCTGTGGGCGATAGCCTAGAAGACACCTATACACAGTTAAAAAATGCATGGTTTGGTGAACAAAAAGGTTTACACATTGATGCTTGGGCACAGGTAAATGGTGTCGAAAGTGCAGGAAAAAAATACCAGATTCAGTTTAGTGATGCCCAACCTCAAGTCGCAGATGAAAAGCTGTGGCTAATTAATTTAGGCGGCTATGATGCGCGTGAATTTGGTGAGTTACATCGCTATGTGCTGGTTGTTGCTCCTCATGCCGCAGAAGCCAAACACCTTGGCAAACATCACTTTGATCAAAAGTGGCAAAAGCAACATACAGATCGTGTTTTAGAAGTGGATGACTGTATTGCCATTGATTGTATACATGGTCGTTATGTGAGTCTGGTTGAAGCTGAGTTTGATGCAAACACATGGGAAAATACTTATCTTACGTTAAATGTTTAATTTTAAACATTTTAAGTGCGTTGTGCTGATATAGCATTTTTTTATGCTAACATGGGGTGAGTAAGAAATGATCGATACTTGCTGCATAAAAAGAACGAAAAAAATTCTTAATGTGACATGCTGTATAGGTCAAAGCAGATCTAGCGATATGTGAAATGGAATTGGATAAATGGATTTAATTCAGTCGAATGGGCAGCCACATTATGGTCGCTTTAATGCATTACCTCAAAATATTGACGTTCAGAAATACCAATACAAAACCCCTTATGGAGAGGTGTTGGATGGTTGGCGTAAACGTTTAAAATATAAGAAATTTAAATTTTGCTCCATTCAGCATGAACATTACACCATTGGGGTAGCCATTGCCGATATTGCATGGGCAGGGCATGGTTTTTTTTACGTTTATAACCACCTTACTCAGGACGTCATGGAATGGAATGCCATTAATTTTTTGGCGCGTAATACACTTTTAGATGAGCAGCCTTTATATAACCAAAGTTTTTTTCATAAATCGCCGTTTCAAATTGAAATGCAACATGCCAATGGGGTGCGTTATATCCGTGTGACTAAATATGGTGAAATTAAACTGAATGCCCGTATTTTCTGTGCAGGAACACAACCCTTAAGCATGTGTAGTCCAACAGGAATTAATGGTTGGACCTATACGCAAAAACTCACCACACTTGGGTGTGAAGGCTATTTTGTCAATAAGCAAAATGAAATGGTGCAATTTCATGA
Source organism: Acinetobacter tibetensis (assembly GCF_023824315.1). Classification (NCBI taxonomy): domain Bacteria; kingdom Pseudomonadati; phylum Pseudomonadota; class Gammaproteobacteria; order Moraxellales; family Moraxellaceae; genus Acinetobacter; species Acinetobacter tibetensis. The sequence continues at coordinate 2,784,227 of NZ_CP098732.1, read as the reverse complement.
TAAGACTTTTGCTTCTTTAGATGATACATGTGGATTTCTTCGACCAGAAACGGCTTGGTTCTGGTTGTCTTGTAATTTCTGGGATACCAATCATCAACGAATTGGACTGAATTTAGCCTCTGGTGTCAATGAAAGTTTTGGTAATGAGAATTGCTTGTGGGTAAATGGTCAGTTGTTTCAATTGACCGATATTTTATTTGAGCATCTTGAAGAAGGACGTTGGAATATTCGTTCTTTGGATCAACGTCTGAATCTAATCGTTACGACCAGTTGGCGTCGTTATGAAAATTTGAACTTAAGATTGGTCGGTAGCCAATTTAGTCAATGGCAGGCACGTATCAGTGGAACGATTCAGCAAGATGATCAAGAAATAGTATTGGTCGATGAGTATGGTCTTTTGGAACAGCATTATGCGAAATGGTAGAAATATCTACTTTCAATTGCATCTAAATTAGGGCATTTAATTTAGATGCAGCATGATCTGGTTGCATCTTATTTTTTACTTTGTGCAGCCTGCCAAAAAGCTTCACCTGCTTGAATAGGATCGTTGGTTGCAGCAAGGGTATCGACCCACACATTGTATTGACGAATAATTGGTTGTTGGCTGGGATGAAATCCTTTCTTAAACCAATCAAAATATTGTTTGCGAATACTGGTTAAGGTACCTTTACGACCAAAGAACCAAGGTAATCCTTTCATAATCATACAGAAGCGTTGCCAACGACCAAAGCCATCATGTCTTAACATGACATTGGCGCGATAGAGCGTAAAGCCAATCATCATAAGCGTGGTGAGAATGAGTGCCCATCGACGCATTGACTCTGATACTTCACCCACTTGTTGCATCACATCAAATGCGACATCACGATGTTCCATTTCTTCAATCGCATGCCACGCCAAGAGTGCACGTACGTAAGGATGAGCGTTGGCTAAAGTTTCCTTTTTACCATAAAAGGTTTCTGCCATTAAGGCGGTCAAATGTTCTGCCGCTGCTGTCATGGCAATATTGTATTGAGGAGAACGCTCTTCAAGTTCGAACTTAAATACTCGGTTAATTCGTTGAATAAATTGATCGACAGGCATGCCTTGGGCGCGCATGACATGGTTCATTTTTTCATGTGCGATACCGTGTTGGGCTTCTTGGCGAATGAAAGCGCCGACACGTTGTTCTAACTCAGGATCCGTAATTTTATCGCGAAACAAGCGTACCGATTGAATAAAGTAACGCTCCCCATCAGGAAAAGTGAGGCTCAACGCGTCAAATACACGGGTTAAAAATGGGTCATTGTTCATCCAGAAGCGAGGGACCTGATCCAATTTAAAATCGAATTCGGTACGCACAACGGGATGAACTTGATTTCGGACTATTGTATTCATTGTTTTTTACTAATAGAACCTTCGATAAGAGCAGTATGTCGGTGTTTATCGGAGAAGTTTTGACAGTACTTGCCATTTTTTATACATTTTATGCCATATCGAAAATAAAAAATGTCAAACAGACAGGTAGAGCCATGTATACATTACAAATCCCCAATGGCTTTTTTCATTTATGGCATAGCTATCTTAAATTACGTGATATTGATGGTTTTGCCTTTCCTTTCTCGGCAGTGCAAAAACAACAGTTGAGTTATATTTTATCACAACCGATTGATGCACAATCATCGTATGCTTTATTTATTGATTTAATACAACAAACAGAGCAGCAACTCAATTGTCCTCATCTTATTTTCGATATTGTACAGCATATACAACCTGAACATTTTGGCGTGTTGGGCTATATCGCATCGAAAAGTACCAGTGTGGCAGAAGCGTTACAGTTTGTTTTACGTTTTAACCGTTTAGTGATTGATGGGCGAGAAACGCTGCCCATGCATATGTCTCAAGTGGATCAGAGCATTCATATTCATTGGGGATTTTCCCACAGCGAGCATGTGCTGATTAATGAAATGACCGTTGCTGCAATGGTGCAATTGGCTCGACAGATTTTTTCTTTTGATCAGTTCTCATTGAAAAAATTATATTTTGCGCATGCACCACGTTGTGCGGTTTATCATTATCAGCGTTTTTATGGCTGTGATGTATTTTTCCATCAAGTGCGTTATGCCTTAGAGTTGAATCGTGAAAGTTTGTTGCTGAAGTCTCAGCAACCCGACCCATCGCTTAATCATTTACTACTTAAACATGCTGAAGAGGTGATTGCAGCAAAATCAGCGCATATCACGCTCATGACCCATTTACATACGCTTGTGGCAGAATATTTAGTATTTCATCAAGATGTGCCAAAGCTGGAATGGGTGGCGCAAGAACTGCACTTATCGGTACGTACTTTACAGCGGCAGCTCAGTGAATTTGACAGTTCATTTAAAAAAATTATTGAAACGGAACGAATGAAACGTTGCGATGTTTTGCTACAGCAAAAAATGAGTTTGAGTGAAGTGGCTTTAGCACTGGGGTATTCAGACCAATCGGCTTTGGCACGTGCCTATAAGGCGGCAACAGGACAGACGCTTTTAGGGCGACGGCAACAGCTCAAACTGCGTGAATGAGATAAAAAAGCGGTTCATTGAACCGCTGGAATTGAGCAAGTTTGATTAGATCGTCTTTTGATTCAATTTCGGGTAGCGTAGTACGATGGCTAAAATGGCAAAAATCGCCAAGACCCAACAATAGTAAATATGACCAATTAGTTCGACTGGAGAGAGTTTGGCGATAGAACATGCCAAAAGTAGTTGTGCGCCATAGGGGATCAGACCTTGGACCACGCAGGAGAAAATATCCATGAGTGCGGCAACACGTTTCGGATCTAATCCGTATTCTTGTGCCACTTCACGGGCCATATCACCCGATAAAATAATTGCGACAGTATTATTGGCAACAAATAAGTTCGAGAAGATCACCAGAAAGCTGACACCAAGCTCGCCAGCACGTTGTTGTCCAATTTTTAAAAGACGCGTCAGGCTATAAATCCGTTGAATCAGCCATTCTAAACCACCTTCACGTTGCATGATGCTGGATAGCCCGCCCAATAGCATTGAGAGCAATGCCACTTCAAACATGCCGACAAAGCCATCATAAATTGAGGTATTCAATTTAAGTAAGGTAAAGCCGCTCTGTTGTATTAAACCGATTACACCAGAAATCATGATTCCAATGGTTAGAACCGCTAAAACGTGTAAGCGACTAAAAGCCAAGAAAAACACGGCAACATAAGGAAGAATCAGCCATAAATCATAGTCTTGATATTGAATGGCTTGAGAATCCTTACTCATCAAAATAAACACCAGAATGGTAATGATAGACGCTGGCCCTGCAATCCAAATATTGACGCGGAATTTATCGCGGAGTTGCACTTTTTGACTGCTGGTTGCTGCAATGGTGGTGTCTGAAATCATAGAGAGATTGTCACCAAACATCGCACCACTCACGACAGCACCAATCGCCATCACGGTTTCAATATTGGTCACTTGGGCAAAACCAAAAGCAATGGGGGCACAGGCCGCAATGGTGCCCATGGAAGTGCCCATGGCTGTTGCAATAAAGGCAGAGATGACAAACAACATGGGGAGAACAAAAGCAGGAGGAATGAGCGATAGCCCAAGTTGGACGGTCGCATCTACACTGCCAATTGCACTGCTGATACTCGCGAAGGCCCCAGCCAGCATAAACACCATAAACATGAGAATCAGATTAGGGTGGCTGGCACCTTTGAGGAAAGTCTCAATGGCTTGGTTTAAGTGACCTTTATAAATAAGTACAGCCAGTATTACAGCAGGGAGCGCGGCTACTGGGGCTTTAATTTGATAAAAGGCAAATTCAGTGCCAATTAGGGAATGATAAATTCCGCTACCCAAAAAGATAGCCAAAAAAACAATAAGGGGGAGTAGCGCAAGCGCTCGGGCTTGCACTTTACCCTGTGGGTCGGAGGTCATAAATGTTAGGAAACAGCGAATAAGTGCGCACAGTATAATGGAGCTTTGATCATTTCTAAAAATTTAAAATGTAAAACCTGAGTAGCTGAATTTCGTTGACTTTGCTAAAGGGATTGTCATTTTCTAGAGTTGGTGCGGTCTGCATAAAAGCGAAAATTAGGCATCTTTGATCATTGAGAAAACTCGCCAAATATTAGTAAATGTAGCTTTCGGGTTGTTCTGAATCAGGTGATGTCGTATGAAATTCAAAGGAAGTGCATGAACTCTATTCAAGGTGTAAAAAATAGCGTTACAATGCGTTGTCTTGTATTTCTACAAAACCAACTCCTCAGTTTTAAATAATTCAAGGAAAGTACAACCCTATGTCACGTTTAGCCACTCGTTTTGGACAACTTAAATCTCAACAGCGTAAAGCGCTAGTTTCCTATGTGATGGCTGGAGATCCTCATCCACAAGTAACAGTACCTCTGTTACATCAAATGGTTGAGGCGGGCGTAGATGTTATTGAACTTGGACTACCATTTTCAGACCCTATGGCGGATGGTCCTGTCATTGCTTTAGCCGCTGAGCGTGCTTTGGCTGGTGGAACCAATACCCTAGATGCATTGAATATGGTGAAAGAGTTCCGTCAAAAAGACCAAGAAACACCTGTTGTGTTAATGGGATATTTAAATCCTGTTGAAGTGATTGGCTATGAAAAATTTGTAGCCTATGCCAACGAATGTGGTGTGGATGGCATTTTGCTGGTCGATTTACCGCCAGAAGAAGCCCAAGCTCTGGATGATGTCCTGAAAAAGTATGAAATGGATCAAATTTTCTTACTTGCGCCAACTTCTACGGATGAACGTATTCGTCATGTGGTGAAGCAGGCCAGTGGATTTATCTATTATGTATCTTTGAAAGGGGTAACAGGTGCAGCAACTTTAGATGTGTCTGAAGCTGCGGCACGTATCCAAAAAATTAAAGCAGAGACAGATATTCCTGTTGGTGTCGGTTTTGGTATTAGCGATGCTGCTTCTGCGAAAGCAATGGGTGGTGTGGCGGATGCTGTGATTGTCGGCAGTGCATTTGTAAAACAATTTGCAAGCTTGGCACCAGAACAAGCCGTTGTTGAAACGGTTAATAAAGTCAAGGAGCTTCGAGCAGCGCTCGATGAGTTAGTATGAATCAAGAAGTGAAATCAGGGAAAATTCTTAGCCCATCGACACCGTGGACTGAACGTGGCGTTCCAGGCATTGAAGTTCCCGATGAGCAACAAGCACTCAAAGCAACGTTTACAGAACCAACGGTTGAATGTCCTGAATGTCATGCATTGGTGACACGCACCGCAATGACATTCAATGCTTATGTCTGCCCACAATGTGACGAGCATTTACGCATGAAAGCGCGTGATCGTTTAACATGGTTCTTTGACCAAGTTAAAACTGAACTGGGTCAAGAATTTGTTGCCAAAGATCCACTTAAATTTGTTGACAGTAAGCCTTACCCAGAACGTATGGTTGAAGCGCAAAAGAAAACAGGTGAATCTGAAGCTTTAATCGTGATGCAAGGTACATTGAAAGATGTAGCCATGACCGCATGTGCTTTTGAATTCGACTTTATGGGCGGTTCAATGGGTACAGTTGTTGGTGATCGTTTTGTGCAAGCGGCTGAACGTGCAATTGCATTGAAACAGCCATTCATTTGTTTTGCCGCATCAGGTGGCGCACGTATGCAAGAAGGCATGTTGTCTTTAATGCAAATGGCACGTACATCAGCAGCGATTCAACGTGTAAAAGAAGCAGGCTTACCGTACATCGTGGTGTTAACCCATCCTGTATATGGTGGTGTAACCGCTTCATTAGCCATGTTGGGTGATGTGCATATTGCAGAGCCGAAAGCAATGATTGGTTTTGCGGGTAAACGTGTGATTGAGCAAACAGTACGTGAGAAATTGGAAGAACCGTTCCAACGTGCTGAATACTTGCTTGATCATGGTGTAGTCGATCAAATCGTTCATCGTCATGCATTACGTGATACTGTATATCGCATTGTGACTAAATTGATGAATTTACCTTGAACCATACTGCACCACTTGTACAAGATAATTTAGACACATGGCTCTCGTATTGGGGCCATGTTCACGTTACGGGAATTGATTTAGGTTTAGAACGCGTCATTCCCGTCGCTGAAATGCTTGGTGTAACGCAACCAGAAGCGAAAGTAATTACGGTTGCTGGCACCAATGGCAAAGGTTCAACCACAACCACCTTGGCAGCAATTCTAAATGCGCAAGGCTATAAGGTTGGACTTTATCAGTCGCCGCATATTTATCGATTTAATGAACGTGTGAAACTTGCAGGTCAGGAAGTTGATGATCAAAGTCTGATTGATGCTTTTGTACAGGTCGATCAAGCACGTCGTGCATGCAATTTGAGTTTATCTTTCTTTGAGGCGACCACTTTGGCCGCTTTCTTGATTTTTAAACAGCAAGCTTGTGATGTCTGGGTGCTTGAGGTGGGGCTAGGTGGCCGTCTGGATGTGGTCAATGTGATTGATCCAGATGTTGCAGTCATTACCAATATTGGTTTAGACCATACCGATTGGCTTGGTGATACCATTGAAAAAATTGCCTATGAAAAGGCAGGCATTATTCGCCCTAATATTCCTGTTATTTTTGGTGGATTACAAAGTTTACCAGAAGCGATTGCCAAAAAAGCACAAGAGTGTCATGCGCCACTATTTGCTGCTGAACGCGATTATTTTTATCAACTGAGTGCAGATGGGCAGCATTGGTTGTTTGCATCTTCTGGAACCACCTTAAAATTACCACTCGGGCGTTTGGCATTAGAAAATATTTCTACCGCTGTTGCCGCTGTTTTGTTGAGTGGCTTGGAGATTCGACAGGAAGTAATTGCACAGGGTATTCAGCAGGCACAACTGTCAGGGCGTTTTGAAATTCGTCAAATTGCGGATAAAACCGTTATTTTTGATGCGGGACATAATCCACATGGCGTTGATTTTTTGTTAAAGCAATTGCGAAATTTCCTAAAATACAATAAACAATACACAGAAGTGGTTGCTGTTTTTTCAATGTTGGCCGATAAAGATATTAAATCTGTGGTTGAGTCATTGAAAAATAGTATTTTAATGTGGAAAATTGCACCATTAACGGTGCCACGAGCTGCGGAAATTGCCCAACTCGATGACGCATTACAACAACAGACAGTACAGCATTTCACTAATGTTCAATTAGCTTTCCAATCAGCCCTCGATGAATCTAAAAATAATCAGCTGATTTTAGTATGTGGTTCATTTCATACTTTGGAAGCAGTCTGGGAGTATTTGGAAGAATGTCAATGAATAACAAACAACGCTGGATGGGTGGCGTTGTTTTATTAGGTGGTGGTGTTTTATTGGCAGCCTTGCTTCTGAAAGGTAAAGAAGAAATACATCAAAATAACATCAAACACCCTGAATTGGTCGAGCAAGTTCAGCAACAGAATGTCAAAGACAGTGGCATGGTGCAACTGCAAGGCCTCACTGTTGATGTTGAAACGGAAAAGCGTTTGCTTGAAGAGCAACGCCGTGCCCGTGAAAAGGCCGTAGCAGAGCAGGAAGCCCGTGCAGCGGAGTTTCTGGCACAGCAACAGCAGGCAGAAGCCGATGCTGCACGTAAAGCAGCCGAAGAATATGCAGCATTAAATGCAGCACGGACGGGTGCACAGCAAAGCTCAGATAACATTCCGCCTGAATTGGTTGAAGATGAAAAAGCCAAGCAAAAGCGCTTAGCGGAGGAAAAGCTTGCTGCACAAAAGAAGCTAGATCAGCAGAAGGCATCACAATCGTCTGAAGCTGATAAAAAACGTAATGAAGAGCGTTTAAAGGCAGAAGCTCAACGTAAGGCAGATGAAGAACGTAAGGCGCTTGCGAAAGCTGCTGAGGATAAAAAATTACGTGAAGCGGAAGCTCAACGTAAATTAGAGGCACAGCGTAAAGCAGATCAAGAGCGTCAAGTAGCAGCCAAAGCTGCTGAAGAAAAGAAATTGCGTGAAGCCGAAGCGAAACGCAAAGAAGATGCCAAGAAGAAAGCTGAGGCCGAAAAGGCAAGAGACTTACTCGAAAATGGTGATAAGCAGTGGATGGTTCAAGTGGCACTGGCGGCCAATGCGGCCAATGCTGATAGCGTCATTTCCAAGTTAAAGGCGAAAGGCTATAAGGTGGTACAAAGCCCAACATCGAAAGGTATTCGAATTATGGTTGGACCTGCCAAAAGTCGTGATGTTGCAGACGTAACCCGTAAAAAGATTACCACTGATGCGAGCTTAAATATGAAGTCCGCATGGGTGATTGATTGGGTACCCTTAGACCGTCGTTAGTTCATTTCAGTCATGCTTTAAGATGGATTCGAGAGTTGCTCTTGAATCCATTTTACATTTTCGGGGGTAAATAAATTTTCGATGTTTTGCCAAATGGGGTGGAAACCATAGCCCCCATATTTCATTTCTTGTAAAGCATCATCAATACTCCATTTTTCAAAGATAATTCGATACATGGCAATGCTGGCACCTGTACGATCTGAGCCGTGGTAACAATGAATAAGTACTTTTTGTTGTTGTGCTTTGGCCAATTGAATTTGGCGCATCGCTGCTAATAAGTCTTCCCGATCAATAGCCCAAGTATGAATGGGAATATGCACCAACTTAAAATTTTGTGCATTCAAATTTTGCGGGTCTTGATGTCGTGATCTTAAGTTAATCACGACATCAATATCATGAGCTTTGAGTGCTGCGGCCATTTCTGTATTGGGTTGTTCACTACGAAAGACATCTGTACTGATTTGATAAAAATTATCAGCTTGATTGATTAAGGTTCCCCATTGCGTTGGTCGAGCTTCGGGCGGTAGTGCTGGCGTGGTCATACAGCCAGTAAAGCTTAACGTGCTGAGACATAGGCAGCTATAAAGTATACGCGTTTGAATTTTCATTGGTATCGGGCCAATTCTACAGGGTCATGTGCACAGATGAGTTGAACTTCAGGATGGGTTTGGGACAGTGTTTGCAATCGTGTTAAATTTTCCACACGTGCTTGATTATCTTCGGCAAAGAATTGCTCCACTTGATTTAAGGTTCTGAGCTTATGCTGACCATCGAGTTGTAAATGTGAATAGTAGGCATCTCCACAGAACAGTAACCATTGATCTTGGTTACGAACAGCAATACCACTATGACCTGCGGTATGTCCCAAGAGGGGAATCATCAACAGGTCATTTTTAAATAAATCAAAATTGCGAATCTGTTTGAGGTTGAACCAGTCGTCGTTGGCAATGGGTTCAATAAAGTTCCAGTAACGATGTTGTTGAAATTGTTTCACTTTATAGCGAGCTTTGCGTTTGTAGTGGTTCAAATTTTGTGTAGCATTGTATTCGGAAGACAGCACATGTACCGTCGCTTGAGGGAAATCAGAGATACCACCAGCATGGTCAAAATCTAAATGTGAGACAAAAATATGTTGCACATCTTTGGGGTTAAAGCCTAATTTTTGTATTTGTGCGATGGCTGTCAGTTCTAAATTGTTTTCAATTTTTCCAAACCGCGCAATCATGTTCCCAAGACGGGCTTTGGTATGAAGGAGATCTTGCATACCTAAACCTGTATCAATCAAGACCAATCCACGGTCTGTTTCTAACAGTAAGCAATGACAGATCACATGAGCATGGAATCCTTTTTGCCCAAATAAGGGGCCGCAAACAGGGCACATGGTGCCGCAGTGTAAATGATGAATGTTATGAATCACAGTCGTTATTCTTAAAATGGTTTGCTGTATTTATAACTGACTGTGATCAAAATACCAAATAGAACTTGGTCGACCTTTGTGAAGCATAAGCAACCTGTCCGTAGACAGGTTCATCATGCAGGTTGGAAAGCTTACGTTTTATTTTAGATTCGGCTGTGGAGTAAGACGTAAATAAGGTTTTACTGCGGTATAGCCTTTCGGGAAGCGTTGTTTCAGTTCAGCTTCATCTTGTAAAGAAGGTACAATTACCACATCATCGCCATGTGTCCAGTTGGCAGGGGTCGCAACTTTATGATGATCAGTCAGTTGTAATGAATCAATGACACGTAAAATCTCGTGGAAGTTACGTCCTGTTGACGCAGGATAAGTAATGATTAAGCGGACTTTCTTATTTGGGTCGATAATCACCAAAGAACGTACTGTCAAGGTTTCACTGGCATTGGGATGAATAAAGTCATATAGGGTGGAGACCTTACGATCTTTATCAGCAATAATCGGGAAATTGACCGTAGTATTCTGGGTTTCATTAATGTCCTGAATCCAGCCATGATGTGATTCGACATCATCGACTGACAACGCAATCGCTTTGACTCCGCGTTGTGCAAATTCATCTTTTAGTTTTGCGGTATAACCTAACTCTGTGGTACATACAGGCGTATAGTCAGCGGGATGGGAAAACAGAATGCCCCAACTATCACCTAAGTAATCATAAAAATTAATTTTTCCCTCACTTGAATCTTGCTCAAAGTTGGGGGTGATATCGCCTAAACGTAGTGACATTTTTATTTACCTCAATTGTTTTGTGTATGTGATTTAAGTCAGACTATCGCGCAATTCTTTTACTCTGAAAAATAGCTTTTTTGCATTTGCTTATACCAATAAGGAATAAAAGGGTTGCATCAAGGTTGGAAAATATCCTGCCATTCAAGAGGAACGCTCTATATCGCATGGCTGAAATTTGTTACATTAATTCGCCTTAGATCTGTGGCTAGAACCTGTGATCAGAATTTTTTTATTGGTTTTGTGCAAAACCCTTGTACTTCAAATTTCTAGCACCATAATAACGTCTGAGAAAAAATTTATTCATTGACAAGCAAGATTTAGAGAGTCTATTCATGTTGGCAAGTCTGATCGGAGGAATCTTCGGTACCAAAAATGAGCGCGAACTCAAACGCATGCGTAAAATCGTAGACAAGATTAATGCGCTCGAGCCGACGATATCTGCCTTAAACGATGCAGACTTATCTGCAAAAACCGAAGAATTCAAACAACGTTATAACAAAGGTGAAAGCCTCGATAAATTATTGCCTGAAGCATTTGCTGTCTGTCGTGAAGCAGCAAAACGTGTCATGGGTATGCGTCATTACGATGTGCAGTTGATTGGTGGTATTACCCTGCATGAAGGTAAAATTGCTGAGATGCGTACGGGCGAGGGTAAAACTCTCATGGGCACACTGGCGTGTTATTTGAATGCGATCAGTGGTCAGGGCGTGCATGTCATTACAGTCAATGACTACTTGGCTCAGCGTGATGCCGAGTTAAACCGCCCACTGTTTGAATTCTTGGGTTTAAGTATTGGGATTATTTATTCCATGCAAAATCCAATGGAAAAAGCAGATGCCTACCGTGCAGATATCACTTACGGGACCAACAATGAATTTGGTTTTGACTACTTGCGCGACAATATGGTGTTTGCGCTTGCAGAGAAAAAACAACGTGGTTTGATTTATGCCATTATTGACGAAGTCGATTCGATTTTAATTGATGAAGCGCGTACGCCGTTGATTATCTCGGGTCAAAGCGATGACTCTTCTCAGCTTTATGCAGCGATCAATGCCATTCCACCCAAACTGCATGCGCAAAAAGAAGAAAAAGTTGCAGATGGCGGTCATTTCTGGATTGATGAAAAGCAACGTTCGGTAGAAATGACCGAAGTTGGTTTTGAAACTGTTGAAAATGAATTGATTGAAATGGGCTTGTTGGCTGAAGGTGAGAGCCTGTATTCAGCATCAAACCTTAATTTGGTACACCATGTGACGGCTGCAATTCGTGCGCATTTCTTGTATCAACGCAATGTACATTACATCATCCACGAAGGTGAAGTCATCATTGTGGATGAGAACACTGGTCGTACTATGCCTGGACGCCGTTGGTCTGAAGGTTTGCATCAAGCTGTAGAAGCCAAAGAAGGCTTGGAAATTCAGCCAGAAAACCAAACTTTGGCAACCACGACTTTCCAAAACTATTTCCGTTTATACAAAAAATTGTCAGGCATGACCGGTACCGCAGATACAGAAGCTGCGGAAATGAAAGAAATTTATGGTTTGGATGTGGTCATTATTCCAACGCATCGACCAATGATTCGTCTGGATCAAAATGATTTAATCTATTTAAATCGTAATGGCAAATACAATGCGATTATTCAAGAAATTCAACGTGTGCATGAAGCAGGTGTTGCTCCAATTTTGATTGGTACGGCAACTATTGAAGCGTCTGAAATCTTGTCTGAAAAGCTGAAAGAAGCAGGCATTCAGCATGAAGTTTTGAATGCGAAACAGCATGAACGTGAAGCCGATATTATTGCCCAAGCAGGTTCACCACGCGCGGTAACCATTGCCACCAACATGGCAGGTCGTGGTACCGACATTATTTTGGGTGGTAACTGGAAAGCAAAACTCGCGAAAATTGAAAATCATACACCTGAAGATGAAGCTCGCTTAAAAGAAGAGTGGGAGCAAAACCACGAAATGGTCTTGGCTTCAGGTGGTTTACATATTATTGGTTCTGAGCGCCACGAATCACGTCGTATTGATAACCAGTTGCGTGGTCGTGCGGGTCGTCAAGGTGACCCTGGTGTATCACGCTTCTATTTGTCACTTGAAGATGACTTGATGCGTATCTTTGCAGGTGACCGTGTGGTTGCCATGATGCGTGCCATGGGCTTGCAAGAAGACGAAGCGATTGAACACAAAATGGTGTCGCGCTCGATTGAAAATGCACAGCGTAAAGTGGAAGCACGTAACTTTGATATTCGTAAGAATCTATTGAAGTACGATGATGTGAATAACGAACAGCGTAAGATTATTTATTCACAACGTGATGATGTTCTCGCAGAAAATACGCTGCAAGAATATGTTGAAGAAATGCATCATGAAGTGATGAAAGCGGTGATTGCCAATTACATTCCACCAGAGTCGATTCACGATCAGTGGGATATTGAAGGTCTTGAGCGTGCATTACGTGAAGAATTTGCAGTCGATTTACCGATTAATCACTGGTTGGAAAATGAGCGTCGTCTCGATGAAGAAGCACTGGTTGATCGCATTACTGATGAGATTGTCACGCGCTACCGTTCACGTCGAGAACAAATGGGAGCAGAATCGGCAGCCATGCTTGAGCGTCATTTTGTTTTGAGTGCCTTAGATCGCCATTGGAAAGATCATTTGGCGGCAATGGATTACTTGCGCCAAGGGATTCATTTACGTGGTTATGCACAAAAGAACCCTGAGCAAGAATACAAGAAAGAAGCATTCAACTTATTTGTGAATATGTTGGCTGTGATCAAAACGGATGTGGTGACTGATTTATCTCGTGTACATGTGCCAACACCAGAAGAGTTAGCTGCGATGGAAGCACAGAAGCAAGCGCAAGCCGAAGCAATGCAATTGAATCTTTCGCATGATGAAGTGGATGGATTAACAGGTGAAGTAACTTCGCTCGTTACTTCAGAGCAACATTCAGGTTTCAGCCCTGTGGCAGATCACAATGTAGTTGCACCAGCTAGTCGTAACTCTCCTTGTCCATGTGGTTCAGGTTTAAAATATAAACAATGTCACGGTAAAATTTAATTTTATCAATTGACTAAAGTAAACCCTTGTATGGCTTCTATCTTTTTGACGTACTGCAAGGGTTTTTTGTTTTTGTGCGAACTGTAGTTAAATATTTTCAAGATGTGAATAAGGTTTGCAGTGTCTATTATTAAGTGGTATTAAGTTGCTCATTGGAACCTGAAAAGCGAAAGATAATGAAAAAATTATTACAACCTTTAGTCATTGCTGTTTTGGCAATTCCGACTTTGGCTATGGCGAATACGCCTGAAACAACGACGGTTGAAAAAGTACAAGCTGCTCAAGGTGCAACAACTGCATCAGCCACCGTACAAGATACTAATGTGACTGTAATGAGCCCGCGTACAGGAATTAAATATACTTTTCCAAATACGCAACAGCGCCCAATCATCTTAAAAACCGCAGCAGTGAGTGCTGCAACTACAACGACGGCAACTCGTATTGTTGCTACAAACCCAGCACTTTCGATGGAAAGCCAAGAACAAGCGAAACAAACCCTTATAGGTGGTTCAACGCAGTTGGCTGCAAACTAAGTCAATACATCAAAAGGCAGCTTACGAGCTGCTTTTTTTTACATAAGTATGGGTTCGAGTCGAATTTAATTATGCGAAATACCCTTTTAAATTGGGGTGAAAATAATTTTTAGCTGTGTAAGCGGAATACGCAGGAAATTGCCTGAAACACCTCGATTTTTAGTTGCATTTCTACTAAGCTGTGACACTTACTTGAACAACAAAGTGGACATTTAAAAATGGCAGTGGGTGACGTTACTATGCCACAGATGCATGTGGTCAAAGGGGTAAAAATCGGTTCGGCTGAAGCATATATTCGCTATCAGAACCGACGTGATCTGGTCATTTTTGAATTTGCCGAAGGTTCAAATGTTGCGGGTGTTTTCACACAGAACGCATTCTGTGCAGCACCAGTACATGTGTCAAAAGCTCATTTAGCTGTGGGAAATCCACGGTATTTAATTATTAATACAGGCAATGCCAATGCTGGAACAGGTACTTTGGGAATGCAAAATGCCCAAGAAACTTGTATGCAATTGGCAAAATTGGTAGGCGTTAATCCAGAACAGGTTCTTCCTTTTTCTACAGGTGTGATTGGTGAGCAATTGCCATTGCCACGTTTAGTCGCAGGTTTACAGCCAGCGTTGGATAGTTTGCAGGAAGATGCTTGGACAGATGCTGCATTTGGTATTATGACTACGGATACAACACCTAAGGGAGCATCTGAGCAGTTTGAACTAGATGGTGTTGTGTATACCATGACGGGTATTTCTAAAGGGGCTGGCATGATTCGTCCTAATATGGCGACCATGTTGGGTTATGTTGCGACGGATGCACCAATCTCACGTGAATTGGTTCAACAATTGTTACAGATTGCTGTGAATCAATCTTTTAACCGCATTACCATTGATGGGGATACTTCGACCAACGATTCATGTATTTTTGTCGCCACAGGTCAAGCAGGTGGTACTGAAATTACATCAACAGAAGATGCTCGCTATGCAACTGTGCTTGAAGTCCTCATTCGTGTCATGAAACGCCTAGCGCAACTGATTGTACGTGATGGAGAGGGTGCAACCAAGTTCATGACAGTAGCAGTTGAAGGTGGTGCAGATACGCAAGAATGTTGTGATATCGCCTACAGTATTGCGCACTCTCCGTTAGTAAAAACGGCATTCTTTGCTTCAGATCCAAATTGGGGACGTATTTTGGCGGCGATTGGTTATGCTGGAGTAAAAAATTTAGAGGTTGAAAAAATTCAGGTTTGGTTAGATGATGTACAAATCTGTAAGGATGGTGGCGCAGCAGCGGATTATACGGAAGCCGAGGGCGCACACGTAATGGCACAACCAGAGATTACCATTCGGGTGGACTTAGGTCGCGGTCAAGCGAAGGACACGGTCTATACCTGTGATTTATCTTATGACTATGTCAAAATTAATGCGGATTACCGTTCTTAATGGAATTTGAGTGAAGAAAAGCCTCCGATGTGAGGCTTTTTTATCAATCAAGGTTTTTTGAATGACTGGTCAACGGCATATGCAAAAGTTTGACCGTGTTATGGATGCACCGCTTGTGAACAAGCAGCTGGGATAGAGAAGACGTTTTTATGAATGATGCGACCAATTTAATTGCCAATGACGCAAAATCGATTGTGCAGGCGCATTTAGACCGTTTAGGCGAGCCAAAAGACAATCATTGGACTGAGCAAGCCAAACAGGAAAAATTTGAACAAATCAGAGCGGAATTGAAAAAACGTGATGCTGTTCTTGTCGCGCATTATTACTGCGATCCTGAAGTACAGGAATTGGCAGAATTAACTGGCGGCTGTGTATCAGATTCCTTAGAAATGGCTCGCTTTGGTCGTGATCATCCTGCCTCAACTTTAGTTGTGGCTGGTGTGAAATTCATGGGAGAAACAGCAAAAATTCTCTCGCCAGAAAAAACGGTACTCATGCCGACGCTAGAAGCAACCTGCTCACTCGATTTAGGCTGCCCTGTAGATGAATTCACAGCGTTCTGTGACCAGCATCCTGATCATACTGTCGTGGTCTATGCCAATACTTCTGCTGCCGTAAAAGCACGTGCAGATTGGGTCGTGACTTCTAGTTGTGCCGTTGAGATTATTGAGCACTTGGATAGCTTGGGTGAGAAGATCATTTGGGCACCAGATCAGCACTTGGGGCGCTATATTCAAAAGAAAACGGGTGCAGATATGCTACTTTGGGATGGCGCATGTATCGTACATGAAGAATTCCGTGCACGTGGCATTGCCAACATGAAAGCACTCTATCCAGATGCGGCTGTTTTGGTTCATCCTGAATCGCCAGAATCTGTGGTTGATATCGCCGATGCTGTTGGAAGTACCTCACAACTGATTAAAGCTGCACAGACCTTACCGCATGAACGTTTAATCGTGGCAACAGACCGCGGTATTTTCTACAAGATGCAACAAGCGGTACCCAATAAAATTTTAGTCGAAGCACCGACGGCAGGTGAGGGGGCGACATGTCGTTCCTGTGCACATTGTCCTTGGATGGCGATGAATGAGTTGGATGGAATTTTGCAGGTATTACAGCAAGGCGATCAGGAAATTCATGTTGATCCAGCTTTGGCAGAGCGTGCCAAATTACCTCTAGATCGCATGCTAAACTTCAGTGCGAGTTTAAAACGTTAAAATTTGTATAAAAAATATCAGAAATGCTTGATATTTATACGGTTGATGTGTTTTTTTAACTTTTTTTAAATATAGGTGTTGACGTTCTTGGGCGTCACGCCTAGAATGCACACCGTACCGCACGATGTGCGATACGGTAAAAGCTGAGATGAATCGGAGCATAGCACAGCCTGGTAGTGCACCTGGTTTGGGACCAGGGGGTCGTAGGTTCGAATCCTACTGCTCCGACCAATTCTTCAAGGCAAAGTATCATATGATATTAGTATCATCGGTCATGCGCCTGTAGCTCAGTTGGATAGAGCATCCGCCTTCTAAGCGGATGGTCACAGGTTCGAATCCTGTCAGGCGCGCCATTTGGTAGCTTGATATTGTAGGACTATATAGTGGTGGATGTAGCTCAGTTGGTAGAGCCCTGGATTGTGATTCCAGTTGTCGCGGGTTCGAATCCCGTCATTCACCCCAATTTCGGAGCATAGCACAGCCTGGTAGTGCACCTGGTTTGGGACCAGGGGGTCGTAGGTTCGAATCCTACTGCTCCGACCATTTATTAAAATGGTCGAGATAAAGATGCCGCGTTAAGCGGTTTTTTTATGTCTAAAATTTAATAAAACGATATTATATCTTGCCAAATTCTCATAACCAGATCGGTAATTAAACTCTCCTTGTTTTATCTTTAGTTTTTAAAATCAAAAAAAGGTTGTCTTGGCGAATTGCTAGACAACCTGAAATATGATAAGCGTTGATAGGTTTGTAAGTTATTTTATAGCTTGAATACAGTTGAGCGATTCAAGTCTAAGGGATAATGATAATATTCACGCGACGGTTGGTTGCACGATTTTCATCAGAGCTATTTTCTACAAGGGGTTGTGAAGAACCACGTCCAATGGTGTGAAGATGATTGGGTTGAAAGCCGGTTTGAAGAAAAATTGTAGATACACTGGTCGCACGTTTTTCTGACAAAATTTGATTGTACGTACTGTCACCAATATCATCGGTATGACCAACAATCTTAATTTTATTGAGTTTGTATTTTTGTAATTGGGTTGAAAGGCGCATAAGTTCGTCAGTTTGCTCAACTTTAATCTCATAGCTGTCAAAACCAAATAATAAGCGCTCGGGTAAGCGTAGACTCCAGCCTTCATCAGTTAATACGAAGCCTTCTTTTTTCAGCATGCGAGCTTGCTTGTAGTTTAAATGCCCCCAACTGGCACATGCGCTTAAAACGCTACTGAGCAATAGAATGAGTGCGAGTTTAATAGGGCGAGAAAAAGTTATCATTGTAAAGTTCCTAGCGGAGAGAGAGGTACCAGCCTTGTTGCAATGTTTTTGCTTTATACATTGCACTGTCAGCGGCAGTGATGAGATCTTCGGGGCTATGTGCTTGCTCGGTTGACGCAATCCCGATGGAAAAGCTGAAATAAATCTGGTGTTGATCAAAATGAAGCGGTTGTTCACAGCATTTCAATAAGTTTTCACTAATTTTGGTGAGGTGTTCGGTCTTGGAGACGTTGCGAATGAGGACAGCAAACTCATCTCCACCCAGACGTGCAATAAAATCATCTTGTCTTAAGCAGTTTTGTAATCGTTTAGCCATTTCCTGTAATACTGCATCACCCGCCAAATGACCATATTGGTCATTGATTTCTTTAAAGTTATTATTATCAATAAAAAATAATGCAGAGGTGGTCTTTGGAGATTGGTCAAAGCTAGCCAAGAGTGTTTGATAAAAATAATGACGGTTAGGTAGTTGTGTGAGCTGATCATGTAATGCTTGATGAGCCAATACGTCATTTTCCGCACGTAGTTTTTGGGTTGATGCTTGAATCTTATCTAGTAATTCATTAAATACCTCATTCAGTTGCTGTAGTTCTTTGATATTAGAATGAGGTAGGCGCAGTTGATAGGCTTTAAATTCACTAATTTCGCGCGCAGTAGAGACCAGTGGATGAATAGAACGCATTAAATATTGGTATGTGGAGCGCACGGACCAAAGAAGCGCAAATAAAATTAAAATAATAGCCAGACATAAACCAATTAAAATTTTAAAGAAA
Source organism: Acinetobacter tibetensis (assembly GCF_023824315.1). Taxonomy (NCBI): domain Bacteria; kingdom Pseudomonadati; phylum Pseudomonadota; class Gammaproteobacteria; order Moraxellales; family Moraxellaceae; genus Acinetobacter; species Acinetobacter tibetensis. The sequence goes on along the minus strand of NZ_CP098732.1, from coordinate 2,765,435 downwards.
AAATCTAACAGACTTTGCGAACTGCCATAGACCACGATTGAGCCGTAATACTGTTGATTATGCCGAATAGCCATCTCAATGGGCTGCTGAAAAAATAAATGATCTAAAATACTTTGAGTGTTCTGGAAGGATTGAGCAACTTGTCGACTATTTGCAATCTCATGTTTTGAAGGATCAAGGACTTGAATGGAGCGAATAGAATATTGTGTGGTGTAGTTATTTAAAATTTGTTGAATCGTTATGCGATCATTAAATACCATTGCAGGCTGTATGCGCTCACTCAACGCCTCAGCAAGAATATTTAAGCTTTGTTTCGCGTAAGTATTCATGGTGTAGGTGGAAACGACAATAAAAATAATCGTACAAATTGAAAAAGTTAAAGCAAACATTGCGAGTTGCGAACGTTTAAATAAGGATTGCAATGAGGTCATGCGAGAACGTTTAGCCATTTTTATTGCTCCGTCGCTTTCGCAAGCAATAACACACGTGGATCTACTCGTACTTTGGATTGACTCAAACTGTCTAAGTTCACTTTAAATGAGGTGTTGTTATTACGTGTATAAAGACAGAAGGAACTTCCAATTTCACAGGCTTGGTTGGTCGAACTAAAAGAGAGGAGAGGATCCTGTCTTTGACTGTGAATAATTTTCTGTTCTTCCTGAGGGGAAAAGGTAGATAAAAAAATGGCATTACATGAAGACTTATCTAATTCATTTAAACGAATCGATGAAATTTTGTAATGATAACCTTGTAAGCGAATAGCTTGATTAAATTGTAGGGCATAGTTTGGATTATCAATCACGCACAAAGCTGGCGTGGGAGTATTCCATTTTGCATAACTTAAAATAGACAGCGTGATAATAAACATATTATGTGTAGAAACGGCATATACAGGCTTTGACATCAATGCGGTGATGAAAATAAATACATAAACCCTTATTTTAGTGTTAACCATTTCAAGTAATTTAATTAATAAGTGAAATAAGTTGATGATTGTAGCTAAAAGTAATCAATAAAAATAGTTCTCTTAATTGGAGGAGGCGTGATAGAAATCACATGTTTTGATTAAAAAAAGAACGCTTGATGATTTAATTTTAAAAAGGGTATTGCAACGGGTTGGGAATACTGTAGAATGCACATCCATCGGCGGTGATGTTGATTAAAACTTGTTGAGAAACAAGGATTTAGCCCAAGCGGTAGAATCTGGAAGTCTTGAAGAGGTTTAAAAATAATTAACAAAACCTGTTGACTTTAACTTAGATTAGAGTAACATAGCCGACCTAGCTTGATGATGACGAGTCATCAAGAAGATCATTAAGAGATTATGAAGAACAACTTGTGTGGATTTTTACTGATTGATTGATCGAAATTATTTTCATTGATTGATGGTAGAAATTACTCGAAGTTTATTTGAGAAATATTTGTCAGAAAATTGATGAGCCAAGATTGGTACCCTTATAGGTACTACTGATTTTAAACTGAAGAGTTTGATCATGGCTCAGATTGAACGCTGGCGGCAGGCTTAACACATGCAAGTCGAGCGGAGTGGTTGTGCTTGCACAATCACTTAGCGGCGGACGGGTGAGTAATGCTTAGGAATCTGCCTATTAGTGGGGGACAACATTCCGAAAGGAATGCTAATACCGCATACGCCCTACGGGGGAAAGCAGGGGATCTTCGGACCTTGCGCTAATAGATGAGCCTAAGTCGGATTAGCTAGTTGGTGGGGTAAAGGCCTACCAAGGCGACGATCTGTAGCGGGTCTGAGAGGATGATCCGCCACACTGGGACTGAGACACGGCCCAGACTCCTACGGGAGGCAGCAGTGGGGAATATTGGACAATGGGGGGAACCCTGATCCAGCCATGCCGCGTGTGTGAAGAAGGCCTTTTGGTTGTAAAGCACTTTAAGCGAGGAGGAGGCTACTAGTACTAATACTACTGGATAGTGGACGTTACTCGCAGAATAAGCACCGGCTAACTCTGTGCCAGCAGCCGCGGTAATACAGAGGGTGCGAGCGTTAATCGGATTTACTGGGCGTAAAGCGTGCGTAGGCGGCTGATTAAGTCGGATGTGAAATCCCTGAGCTTAACTTAGGAATTGCATTCGATACTGGTCAGCTAGAGTATGGGAGAGGATGGTAGAATTCCAGGTGTAGCGGTGAAATGCGTAGAGATCTGGAGGAATACCGATGGCGAAGGCAGCCATCTGGCCTAATACTGACGCTGAGGTACGAAAGCATGGGGAGCAAACAGGATTAGATACCCTGGTAGTCCATGCCGTAAACGATGTCTACTAGCCGTTGGGGCCTTTGAGGCTTTAGTGGCGCAGCTAACGCGATAAGTAGACCGCCTGGGGAGTACGGTCGCAAGACTAAAACTCAAATGAATTGACGGGGGCCCGCACAAGCGGTGGAGCATGTGGTTTAATTCGATGCAACGCGAAGAACCTTACCTGGTCTTGACATAGTAAGAACTTTCCAGAGATGGATTGGTGCCTTCGGGAACTTACATACAGGTGCTGCATGGCTGTCGTCAGCTCGTGTCGTGAGATGTTGGGTTAAGTCCCGCAACGAGCGCAACCCTTTTCCTTATTTGCCAGCACTTCGGGTGGGAACTTTAAGGATACTGCCAGTGACAAACTGGAGGAAGGCGGGGACGACGTCAAGTCATCATGGCCCTTACGACCAGGGCTACACACGTGCTACAATGGTCGGTACAAAGGGTTGCTACCTAGCGATAGGATGCTAATCTCAAAAAGCCGATCGTAGTCCGGATTGGAGTCTGCAACTCGACTCCATGAAGTCGGAATCGCTAGTAATCGCGGATCAGAATGCCGCGGTGAATACGTTCCCGGGCCTTGTACACACCGCCCGTCACACCATGGGAGTTTGTTGCACCAGAAGTAGGTAGTCTAACCGTAAGGAGGACGCTTACCACGGTGTGGCCGATGACTGGGGTGAAGTCGTAACAAGGTAGCCGTAGGGGAACCTGCGGCTGGATCACCTCCTTAACGAAAGATTGACGATTGGTAAGAATCCACAACAAGTTGTTCTTCATGACGATGTATCTGAGGGTCTGTAGCTCAGTTGGTTAGAGCACACGCTTGATAAGCGTGGGGTCACAAGTTCAAGTCTTGTCAGACCCACCAAATCTGACTAACGAAGCATTTGAAGAAATGCTGAATACAGAAAAACAGAGACATTAACTTATTGATAAGCTGGGGACTTAGCTTAGTTGGTAGAGCGCCTGCTTTGCACGCAGGAGGTCAGGAGTTCGACTCTCCTAGTCTCCACCATATATTGAATATCAATATATAAGCTAAGTAGTTAGATTATAGAAATTAGTGAATAGAGATTGGAAGATCTTGTTTTATTAACTTCTGTGATTTATCACAGTTTCCTGACCTGACGAAGGCTGGAAAAATCATTAACAGAATATATTTGAGTTGAAATAATTTGTTCATACTCGTTGAAAACGACATAGGCAACTATGAAGTGATTAAATGAGTTACTAGCGAAATTAACTGAATCAAGCGTTTTGGTATGTGAATTGAATTGAAGCTGTACCGTGTTTAAGTACACAGAACAACAAACTGTATGATCGAGCAATCGATCTGTCCTAGTACTACTTGTAGGTGCTACGACTGTTTGGGGTTGTATAGTCAAGTAATTAAGTGCATGTGGTGGATGCCTTGGCAGTCAGAGGCGATGAAAGACGTAATAGCCTGCGATAAGCTCCGGGGAGGCGGCAAATATCCTGTGATCCGGAGATTTCTGAATGGGGAAACCCACCTACTATAAGGTAGGTATTGCAACATGAATACATAGTGTTGCAAGGCGAACGAGGGGAAGTGAAACATCTCAGTACCCTTAGGAAAAGAAATCAATTGAGATTCCCTTAGTAGCGGCGAGCGAACGGGGAAAAGCCCATTAAGTCATATCAGTTTTAGTGGAATGCTCTGGGAAGTGCAACCATAGTGGGTGATAGTCCTGTACACGAAAGGGCTGATATGATGATGTCGAGTAGGGCGAGGCACGTGAAACCTTGTCTGAATATGGGGGGACCATCCTCCAAGGCTAAATACTCCTGACTGACCGATAGTGAACCAGTACCGTGAGGGAAAGGCGAAAAGAACCCCTGTGAGGGGAGTGAAATAGATCCTGAAACCGCATGCATACAAGCAGTGGGAGCCGACTAGTTCGGTGACTGCGTACCTTTTGTATAATGGGTCAGCGACTTACATTCAGTAGCAAGGTTAACCGAATAGGGGAGCCGTAGAGAAATCGAGTCTTAATAGGGCGTTTAGTTGCTGGGTGTAGACCCGAAACCAGGCGATCTATCCATGAGCAGGTTGAAGGTTGGGTAACACTAACTGGAGGACCGAACCCACTGTCGTTGAAAAGCCAGGGGATGACTTGTGGATAGGGGTGAAAGGCTAATCAAGCCTGGTGATAGCTGGTTCTCCCCGAAAGCTATTTAGGTAGCGCCTCGGACGAATACCATAGGGGGTAGAGCACTGTTTCGGCTAGGGGGTCATCCCGACTTACCAAACCGATGCAAACTCCGAATACCTATGAGTACTATCCGGGAGACAGACTGCGGGTGCTAACGTCCGTAGTCAAGAGGAAAACAATCCAGACCGCCAGCTAAGGCCCCAAAATTATAGTTAAGTGGGAAACGATGTGGGAAGGCATAGACAGCTAGGAGGTTGGCTTAGAAGCAGCCACCCTTTAAAGAAAGCGTAATAGCTCACTAGTCGAGTCGGCCTGCGCGGAAGATGTAACGGGGCTAAAACTATATGCCGAAGCTGCGGATTTGCAATTTATTGCAAGTGGTAGGGGAGCGTTCTGTAAGCCGATGAAGGTGTATTGAGAAGTATGCTGGAGGTATCAGAAGTGCGAATGCTGACGTGAGTAACGACAATGCGAGTGAAAAACTCGCACGCTGAAAGACCAAGGGTTCCAGTCCAACGTTAATCGGGGCTGGGTGAGTCGACCCCTAAGGCGAGGCCGAGAGGCGTAGTCGATGGGAAATTGGTTAATATTCCAATACTTCTGTGTAATGCGATGAGAGGACGGAGAAGGTTAAGTCAGCCTGGCGTTGGTTGTCCAGGTGAAAGGTTGTAGGCATGTATCTTAGGCAAATCCGGGGTACTCTATGCTGAGAACTGATAGCAAGCTGTACTTGTACAGTGAAGTGGCTGATACCATGCTTCCAGGAAAAGTCTCTAAGCTTCAGTTACACAGGAATCGTACCCGAAACCGACACAGGTGGTCAGGTCGAGTAGACCAAAGCGCTTGAGAGAACTCTGCTGAAGGAACTAGGCAAAATGGTACCGTAACTTCGGGAGAAGGTACGCTGCTGACGGTGATTCCCCTCGCGGGATGAGCTATTGGCAGCCACAGAAACCAGGCCCCTGCAACTGTTTATTAAAAACATAGCACTCTGCAAACACGAAAGTGGACGTATAGGGTGTGATGCCTGCCCGGTGCTGGAAGGTTAATTGATGGGGTTAGCGTAAGCGAAGCTCTTGATCGAAGCCCCAGTAAACGGCGGCCGTAACTATAACGGTCCTAAGGTAGCGAAATTCCTTGTCGGGTAAGTTCCGACCTGCACGAATGGCATAATGATGGGGGCGCTGTCTCCAGCAGAGACTCAGTGAAATCGAATTCGCCGTGAAGATGCGGTGTACCCGCGGCTAGACGGAAAGACCCCGTGAACCTTTACTGCAGCTTGACATTGAACTTTGATCTTACTTGTGTAGGATAGGTGGGAGGCTTTGAAGTTGGAACGCTAGTTCCAATGGAGCCGTCCTTGAAATACCACCCTGGTAATATTGAGGTTCTAACTCTGTCCCGTTATCCGGGACGAGGACCATGTCTGGTGGGTAGTTTGACTGGGGCGGTCTCCTCCTAAAGAGTAACGGAGGAGTACGAAGGTGCGCTCAGCGTGGTCGGAAATCACGCGTAGAGTATAAAGGCAAAAGCGCGCTTAACTGCGAGACCCACAAGTCGAGCAGGTACGAAAGTAGGTCTTAGTGATCCGGTGGTTCTGTATGGAAGGGCCATCGCTCAACGGATAAAAGGTACTCTGGGGATAACAGGCTGATACCGCCCAAGAGTTCATATCGACGGCGGTGTTTGGCACCTCGATGTCGGCTCATCTCATCCTGGGGCTGAAGCAGGTCCCAAGGGTATGGCTGTTCGCCATTTAAAGAGGTACGCGAGCTGGGTTTAGAACGTCGTGAGACAGTTCGGTCCCTATCTACCGTGGGCGCTGGAAATTTGAGAGGATCTGCTCCTAGTACGAGAGGACCAGAGTGGACGAACCTCTGGTGTACCGGTTGTGACGCCAGTCGCATCGCCGGGTAGCTATGTTCGGAAGGGATAACCGCTGAAAGCATCTAAGCGGGAAGCCTACCTCAAGATAAGATTTCCCTAGGACTTTATGTCCTCTAAAGAGCCGTTGAAGACTACGACGTTGATAGGTTGGATGTGGAAGCATAGTGATATGTGAAGCTGACCAATACTAATTGCTCGTGAGGCTTGACTATACAACACCCAAACAGTTGGTGTTGTGGTTCAAATCACTGCAAATAACTTGATTTAGTTATAAAGCTAGATACAATATCCAACTCAAATATACCTGTTAATAACTCATTTGACGAAAGTTAGGCATACACGCTGTGTAAATAAGACCATAACGAATAGTCATAAACAGTTGTGCTGGCGACAATAGCAAGAGTGAACCACCTGATCCCTTCCCGAACTCAGAAGTGAAACCTCTTAGCGCTGATGGTAGTGTGGGGTTACCCATGTGAGAGTAAGTCATCGCCAGCTCATTTATTCAAACACCCCCTAACCAACGTTAGGGGGTGTTTTTTATTGCATGGGGTTTTATTAAAAAATTAATAATACTTTAGCGGGGATGATTAGAGGGTTTTATCGTTATTCTGAAATAATTAAAGAGGAGATAATAAAAATTAATGAGAAGCTTAAAATGCTGGTTTGAGATGTGAAATAATGATTAGAAAAATTTGGCTTTTTAATCCACTCGTTATTGTATGAAGATTATTATAAATAACCTTAAAGTTGCTACTTATAACTGTAAGGCTATTTCTTCAGTGTTTTTTTAAATCAAAGATTAAAAATCTGAAATACGATTACTGGCAGTTTTTAAGGCATAAAGGAGTTGTCCTAGTAACACATCTTTTTCAGCAAGAGTCACAATAATCATTGGATGCTTGTTTGATGTAATAGAGGTGAGAATAGCTTTGCCATTCTCAGCATCTAAGGTGATGGATTGACAGCCTTCCAAATGAATTTCATTCATGAATGCTGCGACCATTGCGAGGATTGAGCTGCTCACGGCTGCAAGCTTTGTGCTATTGTAACCGTCTTTTTTATGGACATGAGCCAGTTCAAAGCCATCAGTGCTACAAAGCATCACATAATTGACACCACGGACATTCATCAGTAAGTCGTGAATTTCATCTTTGGCGAATTGAATTAACTCTTTGGGTGCCGTACGGCTTTGCTCTAGAGTAAACATATCAAACCTCTATTCAAGTTAATTAGCAATATTGGAGTTAATTTCAATGGATGTGATTAACGCCTCTAATAATAAGAGTACATCTTCTTTCTTGCGTGCATCAATAAAATATAACGGTGAAAACAAGTCATTTTGTAATAACCAGTCTTTATAAATCCCTGTAGATTTTGAATTTTCAGAGATGAGATCGGTGTGGGTAATGCCGATCGAGATATTGTCGGTAAAGTTTTGGAAAATTTCTAAATAGCTTTCGAGTTCCTGAATAGGATCTTCAGAATGATGGTCGATAAGAATCACTGCACCGATTGCGCCTTTCGTAATCGCTGACCAGATAAAGTCAAAACGACTCTGCCCAGGTGTTCCATAGAGTCCGATAGTGACATTGTCATCTAGAGTGATTTCTCCGTAATCAATGCCAACCGTAGTTTCCATTTTGCTATGGCGTTGAGAATCTGTATTAAAAGCTTCAGTTTGCAACACTGGAATTTCTGATAATGATTTAATGGCTTCAGTTTTACCAGCCCCCATACCTCCAGCAAAAACAATTTTGAACCGTTGTAATATCATGATATTTTCCTATATGCCCAATTTTTTTCTTAATTTTCCAAAGAAACTTTTAATAAATCCTGAGTCTTCAGTCGTGACTGGAACTTCTGGTGGATTAAAGTGTTTATCCCAAATGTTGATTCGGGAAAGATTATTGGCTGCAATATTTGCTGCTATGAATCTTTGAACTGTTTCTAAAGGAATATTTAATTGAGTTGCAATTTTTGAAACTTTCCCTCCTTGAATAAAACAGCTAGAAAGTTGGAATATAACTTTTCGATCTAGGTCTTGAGAAGGTTTTGGCCACATATGAAGCTTAAAATGGCCATCTTCTGGTGCAATTTCTTTTAAGAATAAAGGGGAATCCCAAAAGAATTGCCATAACCAGTCATTTAAAAGATAAGTCTGTTTTCTCGAAACTTTCATAAAACTACTGGTGCTGGCAATGTCATAGCCAAAACCAGAATCTGTAAAAGCCTGTTCTCGTTCTGTATTGAGCCAAGCAATATTTTTTTTGACATCGATAATTGCAATTGTGCCTAAAGTATCGAAAAGATGTAGTTTTGAGTTGTGCTCTTTGTCGAGCATCTTACTGAAATATTCGAGTTTATACGGGGTTTTCTTAGGATTAACTTCAAAAATATGATCGTTCGGGTTTTCGAGTGATGTATTGAGCAAATGTTGTAGAATCCAGTCAGAAAAACTCTGTGGATTAACAATAGGTAGAGATAAGGTATTTTCCTGAAGGATATTCTCATTGTTATTATTCTTGGTAATTTTTAACCAAGGAAAATTACGGCTTTGAATTATTTTTTGAATACCGTCAGTTTCATAAAAATTTTCATGTATAAATAAGCAATCGATAGTGGGGTCTGCTGCTGTACTCCATTTAATTTTATATTCTTGTGGAATGAGATTACGTAGCTGGGTTTTGAGTTCTTCAGAATGATGAATACTTAAACCAGTTATCGCAATATTAAGATATTGCTCTGTCATACTATCTCTACACATCTAACAAGTTGAAACGGTAATCCCCCTTTTTAGACAATTCAAAAAGGGGGCATGTTGAATCATGAGAAATCTAAACCTTTCTCATAACTTTTAAGTTCATGACGTGCCATTGCAAGGTTTGCTTTGGAACGCTCTAATACAAGGTATAAAAAGAGTTTTTCATTACCTTCTAATGGGCGAATTAGGTGATACTGTTTGCCGAGGGTGATCAATATATCTTCAATTGTATCGTTCAAATTTAGTGCATTTGCAACACGACGTTTTGAACGTACAACTTCAGTATTTCCTGCTGCAGCTAATTCAAGATCGATGTCACCCCCTCCCTGTGTTGCTAAAGCCAAACCGCTTTCCCCATCAACTAATGCAGCTGCATGGAAACCATCAATTTCTGATAATGCTTCTAATGATACTCTAGCCATATTGATTCTCTTATGTTTTTTGCATTTTTTGGATTGATTTAACTTGGTATCAAATCCATTTGATTATATGAATGGCACTAAAATATTATCAACAGAAATTATTTTTCTCTCTAAAAGCATCTGACAATTTGGGTCTATATCCGATTACGGCACTCAACTTAATTGTGATTTGAGTCTCATAATGAAGAAAGGAATATGAATAACCATATGAATTTGGATGTCATATTATGACTATAATAGAAGTGTAACAATGTGTAAATTTTACCGGGCGGTCAAAAATAAAAAAGAGGACTAATCAAATAAATTGATAAATAATTGAGACGAAATTGTTTTTTATAAAAAAGAGAGTGCAACTATGATTTAATCACACTCTCTTGTCATCTCTTATACAAACATCTGAGTTGCAGCAGAATAAAGTACCCATAAAATGGCTAAAGCGACAACTGGTTCTAAAATTTTAGCCCAAGTTGGAACCACAGTTTTTTCAACTTCAGTTACTTGTTCATGATGCTCTACAACATTGTTCTGATGAACCATTTGATTAAACTCCTTCATAGTTTCCTCTAATGATAGCTCTTCTTCGGGTATCGGTTTAGATCCTTTGAGCTCTGTTAGCTCACTTGTTGACCAAACCCAGTCAGCTGCTTGCCCAGACAAATGTTCGACTTGCCCTGTAATCAGTTCACGTAAGCCTTTAATGCCATAATGACCTGTATCATCTAATTGTTTTAATTCGGCTAACTGTAAAGACAAAACTTCCGTAATCGTATGTTCAAATTCAGTTTTCTTTAAAGTGGAATGATTCTGGTCTGAAGTGGTGAGGTGGCGAGCAATATCAATAATATAAAGTTGTTCTTGGGATTGAATTTCTTGATAGAGTTTATTTTCATCTTTACGCCATAAGGTAATCAGTTTGGCAAGACTGAGCGTATTAATTTCTGCCAGATGTGCTTTACGCTCACTCGACTGATATTGATTCAGAAGCTCTGGCTTTTGAATGTGAATTTGCTCTGCAAAATATTGTACTAAGTCAAAAGCCATATTGCTTCCTCTTGTTTTAATCTAATAACCTCAAGCTTGGCTTTTTCTTGGGTTGTTCTTGGTTTTGTTCAGGTTCTGATTTTAAATCATCTTGCTGAATTTGAACATTTTCATATTCATTTGGATCAAAAAATAAGCCTTGCCCATTTTCACGAGCATAGATACCTAATACTGCATATAGTGGCACATAAATATCACGAGATACACCACCAAAACGTGCAGAGAAGGTAATTGCATCGTTACTCATATGGAGCTGATGTACCGCATGTGGCACGATGTTGAGGACGATTTGACCATCTTGAATGAATTGTTCAGGGACCATGGTGTTTGGTTGTGTCGCATCGACTAACAAGTATGGTGTGAGATTGTTATCACAAATCCATTCATAAATAGCACGGGCCAAATAGGGACGGGTAGGAGATAAGTTGGTTTCCTGTTCAGACATTATGGTTTACTCGGTGGCGAAGATAAAAACTTGCTATAACGATTTTTTTCCTGCAAGGTCAAAGATTTGATAAATGCAGGTCGTTGGAAAATACGTTGACAGTATAAGAGGATTGGGCGACATAATTTATGCGGTAATTCTATTCCCATAGAATCTAAGCGTAAGAAAATGGGTGCTAACATACAATCTAAAATTGTAAAGTTATCCGACATAAAATAAGGATAATGTTGGAACAATGGTGTAAGAGAAATTAGTGTGTCTCTTAATCGCTTCTGTGCTTTAGCGCTATCATTTTTATTGAGGCTGTCTGGATGACGAAGCATGATATCGGCTAATTTCAACCAATCTTGTTCAAAACGCCAAATATATTGACGCTGTTCGGCACGTGGTGCTGGTGCATCAGCATACAGTTTATTTTGACGATAGCGATCATCTAAATATTCCGAAATGATATTGGTGTTAAATAATTTAAGATCATTTTCAATCAACATTGGAAGTTGATGATAAGGGTTCAGGCTCGCCAGATCTTCATCGTCGTAATCGAGCAAGATGAGATTAAATTTAATCTGCTTTTCGGCAAGCACATAACGAATCCAATGCGAGCGAAAATCATCAGCGTGACTATAAAGGGTAATTCCCTGAATGGGAGTTGCAGGATTTTCTAAAGACATAAGTCTCAAAAATTTTGATTGATCATATAGAATACTAAAATTAGCGTCGGAAATCACGCCATGCTGAATAATATGCTGCTTATGAGCAGATTTATTCTCAAATAAACCAGAAAAGAGAAAAGCAAATGAGACAATCTCATTTTACAGTTGTGTTTGGGATTGGGTGCTTTGTGATAAGTTGGATTTAGCGTCGGTTTAGGTTGCTGATTAAGATGTTAGAGATGATGTAGGAGATTGCGGTAACGGGTGATTGATTAAGCTGTCAGATGCTGAAATTTAAAAAGCAGTAGAGTTCGAAGCGTGTAAAGAGGTGAATTACTCTTAAAAGGCCATCAATTTTTTAAGGTCTATAAAGTAGATGGGCAGTATAGTTGTCAAATGTTGAAGTATGCCAGTGGTGATGTAGAGATGTTTTGTTCTAAGCCAGAATAGTTTTACTTAAGATATAAAAAAACCTCGGAAAATCCGAGGTTTTTTGTCCAATTCGGTAAACGAATTAACGTTTAGAGAATTGAGGACGTTTACGAGCTTTACGTAAACCAAGTTTCTTACGTTCAACTTCACGAGCATCACGAGTAACGAAACCAGCTTGACGAAGAGCAGGTTTTAAAGTTTCGTCAGAAGCGATCAACGCACGAGTAATACCGTGACGGATAGCGCCAGCTTGACCACCGATACCACCACCAGCAACAGTGATGTAAAGGTCATACTTTTCAGTAACGTCAAGAAGCTCTAAAGGTTGACGAACAACCATACGAGCAGTTTCACGACCGAAGTATTGCTCAAGAGTACGGTTGTTAATTACGAGCTTGCCTGTACCAGCTGACAAGAAAACACGTGCAGTTGCGGTCTTACGGCGACCTGTACCATAATTAGTAGCCATGTGCTGTATCCCTTAGATGTCCAAAACTTGTGGCTGTTGAGCAGCGTGTGGATGCTCTGTACCTGCATACACTTTCATTTTCTTGATCATTGCATAACCAAGAGGACCTTTTGGTAACATACCTTTAACAGCTTTTTCTAAAACTGCTTCAGGTTTGTGAGCGATTAACTTTTCAAAGTTAGTCTCACGGATACCACCAGGGAAGCCAGTGTGGCGATAGTATTTTTTATCAAGTGCTTTTTTACCAGTCACTTGAATTTCTTCAGCATTGATTACAACGATATAATCGCCAGTGTCAACGTGAGGAGTATAAGAAGTCTTGTGCTTACCACGTAGACGACGAGCGATTTCAGTCGCAAGGCGACCTAAAGTTTTGCCAGAAGCATCAACAACGTACCAGTCGTGTTGAACTTCAGCAGGCTTAGCGCTGAGAGTTTTCATTAAACCACTACCTATTATAGTTGGTTTGGACTATGGAATCTGTCCAAACAAAAGGAGACGCGATTCTAAACGAATACGTTAGGAATCACAAATGAAAATATAAAATTTCAAGAGCCGTATTCTAAGGTATTTCCCCGTATAAAGGAAGAGAACAAAGTTTATTCTTTTTAAAAAATACAAATATGGTCATGGCATATATGCCGAGGCTGACGTGCGGATAAGAACAAAAAAGAATAAAAGGGTTTTAGCTTTTGAAATACAGGCTGCTGATAGCGTTTGAATACTTTGTGTTTTATACAATATAGTGTTTATTCTTTCTTTTTTTGATTTCAAACTTTGCCCTGTGATAAGGTTTTTCAGTCAATTGAAAATAAGCGCAGTTAGCATTGAAATAAACAAGTTTTAGATATGCGTTGTGTCATTCATCGATCTGGAAATAGACGTTGTATAATGAGCGACATGCATTTTCTCTGAGTTGCTTATGCTTCCTTTATATGTCACCAGTGGTGAGCCTGCTGGAATTGGTCCAGATATTTGTTTGAGTCTTGCAGGACGTATAGATGAGCGTCCTATTGTGGTTCTGGGTGATCTCAATTTATTGCGTCGGCGTGCAGAATGCTTAGGTATTTCCGTTGAGCTGATTGAGTATTCAGGTCAAGAAAATTCATCGCTTCTCGGCCAACTTTATGTGGAGCATATTGCTTTAAATCAGACTGTGGTTTTGGGTGAGCTGAATCCTCAAAATTCGGCTTATGTTTTAGAGCAACTTCGTCGCTCGGCGGAGTATGCCATGTCTGGAAAAAGTGTCGGTGTGGCGACTGCACCCGTACAAAAGTCCGTCATTAATGATGCAGGCATTCATTTCAGTGGACATACTGAATATTACCAAGAGTTTGCTGGGGTTGATCGTGTGGTGATGATGCTTGCAACCAAAACTTTGCGTGTCGCGCTTGCCACAACGCATTTGCCGTTAAGAGCTGTGCCTGATGCGATTACTCAAGAACGCTTACATCAAGTGATAGATATTTTACTGCATGATTTAAAAACCAAATTTAAAATTTCGAACCCTAAAGTATTGGTTTGTGGATTGAATCCTCATGCTGGTGAAGGCGGTTATTTGGGTATGGAAGAAATTGAAATTATTAATCCCGTGCTGGAAAGCTATCGTGCTCAAGGGATCAATCTGAGTTTAAGTTTACCTGCGGACACCTTGTTTACACCTGAGCATTTGAAAGATGCTGATGCTGTTTTGGCAATGTATCACGATCAAGGTTTACCTGTGCTAAAATCACAGGGTTTTGGTGAAGCCATCAATATTACTTTGGGCTTACCGTTTATTCGTACTTCTGTAGATCATGGCACAGCACTCTCCCTTGCAGGCACAGGACAGGCAAAAAGTTCTAGCCTAAATGTTGCTGTAGACTTGGCTTTAGATTTAGCTCGACACTGATTTACTTAATCAATCTCACGTTGGAAATGTTTTATGTATCAAATTAATGCGCTTAACCCGAAACAAGAAGGGCATCAGGCTCGTAAACGGTTTGGTCAAAATTTTTTGCATGATCAACGTGTCATTGCGAAAATTGTACGTTCAGTGAACCCACGAACTGGCGATAATATTGTTGAAATTGGCCCTGGTTTAGCGGCATTGACTTCACCCTTAATTGGCGAATGTGATGCATTAACTGTGGTTGAACTAGACCGTGATTTGGCGGCAGGCCTACCGGGGCGTGTACCTCATCCTGAACGTTTAACCATTATTGAAACGGATGCACTGAAATACGATTTCACTAATTTATTTGAAGAGGGTCGTCCGCTACGCGTGGTAGGTAACCTGCCGTATAACATCTCGACACCACTTTTGTTTCACCTCTTGGAATTTGGTGACAAAGTTAAAGACATGCATTTCATGTTGCAAAAAGAGGTGGTGGACCGTATTACCGCAGCGCCAAACACGAAAGAGTACGGGCGTTTATCGGTGATGATTCAGTATTATTGTAAGCCAACTTTTTTGTTTGAAGTGCCACCAGGTTCATTCAACCCACCACCTAAAGTGACATCTGCTGTTTTCCGTTTGGAGCCTTATGCAACCAAACCGATTATTGCCAAAGATGAAAAAGCTTTAGCGCGTTTGGTGTCGCATGTCTTTACTCAGCGTCGTAAAACGCTACGCAACAGCTTAAAAGGGATGTTACGTGAAGATGGTTTTGAACAAGCGGGTATTGATCCAATGGCACGTCCTGAAACATTAAGCTTGGCTCAGTTTGTGGCTTTAGCCGATCAAATGGTGTAACCATGGCGCGTTACAATTATGTCATTGGCGATGTGCAAGGCTGCTTCGAAGCATTAAAAGCATTATTGAAGTCCATTCAGTTTGATCCCGATCAAGATTTTATCTGGTTCGCAGGCGATTTGGTTGCGCGTGGAGAAAACTCGATTGGCGTATTACGCTTTATTAAAAAACTGGTAGAGCGCGGTTCTGCTGCGACGGTATTGGGTAATCATGACCTGACACTTTTGGCATGTGCACGCGGCTTGAAACAAGTGAAAGATAAAGACCGTACCCGAGATGTAATTGATGCCATTGATAGTGATGATTTGATTGATTGGTTACGTAAGCAACCGCTTTGCTTGTTTCCGAACGAACAGACTATTTTGACGCATGCGGGTATTCCATGTCTCTGGACCGCGGAACAAACCGCAGCTTTAGCGAAAGAAGTGGAAGCTGTTATTGGTCATGAAGACTTTGCTGTGATGGATGCCTTCTTAAAAGAAATGTATGGTACGCATCCTGATGTGTGGTCGGATGAGTTAAACGGAAATGCGCGCTTACGTTGTATTACCAATTATCTGACGCGGATGCGCTTAAGTAATGCTGAAGGGCGTTTGGAGTTTAGCTTTAAAGATGCGCTTGAAGATCCGATGCCTGAGGGATTTCAACCTTGGTTTGAATTTGAATCGAAAGCCACTGAAACCCATCAGGTGATTTTTGGCCATTGGGCTGCTTTACAAGGTAGAACGATTAATCCACATATCCAAAATGTAGATGGTGGGTGTGTTTGGGGCAATCAATTATTGGCATATCGTTTGGAAGACCACCAAATGTTTGCGGTTGATAACCCTGTTATGGATTAAAAAAAAGCCACAATCTTGTGGCTTTTTTTAGCATTATTGGATGCTTACCCAAGTTTGACTACGTCCCAATATAGGCGCGCAGGGATAAACGCTTACTAGAAGGGTTGAGTTTCATTTTGGCATCATAGATTTGACCATTCAGTGGATCAACTACAAGACCTTGATTGGAGCTAGATGTCCCTCAACGCTTTTTAGTCCTTTTAACACAGTCATTCCTAAAATCGGTTTATTGATATAAGGGGTAGGGCAATTCACACAGTTGGGCGGAGGAGAATAGTCAGGTCGTTTGATTAAATCAATCACAGTACCAGAATGAGTATTATTCGATTCTTTCCAAATTTCGATGGTGGCTTGGGGATTCCCTGACCTATCATCAATGTGTTGCCAAACGCCAGTAATATCTTGTGCAAAAATAGAACTTTAGATAATCATTGAACCGAAAACAACAATTGAAGCAGCAATTTTTTCATTTTTCTATCCATTAGAAATAATTTACGTTGTTATATCCTTGTAAAAATATGTTAGGTAAGTTGTATATGCACTGCAATGAGAAAACGGTTCAAGTGAGAACTTATAGTTTATTGGATTTATGCTTGATTTTTATTTGCTTAGAGTATGTTGGAAATCATGTTGGATTGAGCTGAAACCGCCCAATCCATTTTTTAATAAGCGCTTATTCAATTCTTAACCAAGTTTGATTGCGCCCTAAAGCGGAAACACCCAAATAGGCACGCAAAGATAGGCGTTTACCTGTTGCACTCAGTTTCATTTTCGCATCGTAAAATTTACCTGACAGAGGATCAATCACACGCCCTTTTTCGTAATTATTCGTGCCTTCAACATATTTTAATCCCTTTATGATTTCCATACCTAAAATGGGTTGGTTTGTATATGGGGCAGGGCAATTGTTACAACGCTCACGCGGGGTATAGCCTGGTCGAGGGGTGATTTTAGTGATTTTCCCCGTATAGGTATTGTTTGATTCTTTACGAATTTGAATAATTGCCTTTGGTGAGCCTGACTTATCATCAATTTGTTGCCAAGTACCCACAATATCTTGTGCAAATGAGATCGATGTTGCAGAGAAAAGCCCTACTAAAATACCCAAGGAGATGATTTTTTTCATTGATTCCCTATTTGTGTAAAAGTGACGTATTTATATAAATTACGCAGATATGTTAAGTAACTTATTGGTTTGTCCCGATAAAACCAACTAAAAAGAATAAACTTACTAGTCAATTTGTCATAAAGATATGCTTTGAGCGCATAAAAAAGCCGCCTTTAAGGCGGCTAAATATGCTAATTTTTTATTCTTGACGAATCCAAGTTTGGCTACGTCCGAGTGCAGAGATTCCAACATATCCGCGCAGGGTCAAACGTTTGCCATTGGCACTCATTTTGGCTTTGGTACTGTAAATTTTGCCAGAAAGTGGATCAATAATTTTGCCACCCGAATAATTTAAACCATTTTCATGCTTTAACCCTTTGAGCACATCCATACCTAAAATGGGCTTATTGGTATAAGGGGCTGGACAATCAATACATGTGTCTTTTGGTGTATAGCCCGGGCGTGGAGTCACTTTCACAACTTTAGCTGTATAGGTGCCATTCGATTCCTTACGAATTTCTAAAACGGCTTTCGAAGATCCTGTTTTATCATCAATGTTTTTCCATGTTCCTGAAATATCTTCCGCAAAAGCCATGCTACTAAAAGCAGATAAAACAAGTGCGCTGATAAATTTAGCTTTCCCCATCATAAATTCCTTTTTACTGACTTAATCGACTAAACAAAATCTATCTTAGGGATGTTTTCTGTACAAAACAACCTTTGGAATGCTCTGTTAGTCACATATTTTGCACGTAAAGTATGAAAGTTGGCAGCCAAATTGCGGTGAAAACGGCATTTACTGCCATGCCAAATGCTGCATAGCGACCCGCGACACTACCTCGTTGCCAAGCTTGAGCTGTTCCAATGGCATGCGCAGCAAGACCTAGCGCCAGTCCTGAGGCACGCTCATCATTAATATGGCGTAAAATCAGTGGAGAAAATGCCGCACCAATGACACCTGATAAAATTACAATCAGGATGACTAAAGTGACTGGTGCGTGCAATAAAGTCGCAATATTGATGGCAATTGGTGTGGTTACCGCACGGGTCGCAAAAGCCATAATAGTTGAATCGGTCATATGCAACAGATACGCCAAACCCATGGGAAGTGCAACGGCACTGATGCTTGCAAAAACTAAGATACTGATGATGGCTTTGGGGGGTAAATCATCATAACGCATGGCAGCTAAAGGAATGGCGAGTGCAACCGTGACATAACCGAGTAAGTGACTAAAGATGGCATTGGTTTGCTGCATATAGGATTCGTAAGGAATGCTGAACAAAAATAGCAAACCGATCACAAAAAACATGCCGATGACGATCACTGGAATTTGTGGAATTTTTTTATTGATTGGTTTAGCACATAGATAGGCAATAAGTGTAATGAGAAATCCAGACAGAATTGAGAACATGTGATTTTCCTATAACCAGCGCTTTGCCATTTTGGCGTAAATCCAGAGTGGAATGAGGGTACTCACCACCAGAATCAGCACAAATAAAGGAATTTCACTACCCATCTGTACCAACATCAGTAAAGAACCTGCACTAATGGGTAAAAAGGCAAAGGCACTTTCTTTCATGATTTTATTGTTGGTATCGACCAAACGCGCAGGGACTTTACGGAACTTGCGCCAGATTAAAAGCAGTATCAGCAGGCTGATGAGTCCAATTAAATTGCCCAATTCAGGATGATTGAACTGCGTCATGATCCAGACGGAAAATTCACGAAACCCGACAATCAGTGTCAGAGTACCCATCCATGCAGGCCAATCTATTGTTTTTACCCAATCCATGATTTGTCATTACATTTTAAAATTTTACTTATCACGTTTTAACCGATTTAAGGTTTGATTTCAAATTCCTCTAGCGTTCTCTTGAACAGGGCCGCTTTCTCTCCCAGAATTTCATCAAGAGGTAAATGTGCCTGACGAATCAGTTGTTCCAATTTTGCAGGTGCAATTTTAACGTTCAGTTGTAGATTGCCTTCATCATCATAATGTTCGGATTGAATCACATTGAGCGTATAGAGTTGGGTGCGGAATTTGCCATAAGCGGCTTTGAGTGTCAGTTCAAAGTTTTGAATTTGTCCCATCAGACATTCATGTACCGCTTGTTGTAACAACTCGATGCCTTGTCCTGTATGGGCTGAGACATATACTCGTTCTGGGCAGTTGGGCTGGCTATACACAATTTTTGCATCTTCAGCACTTTGGTCAATTTTGTTGTAAACGCGAAGTACAGGTACATCAGCCCCAATTTCTTTGAGGACTTTTTCAACTGCTTCAATTTGTTCCAACATTTCTGGACTACTCGAATCAATCACATGCAGCAACAAGGTGGCTTCTAGTGTTTCTTCTAATGTGGCTTTAAATGATTCGACTAAAGAATGAGATAGATTTCGTACAAAACCAACGGTATCTGCCAAGACTACGGTGCCAATGCCTTCCCAAGAAAGTCGACGTAAGGTCGGATCTAAGGTCGCAAATAGTTGGTCAGCCGCATACACATCGCTGTTGGCCAAGACATTAAACAGGGTGGATTTGCCTGCATTGGTATACCCAACCAAGGATACCGTAGGAACAGCAGCTTTTTGACGTGCAACGCGACCTTGTAGACGGGTTTGTCGAACTTTATCGAGTTTGGCTTTGAGTTGCCCCATGCGAATTTTTAATAAGCGACGATCCGTTTCGAGCAGGGTTTCACCAGGACCACGCAAACCGATCCCGCCTTTTTGGCTGTCTAGTGTTCCGCGACTGCGAATTAAACGGGAGGATAAGTGCTGTAATTGAGCCAATTCAACTTGTAGCTTACCTTCAAAGGTACGTGCACGCTGAGCAAAAATATCCAGAATTAATTCATTCCGATCAACCACTCGGCATTTGAGGATGTATTCGAGATTACGGGCTTGTGCAGGTGTTAATGCATGGTCAAAAATGACTAAATCAGCTTCATATTCTGCAACCAGTTCAGCAATTTCTTCGGCCTTTCCTGAACCGATAAAAAGTTTGGCATCGGGTTTAATACGCTGTGCGTGTATATGTGCCAAGATTTCAGCACCAGCCGATTGAGCCAGCAAATTGAATTCTTCGGCATCAAGATTTTCCAGCATTTGCACAGAAACACTGACCAGAATAATGCGTTCACCACCTTGATGACCTTTAAGATTTGCCACTCAGCCATTTCTCCACTTTAAAATTCTATTCTAGTGGAAAAAGGGCCGGGATGCTTGAGATTCGTTGATTTATAACGTAGCAGCGAATAATTTTGCAAACAGAATGATGGCTGCAAAATACAGAATACTAAAGCCGATGATCACTTGTAGTATATGTAACCAGTGGTGAGATGACTTGGATTTTTGAGGTGATGTATGGGTTCGCATATGTTACACCTATTTATTTTAGTGGTTATAAAATCATCATAATGAAGTTGTCATTTGAATTAAAATTGGATTTTGTAATGTTCATATTCGGTTTTTATAATCAATGCATGTGGGGAATGAACCGTATAGAATGAAGCAAAGTTCATCAAATACTCACAAGGTTTTGCTGGTTAGTCAAAATATATGAAAGAAAATTCAGCTACTCAAACGTCTTCATTGAATCCAATTTCCAAGCTGTTCTTGTATGGTCGAAAGCTCAGTTCGGGCTTAGGTGTGGTTTCGGAAGGATTTTATCTGGTTGCCCGTCATGGGTTATATAAAGACCCGAACAATGCCAATAATACTCGCTATGTTCAGTATTTTTGCCGTCAATTATGCAAGGTATTCAATCTTGACGTTGAAGTACACGGTACGATTCCGCGTGAACCTGCCTTGTGGGTCAGTAATCATATTTCTTGGCTCGATATTGCAGTATTAGGTTCTGGGGCACGCGTATTCTTTTTGGCTAAGGCTGAAATTGAAAAATGGCCTGTGTTTGGAAAACTGGCAAAAGCGGGCGGAACTTTGTTTATTAAACGCGGTTCGGGGGATTCAATTAAAATTCGCGAACAGATTACCAACTTCCTTAAACAAGATATTCCTGTGTTATTTTTTCCTGAAGCAACCACTTCCGATGGCACACGGATTAAAAAAGTACATGGGCGAATTTTGGGGGCAGCCATTGAGGCGCAGCGACCAGTTCAGGTCTGTGTGATTTGTTATGTGAATCAGCAGGGGGAGTTAGATATGGTGGCGCCGTTTATTGGTGAAACCACTTTTGCTGATCATATTAAAAAAGTGTTAGAAATGCCGAAAGTGACTGCGCATTTGTTAACTTTACCGATGATTGATACTGAAGGGCACACGGTCGAAAGTTTAACCGCAACCGTACAACGTGAAATGAACGTGGGTCTAGTGCAGTTACATCAACGAGTGTTACATTCGGTACAAGCAACGTCCAACCGTGCTTTGGTTTAAGCACAGTTGGAAACAAAGGTATTACATAAAGCCTTCTACAGGTAACCAAGAAATAAACTTAACCCCAGCTTTGTGCCACCACTTCATTTTAGGTTCTGTCGTGTACGTTTTGATATTTCCATTGGGATGCGTGAGTTGCCAATTAATTTGATTATTGGCATCTAAAACCAGTTTATAGGCATATTTGGACAAGTTCTGGTCCATGGTTTCATGTACCGCTTTAGCCAAAGGTGGACTATTTAAAATTACCCCAATTTCAGTATTGAGATACGCTGAGCGTGGATCGAAATTAAAAGAGCCAATAAATACTTGGCTTTCATCAATCGCTAACATTTTGGCATGTAAGCTAGAGTGGCTGAGTCCTCTTAAACTGATTTTGGCTTTTTGTGAAAGCTCTTCAGTATTGCGATACCAGTTTTCTTGTTCAGGGGCTGCCAGAAACTCATACATTTGCACGCCGTTTTCTAAAAGGTCTTGGCGATATTTTCCATAAAATGCATGGACTAAAGCCACGTCATTGGCAATAAAGGAATTGGTCAACACGCGAACCTGAACCCCTTTTTGCGATATTTTTCCGAGAATATCTGCCCCTTTCTTTTCAGGTACAAAATAAGCGGAAACAATATCTAAACTTGAGTTCGGCGTTTCTAAATACGAAATGAGTTGGTGATTTAAATAATCTTCTGGTGCAGCTTTGTCGCGTGTTTTATTGGGAGAGTCTTTCACGACTTTGGCTTTGACCCAGTCAAATTGAATACTATGATCCAACCATTGCTCAAAAGCTTGTGAGCGATTGGCTAAATCGAGGTAATTTTGTACCGTAGTATCGGCATAGTGTTGGTTGACTTGTTGTTTTAAACCTTCATAGCGTAAGGTGTACTTTTGTGGATCAACAATTTGATTGACTGGATAAGCATAAGCATCATTCCAGTATTCATTGAAAGATGATGCAATTTCATCTGAAGCCGTGCCGACCAACATGACATCAACATCAGAAAACTGATAATGATCACTCACATTATAGTATTGATTGCTCATATTACGTCCACCAATTAGGGCAATCTGGTTGTCGACAATAAAGCTCTTATTGTGCATGCGTCGATTGACACGTTTTAAATCCAGCAAGATATCCATCGCACGGAAGTTACGGAAACCATAAGGATTGTAGAGTTTGACATCGATATTACGGTGCTGTGCCAGTGCTAAATAAATGCCTTCCATTTTGCCTGCGTTATTGTCATCAATCAGCAGGCGGACTTTGACGCCACGATCAGCCGCCTGAATAATCTCACGCAAAGCGATTGCACCAATTTTATCGTTGTCCCAAATATAATATTGTAAATCTAACGTTTTTTCGGCACGCTCAATAAGGTGAATCCGTGCAGCCAAAGCCTCCAACGGGTCACTCAGGACATGGAAACCGGTTAAATTCGGATTTTGTTTACGTAACGGATCAATAATTTTGGCTAATGATGTATGAGAAGTGTCAATATCAAATGAATTGACGACGGGTTGTGGCGTATATTGGGGGAGAGTCGAGCAAGCAGGTAAACCGAATAATAAACTACTACAAAGTAAAACTACTGCCTTGGATGAGGTCTTCTTTTTAACGACAGACATCTGACGCTGCACGACGTGATTGTTCGGGTCTATTATACTCATCACACTATTATGATCGCTAGATTTGGTTTGAGTATAATTGTCAGCTATGAAAAGATAAATAAAAATAGAGAATTAGTAATTGGTATAGTGAGTAATGATATTGACAACAGACTCAATGATTTACGTTTTTTATGGAAGTTTCGTGTTGATTGCATTTTGGGCAATTGCACAGGCATGGCATAGCCAGTCACATACAGAAACGATCCATCCATTTAAAGCATTTGTGCATTTACTTGCGTTTTATTTGTCTTATTTACTCTGGCCTTTGGCACTATTTAGTCTTTATGCCGGCTGGAGTGGCTATTATTCGTTACATGAAGCAGGCTTTGTATTCTTGCTGAGTATCGTTTTACTTTATGCACGCTTTGTAGAGCCCCATTGTGTTCAAGTCAAAACCACACGATATCAATTGGATGTAGGAAATCGAATTCAAAAGCCTGTGAAAATAGCCTTGGTTGCTGACTTACATATCGGCTTGTTTTCAGGACATGAGCGACAGCTAAAAATAATCGTGGAGAAAATCAATCAGCAGCAGCCAGATTTGGTGGTGGTGGCAGGGGACTGGACGTATGAACCTGAAGATGCTTTGGCTGATGAATTGGCACCCTTAAAAAAAATTCAGGCACCTGTGTATTCAGTTTATGGTAATCATGATGAGCAATATCCTGGTCCGCCGATACAGGCTTTATTGAGTCATGCACTCAGTGTGAATGATGTGATTGATATTGAGGGGCAGATTGTTGAATTTGAAGAATTTCGTTTAATCGGGGTTGGCGATTTGTGGGCAGGAAAAGCCGATATGCGTTATCTGCCAGATTTACCCCAAGACAAGCCTTGGGTGATTCTCTCTCATAACCCTGACACAGTGGATATGGTTCCAAAACTTCCGAATCGTCCATTAATGTTGTCGGGGCATACCCATGGTGGACAAGTAGAGTTGCCGTGGTTAACGAATTATGTGATGAAAAAAGTCTCTATTCTGGGACATAAAAAAGGACTGTATAACCACGAACATGCAGATGTGTTTGTGACGGTAGGGACTGGAATGGTCGGTGTTCCATTTCGATTTCGCGTTCCGCCCACCATCGATATTATTGAATTGGTTTAATTTAACGCTTTAGATGCCATCTTGGTATTCGCATAAAAAAGCCCTCAAACTTTGTAAGGTTTGAGGGCTTTTTATCGTTTTAAGATTTTATCGGGTGTAATTGTGATTAAACTTGATTATTTACATCGTCATTTTTAGTTTCACGAATGGCAAGGAATGCCAGCAATGAAAGAATTGAAGCCACCGTGAGATAATAACCCACAGCATATAATCCGTAAGTTGTTGCGAGTTTGGTGGCAATCAGTGGCGCAAAAGAAGCACCGAAAATACCAGCCAAGTTAAAAGTCAAAGCAGAGCCGGTATAGCGAACTGAAGTTGGAAAAATCTCAGATAAAACTGTGCCAATGGGACCATAAGTTAAGCCCATAATGGCTAAACCTGTACACAAGAATAAGAACACCACAAAGGTGTTGCCAGATTCGAGCATGGTCGAGAAAACCAAACCAAATAATGCTGATAGTACACAGACTGCAATCGAGGTGGTTTTACGCCCAAATTTTTCTGCCAATACCGCAGAAAGTGGAATAAAAGCAGCAAAACAAAGTGTTGCGACCAATTGTAATTCTAAGAACTCAGCACGTGAATAGCCAAGTTTGGTGGTTCCCCAGTTCAATGCAAATACTGTTGTCAGGTAGAACACCACAAAAGTACAGATTGCAGCGATTGTACCCAATACCAGCATTGGCAAATGCTTGGTCATGACTTCTTTAAAAGGTACATTCACTTCTTTTTGCTTGTCGAGTACTTTTTGGAATGCAGGTGTTTCATGGAGCTGGAGACGAATCCATAAACCCACAATTACCAAAATTGCACTGGAAATAAATGGAATACGCCATCCCCACTGCATAAAGTCTTGTTCAGACATGAATGCACCCAAGGTTAGGAATGAGCCCGTTGCCAAAATAAAACCAATTGGTGCACCCAACTGTGGAAACATGCCATACCAAGCGCGTTTGCCTTCTGGAGCATTTTCTGTTGCCAATAACACGGCACCCGACCATTCACCGCCTAAACCAAGCCCTTGACCTAAACGGCAAAGTGCAAGCAGTAAAGGTGCGACAATACCAATTTGGGCATAGGTGGGTAATAAACCGATACACACCGTGGAAATTCCCATGGTAAGTAAGGCTGCGACCAAGGTGGCTTTACGACCGATCCGGTCTCCCAAATGACCAAATAGTGCGGCACCAATCGGGCGTGCAATAAAGGCAATCGCAAAGGTCGCCAGTGACTGAATAGTGGCGGTCATCGGATCTGTACTTGCAGGGAAGAACAGATGCGGAAAAATAATGACCGCTGCCGTGGCATAGATATAAAAATCGAAGAATTCGATGGTGGTACCCACCAGACTAGCGGTAAGTACACGAAATTTTGAATTAGTTGCTACTTCTATTGTAGCTGTAGTTGATGACGCCATGGATAACCTTACACTTACTAAAATTAAAAGAACTTAGTTTTAAAAGCGTAATCTTTTTAAAAAAGGCGTAATTTCTTAAAAAAACAACGGAAAATCGAACTCACATCTACTCTTTTAGGGTCACTAAAACGCGAGAGAAGTCGATTAAATCACGTACAGATAGATCGCGAGGAAGTGTGATCCCGCGCCTATCAGTACAAATACATGCCAGATCGCATGGGTATATCTTACCCGTTTTAAGGCATAAAACAATGCTCCGACTGTATAAGCCAGCCCCCCCAAAACCAGCCAAAAGAGCGCATCTGATGATAAATAACGTTGCATATCATTGACTAATAACACCGCAAGCCAACCCATAACCAAGTAGGCAATGAGCGAAACTTTCTGGAAACGATGAATGAAGATTAACTTGAAAAGTGTCCCAAGCAATGCAATCACCCAAAGTGCAATCAGTAAGTTGTGGGCTTTTTCGGTAGGAATTGCAATCGAGAGAAAAGGGGTATAAGTCCCAGCAATCAAATAATAAATGGCAGTGTGATCGAGTTTTTTTAGCCAAAAGCGTTTTTCGTAGGTTTGAGCCATGTGGTACAGGGTTGAACCTGTAAACAGCAGAATCATGCTAAAACCGTATACCCAAAGTCCAATCCATTGTCCCGTAGAGAGGTAAGATCCTTTCATGATGAGCAGAATTGTGGCGATACAGGCAAGAATTACGCCGAGCGCATGGCTCCACACATTAAACTGCTCTTCGGTTGGATGATAATCTTGCGTATGGGGAGCGGTCATAGCGGCTGCTTTTTATTAAAAATACAAATGTATAGTAATTCAATTTTGCTTTTCGTGTAAGACGCTTTAAAATTTAGTCGCAAATTTGATTAGGTTTATTGTATGTCTGACTCGACTTCTCCTTCAGCTCAGGAACAACAGTTTCTCGATGCTGTGCAGCAAGCACTTGAAACACAAAGTTTTGAGCGTTTAATCCTGAGCCAATACAAGGGGGAAATGCAACAGTTAGAAAAAATGACTTTCCGCCTGATTGAGCTACAACAGCAACCTGTCTTGAATGTTTTATATCGGCATAAAACCCAAGATGTCACCAAAAACTACCCAATATCAGATGCCATGCAAATCATTGCGGAGCATTTGGCCTGTTGTAAGCAAGGTAATTTGTTTGCATCGACTCAAGATGTACAACTCAAGCGCAACAAGAAAAAAGATTTACTGACCATTACTCAGAAAACAGCGGTGGCAAAAAATGAAGCTCGTGCAGCCCAAGCGCATGATCGGAGCAAACATCGTTTTGTAGAGCAAGAAAGTGTGTTTTTGCAGCATTTAAGTATTACCGATGCTCAAGGCCAGATTATTCCCAGCATGGCGCGTAAATGGAAACAGATTAATAAATTCGTGGAAATTTTTTCGGGGGCTTTGACGCAACTTCCAAATCAAGATCAGGCGTTGCATGTGGTTGATTTTGGTTCGGGTAAAGGCTATTTGACCTTTGCTTTATATGATTATTTGGCAAAACAGCAGCAGGTTCCATTTGTAACAGGCGTGGAATTGAATGAAAAGATGGTAGAGTTTTGCCAACACGTGGCAGAGGCTTCAAGCTTTAAGCAACTGGATTTTTTCCAAGGTGATGTCCGAACTTATCAGCCTGAACGTTTAGATGTGATGATTGCACTGCATGCTTGTGATGTGGCAACTGATTTTGCTATTCATACGGGGATTCGCTTAAATGCACAGATGATTATGTGTGCGCCGTGTTGCCATAAGGAATTACGTCCTCAACTGAAAAGCCCAGAAGTATTGAAGCCGATGTTGCACTTTGGTATTCACGCGGGGCAACAGGCAGAAATGCTGACTGATACCATTCGCGCATTACTGTTAAAAGCCTATGGTTATGAAACCAAGGTCTTTGAATTTGTTGCTTTAGAACATACCAGCAAAAATAAGATGATTTTAGCCACCAAACGTGCCGATTTTGTTGCACCTGACGCTACGGTATTGGCGCAAATTGAGGCTTTAAAAAATATGTATGGCATTCAAAAACATTCCTTGGAATTATTGCTCAATAACCAATGGGATCAACGTGATATTGGTGCTAAGTGCTAAGTGCTAAGTAGCAAGATTCAAAAGGAATTCGACATGACACTACAGATTCACACAGGGACTTGGGTTGAATTGCAAACAGATGCAAAGCCCATTCGTGAGCAAGTGTTTATTCAGGAACAACATATTGCTGCGGCAGATGAGTGGGATGCACAGGATGAGGTTTCCCAGCATTTTGTGGTATTTGATGGGGAACATGCCATTGCGACAGCACGCTTATTGCCAAATCACAGTATTGGGCGTGTTGCCGTATTGGCATCGCATCGTGGACAAGGGATTGGCAAGCTTTTGATGTTGCAAATTATTCAGCAAGCGCAGCAGCAGCAACGTCCTTTATTGCAGCTTTCCTCTCAGGTGCATGCCATGTCTTTTTACCAAAATTTAGGCTTTCAAGCGCATGGAGAAGCGTATATAGATTGTGGGATTCCACATATTGATATGCAAATGTCCTTGCTTGCACAGAGCTAAACGTCCTAAATTTTAGGCATAAAAAAGCCATCTTCTGAGAGATGGCTTTGGGATTTAATGCCCGTTGTGTGCTGTAGATGCCGAGGACTCAGTCATCGCAGCATGCTCTTCGGCACTCATGTCCATAGTGTGCTCTGCTGCGGCACTGCTGGCTTGGGCAGCACGAGCTTCGCGTTGTTTACCTGGCATATAGTCAGGTTCGTTCTGCATGGCTAAATAAAACACCACTAGAAAAATAATACTAAGAATTGTGGCAATAATCAGGGCCTTCCAACCCCATGGAGATTTTTCAGGAGAAGTGTTGTCTGACATAACAAATAACCCAATGGATAAAAAAGAAACTATTAAAAATTATGTAACTTTATAACATAAAATGGGATGGATGCAGACTAAATTTTATAAAAAGCTTAAGTGTTCTTGCTGAGGGACGAGGGTGAAAAGATTTGGAGGAAATGTCCTCCAAATCAAATTTTGCGTATAGAAAATTTATTGAATAATTTCTTTCTTCTGCGCTTTGTCTTTTAACAATTGTGGTGGATTGAAACGTTCACCATATTTAGCAGCCAATTCTTCTGAACGTTGTAGTGATTTTTCAATCCCGTTTTGATTTAGGAATTGAATTGCACCACCCGTCCAAGGCGCATAACCAATCCCAAAGATAGAACCGACATTGGCATCAATTACTGATTCTAGAACACCTTCTTCATAGCAGCGTAAAGTATCCAGCGCTTGAACAAACAAGAAGCGATCAATCATATCTTGTTCAGAAATATCATTCGCTTTCGTCCAACGGCTGAGTCCATCCCACAAATGCTTTTTGCCATTTTCAGGATAGTCATAGAAGCCTGCACCTGCTGCTTTTCCTTTACGATTCAGCTCGTGAATCATGCTGTGAACCACTTCATCTACAGGAGTTTTCGGTAGGTCTTTCCCTTCAGCTTGCAGTGCTTTGCGCGTTTCGCTTGCAACATGCTCAGTGAGAGTCAAAGATACTTCATCCTGAATCGCAAGAGGACCCACAGGCATACCGGCTTTGAGTGCCGCCATTTCGATTTTCGCTGGATGCACGCCTTCAGCAAGTAAACGCATACCTTCTTGAATGAATGTACCAAACACACGACTGGTAAAGAAACCACGACTGTCATTCACTACGATTGGTGTTTTCGCAATTTGTTGTACAAAGTCATAAGCTTTAGCTAATGTTTCCGCAGAAGTTTCTTTACCTTTGATGATTTCGACCAATTGCATTTTGTCTACAGGGCTGAAGAAATGTAAGCCAATAAAGTTTTTGGCATCTTTACTTGCTGTTGCCAGACCTGTGATTGGTAAGGTAGAAGTGTTCGATGCAAAGATTCCACCTTCAACTAAATACTGTTCAGCTTCTTGAGTCACCTTGGCTTTGAGTTGTTGATTCTCAAATACCGCTTCAATGATTAAGTCACAACCTTGTAGATCTGCTGCATCAGCGGTAGCAGTAATCCGCGCTAAGACTTGGTCACGCTTTTCTGCTGTCATACGACCTTGTGAAACACGTTTATCAAGTAGCTTTTGCGAATAAGCTTTGCCTTTTTCTGCATTTTCTACAGACACATCTTTGAGTACTACAGGAATGCCTTTGATTGCGGTTGAGTAGGCAATCCCTGCACCCATCATACCTGCACCTAAAACACCGACTTTCTTCGCTTGCCATTTAGCAACATCCGCAGGGCGGCTCGCACCAGATTTAATTGCATTCAAACCATGCCAGAACGTACCAATCATATTCTTCGACACTTGACCGACAGTCAGTTGTGTAAAGTAACGTGATTCAATACGAAGCGCGGTATCTACATCGACTTGTGCACCTTCAACTGCCGCAGCCATAATCGCTTCAGGAGCAGGATAACAGCCTTTAGTTTTGTCACGAAGCATGGCAGGGGCAATTGCAAGCACTTGCGCTACCGCAGGCGTTTTAGGATCACCACCTGGGATTTTGTAGCCTTTTACATCAAACGGTTGCTGACTTTTTGGATTGGCTTTGACCCAAGCCATTGCTTTTTCTAACAGCTCTTGTTCATTCTCTGCCGTGTCATGTACCAAGCCGAGAGATTTTGCTTTATCGACACCAAATTGCTTACCTTCCATGAGGAACGGGAATGCATTTTGTAAGCCGAGCAGACGCACCATACGCACGATACCACCGCCACCAGGAAGTAGACCTAAAGTCACTTCAGGTAAACCAAATTTAGTTTTTGGATCATTGATGGCAATACGATAATGACAACCTAACGCGATTTCCCAGCCACCGCCAAGCGCAGTACCGTTTAAAGCTGCAACAACAGGCACACCTAAAGTTTCGATTGTGTGTAAGTCACCTTTGAGTTTTTCAATCATCTTGAAAAATTCTGTGGCGTGTTCGGGTTGCACCTGAATCAGCTCATCTAAGTCACCGCCAGCAAAGAAGGTTTTCTTAGCTGAACGGAAAATAATACCTTTCAGATCAGTTTCAGCTTTGAGCTTTTGACTGACGTCATTGAGTGAATCACGGAATTCTGCATTCATGGTGTTGGCAGATTGACCCGATGAATCAAGGGTAAGAATTACAATATTGTCAGCGTTTTTTTCGTATTTAATCGCGCTCATACATCATCGTCCAATATTTTATGGGCTTAATCGTAAGTGACCTGCATAAGTAAATATAAGCATCGCAGCGTCTTGTTAAGCTCTCATCTAGTTTCAGGATAAACCTTCGGTTCGACCTACTTTTGTTTCGGCAAAAGTAGGCAAAACCATTGTCATTCGC
Organism: Acinetobacter tibetensis; assembly: GCF_023824315.1. Lineage (NCBI taxonomy): Bacteria > Pseudomonadati > Pseudomonadota > Gammaproteobacteria > Moraxellales > Moraxellaceae > Acinetobacter > Acinetobacter tibetensis. Next base: position 2,734,240 of record NZ_CP098732.1, on the reverse strand, counting down.
AAAACCTGAGGTACGAATAGCAAAGATTAATAATCTTTGCCGTACCGCAAGGCGAAAGCTATGCTTGAGCATAAACTACGCACTTTGTTTGTCTTGTGCTGATCCAAAGCTTTAGCCGCTTTGGTTTGCTCAGGTTGCGAATGACGTTTCCGAGTCTCATATTTCAGGGAGGTGTTGAGTGCTTTACACCAACTCAATAATAGTCGCGATACCCATACCACCACCCACACATAATGTTGCTAGACCACGTTTTTTACCTTGACGCTCTAATTCATCTAGCAAAGTTCCTAGAATCATGGCACCAGTTGCACCCAATGGATGTCCCATCGCAATTGCACCACCATTGACATTGACTTTCTCAGCAGGAACTTTGAGTTCTGTAATAAAACGCATGACCACCGCTGCAAAAGCTTCGTTTACTTCAAATAGATCAATGTCGTCGATACTCAAGCCTGCTTTTTCTAATGCTTTACGGGCAGCAGGGGCAGGACCAGTCAACATGATGGTTGGATCTGTACCGACTAATGCAGTTGCAAGTACCTTGGCACGTGGTTTCAAACCTTGTTCTTTCACTGCTTTTTCAGAAGCAAGCAATACCACCGCAGCACCATCAACGATACCTGATGAGTTACCTGCATGATGCACATGGTTAATTTTTTGAGCTTCTGGATATTTTTGTAAGGCAACCGCATCGAAGCCCATTTGTCCCATCATTTCAAAGCTGGCATTCAGTTTTGCCAAGCCTTCAACGGTGGTATTGCCTTTAATAAATTCATCTTTTTCTAAAATCATCACCCCTGAATGATCTTTCACAGGCACCACAGATTTATCGAAGTGGCCATTTGCTTGAGCAGCAGCAGCTTTTTGTTGTGAACTGACTGCAAAGGCGTCTACATCTGCACGGCTATAGCCATCTAGAGTCGCAATTAAATCTGCACCTATACCTTGTGGAACAAAAGAAGATTTTAAGTTGGTTTCAGGATCAAGTGCCCAAGGCCCACCATCAGAACCCATTGGAACGCGTGACATGGATTCCACACCGCCAGCAACAACAACATCTTCCCAACCTGAGCGGACTTTTTGTGCAGCTAAATTGACAGCTTCTAAACCAGAAGCACAGAAACGGTTTATTTGCACACCTGCAACATCATCATTCCAACCTGCGGAAATCGCTGCTGTTTTGGCAATATCCCCACCTTGATCACCAATTGGTGTCACACAACCGAGAACGATATCATCGACTTTAGACGTATCGAGTTGATGGCGTTGTTGTAATTCATTCAATAATGTTGTGAGTAAAGTAATTGGTTTTACTTCATGTAATGAGCCATCTTTTTTCCCTTTTCCGCGTGGCGTGCGTATTGCATCAATAATGTAAGCCTCGCTCATCTCGTTATTCCTTGTATTTTGTTTATGACTTTTGCTTTTTGAGTGTAATGCTTAATTGCAGAAGCGCAATGACAAGAGTGACACAGGGAACATGATAGTTTTGGTCAGTTGGCGTGTAAAAATATAAACTTGATCAAGATCGGGCATCATGAGTAAACTGTTCAACCATAAGAAAATAATCTATTTAGATGAAATTTATTAATATTGTTGGCACAACCGCTTCTGGTAAAACCACATTTTCTAGACAGTTAGCGCAGAAATTAGATTTAGTTCATATTGAAATGGACGATTTATTTTGGCTAGATAATTGGCAAGAGCCAACGGATGAGGTGTTTTTCGAAAAATTAAAAAACAAAATGGATAGTACTGCGAGTGGTTGGGTATTAGATGGTAATTATACTCGTACTATGTCGTTGAAATTGGTGAAAATAGATACCATAGTTTGGTTGGATTACTCCTTTTCTAGAAATTTTTTTCACTTAACGAAACGGAGTTTATTCAATCTTATGAGCCAAAGAAAATTATGGAAAAACTCTAATAATCGAGAGAGTTTAAAGCTATTGTTTTCTAAACAATCGATTTTTATTTGGCTGATTCAGCAATATCCTAGAAATAAAAGAAAATATCAAATGATGATGCAGAATCCCGCTTATCAACATATTCAATTTATTCGTTTAACTTCACCGAAACAAGCAGCAGAATTTTTACAGAAAATTAAGAGCATATAATGATGCATATTCCAGCAAAGGCGCTTTGTATTTTTCGATATCAAGATAAAGTTTTGCTTTCTCATGGACATGACCCTAGCAAAAATGAAAATTATTTGAGACCGATAGGAGGCACTATTGAATTTGGAGAAACTTCCTTAGAAGCAGTTAAACGAGAAGTTTTAGAGGAAATAAATCAGCAGATTATTCATACAAAACTGTTAGGTGTTCTTGAAAATTTATTTACTTTTGATGGTCAAGCAGGGCATGAAATCGTTTTTGTTTATGAGGCTGAATTTTTTGATGAAACTTTGTATAGCCAAGTAGAAATAAAGGGGTGCGAGACAAATGGTTCAACTTATATCGCTGAATGGGTTAATACACAGTTATTGGCGTCAGGTCAGTATCCTGTTTATCCCAAGGGCATAGCGCAGTGGCTGTGCAAAAAATAGACAGCTTATATAAGCTGTCTATTCAAAAAATTATGGCTTAAAGATAACCATGTAATTGACGGTATAAACCTGGGGTTACGCCCGTCCATTTCTTAAATGCGCGGTGGAAAGTACTGGTTTCACTGAAACCAACCTGCTGTGCAACATCTTCCAAAGTTAAATTTGGATTGAGTAACAAGTGAATCGCGGCATCACGACGTAAGGCATCTTTCACACCTTGATAGCTTTTACCTTCTGCAGCTAAACGACGACGTAAAGTTTGAGGTGAAAGATATAACATTGAAGCTACATCGTTTAGCGTTGGCATTTCTTCGCCAATTTGGCTCTTCAACACTTCACGAATACGAGAGGTGAGAGAATTGGTGTTTTTGAACTTGACCAGTAGCTGTGCAGGTGCTGCTTTTAAGAATTCTTCTAGGGTTTCTTCGTTTTGACGAATCGGTAAGTCTAAATAATCCGCAGCAAAGGTGATTTCGGTACGTGGCATGTCAAACTGCATCACGGGTGCGAAAAACAGAGCATCATATTCATCTGCATGGGCAGGGCGTGGGTAGCCAAAATGTACGCGCTCTAAAGGTAAGCGACGTTCAATGAGCCAAGAGGCTAAACCGTGCCAAATCATTAACATGCTTTCAGTAATAAAATGATTTGGATCCATTCCAATTGGAATGAGTGGAACTAAGCGGGCTTCATGCTTATCACGTTCTAAAGAAACACACCATTCATCGCCGAACAATTTATAAAATTGCGTCGATAATTCAAGTGCATCACCTAAGGTTTTTGCGTGGATGATCAGTTGGCACATAATGGCAAAGGTGCCCAAACGACGAGGTTGGGTATCGAAACCAATATGTTCATCCTGAGTCACCATCCATAACATTTTCACAAAACGTGTGTATTGTTCTGGAGAAATTCGAGCTTTAGGCTGACGTAGCAGTTCGGCTTCAATTCCGACGTGCGAAAGTAAGGTTTCGACATCCATGCCGAGGCGTTTTACGCCAGTCAAAGCCGCATTGACAAAATGGATACTGATTGTATCGCGGCTCATGTTTAATCCTTCAGTCTCTTTTGTATTCACTTGCGTATGACCTAAATGACGCTAAAAAAGTTTTTATAGGCAATTTACAATAGGTAAATTTGCCTTTCTACATGGTAAATTGCCGAAATGATCAAGGTAAATGGCTGAACATGACATTGTTTTGTTGATTTTATATTTCTAAGATACATGAAAATACAATAGTCCAAGAGTAAAAAGAACATGCAACATGCTTTACAGGGATTGAAAGTACTGGATTTTTCAACATTATTACCCGGTCCATTTGCCACTTTATATTTAGCAGATTTGGGGGCAGAAGTGATTCATGTTGAATCACCCACGCGACCAGATTTGATTCGTCTTTTTCCACCTTATGCACATGGACAGGCGACTGCACATCTTTATTTGAATCGAAATAAACAATCCGTGGCTCTGGATTTAAAAGATCCACAAAACATCGCTGCGATTAAGGAAAAGATTAGCCAATACGATATTGTCGTAGAGCAATTTCGCCCGGGTGTCATGCAACGACTGGGATTGGACTATGCCACTTTAGCGGAAATTAATCCGCGATTGATTTATTGCTCGATTACAGGCTATGGTCAAACGGGGAGTTATAAAGATAAGGCAGGGCATGATATTAACTATTTAGCCTTATCGGGGATTGCGGGGCATAGTGGTCGTACCCAGAGTGGACCACCACCTTTAGGTATTCAAGTCGCGGACATTGCAGGTGGTTCTTTACATGCGGTGATTGGCATTTTAACGGCTGTGATTGAGCGTACTCAAAGTGGAAAAGGGCAGTATATTGATATTTCCATGACCGATTGTGTTGTGGCGTTAAACAGTATGGCCGCCGCCGCCGCATTGGCAGGAAATATCACCCCGCAGCCAGAATCAGGCATTTTAAATGGTGCTAGCTTCTATGATTACTATGAAACACAAGATGGGCGTTATCTTTCAATTGGCAGTTTAGAGCCACAATTTATGTCGGGTTTGGCTCGGTTGTTAGAATTGCCAGTTTTATTAGAGAAAGGTGCTTCACTACAGTCGGAAGATTGCCTTAAGGTCAAACATGCTCTACAGGAAAAAATTAAAACCCGTTCCTTGTTAGAGTGGCAGCAACTGTTTTCGACCCAAGATGTCTGTGTAGAACCTGTTTTAAAGTTAGATGAAGCTTTGCATTCAGATTTGGCGCAACAACGGCATTGGGTAGTCCACGTTCCACTGCATGAACATTCCACCGAAACCCAAGCGCAGTTGGCATGCCCAATCAAATTTTCTCGTTCAGCAATGCGCTATGACTTTATGGGGCAAGTATTAGGTACAGGCACTTGGTAGCCTGTACTTTTGTAAATTTTACTCTATATCAGTAGCTTAACAAAAAACGACAAAAAGATTATATTTTAACCATAAAAAACAGGCGTAACCTGATAGGAATAAAAAAATTATAAAAGGTTGCAGGTATGCAAAAGCTCCGAATCTCAAGGGGATTGCTCACGTTGTGTTTAATGGGTTTGAGTGTAAATTCATGGACGTATGCCCAGTCGGCTTTTGCTGTCGATAGTCCTTGGATGTTTGGAGATTGGAATGGCACTCGAACTGAATTAGAAACCAAGGGTTATCGCTTTAATTTGGGCTATACAGGAGAAATGGCAACTTTACTGGACGCGAAAAAGCATTCGAGTCACGGTACTGAATATGCCGATCAGTTCGTGTTGGGGAGTCATTTCGACTTAGACAAAATACTGGGATGGCAAGACACTGAAGCACAAATTATTATTACTGAACGGAATGGACATTCTTTATCACAAACGTCGGATGCCTTAAATGGGCATTTAAGTTCAACCCAAGAAGTATGGGGACGTGGGCAAACGTGGCGTTTGACCAATTTTTGGATTAAGAAAAAATTTCTCAATCAACAGTTAGATCTTAAAGTCGGACGTTTTGGTGAAGGGGAAGATTTTAATAGTTTTGATTGTGATTTTCAGAACTTGGCTTTATGTGGCTCTCAAGTTGGCAATTGGGTGGGGGATCAATGGTTTAATTGGCCCGTCAGTCAATGGGCAGCCAGACTGAAATATCAATTTTCCCCTGAAGTCTTTAGCCAAATTGGGGTATATGAATATAACCCTGAGAACTTAAAGCGTAGTCAGGGCTTTAATTTAAGTACTTCGGGTGCCGATGGCGTCATTGTACCTATAGAGATGGTCTGGCAGCCGAAAATTGGTATGCAAGGCAAAACAGGTGAATATCGACTGGGCTATTACTACAGCAGCGCGGATGCCATTGAAATTCAAAATCCCAGTGCAACATCACATAAGCAAGGCATGTGGATTGTGGCAAAACAACAATTGTTGCAACACGCTCAAGATCCGCAGCGCGGACTTACAGGATTTATAAACCTGACTGTGCATGATGATAAAACCAACAATGTCGACACTATGCAAAATATTGGTTTGATCTATACAGGTGTGTTGGATATGCGCCCGCAAGATGAAATTGCCTTGGGATTTGCCCGAATCCATCTAAATGATGACTTAAATACGGGGCAAGATGAAGAATACAATACCGAACTGTATTACGGGGTACATGCCACCAATTGGTTAACGATCCGTCCAAATCTTCAATATATCCGACATGTGGGTGCGGATAAAAATGGAGAAAATGTTTGGGTCGGTGGGATTAAGTTTCAAACCGCATTTTAACGATGTTAGAGAAACCATCTTTCCTAGATCAATGATTTAAATGCGAATAAGAATAGCGAAACAAACGACAAAATAATCTAGCTGTTTTTACTGGGCTAGCGATAAATAATAAAGTGAATGAGGTGAATGGAATGAGTAACCCATCAAATACGATGCGAACCTTTACCGTTATTGTGATGCTTTTAATTGCTGCCTATCTGTTGATTGGGGGGGTATGGCTCATTCTACTCGGTGGTTCAATCTATTATGTGATTGCTGGTCTGCTAATTTTGGCATCAGCCTTTTTACTTAAAAGGGGGCAAGGTTCCTTTTTATGGGTGTACAGTTTCTTAATGCTAGCAACCATACTCTGGAGTTTATGGGAGGTTGGAACTGATTTTTGGGCTCTCGCACCTCGTTTGGATATTTTGGGGGTATTGGGTTTATGGTTACTCATTCCTGCAGTCACGCGCAATATGAGTCAAGTCCAAGGCAGCAAAATCGCCCTTTCGGGCACGTTGTTGATTGCTATTGCAGTTATGGTCTACGCGATTTTCAACGATCCCCAAGAAATTAATGGCGTCATTCAACAACCACAACCTGCATCGGCTCAAGCCATTGAGGGGGTGGCAGAACAAGACTGGCCCGCTTATGGACGTACTCAGGGCGGGGTGCGTTATTCACCTTTGACACAGATTAATGATCAAAATGTTAAAAATCTGAAAGTGGCTTGGACATTCCGCACAGGTGATGTCAAAACAGATAAAGATTCGGGAGAAACCACCAATCAGGTGACCCCGATTAAAGTGGGCAATAACTTATATATGTGTACCACTCACCAATGGTTAATTGCCTTGGATCCAGCAACGGGCAAGGAAAAATGGCGTTTTGATCCAAAATTGAAAGCCGACCATACTTTTCAGCATCTCACCTGTCGTGGGGTAATGTATTACGATGCCAATAATACAGCCGAGTTTGCGACCAGTTTGCAAAATCGAAAATCAGTTTCTGCCGAGTGTCCACGTAAGGTAATTGTTCCTGTGAATGATGGGCGTTTAGTCGCAGTGAATGCTGATACAGGCAAAGTCTGCTCAGATTTTGGTGAGCAAGGTGAAGTGAATTTACAAAAATTTATGCCTTATGCCTATCCTGGGGGCTATAACCCGACATCACCTGGGATTATTTCGGGTACAACAGTGGTTATTGCGGGTTCAGTCACGGATAACTATTCTTCCAAAGAGCCTTCTGGGGTCATTCGTGGCTATGATGTGAATACAGGTGAGTTGCTTTGGGTCTTTGATACAGGGGCACAAAATCCTAATGCCATGCCAAACGAAAATACGACCTTTGTACATAACTCTCCAAATGCGTGGGCACCTTTGGCTTATGACTCCAAACTGGATATCGTGTATGTACCAACAGGGGTAGGAACCCCCGATATTTGGGGCGGAGATCGTACTGAGTTAAAAGAGCGTTATGCCAATTCGATGTTGGCAATCAATGCCAGTACAGGCAAGCTGGTTTGGCATTTTCAAACGACCCATCATGATTTGTGGGATATGGATGTACCAGCGCAACCTTCTTTGGCAGATATTCAAGATACTACTGGAAAAACCGTCCCAGCGATTTATGTGTTAACCAAAACAGGGAATGTCTTTGTAGTAGACCGACGTACAGGCAAAGCGATCGTGCCTATTAACGAGCGCGCAGTCCCTCAAACAGTAAAACGCGGGCCACAAACCCAAGGCGAATACTATTCGGCAACCCAACCCTTTTCTGATTTAAATCTGGCACCACAAGACAAGTTAAAAGATAAAGACATGTGGGGCGCGACCATGTTTGATCAGTTAATTTGTCGGGTCTATTTCCATCGTTTGAATTATGACGGTATTTATACCCCACCTTCAGAAAATGGCACGTTGGTCTTTCCTGGGAATTTAGGCGTATTTGAATGGGGAGGCATGTCAGTGAATGCAGATCGTCAAGTTGCTGTCATGAATCCAATCGGATTGCCTTTTGTCAGCCGTTTAATTCCCGCAGATCCGAACCGTCAAGAAACGGCCAAAGGTGCAGGGACTGAACAAGGGGTACAGCCAATGTATGGTGTGCCTTATGGTGTGGAAATCAGTGCGTTCTTGTCTCCGCTCGGTTTACCGTGTAAGCAACCAGCTTGGGGCTATGTGGCGGGTGTAGATTTAAAAACCCATCAAGTGGTCTGGAAAAAGCGGATTGGGACTATCCGTGACAGTTTGCCAAAATTGTTCCAACTGCCACCTTTAAAAATTGGAGTACCTGGTTTGGGTGGTCCAATTTCAACCGCTGGTAATGTGATGTTTGTCGCTGGCACGCAGGATAATTATCTTCGTGCATTTAATGTCACCAATGGCGAGCAGTTGTGGGAAGGGCGTTTACCCGCAGGTGGTCAGGCAACACCAATGACCTATGAAAGCAATGGTAAGCAATATGTGGTCATTATGGCCGGCGGGCATGGTTCTTTTGGCACCAAGATGGGGGATTATTTGGTCGCCTATGCTTTGCCAGATAGTAAATAAAAATTGTCATAAAAATGCTCACTTTGGTGGGCATTTTTATTGGGGATTTAATTCTATTTGGGTATATTAAGACTTTATTTAAATTACAGAAAAATATGCAGAACATAGAAAAAACAGAACTATCTAAACAGGAAATATCAAATAAACCAAATACATGGTTACTTATTTTATTGACATTATTAAGTCCTGTTTTTGGTTTGCTTTATTTAGGATATGGCAAAAAAGCTTTAATTTATTTTTTATTGACCCTACTTACAACTTGGAAAGCATTACCTTATACCGATGTCACATTTCTTTTAACCTATGTTTTAGGTGTGATCTATACTATCAATTTGGGCTTTTCATCCCCGAGTTTACGATGGAAAAGATATCATCACTTGCTTCAAGGTATCGCAATTTTTGCAATATTATGGGCTGCTTTACGAATTCTATTTTTTGATTTTTATTCCGTACCAGCAGACAGCATGCGACCTACTATCCATTCCGGAGATTATGTCATTATGCGCCGTACAGGTTTGGGACTGGTGGATCAGCTTGCTCATCGTAATGTCCAATTACGCAACTTTAAAGCTGGCGATATTATTGTCTTCAAATATCCAGTTAATCCTGAAATTCACTATATCAAAAGGGTGATTGCTTTACCTAAAGACAGGATTGCTTTTGAACGAGGTCAAATCATCCTTAATGGGAAGCCATTAGTCTTAAAAATGATTCGTACAGAAGAATTAGACGGTGTTGATACGCAGGTTTATGAAGAAGCATTTGGTTCACAGTCTCATCTCATGCAAATTATACCGAGCAATACAATCGAAGAGTACCCTTTTATGGAAAATTGTCCAATCTATAATACTCGTCATGAATGTGTCGTACCAGAAGGGATGGTTTTTGTTCTGGGAGATAATCGTGATCAGAGTGCCGATAGTCGTTATTGGGGTTTTGTGCCTGCAAACAATATTCTAGGGAAAGTTGTTTGGTATTCAGGAATTTAAGCTTATCAATAAAACCGCTATGAAATATGTAAAAAACGCGTTTTGTTGATAGTCTAAATATCGTTATGCTGTGAGCCGTTATAATGAAACTACTAGCTGTACGCCATGTATTTATATACTGATTTTGATCAGCAACTGATCAATGAACGTGTTGCACAGTTCCGTGACCAAACGGAACGTTATTTAGCGGGTAAACTCACTGAAGATGAATACCGTCCGCTACGTCTCCAAAACGGTTTATACGTCCAACGCTATGCGCCGATGTTACGTATTGCTGTTCCTTATGGTTTGATGAGCTCTACGCAGTTACGCAAGGTTGCGGAATTGGCGAAAGAATATGACCGTGGTTATGCACACGTGTCAACACGTCAAAACATTCAGTTTAACTGGCCTGCACTTGAAAATGTGCCTGACATGCTTGCCGAATTGGCAACTGTGCAGATGCATGCGATTCAAACTTCAGGTAACTGTATTCGTAACACCACAACTGACCAATATGCAGGTGTAGTTGCGGGTGAGGTTGCTGATCCACGTCCAACGTGTGAATTGATTCGTCAATGGTCAACCTTCCACCCAGAATTTGCCTTCTTACCACGTAAGTTCAAAATTGCGGTGTCTGCTTTAGAAGAAGTAGATCGTGCTGCAACGTCATTCCATGATATTGGTGTGTATATCGTGAAAAATGCAGCGGGTGAGATCGGTTATAAAATCAAAGTGGGTGGCGGTCTAGGTCGTACACCAATCATTGGTTCAATCATCAAAGAATGGTTGCCACGTGAAGATTTGATTGCTTATCTTGAAGCGGTACTTCGTGTGTATAATTTACACGGCCGCCGTGACAACAAATACAAAGCCCGTATCAAAATTTTAGTCAAAGCATTAACGCCTCAAGTGTTTGCAGAAAAAGTGGAAGCAGAATTTGCTCACACTGTGCAAACGCTAAAAGTAGATGCTGAAACTTTAGCGAAACTTGATGAAGAATTTACTCCATTTGCATATCAGCAATTGGCAGATGAAGACTTCACAGCATTATTTGCTGAATATCCGAAGTTTAAACAATGGTTCAACATTAATACCAATACACATAAAGTGACAGGTTACCGTGTAGTGACCATTTCGCTAAAACGCGCAGGTATTGCACCAGGTGACGTGACGACTGAAGAAATGAATTTGATTGCAGACCTTGCAGACAAATACACCTTTGGTGAATTACGTACCACGCATGAACAAAACATTTCGTTGGTCGATGTACCTCAAAAAGACTTGTTTGAGTTGTGGCAAACGCTTGAACAACATGACTTGGCGCGTGCGCATATTGGTTTTATTACCGATATTATTTGCTGCCCAGGTGGTGACTTCTGTTCATTGGCAAATGCGAAATCGATTCCAATTTCTGAAGCGATTTCACGTCGTTTTGATGACCTAGATACGGTTTACAATTTGGGTCATATCGACTTGAACATTTCAGGTTGTATGAATGCTTGTGGTCATCACCACGTGGGTAATATTGGTATTTTAGGTGTCGATAAAAAAGGTGCTGAATTCTACCAAATTACTTTAGGCGGTAATGCAGACCATGATGCTTCGATTGGTGACATCTTAGGGCCATCATTTGCAGCAGAAGTTGTACCTGACATTATTGAAGAAATTCTGAATACTTATCTTGATTTACGTCAAGAAGGTGAAGAGTTTATTGAAACTTATCGCCGTGTTGGCATTCAACCATTCAAGGAGCGTGCTTATGCTTAATACCGCACTTCAAGTGCTCTCTAAAGATGGCACAGTGGCAGACAATAGTTACCAATTCATTGGCGAAGATGCTGTATTACCGCAAGGTGATGTGGTATTGACTGTTGATCAGTTGGATCAACTTACCAATATTACAGGTAAAAAAGCATTATTGATTACTGTGGATGCTTCTCCTGAAATTAATGAATTTCCTTTAAATCAATTAGATGCGATCTTTATTGATTTTGCGGGTTTCAACGATGGTCGTGGTTATTCATTTGCTGCATTGTTGCGTCGCCAAGGTTTCCAAGGCGAATTACGTGCGACAGGTGATGTGTTTAAGGATGTCTTAAACTATATGAAGCGTTCTGGTTTCGATACTTTTGTGATTAAAGAAGGTAAAGATATTCAGGAAGCTGCGGCAGGTTTAAATGATTTTAGACATCCGTATCAAGCATCCACTGCGGTTGCTCAAGCAAGTTATCAAACTGGGGCTTAAGTCCTTCAGTTAAAAAAAGCCAGATAAAATCTGGCTTTTTTTATAACAGCCATCTTTACAAAAAAATCATTTGTTCTTTGGTGAAACATTACATCTCTTCAAGTTGGCAATTCACCATCCATTTCACGCCAAACTGATCGGTAAATGCCGCATAGAGTGCACCCCAAAAGGTCTTTTCCAAGGGCATTTCAATTTGCCCATTTTGTGACAGCGCTTCATACAGACGTTGTGCTTCTGCTTGTTCATGCTTTTCTAAATTAATGGAAATGTAGTGATTGGTGCCTTTGATAAAAGGGCTATTTGCTGCACAAAACTGTTCAGTGGTATCGGAGGCCATCAGAATTGTAAATTCATTAATTGGTAAGGAAACATGTAGAATATAATTTTTTTCGGCATCGCTGAGCTGAGATTTTTCATCAGAGGGCATATCACCATAACGTTTTAGCATGGCAAACTCACCACCGAACACAGATTTATAAAAATTAAAAGCAGCTTCGGCTTCACCTTGGAAATTCAGATAATGGTTGAGTTGCATTGTTATATGTTCCGTTTTTTATTTTGGGTGTCTTAATTTAACAGTCTTGATCAAAAAGAATAATGAAAAAATGTAAGTATAAAAAATCCCCCGTTAAGGAGGATTTTTACTTAAGAATAGCGAATAGTAGAATGTTGAAACTTATAAAAGTTCAATTGCAACAGCCGTTGCTTCACCGCCACCAATACATAAAGCTGCAATCCCTTTCTTACCGCCAGTACGTTTTAAGGCGTGAATGAGCGTTAAAATAACCCGTGAACCTGTTGAACCGACTGGGTGACCTAGCGCACAAGCACCACCATTAATGTTCACTTTTGCAGGATCAAGTTTAAAGTCATCCATTGGGCACATGGTTACCATGGCAAACGCTTCATTGATTTCCCAAAGATCAACGTCTTGCGCATCCCAACCAGTTTTCTTTAACACTTTCTCAATTGCACCAACAGGAGCAATCGTAAACTCAGAAGGATGTTGAGAGTTTGATGCATAAGCCAAGATTTTAGCCAATGGCTGTAAACCTTTTGCAGATGCATTATCCGCTGAAGTTAAAACTAAAGCTGATGCACCATCAGAAATTGAGCTGGCATTTGCAGCAGTAATGGTACCGTCTTTGGCAAATGCTGGGCGTAATGTAGGAATTTTTTCAATGTTGGCGTTGAAAGGTTGTTCATCTTTATCGATAACAACATCACCTTTACGTGTTGAAACGGTCACAGGGACAATTTCATCTGCAAAGTAACCTTCGTTGACCGCAGTTTGCGCACGTAGTAATGAACGAATTGCAAATGCGTCCATTTGCTCACGTGTATAGCCACGGGTATTGGCCATATCTTGTGCAAATGAGCCCATTAAACGACCAGTTTCAGCATCTTCTAAACCATCAAGAAACATGTGATCTTTAACTTCGCCATGACCCATGCGGTAACCCGCACGTGCTTTGGTCAAGACATAGGGTGCATTGGTCATAGACTCCATACCACCTGCAACCACGATTTCAGCAGAACCTGCTTTAATCATATCGGCAGCTTGCATGACTGCTTTCATGCCAGAACCACATAATTTATTGATTGTAACGGCACCTGTTGAATCTGGTAAACCTGCTTGACGCATAGCTTGGCGAGCAGGACCTTGTTTCAGACCAGCAGGTAAAACGCAGCCCATAATGACTTCTTCTACATCGGTCGGTTGTAGGCCAGCACGAGCAATCGCTTCCTTGATGGTTGTTGCACCAAGTTCTGGTGCAGTTAGACCAGATAAACTTCCTTGAAAACCGCCCATTGCAGTACGTGCGCCATTTACAATCACGATATCAGTCATTGATATATCTCCGAACGAGTATAATTGGTTATTGTTCAATCTCATGCAGTATATTGAAAACTGGAAATTAGATGTTGCTTTTGCTGTTGACTCATCGGTTTTCAACAATTGCTTAGGTCAATGCTGCGTGAATTACCCATTTTATTCAGGATAATCTTCATATGTTTTACAGTTGATGAGCAGTAATAGAAACTGCCGTTTGAGCCGATGGGCAGACCATCTTCAGCCATAAAATTAAGGCTGGAGAAGTGCAAGGTTCCACGCCAGTTTAATGTGCCGTAGGACAAGTCCGTACGTTCTTGGGTAATTAAGGTTTCATTCAAATCTAGCTGTCTATTTTGATTGGAATCGAGAAATAAAATAAAACCTTGTTCCCACATCGCTTCTTTACAGTTTTGCATGTCTTGTGAAGAGCACATTACAACATTGGTATGATGTATAGCAGCATGCTGTTTTGCGAGTTGTATACTACCTACAACTTGTCTAAAAATTGTTCTGCGCTCTTGGTTTGCTTTCATTTCGTGGTAATAAGGTAAAGCAAGTGTAACAAGTATTGACAAAACTAATATTGTAATGGCAAGTTCTACTAATGTATAAGCCATATATTTATTGAGGTGCATATAAAATAACCTAAGTACCTGTATTTTTTTAAGTTAATAATGAATATTAATCTCTTGTTTTTTATTCATTTTATAATGAAAAATGTGTTTCTCAGTGAATAAGAAAATGCTATAGTGAATCGCAAGTGAGGATAAGCTATTCTTAAAAAGCAAGAGATTATAAATTTACTGAACTACAACTGAAATTGTAAGTAATTTTGTCAATAATTTACTTGATTAAAATTATCAAACACTTGGACAAACGAATTAAGTGTTTGTATTATTCAAGGTGAGTAGCTTAAAAATAAAACTGGGGTATTTAAAAAAGCCTATCTCAGGATAGCTAAAATTTTAGGCTTAGCTTGAACAACAATTGTTTATCTCTGGAGGATAAATCCATGAAAATGAGTCGTATTGCTTTAGCGATGCTCGTTGCTGCACCTTTAGCTGCTGCTAATGCTGGTGTAACCATTACTCCTTTAATGCTCGGTTATACTTGGCAGGATTCTGAGCATAATAATGACAAACTAACTAGCCATGCAGAATTACAAGACGATATGTTCGTTGGTGCTGCATTAGGTGTTGAGTTAACTCCATGGTTAGGCTTTGAAGCTGAATATAACCAAGTTAAGGGTGATCTTGACGGTACTGGCGTACAGGGTGCTGAATACAAACAACGTACTGTAGCTGGTAACTTCTATGCTACTTCTGATTTGTTCACTAAAAACTATGACAGCAAAATCAAGCCATACGTACTTTTAGGTGCTGGTCAGACTAAAACTGACTTTGATGGCATTTATGCAGACAAAGAAGACACGATTGGTAATGCTGGTCTAGGTGCTTTCTGGCGCTTAAACGACGCATTGTCTCTTCGTACTGAAGCTCGTGGTACTTATGACTTTGATGAAAAGTTCTGGAACTACACAGCTTTAGCTGGTCTTAACGTTGTTCTTGGTGGTCACTTGAAACCTGCTGCACCAGTAGTAGAAGTTGAGCCAGTTACTCCAGTTGAGCCAGTTCCTGAGCAATTGACTGAAGACCTTAACATGGAACTTCGTGTATTCTTTGATACGAATAAATCAAACATCAAAGATCAATACAAGCCAGAAATTGCTAAAGTTGCTGAGAAGTTAGTTGAATATCCAAACGCTACTGCTCGCATCGAAGGTCACACAGATAACACTGGTCCACGTGCATTGAACGAACGTTTATCTTTAGCTCGTGCTAACTCTGTTAAATCTGCTCTTGTAAATGAATACAATGTAGATGCATCTCGTTTGTCTACTCAAGGTTTCGCTTGGGATCAACCGATTGCTGACAACAAAACTAAAGAAGGTCGTGCTATGAACCGTCGCGTATTCGCGACAATCACTGGTAGCCGTACTGTTACAGTACAACCTGGTCAAGCTCAATAATTAATTATTGATTTTGATTTGAGAAAGCAGCCTTAAGGCTGCTTTTTCTTTGCGATAAAAAAATAAATGCTTTATTTTGCATTAAAAAACGAGCCAATAGGCCCGTTTTTCTTCAATCTTGAATCTGTATCTATTTACTGACCATCAAAGGTAATATGTGAGCTTGCATTCATTAAGCGATCAGCTCCCTCTTCAGAGAGTTTGATTTGTAAGCGTAAATCATTTGGTGAATCGGCGTGTTTCAGTGCATCTTTATAGGTGATTTGCTTGGCTTTATACAAATCATAAAGTGCTTGGTCAAAGGTTTGCATACCGAGTTCACGTGAACGCTTCATTAAATCTTTAATTTCATGAATATCACCCTTGCGGATTAAATCAGAAATTAATGGTGAATTAATCAAGATCTCAATCGCAGCGCGACGTGAATTACCATCTGGGGTTGGAATAAGTTGCTGTGCAACCATGGCTTTTAGGTTTAAAGATAAATCCATAAACAGTTGACTGTGTCGGTCCGCTTCAAAGAAGTGGATAATACGGTCAATGGCTTGGTTGGCGTTGTTGGCATGCAGTGTTGCAAAAACTAAATGTCCTGTTTCTGCGAAGGCAATCGCATAGTCCATGGTCTCACGTGAACGAATCTCACCAATCAGAATCACATCGGGTGCTTGACGCAAAGTATTCTTCAATGCAATTTCAAAGGAATCAGTATCGATACCCACTTCACGTTGAGTGATAATACACCCCGCATGTTCGTGAATAAATTCGATCGGGTCTTCAATGGTAATGATATGACCTTTCGAATTGTGATTACGAAAACCAATAATTGAAGCCAATGATGTTGATTTACCAGTACCTGTTGCACCAACAAAGATAATGATGCCACGTTTGGTCATGGCTAAATCTTTGAGTACTGGAGGAAGCTTGAGTTCATCCATCGTTGGAATTTTGGTTTCAATACGACGTAACACCATGCCAGGTTGGTCGCGTTGTTGAAAAGCACTGACACGGAAACGTGCTGTTTTATCACGATTCATAATCGCAAAGTTGCATTCGCGTGTTTCAGCGAATTCTTTGCGTTGTTTATCGCTCATAATTGAATTTAAGAGCTGACCAACAATTTCACCTGTTAACTTGGTTTTCGCAACAGGAATAATTTGACCGTTAATTTTCATGGATGGTTCAACGTCAGCTGTGACGAAAAGGTCAGATGCTTTTTGTTGAATCATGAGATTGAGTAAGTCGTTAAAGTCCATAACCTTATCCTAATTCCGTTTTGATATTCTTATAAGAATGATTCTGGTTGTTTGGCAACAGTACGTGCTGTTTGTGGACTAATGATACCTTTAGATACCAGCGTTTTAAGGCTTTGGTCTAAGGTGGACATACCATAGTTAGCACCTGTTTGGATCGCAGAGTACATTTGCGCAACTTTGTTCTCACGAATTAGGTTACGAATAGCAGGAATACCAATCATGATTTCATGCGCGGCGACACGGCCACCACCATTTTTCTTTAAGAGTGTTTGTGAGATAACCGCTTGTAATGATTCAGAAAGCATGGCACGAACCATATCTTTTTCTTCAGCGGGGAATACATCAATCACACGGTCAATGGTTTTGGCCGCAGAAGTGGTATGCAGTGTACCGAAAACCAAGTGACCTGTTTCTGCAGCGGTCAGGGCTAGGCGAATGGTTTCAAGGTCACGCATCTCACCAACTAAAATAATGTCTGGATCTTCACGTAGTGCAGAACGTAATGCTTCGTTAAAGCCATGCGTATCACGATGTACTTCACGTTGATTAATCAGGCATTTTTTTGATTGGTGTACAAATTCGATTGGATCTTCGACGGTTAAAATGTGGTCATAACGCTTGTCGTTAATATAGTCGATCATGGCTGCTAACGTGGTCGATTTACCAGAACCCGTTGGGCCCGTGACTAAAACTAAACCACGTGGTAAGTCACAAAGCTCTTTAAATGTTTGTCCTAATCCCAAGTCATCCATGGTAAGAACTTTTGAAGGAATGGTACGGAATACTGCGCCAGCGCCGCGGTTTTGGTTAAATGCGTTTACACGGAAACGTGCGATGCTTGGAACTTCGAAGGAAAAGTCAGTTTCCAATTGTTCTTCAAAGTCACGACGTTGTTTGTCATTCATAATATCGTACACCAGTTTGTGTACTTCTTTATGTTCTAAAGCTGGTAAGTTAATGCGACGTACTTCACCATCTACGCGAATCATTGGTGGCATACCCGCAGATAAGTGTAAGTCAGAAGCCCCGTTTTTTGCAGAAAAAGCCAATAATTCTGTAATGTCCATGAATTCCCCGAGATCATATAAATCTTAATTATTTTGATAGAATAATAAGGCTTTCCTGCCACTTAACCAACAGTTAGAGTTGCTTGAACGTAAAAAAAGATGAATGAAATGAGAATATCGTCAATGAATAGTTTGAAAGAGTCGCGAAATCAAGTTTTAGGGCAAATTGAGGCTGCGTGTCAACAGGCAGGACGTCAGGCAGAAACTGTGCAATTGCTTGCAGTATCGAAAACTCATCCAAGTGAAGCATTGCGTGAGATGTATGCAACAGGACAGCGTGAGTTTGGTGAAAACTACTTACAAGAAGCCCTTGAAAAAATTGAGACTTTGGCTGATCTGGAGATTGAGTGGCATTTTATTGGGCATGTGCAGCGTAACAAGACCAAGCATCTGGCGGAAAAATTTGCTTGGGTGCATGGGGTAGATCGTTTAATTATTGCTGAGCGTTTATCGAGTCAACGTTTAGCAACTCAGCCACCTTTGAATATTTGCTTGCAAGTCAATATTGATGGGCAAGACAGTAAAGATGGCTGTCAGCCAGAAGAAGTTGCAGAGTTGGTACAAAAGCTGAGCCAACTTCCGCATTTAAGACTTCGTGGCATCATGGTCATTCCTGCACCGCATAATACAGCGGCATTATGGGATGCCAAAACGCTGTTTAATCAGGTGAAAACACTCCATGCACATCCTGAAGATTGGGATACTTTAAGTATGGGCATGTCAGCAGATTTGGAGGCTGCGATTGCGGCAGGTTCGACGATGGTACGGATTGGGACGGCATTATTTGGTGCGCGAGATTATTCGAAATAGATGTCGGTGGTTTTTTGTAGGTTTTGGCTGACAGCATTTGATCCTTATAGCGTCTCGCAATCCTAATGATTTATTTATATGATGGATTTATCAGGAACAGGATGTTTCTTTACAATAACAATAATAGTGTAGAACGGATGCAAAACGGTACGACAGGAGTTATACCGCAGCAAGAATCTAATAAAGCCTCGACAGGAAGTCGGGGCTTTTTAGTTTAAAATATACGGTTTTGTATATTGATTATCTGATTGGAAAACTCCAGAACTCATCTGCTTCGACTGCGATTATGTAAGCTTTATTTTGTATATAGTTAATTTTTAATGGTAAATTTAAGAAGTAAAAAACAGCCCGAAGGCTGTTTTTTAAGAGGAAATTATTCTCGCTCTATCTTCATCGGGCTAACATCCATTTCTTGATAAGAAATCAACTTGGTTTTGTATTTCCATTTATAACCGAGCCAAATCACCAAGAATAAGAAAATCCCAATATAGGTGGATAAAACTGATAACCACTCACCCGCAAGTACCGCTTGGTAATTCTGACCTAGAACCACAATTGAGCAGAGAATAAAAGCAAACCATGGCGCAAAAGGGAAGAATTTTGCACGATAAGCTAAATCTTCAATCTTATGTCCTTGAGTAATATAGCCTTTACGGAAGCGATAGTGTGAAACCGCAATCCCTAACCAAACAATAAAACCGCACATGCCTGACATATTCAGTAGCCAGTTAAATACTTGCTCTTCACCAATAAAGGTGGTTAAGAAGCAGAGTGCAGCAATTGCTGTGGTTGCAAACAGTGCATTCATTGGCACGCCACGTGGGTCGAGTTTGCCAAAGACTTTAGGCGCACTGCCATTCTGTGCCATGTTAAACAGCATACGGGTTGAGGTATACATGCCCGAGTTACCTGCTGAAAGAATCGCAGTTAAAATCACAGCATTCATTGCACTCGCAGCAAAAGCAAAACCTGCTTTTTCATAGAGTAAGGTAAAAGGAGAAAGCGCAATATTTTCAGATGAAGCAGCTTGTAGAAGCAATGGATCATCATAGGAAATGAGTGTACCGATAATAAAAATACACACCACATAAAATAACAAGATACGCCAAAAGATTTGCTTGATGGCAATCGGAATGGTTTTTTGCGGGTCTTTAGATTCACCTGCTGCAACCCCAACCATTTCTGTACCTTGGAACGAGAATCCTGCAATCATGGCTACACCAATCAGTGCAGTTAGACCACCAACAAAGGGTGCTTCACCTTTGGACCAGTTCGCGAATGTTGTGACACCAGGCGTCATCATGATTTTAGCAATCATGAAGATACCAATGATGATAAACACAATAATGGCAAAGACTTTAACCAATGAGAAGAAGAACTCGCTTTCACCAAAGCCTTTCACTGTGAGGGCATTGATCCCGAAGACAACAGCTAAGAACAGGGCACTCCAGTAGAAACCAGGTATATCTGGGAACCAGAATTTCATAATAAATTGGACAGCAACCAATTCAAATGCAACCGTAATGGCCCAGTTGTACCAATAGTTCCAGCCGAGGGCAAAACCAAAGCCGCCTTCAACATACTTGGTGCCGTAAGTGAAAAAGGCACCTGAAGTTGGGTTATGGGTCGCAAGTTCACCTAGGCTGGTCATGAGAAAGTAAATCATCACACCAATTAAGCAGTAGGCTAACAATGCACCGCCTGGACCAGCATTTGCAATGGTTGCACCTGAGGCCAAGAATAAACCTGTACCAATAGAACCACCAATGGCGATCATATTCAGATGACGAGCTCCAAGCTTACGCTTGAGTTGAGCTGGTTGAGTCGTTTCGCTCATCGTTGTTCCTTAAGATTTCTTTTGTGCGCTAGCAAACAGCACTTTAAAGCCTTGTTGATCGGCTTTGGTTGTACATTGACCAAAACTTTGCTCAATAAGTAATGGGTAATTCAAAAAGCGATTGGCAACAATCCACAATTCGCCATCTGATTTCAGATGACGGCGGGAAGTTTTGCATAAATTTTCGCTGGCATTGTAATCTGTATGAATGCCTTGATGGAATGGGGGATTACTGACGATTGCGTGCAAAAAGAGGGGTGCATCCTCAATTCCACGGACTGCTTTAATCTCAAGTTGTTCTGGTAAAAGATTATTTCTTTCAAAGGTCATTTTGGTAGAGGCGAGTGCAAAGGCATCGACATCTAAAGAAAAAATGCGGTTTTTCGGATTCAATTTGGCTAAATAGGCGCTGATTACACCAGCACCACAGCCAAAGTCTGCAATTTTGCCAGAGGTGACCTGTGAAAGGTGAGGTAATAACACGGCGGTACCCACGTCTAGGCGGTTTTGGCTAAACACACCGGGTAATGCACAAATCTGTAATTCACCTTTAGGGGTTGGTACCGTGTAATGTTGTGCCCAATCGGCCAAAGGTTTTGCTGTTACGGTCTTTTCGGTGACCAATTGCCACATTTGACAATGTCGAGCGCTGTCTAATTTGAGGCTTTTGCCAAAAGGTTGCAGTTGCTTTGCTGCACGTTCCACGCCACCTTTTTTTTCACCAACTAAAAAGATGGAAGAACCTACGGCCATACGACCGACCAGTTGGTATAGGACGTAGTTGAGTAGTTCTTTTGATTTTGGGACAAAGACGATTGCCTGTTCAAAACCTGTCTCTGGCAAATCGGTGCCAAAATGTACAGAGCTTTGTTGGGCTTGAAAATATTGTAATTCGTTAAAATTCCAAGTCCAAAAATGGGTTTCAACTGTCCCTGCCAGTTCTGAACTTAATTCATCACACGGTGCATTGACCAACAGAACTGAACCAGAAAGAAATGTTTGCTGACGAAGAATAACTTCACTTCGTGGATCCATCTTATTTACTCCATAGTAAAAACGATGCCCAGACAATGCTGGGCAAGGTGCATACAGAAATGAAAACTTATTTCTTCGTTTCAGGAAGCACAATATTTAAAACCAGTGCGGCAATACCACCTGTTGCAACACCTGAACTAAAAATGTTACGGAACAATTCAGGCAGGTGCTCTAAAATTTGTGGTACTTGAGCAACGCCCAGTCCTAATGCGAGTGAAATCGCAATAATGAGCAGGGCGCGACGGTCTAGATGTACTCCTGCAAGAATATTAATGCCTGATGCTGCTACAGCACCAAACATGACCATGACAGCACCGCCTAACACGGCTTGAGGAACGGCTTGAATCACGCCTGCAACCGCAGGAAGTAAACCCAAAATGACCAACAAGGCGGCAATCCAGATACCGACGTAGCGACTCGCAACGCCAGTAAGTTGAATCACACCATTGTTTTGCGCAAAGACCGAGCTAGGGAAGGTATTGAAAATACCCGCGAGGAATGAGTTTGCCCCATTGACCAATACACCGCCTTTAATGCGTTCCATCCATATTGCACCATCGACTGGTTGGTTGGAAAGCTTAGAGGTTGCCGTAATATCACCAATTGCTTCTAAAGATGTGACCAGATAAATAAAGGCCATAGGAATAAACAAGCTCCAAGAGAAGTCAATTCCAAAGTGCATTGGTGTGGGTATTTGTACCAAAGGAGCATCTTTTAGACCTGAAAAATCGAGATGTCCCATAAAGGCTGCAAGGATATAGCCGACAATCAGTGCGATTAAAATGGCTGAACTTTTGACCCAAGTAATATGAATACGGTTCAATATAATGATCAGTGCCAGCACTGTACACGACATGATTAAGTTGTCTGCATTGGCAAAGGTATTGTTTGACATGGCTTGATAGCCACCGCCCATGCTGATTAAGCCTTCCTTAATTAAAGTCAGACCAATCAACAGCACCACAATGCCTGTGACCAATGGGGTAATGAGCATTTTGACCCAAGGCAAAATACGCGAAACGCCCATCTCAATGAATGAACCTGCAATCACCACGCCAAAAATCGCTGCCATAACTGATTCTACAGGTGTGCCTGCAGCAACCATGGCAGACCCAATTCCAATAATTGGGCCAATAAAGTTAAAACTTGTGCCTTGAACAATCAGTAAACCTGCGCCAAAAGGACCCACTTTTTTACATTGTAAGAAGGTTGCTATGCCAGAAATAACCAAAGACATGGATAAAATCATGTTGGTATCTTTTTGGGATACGCCTAAAGCTAAGCAGATGAGTAAGCCCGGCGTAACAATCGGAACAATAATGGCAAGTAAGTGCTGAAAAGCAGCGAGGAAAGCAATCAGCGGCTTTGGACGGTCATTTAAACCATAGACCAAGTCAAGCTGATCTTGCGAATGGGGAGATTGATTCTGATGAGACATAAGCCAAAAGCTGTGGGCCAAGATGGCGCTATTCTAATCGAGTTACACGGCTTTACAAAACAAAATGCCGACCACTTGTGAAAAAAAATGAGCTTGTCAATAAACTGTCACTACTAAAATCTATTATTTTTCTGTATAATTTGCCCTCAAGTTTTAGACTTATCGAATTCTATGTCAGATATCAAAAATCTCCGCAATATTGCAATTATTGCCCACGTCGACCACGGTAAAACCACACTTGTCGATAAATTACTTCAACAATCAGGTGCTCTCGGTGATCGCGCAGGTGAGATTGAGCGTGTCATGGATTCGGGCGCTATTGAAAGTGAACGTGGTATTACCATTCTTGCAAAGAACACTGCAATTAAATGGACTGATGCTCGTACGAATACTGAGTATCGTATTAACATCGTCGACACCCCGGGACACGCAGACTTCGGTGGTGAAGTTGAACGTGTAATGTCGATGGTTGACTGTGTATTGTTATTGGTTGACTCTCAAGAAGGTCCAATGCCACAAACTCGCTTTGTAACGCAAAAAGCGTTCGCGCGTGGTTTGAAACCAATCGTAATTATCAACAAAGTTGACAAACCAAGCGCACGTTGTGACTGGGTAATCGACCAAGTATTTGATTTATTTGATAACTTGGGTGCGACTGATGAACAGCTCGACTTCCCAGTTGTTTATGCATCTGGCTTACGTGGTGTTGCTGGTCCTTCTCCGGAAGAATTGGCTGACGACATGACCCCGTTATTCCAAACAATCGTTGACATTGTTGAACCACCAGCAGTTGATGCTGATGGTCCATTCCAAATGCAGATATCTTCACTTGACTATAACAGCTTCGTAGGTGTTATCGGTGTGGGTCGTATTCAACGTGGTTCAATTGGTTTGAATACACCTGTAACTGTCATTGATAAAGACGGTAAGACGCGTAACGGCCGTATCTTAAAAATTATGGGTTACCACGGTCTAGAGCGTGTTGATGTTGACTCTGCTCAAGCAGGCGATATCGTATGTATCACAGGTATTGATGAACTTCATATTTCTGACACCATTTGTGATCCGAAAAATGTTGAAGCTTTACCACCATTGTCTGTAGATGAACCTACAGTGACCATGACTTTCCAAGTAAACAATTCACCGTTTGCAGGTAAAGAAGGTAAATTCGTTACTTCACGTAACATCCGTGAACGTTTAGACCGCGAATTAATTCACAACGTAGCATTACGTGTAGAAGATACTGACAGTCCAGACCGTTTCAAAGTATCTGGCCGTGGTGAACTTCACCTTTCAGTTTTAATTGAAAACATGCGTCGCGAAGGTTTCGAAATGGGCGTATCTCGCCCACAAGTAATCATCAAAGAAATTGACGGTGAAAAACAAGAACCATACGAAAACGTAACTTTTGACGTTGAAGAACAGCACCAAGGTTCTGTAATGGAACAAATGGGTAGCCGTAAAGGTGAAATGACCAATATGGAAGTTGACGGTAAAGGCCGTATCCGTATTGAAGCAACTGTGCCTTCACGTGGTTTAATTGGTTTCCGTTCAGAATTCTTGACCATGACTTCTGGTACAGGAATCATGACTTCAAGCTTCTCTCACTACGGTCCGATGAAACAAGGTACTGTTGCGAAGCGTCAAAACGGTGTGTTGATTTCTATGGTTCAAGGTACTTGCCTTGGCTATGCACTGTTCAGCTTACAAGACCGTGGTCGTCTATTCGCTAAGCCACAGTTAGAAGTTTACGAAGGTATGATCGTTGGGATTAACTCACGTTCAGACGATATGGTGGTTAACCCAACTAAAGCGAAACAGTTAACTAACGTACGTGCTTCTGGTACTGATGATGCGTTGACTCTTGTTCCTGCTGTTGAATACACGCTTGAACAAGCGCTTGAGTTCATTGAAGATGATGAATTAGTTGAAGTAACACCTAAGTCAATCCGTATCCGTAAACGCTGGTTGACTGAAAACGAACGTAAGCGTAACAAATAAGTTATTCTTATCTTCGGATGATAAAAACCGCTGATTTTGATCAGCGGTTTTTTTTGTATAAGTTGTTCAACAAAGCGTTGTAGAAAATTTACAAAACCAAGTAAATTAGATGGAAATATATAGATTTCAATAATGTATACTTCATCACATAAATTAAAGTCAAAAAATAACTGGAGATTTCAATGAGCATTGTTCAAGAGTTTCGCGAATTTGCGGTAAAAGGCAACATGATTGATTTGGCTGTCGGTGTGATCATCGGTGGGGCATTTGGTAAGATTGTTGATTCATTGGTAAAAGACATTATCATGCCGCTGATTACTGTCATCACAGGTGGTGGTGTGGATTTCACGCAAAAATTCTTTGTTTTGGGCGATAATCCGAATAACCTACAATCCTTAGATGAGTTGACCAAAGCAGGGGTAAATGTCCTGACTTATGGTAACTTCCTTACCATTTTAATTAACTTCATCATCTTGGCATGGGTGGTGTTTTTAATGGTGAAAATGATTAACCGTATGCGTCGTAAGCAAGAAGAAGCAGCACCAGAACCAGCAGCAACACCTGAAGATATTCAATTACTACGTGAAATACGTGATGAATTAAAAAATAAATCTTAATCGATTTATATTTTATAAACGGCACTTTCAAGTGCCGTTTTTTATGTCATCAATTGAACATTAAGGGGCTAGTTTTTGTACATTTTTACGATTAAGATGCGCGCTGATTTTTTAATTAAAAGATGAAGATCCGATGAATCGATTGTTTGTCTACGGAACCTTACGCCCAAATCAGGAAAATGCGCATATTTTAGAAGGCATTGGCGGCACATGGCAAAAAGGCTATGTAAATGGTGTGGTACACATTTTGGATTGGGGGCCAGACCAAGGATTGCCCGCAATTGTACTCGACCAAGATGCCCCGAAAGTAGAAGGTTATTTTTTTAGTACAGACAAATTGATTGAACATTGGGCTTCGTTAGATGCCTTTGAAGGCATGCAGTATCAACGTGTCACTGTACAAGTTGAATTGGAGTCGGGCGAACGAACGGATGCGTGGATATATGAAATGAAAGCGGCTTAAACCGCTATCAAAAGGGCAGTGCCTAAAATCATATAGGCGCTGCTTTACAGGATCATTTTAGAATGCCATACGGAATTTTATTTCAACCAAATGAAAGCCAAATTGGCTTTTCACTGGACCATGCAAGACGTGTTCAGCCGCAGTAAAGACCAGTTTATCAATAACGGGCACCAATTGTCCCTTTTTCACCTCACCCA
The DNA here is from genome assembly GCF_023824315.1 of Acinetobacter tibetensis. Classification (NCBI taxonomy): domain Bacteria; kingdom Pseudomonadati; phylum Pseudomonadota; class Gammaproteobacteria; order Moraxellales; family Moraxellaceae; genus Acinetobacter; species Acinetobacter tibetensis. The sequence continues at coordinate 2,707,617 of NZ_CP098732.1, read as the reverse complement.
GTTCACCACCACGCTTACCTGAATTACAGGTCGAGTATTGTTTGGCAATTTTGGCAAAATCGGCACCATCTAAAATTTTCTTTTTTAACTGCTCAGCTAACTCTTTATCTTTGACCAGAATATGTCGAACAATGGCTGTTTTCATTTGATCTTACCTCGCTTGATTGCTGTCGTTTTAGCTACCTGTTTCAAGGGTTGGCATTGTGGGCAGAAGACACTTGCACGTTGCCCCAGTTTTAAATTTTCCAATGTTGTTTCACAGTTCACACACATTTCACCAGCACGACCATAAGCGAGCAGGGTTTGTTGAAAGTAGCCATTTTCCCCCATCGCGTTACTATAATCTCGTAGCGTTGATCCACCCAGTTGAATGGCGTGCTGTAAGATTCTTTTGGTTTCCTGCACCAGTTTTTCAATTTGCTGCATAGATAAACTTGAGGCTATTTGTGCTGGATGTATGCCCAAATTGAATAGGCTTTCAGTGGCATAGATGTTGCCTACACCTACCACCACATGATTATCCATGAGTGCAATTTTTATGCCGACCTGTTTGTTTTTCAGTTTTTGGCTTAAATATTCTGCATTGAATGTTTCGCTGAGAGGCTCAGGTCCTAAAGGGGCAAGCAGTTTTGCTTCAGTTTCTGCATCCCACCAAAGAATACAGCCAAAGCGACGCGGGTCGTGATAGCGCAATTGAATGTCATCAAATTGAAGAATTAAATGATCGTGTTTGCGTTTTTCTTCATGTGTTTCACACAATCTAAAACTGCCAGACATGCCTAAATGCCAAAGCATCCGATCTTGTTCAAATTCCGCCAAAATATACTTAGAGCGACGCGTGAGTTTGAGTAGTTTTTGTCCTTGTAAACGGTGCAAATCATCAGGTATCGGCCAGCGTAAACGTGGCTCAAAGACTGTAACGGATTGAATATTTTGCCCAATCAGCGGGAGCAGGCTGGTTTTGGTGGTTTCAACTTCAGGTAATTCAGGCATAAGCTTCAAAATGACGGTTCTAGGACAACAAGGCTAATATCGGGCTGAATAGGCGGGAATGCAAGCCTTTTCAAAATCTGATCGCTTTCTTTTGAGGATGGGACTTCAACAATAGATGAAAAGAGTATTTGCAGCCTCGGCATAATCTGTATAACGTGATAAGTCACGAAAATTAGAATGATGAGGCATCGCATGTCACGCTTATTTCAGTCCATTCAGTATGGTTCACTCTCTGTAAAAAATCGCATCGTAATTGCGCCAATGTGCCAATATTCAGCCAACGATCAAGGTGAGCTGAGCTATTGGCATGAACAGCAATGGGCAAATTATGCCTTATCTGGTGCGGGGTTGTGTATTGTGGAGGCGACAGCAGTGCAACCTGAAGGACGAATCAGTTTTGCCGATTTAGGATTGTGGAATGATCGACAACGCGATCAAATGCAGCAGTTATTGAAGAAAGTACATTCAATCTCTCCAATGCCTTTTGCGATTCAATTGGCGCATGCAGGGCGTAAGGCATCTACGGATAAGCCTTGGTTAGGCAGAGGACAATTTACTCCAACAGAACAACATGGTTGGCAAACCGTTTCTGCCAGTGAGGTGACATTTAATCCGAAAGATATTCCTCCACATGCATTATCGACGGCTGAGCTTAAACAGGTTCAGCAAGATTTTGCCCAAGCTGCCATTCGTGCTGTGGATGCAGGATTTGATTTAATTGAGTTACATGCAGCGCATGGTTATTTGTTGCATCAATTTATGTCACCACTGGCAAATCAGCGTCAGGATGAATATGGTGGCGAGTTTGAAAATCGCATTCGGATGACCTTAGAAACTTTTCAAGCCATACTTGATGTTGTACCTCAAGGCTACCCAATTGGTGTGCGTCTTTCGGCCCAAGATTGGTTTGATGGCGGTTGGAAGGTTGAGGAATCGGTTGAATTGTCGAAACGCCTGCAACAATTGGGCGCTGCCTATATTCATGTTTCCAGTGGGGGTTTACATGTAGAGCAGGCGATTCAGATTGGCGCGAATTATCAAGTTCCGTTTGCACAAGCTGTGAAACAAGCCATTGATATTCCAGTGATTGCAGTGGGGTTGATTACGGAAGCTCAACAAGCAGAACAGGTGTTGCAACAAGAGCAAGCTGATGCCATCGGTTTGGCGCGTGCCATGTTGTACGATCCGCGTTGGCCTTGGCATGCTGCAGCAGAATTGGGTGAAACTCTGGAAATTGCACCGCAATATTTGCGTTGTCAGCCGCATGGCGTGAAGCAATTATTCAAGCCATTTTCGGAATAAACCAAGGCTGAATTCATTGTTGGCGTAGAACCTTCCCGCAATCATACCGTGATGATTGCATGCTAAAGCATAGCAAGGAGGCATTTTGAAAAAGCGTTGGTATGGAGTACACATGTGGTCTTAAGTATTATTTTGCCGATTATATTGTTGGTATTGCTTGGGTTTGCCTGTGTCAAAGGTGGCTTAATCCTGTCTGAACAGATTAAAGCGCTCAGTGCCTTCGTGATCAAGATCGCATTACCTGCATTTTTATTACATGCCTTAGCCAGTCGTAATCTAAATGAGATTTGGCACCCGAGTTATTTCATTGCGTATGGTGGTGGCTCATTACTGCTGTTTGTTTGTGCCTTTGTTTTATATCGGCATTATTTCCAGCATCGCTTAACTGCTTCGGCTGTTATGGCGATGGGGGCATCGATGTCAAATACAGGATTTATTGGTACTGCAATTTTGACCATGCTGATTGGTCAACATGCGGCAATTTATATTTCTCTGACATTGATTATTGAAAATCTGCTGATTGTGGCTTTGGTGTTAATGATTGCTGAGGCAGGACTACAGCAGCAGGGCAGTTTTAAACAGGTTGCCCTTCCAACGTTGGTTAATCTGCTGAAAAACCCCGTCATTTTAGCCATTATTTTAGGGATGAGCTGTGTGTTATTGGGGCTAAAATTGCCCGCTGCCATCGATCAGATTCTAGCAATGCTGGGGAAGACGGCATCGCCACTGGCGTTGTTTGTGATTGGTGGGAGTTTGGTGGGTATAGGTTTTAAAGCTGTTGATATACAAAGCCTTGTTTTGGTTTTCTTTAAAATTATTCTAATGCCATTGACCATTTTTCTTCTGTTTTCGGTACTGCCGAATGTCAGTCAGGAAATGTTGTATGCAGGAACTTTATTGGCGGCATTGCCTATGCCAATTGCGTTTGGCATATTTGGACAGACTTATGGTTTGAATGAAAAAGCACTCACGCCTTTAATGCTCAGTACGGTACTGGGTTTTGGGGTTGTGAGTGGGCTAATTGCATTTTGGTGGGGATAGAAGTGCCGTACTTTCTAGCCATAAAAATGCCCATCTTTAGATGGGCATTTTTATATGAGCAAGTAATCAGGATAAATTAGCTTTTTTTCGCGGCTTTAGTGGATGATGCGGTTGATACTTTCGCCTGTTCAGCCATCATTTTTTCAACCACGGCTAACGATTCCTGTGCTTGTGGTACATTTTCTTTGGCAAGTGCCACGAAGATTTTTTTCGCTTCAGGCAGATTTTGCGGCACGATATTGCCATTGGTAAACATATTACCTACTGCCATTAATGCAGGAATATAACCTTTTTGTGCCAAGCTTTGAATGCTGGCTAAACCTTGCTTAATCGGAGCTTCATCTTTGTTTTTGAATCCAGTGCTAATGTCATACAAGGCTTTAGCGTGAAGGGCTTGGAAATTCCCTTTTTTGATTAAAGGATCAAGCTTTTGTAATGCCAGTTTGTCCGAGGCTGGGTTATTTTCAGAAAAAAGTAACACCGCCAGATCAACTGTTGCATCGCTAAAACCTTTAGCAGAGGCTTTTTCAAAATACTGTTTTGCTTTCGCTGTATCTTGTTTTAAACCCAAAGTACCTGCTAAATAATTTTTGCCAAGTACATAGTCCGCAACGGGGTAACCTTTACTGGCAGATTGCTCGTAAAGCTGAATGGCTTTCTTTTCATCTTTGGTTGTGCCTTGCCCCATTTGGGTTAAATAACCTAAATTGTAAAGGGCTTGAGCATTGCCTGCCTTGCCAAGTTTTTCCAATGCCTGATAGGCACCCGTCATATTATTGGCTTTGACCATGGCTTCGACTTCAGTAAAAGCGGGATCTGCTGTAGCAGGTTTGCTTTCGGCAAATGCGAATTGTGTGGACATCGCGATTAAACTAGCAAGAATTATTTTTTTCATCTTTTAAAAACCTTGTAGGGCATTCACACAATTCCATCTGTGTGTCGGGTAGAGAAACAAATATATAATAAGTTGAATTGACCGAATGTAAATATAGCAATTGTGTTTTGCTTAAAATTATTGTTATTGATTTGCCAATATTCATCAGTGTTTAAATTCACTCAATTAGAGCTTGTGAACGTAACCACGCCATATACCCGATATGGGGTGGTGAATATGACAATTCATGTATCTTGGCGGGCAGAGTGGAATCTTAAAGTTTACACCAAATGATATTTTCGCCATCTAAATCTACAGTAAAACTAAATTTGCTATCATCACTTACCAATAAAGAATTCGGTGTTTTCAATAAGACTTTAAGAATCGTGCCTTCTTCGAAGACTTTCGCGGTGTGATTTTCTTTTTCTAGGGTAATTGGTTTAATCAGTTCGATGACAAATGATTCCATATTATTCTCCTCATCAATTTAGTTAATTTTATGGCAACAGTCTAACATTATTCCTTTCAGACATAGATTGCCCTACGTCTGAAATACAAAAAATTTCATGGAATAACGATGAAAAAATTCTATCGATCTTGATAAAAATCGAAACTCTATTTCACATCTTGCTGCTTTTTTAGTAATAGCCAATCTATAAGCAATATATAGGGAGGCTGATTGATTACCAATATAATCATTATGTAAAAGAATCAATCGTTATGGACGAAAGGTCAGTGTTGGAATGTGAAACTCTAATGGATAAAAAATTATGCGATTGATCCACAAAAAGATTGCGCAAATGAGAATTATTTGCATAAATAAATGATTACAAAAGAAAAAAGTACAAATATCTGCAAAAGTTCGTACCAGAAATTACAAAATTAGGATTAGTATTCCAAGGATATCCATTCAAATAATTCAAGGATTTTCGGGTTCAATGTTTAAATCATTTTTTCCAAATCCCAAATGGTTTTTTATTTCGGTGTTGATCTGGTCAGTACTTAATATGACGTTGTGGTACACGGGAGGAAATACATGGGGGAGTGCCATTGGATGGCCACAGGGATATACCAATGCTGAGTTACCTGTCGGCGTGAGTCGCTTTTGGTCACCTTCATTTTTATGGTTTTATGTCTGGTTCTTTATTTCAACTGCACTCTTTGCTTTGTTCTGGAAGTTTTTTTCCAACAATAAATGGCAACGTTGGTCGATTTGGGGTTCTGCCTTTATTTTGTTTAACATCTGGTTTGGCGTACAGGTCAGTGTTGCAATCAATGCTTGGTATGGTCCATTTTGGGACTTAATCCAAAATATGTTGGGCAAAGGCGGTAATATTAAAGACCTATATATGGGCACCTTAACCTTTCTCTATATTGCGATGGTCGCAGTGACTTTTGCCGTGATTAACGCTTTTTTTACCAGTCACTATGTATTCCGCTGGCGCACAGCAATGAATGAATACTATACGGAACGCTGGGAAAAACTACGCCAAGTTGAAGGGGCATCACAGCGTGTGCAGGAAGACACCATGCGTTTTGCCACCATTATGGAAGATTTGGGGGTCGAGCTGATTAAAGCCATTATGATTTTGGTCGCTTTCTTGCCTATTTTATTTGATCTGTCCAAACATGTGCCCGTATTACCGATAGTGGGAGAAGTTGAGCATTCACTGGTCTGGGCATCTATTATTTGGGCAATTTTTGGTACCGTATTATTGATGGTAGTGGGGAATAAGCTGCCAGGTTTGGAATTTAATAATCAGAGAGTGGAAGCAGCATATCGTAAAGAATTGGTATATGGAGAAGATCATGTAGATCGTGCGCAGCCTGCAACCTTAGCTGAACTTTTTAGTCGCGTACGCAAAAACTATTTCCGTCTGTATTTTCATTATGCCTATTTCAACTTGGTGGCAACGTGGTACCGACAACTTGATATTTTATATAGCTTAGTGGTGCTATTTCCGTCCATTGCAGCAGGAAAAATGACCTTAGGTTTGGTCAATCAGATTGGTAATGTTTTTGATAAAGTTCGTGAATCTTTCCAATATTTAATTATGTCTTGGAAAACCATTATTGAACTGTTGTCCATTTATAAGCGTTTGAAAGCCTTTGAATCGATTTTGGATGAATAATCGAACTGTTTATCGATTGAAAAGAGCCTGCATTTTGCAGGTTTTTTTATTTTGGCAAATAAGGTAATTCTGTTCAAAAATATGAAAAGCGTTAAACTAAAAATAATGATGACAATAAATAGCAGTATATTCCTGATGAAATGTATCACTTATTTTATTTCTGTAACATGTTTAACTGCGGTTAGTGCGAGTGTGTTAGCACAAGACATTCAAGGGATGTCCTTTTCTCACGAAGACTGGGAGCTTTATTGTAGCAATACAGGCACATGCCGTGTGGCGGGTTACCAAAATGATGATGTCAATCAATCAGAACCTGCATCAATACTTTTGACGCGTCACGCAGGGGCGAAGCAAACGGTAAAGGCAGAATTTGCTTTAGCGAGTTTTGAAGAAGAAGAATTGCCTGTGTCTAAGGTTCGGAATATTCATTTTTTTGTGAATGGTCGGGACTTAGGTGCGGTGAGTGTGGAGGGCAATGAGCTTCCTTTGATGGGGACGCTGTCTAAGTTGCAAGTGAATGCTTTATTAGAAGTTGCGGCTCAAAATGTCAAAATTGAGTTTAAGAATCAGGATTTACATTGGCAAATCTCTGATAAGGGCATGACTGCGACACTGTTAAAAATGGATGATTTCCAAAAACGGATAAATACTGTCAGCGCTTTGATTAAAAAGGGACGCAACAGTGAAGCTGGAGTTTTAGCGGCTGCTCCAAAATTCGTGGTGAAACCAGTGAAGACAGCAAATCAACCTTATCGGACTTTAGCACCAACTCAAGCACACTATCAGGCATTGTATAAAACGTTGATGTCATCGCAGCCTAAAACGGAAGATGTTGCTGAAGGTTTTTGTGAAGGGATATATACAGGTGATGGACAGGAACCACAACCGATTCAACTGTATAAACTGAGTGGACAAAAGGTATTGGCCACAACGCTGTGCTGGCGTGCCGCCTATAATGAAGGTTATGGCATGTGGATATTAGATACTTCACTTAAAGGTCCTGCAACTTTTATTACCGAAACTGCGTCAGATTTTTCGGAGGGGCATATTTATAGTGGGCAAAAAGGACGAGGCATTGGCGACTGTTGGGCTATTGCAGAATGGGTGTGGAATGGTCAACAGTTTGTGCAAACGGTCGATCGTTGGACAGGCATGTGTAAAGGTTTAGCCGCAGGAGGCGTGTGGGAGTTAGATAAAATTGAGGCAGTGTTGAAGTAGTTGGCTGATGATCATGTATTGAAACTAGGGTGGGTTGCCTAGTTTTATTTAATTGATATAAAACAATATTTTATTAGAGTGCATTCCTATAGAGCCTATTTAAGAAAATTGTGTTAATTGATACAACGAAAAATTGAAAAGTAGAAATTGTTTAACATTAAATATAGTTTGCTTGATCTAGTTTTCAGTAAAAAATAAAAATGAAGAATAAAATCAGTGACCTATGGTTTGTTATTTTATGTAATTTGCGATATTTTTAAATAATAAAATAATTATTGAGAACGACGACGTGAATGTAAAACAATTTATTTTCATTGGGGCGATGGGAATGACTTTACAGGGATGTAACCACATCGGTAATTTCAGTACCGATTCCATCAATAAATATGCTACACCACAAGCGTTAATTGACCAGAAAAAATTGAATGCTGCGAATGGTGGTGCGAAAGAATATGTTTATGATTGGGGACAACAGCAAAAAAGCACTGAAACTCAAGCGTTATATCCACGTAAGTATTTAGGCAGTTATTGTCATGCTAAAGGTGGCAAATTTGCCTTGCTGTATAAAAGTAATTTGTATTTAGTCAAAGATCAGACACAGAAAAAACGCCTGACGGGAAACAGTAATGTGAAGCAAGGTATCGGTGCTTATGAATGTGTATTACCTAATGAGCGTTGGATTGTTTCGATTGAACCAACAGCAGAAGGAAAGTTGGAAAGTCGTCTTGCAGCGCGTGTTGTGAGTTTACAAACTCGGATGCTGAGTGCGGATGAAGCCAAGCAATGGTATAAAAATGTAGCATCAAACTCGGCAGAGAAAAAAACAGCGAAGAGCGCTACAACGACAAAAAATAGCAAAACCGAAATAGCCAAAGAGCCTGACAATAAAAAAGAAGCAGAGAAAAAGAAAGAAAGTAAACCTACTGTAGTAGAAGCAACGCAAACTGTAACTGCTCCAGCAGTTGAAACACCGCAACAGCAGCAGCTTAAAGCTTATGTCACCGCTCGTCGTGATTTAAGCAAAGGGACCAATAAGTTAAATGCCTGTAACAATGCCCAACGTGCGTATAACTATGGCAAATTGGCAGGAACCAATGCAAATGTATACACAGATTCAGGCATGCTCGTTGCACGTTGTTTGACCAGTGTGCCTGCATACAGCACTCGTTTTTCTAACCCGAAAGGACAAGCCGATAAAATTCTGCAAAATCTTGCTAGCAACTATAACCATGCAGGTGCTAAGCGCATGTTGAAACAGGGGCGATAAGTCGTTTAATGGTCAGTTAAAGTGGATCAATGGAACTGGGGCAGTCAGCAGCAGACTCAATTGAAAACGCATACCTTATTACAAAATTAAGGGGGCTATTTTTATTGGTATTGGAACAAATCACCGACCATACATCATCAATCGCCCGTGATGAAATAGCTCATCTATGGGTTGCGTTCCCAACATGTGGTCTGGAACGCAACGATCATTACTTAAGATAAAATGTCTTAAATCTGAATAGTTGCACCAAGTGCTTTTACATATTGTGCTAACCAAGCAGGGTGTGCAGGCCAAGCAGGTGCTGTGACCAAATGTCCATCTGTCACCGCTTCTGTTACGGCAATATCGGCATAGTGACCACCTGCCAGTTTCACTTCTGCTGCACAAGCAGGATAGGCTGAACAGGTTCGGCCTTGCAATACATTGGCAGCAGCCAGAATTTGTGCACCGTGACATACCGCAGCAATCGGTTTTTTCGAAGTATCGAATTCTTGCACAATTTCAATGACACGGGCATTCATGCGTAAGTACTCAGGCGCGCGGCCTCCCGGAATCACCAAGCCAATATAGTCTGTGGTATTCACTGCATCAAAATCATGATTAATGGCAAAGTTGTGTCCACGCTTTTCGCTATAGGTTTGTTCCCCTTCAAAGTCATGAATTGCCGTGGCAATACTGTCCCCCGATTTTTTATCTGGACAGACCGCATGTACGGTATAACCCAGTCCTATCAAAAATTGAAAAGGCACCATAGTTTCGTAATCTTCGGCATAGTCACCGACCAGCATGAGAATCTGTTTAGGCATGATTTTTCCCTCTGTGTTGTTATGTTTTACCATAGCATAGCCCGATGATCAGTTTAAGTCAGGCTTTATTGTCTTTAGTCGTAATGAATTACCAGTAGGCGGATGGAAAATAAAAGACATCCAATATTATGGTGATCATCAGTTGTTTTAGACCTGAGCTGCATTAAAATGCGGGTCTGTCGTATAGCAATAACAAAGGATAATAAAGATGAGTGTGAAGCACTGGGTTTCAAAAAGTTTGTTATGGGTCGCAATCAGTTTTTCTTCAATGACTATGGCTGCGGACATGACCAACTATCGGGGGATGGGGACTACGAAACAAGATTTTCCGACGTTTAAAGTTTTACAAGCAGGTGGCTTTATTGCTAAGAAACCTGAAGTTTCCCGTTATGACTACAATGATGTATTTCGCATTAAAAAACCGCTTAAGTTTATGGGGCAAAGTGTGGTCGCGGTGTCGGATGAATATATGTCACAGTATGTTGGCTGTTGTGTCAGTGAAGGTTGGGGGGCTGTATTAAGCAAAACTGCGGACTTGGCCGCATTGCAACAATTTGCCAAAAAGAATCAGTGTACTTTAGGCCTTATAGCAAACGATAATACGGATTATTATAGTCATATTCTAAAAAGACGCCCGCAAGCTGAATATTATGAGCTGTCTTGTCGGGAGCGAGATTTAGCGCAATATTAAATCATGTTTTGTCCGACAGTAGATGCCATTCGGTGAGTTGGATTCACTCCGTATCTAATTAGAAAAATGATGAAACCCGCACAATGCGGGTTTATTTACCTTTATGATATTTTTATAGAAAACAAGCGCCTGCGGTTGCACCAAAGAGCATGACCCAAAGAGGATGTATTTTCTTAAACAGGCTCATTACTGTCGCAATTGCAATGATAGCAATCAGTAAACTATTTTGTGCCGAAGCATCGGCAATAATCCACGCACTGACCAATACCAAGCCCACCGTAATGGGTTTTAAGGCTTTTTCAAAGCGTTCGCGTAGAGGATGGTCTTTAAACTGATTCCAGAATTTGAGTGCGAATACCGTAATCACGGATGAAGGCCCAAATTGGGCAAATGAGGTGACCAAGAGTCCAGCGGGGCCTGCTACATGCCAACCCACCAACGGAACAATCATCATATTAGGGCCGGGCGCTGCCTGTGCCATCGCAAACATGGTGCTAAATTCTGTAGCAGTTAACCAGTGATGCACTTCGACCACTTGATGTTGTATTTCAGGCAAAATGGCATTACCACCGCCAAAAGCCAGTAACGAAAGCTGAGTAAAAACGATGGCTAAAGCAATCAGAATCATGCGTTTTTTGCTCCTTTATTCAGGCTTAAAACTGTGATGTTAAGCGCAACTAAAATCAGCAAAGTCAGCAGCAAGGGAATTTTGATGACCAGCATAAATAGAAAAGTCATGCCAATGGTCACCCAAGTTAAATAACGTTTTATAATGGGACGCAGCATTTTCAGCCCCACCGCAAACAACAAACCTGCGGCAGCCGCTGCCAAACCTTCAAGCATGTGTTTGACCATGGGAATGGACTGAAATTGGGTGTACAGTTCATACAGCATAATCACAATTAAAGTGGGTGCCGAGATCAAACCCACCGCAGCACTAATTGCACCTTTAATTCCTTGAAATTGATAGCCAATTGCGACTGACATATTGATGATATTGCCGCCAGGCAGTAGTTGGCACACTCCAAGTAAATGAGTAAATTCCTCAATCGTCAGCCATTTACGATCATCCACAATCATACGGTGTGCCAGTGGCAGTACTCCACCAAACCCCATCAGACCAAGTTTCATAAACCCCATAAATAATTCCTGATTATTGGGATGAATGTCTTGCTCCAATGTCATGACTTCAGTTTTCATTGCTGACCTCACTTGTTCTAATGTCAAAAGTATGCGCCTGTTGCGTTATAATGAAAAATTCTATTTATGGTGTAATCCATACCTAAAAAGTATGTTTAATTTGGAGGGCGGAAGATGGATATACACAAGCTCAATGCCTTTGTGGCAGTGGTAGAAGAAAGCAATATTTCACGTGCAGCCGTTCGTTTAAATATGCAGCAGCCACCTTTGACCCGCATCATTAAAGGTCTGGAAGATGAATTGAATGTGCAGCTACTGAAGCGTTTACCGCGTGGCGTAGAGGTAACTGAAGCAGGAAAAGTGTTGTATCAGGAAGCCCTGACCATATTGGCGCATGCACAGGCGATTCCACAGCGCGTGAAGAACATTACCCAAGGTTTGGAAGGGCAATTGAATATTGGCTTTACCAATTCGGTTGGGTTACATCCTTTTTTACCTGCCTTGCTGCGGAGCTTCCGTGAAGCTTTTCCTGCGGTGTCGATTCATCTGGAAGAAGATGGCAGTAACTCACTGATTGATTCCATCAGCAACGATAAAAACGATATCGTATTTTTACGCAAACCCGCACCGATTGGTTTGGGACTAAATAGCTTGCCTGTATTGGATGAGCCATTGATTGTGGCGATGCCGAATAATCATCCATTGGCAGAACAGCCAGATGCAATCCAATTGGTAGCTTTAGAGCCTTACGATTTTGTGCTGTATCGCCGTTTAGCAGGGCAAGACTTATTCGACAATATTATGGCGAGTTGTTATCAGGCGGGGTTTAGTCCCAAAATTGTTCAAGAAGCCCCACGGTTAACCTCCAGTTTAAACTTGATTGCGGCAGGTATTGGTTTATCCATTGTGCCCGAAGCTATTCGAGATTTTTGGAACAAACAGATTGTGTATAAGTCGTTAAAGGCAGAGCCACCATGTATTGCCCCAATTTATGCAGTGTATAAGGACAATCCTGAAAATGTACGTTTACAGCATGTGTTGCAATTGTTGGGTAGACAGCACCATGAGATACAGAGTCATAACAACCAACGCTAAAGTCCTGTGCTACAAAGAAGCCAATCAGTTATTGGAATTCAGCAGATGTCAGTTCAGCTTGTGAAAACTCAGGGGAAATGGTCGGGTCTTGGTCGTGCGGTGTTGTTGGTAGCCACGGTTTTGGGTGCAACGCAGATGAGTATGGCGAGTACGACGGTCGATCAACTGAGTGACTGTTTGGTGAAATCGACTACGGCGACCGATAAAACCGCCGTGTTGCAATGGACCTTTGTGGCGTTATCGACGCATCCCGATTTAAAGCAGTATAGTCAGGTCACAGAAGACCAGAAAACCGCATTGGATAAAAACGTAGCGCAGGTGTTACAGCGCATTTTGGTTGAGCAATGTTCGGCACAAACTAAAGCCGTGATTCAGGCAGAGGGCATTCAAGCCGTAGGCGAAAGTTTTCAGCAGTTGGGGCAGATTACGGGCGAGGAAATTGTAAAGAATACCGAAGTGAAGCAACAGTTGAATGGTTTGTTGCGTTATGTGGATTTGAACAAGATGGTGACGACGTTTTTGACGCCTGAGATTTGGAATAAGTTGGGTGTGGTGAGGTAATAATACTTAAGAGGAATTCTTTTCTTAGCTCTCTTTTTTAAAAGAAGAGGGAATATCATATGAGATAAAGCCTCATTTGTTAAAGGAGTTCGATGATCAATTGGTAGACTAAATTGTGCCAACATTGATATTGTAATTATTGGTTTAATAGTTAAAATGTTCATATTATTTTCAATAAAAATAGAGTGTTATGAGTAATATTAGCGACCATAAAATTCTTAGTATGAAAGTTGAGAACTTAAAAAATTTAAAAGGCTTAGAAATAGACTTTTTAGGGAATAATGTTACTGCGATTTTGGGTCCTAATGGTAATGGTAAATCCACAATTTTACATGCTTTAGCATGTGCATATTCCTCACTAGATAATGGGAAAGGAGAGGAATATAAATTTAGTGATTTTTTCTTACCTAATACAGACGCTCTTTGGAATAATTCTAGTCTGACTATTAATTATTCATTTAAAGATAGGCAGCAAGAACATGTTATTAATAGAAGTTATCAAAAGAATGCTGACCGTTGGAGTCCTCGTTATGTGAATAGGCATAAACGAGAAATTTATTATATAGGTATTGATAAATGTGTACCAATGATTGAATCTGAAAAGAAACAATCACGTGTTAATTATTCTACTAGTTCTGTTAATACTTCAGATATTGAAAATGTATTAACTAAAGCATCTTATGTACTTAATAAAACTTACACTCGCTATAATACTCATAAATCTTCATCCAAAGAATTCATTGGTGTTGAAGTTGGTGGTTTAAAGTATTCTGCCTTGAGTATGAGTGCAGGTGAGCAAAAAGTTTTTCATATTTTAAAAACTATTTATGAGGCTAGTAAATATTCACTAATATTGATCGATGAATTAGATCTATTACTACATGATTTAGCTTTACAAAAGTTAATTGAAGTTATAGTTGAAAGAGCTAATTTAAAAAAAATACAGGTTATTTTTACAACACATCGTGAAAGTATTGTTGAACGAACAGATATCAATATAAGACATATTTATAGTTCTACTGATAAAACATTTTGTTTGAATGAGACTAAACCAGATGCAGTTACTCGTTTAATTGGAGGACCAATTAGATCTGTAAATATTTTCGTTGAGGATGATTTGTCTAGAGCTATTGTTAATCATGTTGCTTCAAAATTGAAACTTAAAAGACATATTCAAGTAGATCGGTTCGGAGCAGCCTTAAATTGCTTTACTATAGCTTCTGGCATGTTCCTAAATGATAATAACTTAAGAGATTACTATTTTGTATTAGATGGTGATGTATATGTATCTGATGATGAAAAACGAGATGAAATCCGGAAAAAGTTAGTAGGTGATGATCCTTTAATGGATGAGCTGCAGATGAAAACTTTTAATTCTATTTTTCAATATAATTTGCCTGAAAAAACATCACCTGAAAAGTTTATGTATCTGACATTGTTAAATGATTCTTTTGATGAGTATCAGCTTGATCAAGATGATCAGGAAATAATTTACTTGGTTAGACAATTACCTTTGCCATCAGAGAATCATGGATTTATCAATGATTTAATAGAACAGCTAGGGGACAGTAGGGAGGCTGGATTGACGAAAATTATTCGGTTACTTTCGAAAACTAGTGCGTGGGATAATTATATTAAACCAATAAATGACTTTTTATTACCTTATACGGCAACCTTATTGGAGCCGACGACACAGGTAGCTTAGATAAGAAAACCCGCTCTAAAGCGGGTTTTCTTTTTAGAAAATATCAGATCAACCAATCAATTTCTTCATTAATTCATTTACTTGCGCAGGGTTGGCTTTACCTTTTGCAGCTTTCATCACTTGATGCAAAAAACTGTTATTACTTAATCTTTAGCTTTCCACGAATATTTGATCGGGTTACTTGCACCACGTCTTCTAAACTTTTCAGGAATTTTTTTGCCTAAGTATTTTTCTTGAAAATATTCAGGTGCAGCATGACCGATAAAACCAAATCTTTTTTCACGTAAAGTAGGTGTATATACTTCCTCATTTATCAAATGGAAGTTGGGAAAGTTATCTTCGGTAGCTGGTAACCATTGTTTAGCAATAAAAACACCTCTAATGACGCCCCGAGTAATGGCAAAGATTAGTTCAGCTTTCTCTGCTTCTTCTAATTTCAATTTCCATGCAAATCGAGCCGCATCATAAATGCTACGTTCATCTACAGTCTTATTAATAGAAATTAAAATAGCAGGTTCATCTATTTCCACCACTTCAGCATCAAAAAATTCTTTTATTGTCATGATTATTTACTCATTAAAAATTATTGCATCTTTAAAAAAACCCGCTTTAAAGCGGGTTTTCTTTTTCAAAATTGATCAGTTTAACCAATCAATTTCTTCATTAATTCATTCACTTGCGCAGGGTTAGCTTTGCCTTTTGCAGCTTTCATCACTTGACCAACAAGACCGTTAAAGGCTTTTTCTTTACCAGACTTGTATTCCTCAACCATCTTCTCGTTGGCTGCAAGCACATCTTTAATAATTGCTTCAATCGCACCAGTATCAGTTTCTTGCTTCAAGCCTTTTTCAGCAATAATGGCATCGGCAGTTTTGCCTTCTTCCCACATAAAGCCAAACACTTGCTTCGCGATTTTGCCGTTAATAGTGTTGTCTACAATACGTGCTATCATGCCGCCCAACTGTTCAGCCGAAACAGGGGAATCTGCCAACTCTAAGCCCGCTTTGTTTAAAGCACCCGAGAATTCGCCCATCACCCAGTTTGCCGACACTTTACCTTGAGCCGCACCGCCAGCAGCTTGAACCACCGCTTCATAAAACTCAGACATTTCACGAGTCAGTGTTAAAACGTGTGCATCGTACTCAGTCACCCCAAAGTCCGCCACGAAACGCTCACGACGTGCCGCAGGTAACTCAGGTAATGTTGCACGAGCCGCTTCAATTTGTGCATCTGAAATAATCACAGGCAACAAGTCTGGGTCAGGGAAGTAGCGATAGTCGTTCGCTTCTTCTTTCGAACGCATTGAACGCGTTTCCATTTTTACTGGGTCGAATAGACGTGTTTCTTGGTCGATTTTGCCGCCGTCTTCCAAAATTTCCATTTGGCGTTCAATTTCAACATTGATCGCTTGTTCAATGAAACGGAAAGAGTTGAGGTTTTTCAGTTCACAGCGTGTACCAAATTCGTTGCCCGGACGACGTAGCGACACGTTACAGTCGGCACGGAATGAACCTTCTGCCATGTTACCGTCAGAAATGCCCAACCAACGTACTAAAGTGTGAATCGACTTGATATACGCCACAGCTTCTTCAACCGAACGCATGTCAGGTTCAGACACGATTTCAAGTAAAGGTGTACCAGCACGGTTTAAGTCGATACCTGACATCCCTTCAAACTGGTCATGGATTGATTTACCCGCATCTTCCTCTAGGTGAGCACGCGTTACGCCAATGCGCTTCACCGTACCATCTTCAAGTTGAATGTCGATATGACCCAAGCCCACAATCGGGTTGTCCATCTGGCTGATTTGGTAGCCTTTAGGTGAGTCTGGATAGAAGTAGTTTTTACGGGCAAACACAGATGCTTGGTCGATGTACGCATCAATACCCAAACCAAAACGAATTGCCAAATCCACCACTTGTTTATTTAAAACAGGCAATACACCTGGCATCGCCAAGTCAACAAGGCTGGCTTGTGTATTTGGGTCTTGACCAAATTCGGTCGAAGAACCTGAGAAAATTTTAGATTTGGTCGCAAGCTGAGTGTGAATCTCAATCCCGATAACGACTTCCCAACCGTCAATCAATTTCAACTTTTGAGCTTCAGCCATTATGCATTCTCCTCAGCAATTGCTGCACGTTTGGTGTGCCAGTCCGTGTTTTGTTGGTATTGATGAACAATTGACAACAATTGTGATTCTGACCAGTAGTTACCAATCAACTGTAAACCAACAGGGAGTTGATCTTGGTCAAAGCCAACAGGGGCGTTGATGGCTGGTAAACCTGCCAAGTTCACTGCGATGGTGTAGATGTCGCCCAAATACATTTCGACTGGGTCTAACGATGCCCCAATGCGGTAAGCGGTGGTCGGTGCAGATGGTGCAGCAATCACATCCACTTGTTCAAAGGCTTTTAAGAAGTCTTGCTGAATTAAACGACGAACTTTCTGTGCTTTCACGTAGTACGCATCGTAGTAACCCGCAGACAGGGCATAGGTTCCAATCAGGATACGACGTTGCACTTCAGCACCAAAACCTTCAGAACGAGAGCGTTTATACAGGTCTAAAATATCAGTCGGGTTTTCACAGCGGTAACCGTAACGCACGCCATCAAAACGAGAGAGGTTCGATGATGCTTCCGCAGGTGCAATCAAATAATAGGTTGGAACATAAGCTTCAGTCATGTTGAGATCAATCTCAACAAGTGTTGCGCCCATTTCTTCCAACTTCTTCAATGACTCTTCAACACGTGCTTTAACTGCTGCGTCTAAACCAGCGACATTAAAGTATTGTTTTGGAATACCAATGCGTAAGCCTTTAACCGCTGTGCTGTTTAGGTTTGCCACATAATCATCAACGTCTTTTTCAATCGACGTTGAGTCTTTTGCGTCATGACCTGCCATCACGTTCATGAGGTAAGCACAGTCTTCTGCCGAACGTGCCATTGGACCACCTTGATCGAGTGATGATGCATAAGCAATCATCCCGAAACGGGATACACGACCATAGGTTGGTTTTAAACCCGTTAAACCACAGAACGAAGCAGGCTGACGGATTGAACCGCCTGTATCGGTACCTGTCGCAAATGGAGCAAGGTCCGCTGCAACGGCTGCCGCAGAACCACCTGAAGAACCACCTGGTACATGACCTAAGTTCCAAGGGTTAGCTGTAGCACCGTAGAAGGAGTTCTCAGAGGTTGAACCCATGGCAAATTCGTCCATGTTCACTTTACCTAAAGTCACCAGACCTGCGGTTTTACCTTTGGCAACCACTGTTGCATCGTAAGGAGAGATAAAGTTGTCTAACATCTTAGAACCCGCAGAAGTGCGAATGCCTTGAGTACAGAAAATATCTTTGTGCGCAATCGGTACACCTGTGAGCGCAGTCGCTTGACCTGCTTGACGTAAAGCATCTGCGGCATCGGCTTGAGCCAAAGCTTGTTCAGCCGTCACCGTCACATAGGATTGAACTTGGGCATCGATTTTTTCAATACGTTTTAAATAATGTGCAGTCAGTTCGCGAGAAGAGAATTGAGCTTGTGCCAAACCCTCAGCAAGTTCACGAATCGATAAGCGGTGTAAATCGGTCATGAGAAATAATTCTTTACGTTTAATTTAAAAAAAATGGTTCAACTGAGTGAAAATTATTCAATCACGCGTGGTACAAGGTACAAGCCTGCTTCAGTTGCAGGTGCAACAGCTTGATATTCTTCACGATGATTTTGTTCAGTCACCACGTCTTCACGTAACGGCTGTGGATTGTCGAAAGGGCTTTTCAATGGTTCAACACCATCGGTGTCGATGCCTTTTAAGGTTTCCATCATGCCTAAAATTTTATTTAAACTTTGAGCATATTCAGCAGATTGCGTATCATCTAGCGACAAACGAGCAAGATTGGCGATCGCTGAAACGGTTTGAGCATTTAAATCTGCTGAATGCTGAGCATCCGATGTAGACATAACATCACCTAATCAGTATTAAAAAATTTCAAAATATCGTGCGTTATAATAAGCGATTGACTTGTTCAAAGCATCACATTTAGTTAAAGTTGCGACCTTGCGTCCATATAAAGTTAAACTGAGAACGACCCCGTGATTCTAAAACGACTAATTGGCTTGTTTTCGCCAGACCTCGCCATTGATTTAGGTACAGCAAATACACTTATTTATGCACCAGGACGAGGCATTATATTAAATGAACCGACAGTTGTGGCTATTCGTCACAGTGGTTCACACAAAATTGTTGCCGCTGTTGGTCTTGATGCGAAGCAAATGCTTGGTCGTACGCCTGCGAACATCTCTGCAATTCGCCCAATGAAAGACGGTGTAATTGCTGATTTTGAAGTGACTGAAACCATGCTAAACCAATTTATTGGTAAAGTGCATGAAAAGCGTTTATTTCCACCTGCGCCACGCGTTGTAGTGTGTGTCCCATGTAAATCAACTTTGGTTGAACGTCGTGCCATTCGTGAGGCTGTATTTAATGCAGGCGCACGTGATGTCCGTTTAATTGAAGAACCGATGGCTGCTGCAATTGGTGCAGGTTTACCTGTGGAACAAGCTTGCGGTTCAATGGTGGTAGATGTGGGTGGTGGTACAACTGAAATTGCGATTATTTCGCTGCAAGGTTGTGTCTATGCTGACTCTTTACGTGTTGGTGGTGATGTGTTTGATGAACAAATCATTAACTATGTACGTAAAGCACATGGCTGCGTGATTGGTGAAACCACAGCAGAAAACATCAAGAAAGAAGTAGGCATGGCTTTACCAGACGAAAATGGTAAAATTTTAGAAATTGAAGTTCGTGGTCGTAACTTGGCAGAAGGTGTGCCACGTGCCATTACTGTAACTTCAAACGAAATTACCCAAGCGATTTCTGATCCTTTACAAAGCATTGTTTCAGCAGTGAAATCTGCATTAGAACAAACGCCACCTGAATTATCTTCAGATATTGCAGAGCGCGGCATTGTATTGACAGGGGGTGGTGCATTGCTACGTAACCTCGACAAATTATTGGCTCAGGAAACTGGTTTACCAGTCGTAGTTGCTGAAGATCCTTTAACTTGCGTCACTCGTGGTGGTGGTAAAGTTTTAGAATTCTTTGATAATCCAAATCACGACATGTTATTCGTTGGTTAATTAAGGATTTGGCTGTGCAAACAAATTTGTTTTCTAGGCAGCCCCCATCATTTCGCTCATTTATCATTGCGGTTGTAACATGTTTGGTGGTGCTATTTTTTAACTGGCGCTTACCTCATGTGATACAGCCTGCAAGAGATGTCTTGTATGCGGCATATAATCCGATTTATGCCTTGGCAAGTTATCCTGTATTGTCCAGCGAATGGTTGACTCAGCAGACCAAGTCTGAGGCACAACTACGTCGTGAAAACACGGCCATGCAGGCGGAGTTGCTACAAGCCCAAGTGCGTTTGCAAAAGCTGTCCGAGCTTTCTGCTGAAAATACACGTTTACGTGGTTTACTCGATACGCCTTTAATTATTGATGGTCGAATGGAAATTGCTGAAGTCATTGGGACGGATGCTGATCCATTACGCCATATTATTGTGATTAACCGTGGTTCAACCAACAACTTGAAAGTTGGACAAACGGTATTGGACGATAAGGGTATTATGGGGCAAATCATCAATGTGTATCCGCACAGTAGCCGCGTCATGCTGCTTTCCGACAAAGATCATTCTTTATCGGTACGTTTAGAGTACACAGGCATGCGTGCTATTGTTTCAGGTACAGGTGATTTAGGACATCTGAAAATGGAATACGTTCCGACCAGTGCCAATATTAAGGTGGGTGAAAAAGTGTATAGCTCAGGTTTAGGGGCGCATTTCCCAGCAGGATATTTGGTCGGTACAGTGTCTAAAGTGAGTCGACATACGACAGGTGAATTTGCACAGATTGATGTGGTTCCCGCGGCGCAGTTAGCCAGTGGTCATCATGTTGTGGTGCTGTTTTCCGATTCATTAGCGATGGAGCAGCCACATGCCAATCGCTAAGTTACGTCAAGAAAAACGTCAAGATCCGTTATTCCCAATCATCTTTTCAGTGATTGTTGCTTCTGTGCTGATGGTTTATCCATTGGCATATGCGGTTTCGGGCTGGCGTCCATTGTTTATGATGATGGTGATGCTGTTTTGGGTGCTGTGTCAGCCAACATGGTGTGGTGTCTGGTTTGCCTTCGGTACTGGTATTTTTGTTGATTTGTTGATGGATGCACCACTGGGCTTGAATGCCTTATGTTTTGTGGTGATTAGTTTTGTTACGCGTTTTTTGATTCGTGAACGCCGTGTACTGACTTTTGCCAACCTGTGGGTTATTGCAGCGCTGGCAATTCTAGCCTACCTATTTATGATGTGGGTGGCACAAATTATGGGGGGCATTCAGTTTCCCTTTGCCCGACATTGGCAACCATTACTCACCAGTGTTTTGCTATGGCCATTGGTTTATTCTGTACTGAAAAAATGGCGCATCTAGTTCTTGCCTCTAGTTCTCCCAGACGTCGTGAGCTGCTTCAGCAGCTCGGTCTAGAGTTCCTAATTTATAGTCCTGAGATTGATGAATCTGCGTTTGAGAATGAAACAGCAGCAGATTATGTCCAGCGTTTGGCTTGTGAAAAAGCGTCGGTAGTACAACAAAAATTTCCAAATGCCATCATTGTTGCTGCAGACACCAGTTTAAGTGTTGATGGTGAAATTTTGGGCAAGCCAGAATCAAAAGACCATGCATTTCAAATGTGGGCAAAAATCTCGGGCAGAAAGCATGATGTATTTTCTGGGGTGTGTGTACGTACATCAGCGCAAATTTCAAGTATAGTGGTGCGTACCCAAGTCGAATTTCAAGTGCTGAGCCTGAAAGACATGGAAGACTATTGGGCAACAGGGGAACCTGAAGGGAAAGCCGGAGCTTACGCCATACAAGGGCTTGCTTCGCGTTATATTCCCCGTATTGAAGGCAGTTATACCAATGTAGTTGGTTTGCCGTTACATGAGACAGTCGAGTTATTCAAAGCCATTAAGCTATTAAATTAATGGTGAAACAAAAATTTTTATAATGTTTTGAGTCTTATTATGTCTGACGAGTTACTGATTAATGTCACACCGATGGAGTGTCGTGTGGCATTAATTCAAAACGGTACAGTCAACGAGTTATATGTTGAACGTACTGTAAAACGGGGTTTGGTAGGAAATATTTATAAAGGCAAAGTGGTTCGTGTTTTGCCAGGTATGCAGGCAGCTTTTGTCGATATTGGTCTGTCGCGTACTGCTTTTTTACATATCAATGATATGATCTGGCCGCGGAATCAGCCGATTCCGAATGTTTTTGAGTTATTACAGCCCGGACAAATTCTGACTGTCCAAGTCATGAAAGATATGTTGGGAACCAAAGGTGCGCGGTTAAGCACAGACCTTTCTATTCCTTCGCGTTATTTGGTGCTCATGCCTTTTGGTAATCATATTGGTGTATCGCAACGAATTGAATCGGAAGGAGAACGTGAGCGTTTACGTTCTATTATTGAGAAGATCCAAGCTGAACACGAGTTACCCGGTTCAGTCATTGTACGTACTGCTGCGGAAGGCATTGATGAAGCGTCGATTGCGCAGGATATGGCGTATTTGGCAAAGTTGTGGGAATACATCCAACGTAAACAAAAAAATATTGCGGTACCTTCTCTTATTTTTGAAGAATTACCCTTACCACAACGTATTATTCGTGATTTAGCAAATGAAAATACTGTAAAAATTTCCGTTGATTCACGTGAAATTCATGCGAAATTACAGGAATTTGTGGCTGAGTTTGTGCCAAATATGCAGAGTCGTTTGATTCACTATCCTGGTGAACGCCCGATTTTTGATTTATATAATGTTGAAGAAGACATTCAGAAAGCATTACAAACTCGTGTTGCCTTAAAGTCTGGTGGTTATTTAATGATTGACCAGACCGAAGCCATGACCACAATTGATGTCAATACAGGTTCCTATGTGGGTGGCAGAACACTGGAAGATACCGTGTTTAAAACCAATATGGAGGCAACACAGGTCATTGCGCGCCAGTTACGCTTGCGTAACTTGGGTGGCATTATCATTATTGACTTTATTGACATGCAGGAAGCTCAGCATCGTGAAGAAGTGATGAATCAGTTTGAGCGCATGTTGGAACGTGACCATGCCAAGACCAAAATTACACAGGTTTCTGAGTTAGGTCTAGTCGAAATGACGCGTAAGCGTACCCGAGAGTCATTAGAACACTTGTTATGTGAATCTTGTCCGACTTGTCAGGGACGTGGTTATGTTAAAACAGCAGAGACGGTATGTTACGAAATCTTTCGAGAAATCTTACGATATACCCGAGCTTTTGAATCACAGAGTGGCTTTACTGTTGTCGCACATCCTTCTGTGATTGATCGCTTACTTACAGCAGAAGCACCAGCTGTAGCGGATTTAGAGCATTTTATTAATCGTATGATTAAATTTCAGGTGGAAAATTTATATACGCAAGAGCAATACGATATCATTCTGAGCTGAAATTGTAACAGGATGTCGTTAAACACTTGTTACAACTGAAATTTTACTTTCGAGCTAGTTTTTTCAATACTACTCATACCAAGTAGCCAAACTAAATTTTCATTTTTGGGGAATTTGGTCTTAGCAAGAAGAGGTGTGAAATGGGCATGAGTGAAAAAATTATCAAACAAGGTATTAAGAACGTGCTAGATAATAAAAACGTACATACGGGTTATATCGTAGACGAACAAGGCAAAGAAACTCAAATTACAACTGCTATGGTTCGTTCGGTTTGTCATCAGCTACTGAAACAGTGTCGCAGTATTAAAGCTTAAGGGGCTCACATGAAGCCCCTTAATTTATTCTACTTAATTTGTGTCATCAGTTTCTGCGGTTAACTCACCGCCTTCAACTTTGGGCTTTTGACCCCAACAATACTTTCAAATCGTTGAATTTCTTCTTCCAAATGCGTCAATAAATTCTGCATTTTAGGTAGTGCAACACGGCATGCCGTCAGACCGACTTCAAGCTTATCCAAATAACTGGTCATCGTAATATTGAGCGCTTGACCATCTAAAATAATGGATGCTGGATACAACGCATCTAATTTGGCACCATTCCAATATAAAGGTTCACGTGGGCCTGGTACGTTAGAGATAACCAAATTAAATGCCTGACGTTTTGGCATTAAACCTGAGGCAATATTTAAGCCTGCGGCGCCATATACAAAAGCACTATAATTCATGATTTGGTTTGAGTTCATGCGTTTAAAGCGTTCTTTTGCATTCAGGACACTACGACGAATAATCTGCAAACGTTCTAAAGGATCTTCTTTATGTGTTCCCAAATTTGCCAAAATCATGGTAATTCGATTCGATACTTCTGAATCATCATCCCGAATAGAAGCAGGAACCATGGCAATCAAAGGCTTTTTGGGTAGGGCATTTTGACTCAGTAAATATTCACGTAATGCACCAGAGCAAATCGCCAATACCACATCGTTAATCGTGACATTTAAAGATGTCGCAATATGACGCAGACGATCAAACTCAAAAGACTGGGCAGCAAAGCGGCGTGATGAACTGACACGCTGATTCAAAATACTGCTTGGTGCTTGAAAGCTGGACACATAGTCTGGATTACGCCCCATATCCTGCATAACTGTTTTGGAAAGTTCCCGCATCACGATAGGGGTTGCTTCAACCTGTTGTTTCAACCCAGTGATGATTTTTTTCATGCGGCTGACTTTCGCTTCTTTTATGCGTTTGGCACGAGGCCCTTCAACACACCACGGCGGCACAATGCTTTTGGCATGTGGATCGTGAGATAGCGATTTTTCGACCAGACGCATACCTGCAATACCGTCGACCATGGCATGGTGAATTTTAAAATACATCGCAAAACGGTTACCTTCGATTCCCTCGATGATGTAACACGTCCATAAAGGCTTAGCTCGATCAATAAGGGCGCTATGCTCTTGTGAGATATAGGTCAGTAATTCACGAATGCGTCCAGGATGGGGTAAGGCAATATGGCGAAAATGATGATCGAGATCAAACTCTTCATCTTCATCCCATAACAGACCATTTAATTTATTGTTAAATGGTGGAATAGGAATAGATTTTGAGTTGCGAATATCCGCAACTAAATTCTGTAGAAAAGTTTCAGGTGCATGCTCAGGAATTTGGAAAAGGAATAATCCCCCAACGTGCATCGGTTGCTGCCGTTTTTCTAATGTTAAAAAAATAAAGTCAATGGGGTGTAAGGGGCGCATAGTATTGATTGCCTCACTGCAATTTCTGCGGTGACTCCTTTCTGAGACACCTTGTTAGAATTATAAAACTTGATTTGAGTATAGCGCTTTTTACTTAGAAAAGTTACGGCTTTATATGTCCATCAATCTGAAAAAAAGCCACTGAATAGTTCAGTGGCTTTGGCTTGACAAAATTATTTTGATAAATTACCAGCATGTAATCCGCATTCTTTATGGGTGGCTTCTTCCCACCACCAACGACCTTCACGCTCATGTTGATTGGGCAATACAGGACGCGTACATGGTTCACAGCCAATTGAAATAAAACCACGCTCATGTAGTGGATTGTATGGCACTTCCATCATACGGATATAGCTCCATACTTCAGCACTCGACCAATTCGCCAAAGGATTGTATTTAATCAACTGTTTACCTGGGCCAGAAAAGCCAACATCAGATTGAACCACTGGAATTTCAGTGCGTGTACCAGGGCTTTGGTCTTTACGCTGACCCGTAATCCAACCATCTAAAGTCGCCAGTTTTTTACGTAAAGGTTGTACTTTACGAATACCACAGCATTCTTTATGGTCATCTTGGTAAAAACTGAATAACCCTTTTTCATTGACAAGCGCTTGGACTGCTTCAGATTCTGGGAAACAGATTTCGATATTAACATTGTAATGTTTACGCACAGTTTCAATAAATTGATAGGTTTCTGGGTGTAAACGCCCCGTGTCTAAACTAAAAACACGGAATGGTTTACCCAGATTGGCAGCCATATCAATCAGTACAACATCTTCAGCGCCAGAAAAAGAAATGGCAATTTCACCTTCTTGATTCAGTGCGAGTTCTAAAATTTCACTTGGAGATTTATCTGCATATTCAGATGCAAGTGCATCAATATGATCGACAGTAGGGATAGTAGTCATTAGAGTTCCTGGCTATAGGCTTGGAGACTTCAAAACCTATATTAAAAGATTTTGAAAATATTCTAATTGAATTGAATATTTCTACTTAGCATTAAAAAATAAATGCTTATGAAAAAAATAGATTTAAAAAACAGCAACTACTGAATCATAAGTTGATGTTATTATAGTCCAAATTTTTTTCATAGACAGTTGGGAGCATTCATGGAAGTTGTATGTCTTGATTTAGAGGGTGTGTTAGTTCCAGAAATTTGGATTAACTTTGCAAAAAAAACTGGAATTAAAGCGCTAGAAGCGACAACACGTGATATTCCTGACTACGATGTGTTGATGACACAGCGTTTAAATCTTCTTAAGCAACATAATTTAGGCTTGGATGATATTCAAGATGTGATTGCGGAAATGGGACCATTTCCAGGTGCGAAAGAATTTGTAGAATGGGTCAGTACGCATTTCCAACTGATTATCCTTTCAGACACTTTTTATGAATTTGCACATCCACTGATGAAACAATTGGGTTGGCCAACCATTTTTTGTCATAAGTTAGAAACAGATGAGCAGGGCATGATTTCTGCTTATAAATTACGTCAACCAGACCAAAAACGTCAGGCGGTTAAAGCGCTTCATGGTTTGAACTTCCGTGTGATTGCCGCGGGCGATTCGTATAATGACACCACAATGTTAGGCGAAGCGGATCATGGTTTCTTGTTTGATGCGCCAGAAAATGTGATTGCTGAATTTCCACAATTCCCAGCAATCAATGGTTATGATGCATTAAAAGAAGCCATTCGTAAGGCATCTGTACGTGATATTCCTGCTTAACTCTATAAGATTAAAGCAAAAAAAGACGGACTCATAAGTCCGTCTTTTTTTTAAATTCTAGATTTTAGAATTTATAGCCTACATTTAAACCATACGCGATGGCATTGTTGTCAGTAAATGTTCCTGCTGCAGAATGAGCACCAGTTACGGCATCAGCATCACCTAACCAGTAATATTTTACGCCTGCACCGATAAAGTAATTTTCAGCAGGAGAGAAACGTACACCCGTTCCTACACTCCAAAAGCCTTCTGTTGGACCCAGTGTAGTCACAGGGTTACCTGCGCCAGAGTCCCAACCTACTGATACGTTAGCTCCCCAACGATCACTAAATTTACGACCTAAACCAACAGTTGCAGAAATTTGATCATCTTTATAATCAATGAGATTAAAACCATTCGGTTTATTCGCTACAAGTCCAGCCTGTCCAAGGACTTGAGAAAGTTTGCCAAAGTTATAAGGTTGAACTTTGAAGTTTGACCAGTCTACCCAACGTACATTGGCAAATGCCACAGTATTGGCCATGATGCCTGTTTGTAAATCGACATTGACAGATTGAGGGGTGGTTAATTCTGTTTCACCACTTGAAGCATTTAATGCGGTCATGACACCATCAAGTTTTGCATTACCAGTTAAACCCGCAAGCCCAAAATGCTCATAAGCATTCATTTTATGCTTAATTTCAGCACGATAAGTTACTGATGCTTTCAATGCAATTTCAGGAATTTGATAAGCAACACCCGCTAACCAACCAACAGACTCATCTTCACCTGTTCTAAAATCATAACCATTAAGAACGCTATAGGTTGTACCACGAAGTAAGACTGTTCCATCTACCGTTTGATATACAGCACCAGCATATAAGTTCCAGTTATCATTCGGTTGATAACCTACTAATAAATTTAAGTTTTGAGTATCAACAACAACAGATGTACCACCTTTAAAGGGAACAGGACGATTTTCTACAAAACCACTATCCCCAGAATATTCAGCATCTGCACCATAGGGTTGGTCGTAAATCAAGCCAACAGAGAAATGATCTGTTGCTTGGATTTTCAAAGCGGCATGAGGGAAGTAATAGTCACCAGCCATGTCACCTGTATTATTATTTTCTTTGTCTTTGCCTGAAACATCTGGATCAAGTATAGAAATACCTGCTTCAAAGTAGTTTCCTGGTTGCAGAAAAGCTGCAATAGATTGACCAGAACGATCAAGGCCTGCGGCAAATGTAGAAGTAGTAGGAATAAGACAGAGTAAAATTGCTTTTTTAAGAGCTGTAAGCTTCATGGATATTTTCCCTGATATCGCTTTGTAACTAAAAGTTAAGGGAAGGTAACACAAATTAAAAAAGAGTAAATGCACTATGCCGTTTATTAATTGAACTAGCTCATACACAAAAAGTGCTTGAATAGAGTAAAAATACTAATGGTACGTATGTATATTAATGATTTATATATAAAAAATAGAGTAATTAGTTTAATTGTAGAATCATTTAAGTAAAAAATTAAATGTTTAATTTAGAAACACTTGGCTAAGTTCGGTGGAAATTGAGATTTATAAAAATGATACTTTTTGCCAAAAAAAGACCATCCAGAAGGATGGTCTTTTGAGTCAAGTAGGAATTAGAAGCGGTAGCCGAGTTTTAAACCATATGCAAGTGCATCATTGTCACTGAAAGTACCTGCCGCAGAATGAGCGCCAGTTTGAGCATCTGCATCGCCTAACCAGAAGTATTTCACACCACCAGCAATGAATGTTGCAGGTGTAGGGCTATATTGAACACCTAAACCAAGGTTCCAATAACCTTCTGTTGGGCCTAGTGTCGTTACAGGGTTACCAGCACCAGAATCCCAACCGACAGATACATTACCTGCCCATTGTTCAGTCAATTTACGACCCACACCAACGTTTGCTGACCATTGATCATCTGAGTAATCAACTAAATTAAAACCATTTGGTTTGTTTAATTGTGGCAGTAATTGACCAGCAGCTTGAGAAACAAGACCAAACTTATATGGTTGAATTGAGAAATCTTTCCAGTTTACCCAGCGTAGGTTAGCAAAGGCAACTGTATTGGCCATAATACCAGTTTGGAAATCTAAATTTACAGATTGAGGCGTTGTAATGTCAGTTTTACCACTGCCACCTAATGCTGCAAGTTTCTGACCGATAGCTTGCTGCGTAGCAGGATCTGTAATACCCAGAGCGCCAAACAATAATGTTGGATTTGCTGCAACCAAGTTTACAATAGGAATATTTTCATTAACTTGTGCATTATGCTCAATTTCAGAACGATATGTTAATGATGCTTTTAATGCAATTTCTGGAATTTGATAAGCGACACCTGCTAACCAGCCAAAGTCACCTGTTTCTTTAATGTCGGCATCGTAACCATTATAAAGGCTATATGCAGAACCACGTAGTTTCACATTACCTTTTACTGTTTGATAAACAGCACCACCATACAAGTTCCAATTAGCTGTAGGTTGGTAGCCTAGGATAAAGTTTAAATTTTGAGTATCTACTTCAACGGATGTGCCACCAGTAACTACATTGCCTAAACCAGCTTGTCCTAAAGTTGGGCTGCTAGCAGATGGTAATAAGCGGTCGCTTTGTTTGGCAACGAAATTATTGTTACCAGTATATTCAGCTTCAGCACCATATGGTTGATCGTAAAGTAAACCAAAAGAGAATTGATCAGTTAATTGTAGTTTTAATGCAGCAGTAGGGAAGTAGTAGTCCCCAGCCATGTCGCTAGCATTGTTACCAGATATATCTTTCCCTGATACGTCCGGATCAAGGATTGAAATACCTGCTTCAAAATAGTTGCCTGGTTGCAAGAAGGCAGAAATAGATTGTCCTGAACGGTCAAGTGCCGCAGCAAATGCTCCAGCGGTTGGTAATGCTGCGAGAATCATTGCGGTAGTTAGCGCTTTTAATTTCATTCTTTCATCTTCCCTTGAGGTACACGATTTTTTATGTATGTTTATGTAAAATCTGGAATTATTTGGTAGATCCGACCAAAATCATATCGTTACTCCATGTGACAAAAATAACACAATTAAAATAAGAGTAAATGCTCTAGCAGAACTGATTAGTTCAAAAAAACAACAAAATAGAGTAAAAAATCTATATTCTATCCATGGTTTTATTTTAACTAGCTGAAATATATATGTTTAATTGGAATTTAAGTGGGATTTGGAATAAAATGCAAGTGGTTATAAAATAACCAAAAATGGGTATTGTGTAATTTAATTCGCTAGAGAGGAAATATAAAACGTAAATGACCTGTAATTTATAAAAGTTCTAAGCATCTATTTTTTATATTATTTTTCTAAGTTTAAAAAGATCGTATATGCGATTCATATACGATCTAGAAATACATTTAAACAGACTTAATGAACAGGTCTTGCAACATCACCATTCAATTCTTCTGGTAGGTCTAAGATTTGTAAGCCTAACTCAGTCATTGCAGTTGGTTTTGCAACGACTAATGCTTTATAGCCGTCGGTTGTCGGTATGCTATTGACCACTTCCACATCTTTGTTGAGTTGTGTCGCTGGGGCTGGGGCTTCACCGTGTCCTTGAACTAAATGTAGCCAGTGTTTTGGTTTGGCTTTAAACCAGAGGCGGGCCACAATTTCTTGACCTAAGTAGCAGCCTTTATCGTAGTGAACACCTTCACGTTGATGCAAACGTAATTCTTGAGGTTGGAACGCATGTTCAGTGATTTGGCAAATCCATGCTTGACCTGTTTCAATGGCTTGCAATTGCCAAGCACTTATATCTGTTTCTGTTGTTGAAAATTCAGTATGTGTACCAACAATACTCGGAAATACTGAGCCAATAGATTCCAGTTTCATCTTGGAAAATGCACCAAACTTTCGAATATGCTTGGCAAATTCTTCGCTTTGATCGAGTGTGGTAATAATTTCGAAACTTTCACTATTTACTTTTTTTAGCCACAAGCCAAAATGAATTCGACCTTTAAGATCACAAATTGCGGTATAGCGAGTTTGATTTTCAATTAGGCGTTCTACGTGAACGGTAACTTGACCTTGTAGAAATTTTTGCGCGTCTACACCATTAAGAGTGAAAGCCGTAAATGCAAGAGTACTCATGAAATGCTCACTTCAACAATTTATAGAAGAATTAATTCGCTTGATTTTCCACTATTTTGCGTGAAATTGCACATTTGCTTTACAGGAAAACATGAAAAGAAAATAGATTAAAATTTTCCTGGTTTTTTGCGAACAGGTCACAGCTATTGGATGACCGTTAATAGAGGCTATTTCTAAGAATATTGTGAGGATGGAGCGGACTTATTAGAGCCCTAAATAAGTCAGCTCCAATTGAGGTTTTACCAATCGACTTTGCCGACTAAAATGTCTTTATACATTTTAAAGTCACAGATTAGGCTAAAGAAGGGCTGTTTAAATGTTGCAGGTTTGTTGTGTTCAAAGAAGAAGTGACCGACCCAAGCAAAACCATAACCCACCACAGGTAAGGCCCAAAGTAATTTGGCATTTTTCTTCATGGCTGCGGTTGCAGCAATACCAATCACGCAGGTTGTACCTACGAAATGCAAACGACGACACGTTGAGTCTGCATGTTGTGAAAGATAAAAAGGGTAGAATTCTTTGAGCGTTTTAATACGACCATCACTGCCGACAATTTGCACCTCATGCTTATTTGTGAGTGTTGGTACAGTATTTTTAATGAGTTCCTGAGTGTTGTTTTTAATCAGTTCTTGGGTATTCTGTAACATGTAACTACTCCTTTAGTGTTTACAGGAGTCATTTTGAACAACATACCACATCGGGTCTTGAACGATTATGCTATTTCATCAGAAGGAATCTGACCCAGTAGCGAAACCAGAAAAGAGCTGGGTATATGCTTGGGATGGCATCGTTTTATATGTCACACAAGAACACTTAAACAAATCACATGTGCATTTCCCTGCACTGTTACAAATCGGGTTAGGTGCACAATTTGCCGTAACTCTGGATCATCAGCCCCGCAGTTATCATGACATTGTTTGTATGGCACCGAATGTTAGCCATAGCACGGATTCTGAAAATCAACCTTATCTGGCAGTGTTAATAGATCCAGACCATGAACTTTATGGCTATGTACACACTGCATTACAAGGAAAGCAGATGCGTTCATTGCCTGCGGATTGTTTACAACCGCTCAGCAGTGAGCTTATACACTTGAGATTAGGGGCATTAAATATTGAGCAAGTGAAGCGATTATTATTGCGTATTTTGCAGCTTATATCCCCGAAAGTAACTCATTTGCCGTGGGATGTCCGTATTTTAAAAGCGTGTGAATATATTAAACAGCAAGTACCACAGAATATTCCTACAGTGGCAGATGTTTCGGCTCAAGTCGGTTTATCTGAGTCACGTTTGATGCATTTATTTAGTGCTCAATTGGGTGGTTCCATGCGGCAATATATATTGTGGTTAAAAGTACGCTATGCCATTCAATTGTGGATTGAAGGTTATAGTTTAATTGATCTTGCCTTTGAAGCTGGCTTTTCGGATCAAGCACATTACACGCGAACCTTACGTCGCATGGTCGATTTTGCCCCTTCCATTTTGAAGGCCAACACGGTTTTTATTAGTGAGCCCGCTGTTCAGCCAAAGTCGCATCACACACCAGTGTAGTAAAAGGAAACTAAAGCTCGAAAAGTCAATTTGAAGCGAGTAAATTAGCACATGATTTAGAGATGAAGTCAGAATTATGGCAATTGCTTGGGTACTATTTACAATCATGGCTGCTTTTATGCAGGCGTGGCGTAATGCTTTTCAAAAGCAACTCAGTACCAGCGTTGATGTCTATGGCACCACCTTAGCGCGTTTTCTCTTTTCTCCAATCTTTGCTTTAAGTTACCTCGCTATTTTATATCACCAACAACCTGTTACAGCAGTTGTGAGTTTTTCAGCACATTTTTGGCTGTACATTGTGGTTGCAGGCATGAGCCAAATATACGCAACGGCCTTAATGGTAAAATTGTTTCAACAAAAGAATTATGCGATTGGCATCGGGCTAGCAAAAAGCGAAGCCATTTTGGCTGCACTCATTGGTGTCATGTTGCTACAAGAGCACTTAAGCGTTTGGGGGTGGCTTGGGGTACTGATTGGTGCAATCGCTGTATTCTTACTGAGTCAAGGAAGCAAGCAGACCAAACTTTCCGTCAAAACCTTAATGATCGGATTAGGCAGTGGGTTGTGTTTTGCCATTACCTCCCTATTGGTTCGAGAAGCCAGTTTAGAACTAGCAATGCTGCCTTTTTTGCATCGTGCAGCGTGGGTATTGTGTATTTTAATTGGCTTTCAATGTGTGATTCTGTTGTTGTACTTAAGTTTATTTAGCAGAAAAACCTTGTACCACATGGGGCAGCGCGTCGGACTGACCTTCAAAGTCAGTGTATGTAGTTTCTTGGCATCTTTAGGTTGGTTTAGTGCCATGAGTATGCAGACCGTGGCTTTAGTGAAAACCCTAGGGCAAATTGAAATTCTATTTAGTTTGTTGATTTCGGTATTTTTCTTTAAAGAGAAATTAGCTCGTTCAGATCATTTGGGGCTTTTTTTAGTCATTTTGGCAGCCATTATGGTGATTTGGGCATAATTTTAGATTTGCTGGAGTTTGGGTGGTAAAAAAACGCAAATTATTATTAAAAGTGAAATTAAAACTTCATTAAATTTTAATAAATGGAAATTAATTCCTTATAATTTTTATATTGTGGGAAATATACTTAAAAATTTTAAAAAATTCTAAATTTTAGGAAAACAATCCCAATCGAATCTACCTACACTATATCTCAAGGGTGTGATGGGGATCGGAAAGAGTAGATTGCTACCAGTTGCGTACAACGTGAGTGTAGTACTTACCCAAAAGGTCTCGATTCGGCTTAGGACGCTATAAACCAAAAGTTTATAGGCACAAGGTTATGATTTACAAAGTCATGGTTGTTGAAGTAAACCACTGATGTTTTCCCTTGACACCCTAAAAATTTTTTAGAATAAAATCGAATAACAATATAATTTTAATAATATTTTAACCTCTCTTTTAGTTTGGCTGCTTATTCATATTACTCTACTTGTTTACATTATTTACAAATTCAGACGATGTTTTTTTGTCTCATTCAGTAACATGATAAGAGCAGGTTTCGAAAAATAATGTCATAAAAAGAAGAGCAGAGATGAGCCATCACAACTTAGATCAGCCATTGGATGATCAGCAACTTTTTACCCGTTTACAACAACGTTTCGAGCAGCATGTTTTAAGACATCCTCATCTCAAATGGAGTAAAGTGTTGTCCAAACTTCAAGCACAACCTAAAAAAATTCAAAGTTTGCACTGGATGGAGCAAACAGGGGGCGAGCCAGATCTTATTCAATTTGAGCAAAACAGCAATGAATATTATTTTGTTGATTGTGCGGAGGAAAGCCCCATAGGTCGTCGTAGTTTATGTTATGACGCTGAAGCCTTGGCTGCTCGAAAGCAGAATCCGCCACAAGACAGTGCGCTGCGTTTAGCTGGGATGAAGGGCACTAAGCTACTCACAGAACAGCAATATTATAAATTACAACAATTGGGAAATTTTGACAAAAAAACATCAAGTTGGGTGAGTACACCTGAGGCTATTCGGGCTTTGGGCGGAGCATTATTTTGTGACCGCCGCTATGGTCAGGTGTTTACGTATCATAACGGGGCTGAATCTTATTATGCTGCGCGAGGTTTTCGTGTCGGGTTAAAACTTTAGCTCATGACGTGACTATTCAACGTGAAGATAGAGGTGATACACATGGATATGCAATTATTAGGGCAAGTGTTGGGTTGGTCTTTAGTCCTCAATTATCTCATTTTACTGATTTGGTTTTTGGTTTTTATCTACGCTAGAACGTGGATGAAAAGCTTACATGGTCGCTGGTTTAATTTAAATGATCAGACTTTTGATGCCATTCATTATGCTGCGATGGCAGTCTATAAAATTCTAATTATGGTGTTTAATTTGGTTCCATTTATTGTTCTATCTGTTTTAAGTTAAATCTAACAATTTGTATTGTTGCAGTAATGGAAGTCGCTTCATTTGCATAGAAAATTGTTATGATGGAGTCAAAATAGAAAACCAATTAAAAAAATGACAGATAGACAAACTCAAACGTGTGCAGTGTGCAAAAAGTCATTTCCTTATAAAGCATTGGTCTCTGGGCATATGATTCGTGATGTGATCAGTGATGAGATCAAAAAAGATGAACCAAATTGGTCATCAGAAAGTTTTATTTGTCGACCCGATTTGACCCATTATTGCATCCAATATGTACATTCATTGTTGAAATCTGAAAAAGGCGAGCTGACCGATTTAGAGCGTGAAGTGATTAGCAGCATGCAACGGCATGAACTGATTACCAAAAACATCGAAACTGAATTTGATCAAAAAAGGACGCTTGGTGAGAAGCTGGCAGATAAAATCGCCACGTTTGAGGGAAGTTGGATATTTCTCATTATTTTTGCCATTTTTATAGTGCTCTGGATTCTGTTAAATACAGTGGTGTTATGGGTATATCCAGTCGATCCGTATCCTTTTATTTTATTAAATTTGGTTTTGTCATGTTTAGCGGCGATTCAGGCACCAATTATTATGATGAGCCAAAATCGACAGGAAGCCAAAGACCGCTTACGTTCACAACATGACTATCAGATCAACCTTAAAGCGGAATTAGAGATTCGACATTTGCATGAAAAAATGGATCATTTATTGTCAAATCAGTGGGAACGGCTGACACAAATTCAAGAAATTCAGTTAGATTTACTGACAGAAATGAATAAGCATCGCTAAACATTTGTCGATTTTTGATGGAGAAAGTATCACTTTGGAATAAATGAAATGACTGAAACGTAGAAAAATTGACAGCATCATGGTGGCTTGATATTTTGCCCGCTTTGTTTGTCATCCCATCTGCTCATGTCTCTAAATGACCACTTCGTTTATACCCCACCACAAGAACCTTTGCAGATTATTTATGAAGATGCAGACTTGGTGGTGATTAATAAACCTGCGGGTTTGCTGTCGGTGCCGGGGCGTTTACCTGAACATCATGATAGTGCTTATTATCGTGTTTTAGCGCAATTTCCTGATGCGAAAATTACCCATCGTTTGGATATGGCGACCTCGGGAATTTTGATGTTTGCCAAGCATCGTGATGCCGAAGTCGCGGTCAGCAAAATGTTCCAAGCACGAACGGTGACCAAACATTATCAAGCATTGGTGCAAGGTCAGATTCAGCAATCGGGAAGTGTCGAAGTCCCTTTAATTACAGATTGGGAAAATCGTCCACGTCAGATTGTGCATTTTGAATTGGGTAAAGCTGCCAAAACCTTATTTGAAATGATGGAATATCATCCAGAACAGGATATCAGCCGTGTATTGCTGACTCCGATTACAGGGCGCTCCCATCAATTACGTGTGCATATGCAATATATTGGGCATCCCATCACAGGGGATAAACTCTATCATCCTGAACCCTTTCAAAGTCCTCTAAAGCGCATGGCATTACATGCCAGTCACTTGAAGTTTGTCCAGCCATTTAGTGGTGAGTTGGTCGATATTCAGAGTTTAGCTACATTTTAAAAATGTCTCTTTTGGGGCTTAAACTGTCATAAAATCATGCTAAATTATGTTGAATTAATAAACAAAAAGCAGGGATATAACCATGAGCCGCAACTATGAATTATTTCCAGATGACGATAACGGTAATGTACTGTGGCAAATGTATGAAGATGGCAATGATCTAACCGATCTACATGAAATTGAATTCTCTATTGTTTTTACAACCCAAGATCAGGCAGAAAAATGCGCTTTGCATTTATTGCATGAAGAACAAAAAATTTCGCTGTTTCAAGAAGAAGTCAAAAATGATGGCAGTGATTTATGGGTGTTGAATGTTCATGTCAATATGATTCCTGAATATCAGGATGTTCAAGATTTAGAAGAGTGGTTCGTTAAAATTGCTGAAATGTTCCAAGGTGAATATGACGGTTGGGGCTGCCTGAGCTACCTCTATGATTATGATGACGAGTAGTGAGCGGCCAAAGTAGGGGGGTGCTGTATAATTTATACTCAAGTTATACATAAGCCACCTCTGCCTGCCGTACACTATTTAAAACTAAAGAATAAAAATATAGGTGTCTCATGTCGAATACGGTTCAATTACATCGCGTGTTTAATGTACCACCAGAGCGTGTTTATCGGGCATTTACCACAGCAGATGCCTTAGTCAAATGGATGGCACCCCACGGTTTTACAGCACATGTCGATTTGCTTGAGGTGAAGCCTGAGGGCAAATATCGCATGTATTTCACTAACTTTTCTACAGGCACACGCATTGGTTTTGGTGGCACATATCACGAAGTGGTTCCGAATGAACTGTTACGCTATGTTGATCAATTTGAAGATCCAAACATGCCCGATTTAATTGAAGTCAAAGTTCAATTTAAAGCGGTCTCTGTAGGGACAGAAGTTCAAATCACGCAATCAGGTATACCTGATGTAATTCCTGTAGAAGCGTGTTATTTGGGCTGGCAAGAGTCTTTACAATTGCTGGCACTCTTGATTACACCTGAAATACCTGATGGATAAAAGGTAAGGATGTTATGCAAACGTTTAATAATTTTAAGGACAGAGAACAGAAAGCCCGAAATGCGATTTGGCAAAGCTATCTGCAAGATGTCGGGTTAGATAATCAGGTGCGCTTATATGTGGAGCATCATTTGCAAGAAATCTCTCCACAGTATTGGCAGCATCATACTGGACTCACGCGCCCTGAAGCGAAGCAGGTAATTGAGTTATTATCGACCCAACGTTTTTTAGACTTTCATTCCGTTGAGGAAAATGATGATTCGATTGACTTTAGTCTGCCAGAAAATGTGACTGACTATGTGTTATGTGTCTCATTTGATGAAGATGGAAATGTTGAAGATATTAGTATGGAAAGTTAAATGAATTCTTTATTTTCGCATCGCTAAGGAAATTAATGCAGATTCAAATCAAGCGTGCCTACAGTCCTGTTACCGCAGATGATGGATTAAGAATTTTAGTGGATCGTCTATGGCCACGAGGCATTAAAAAACAAGATGCCAAGATTGATCTTTGGCCCAAAGAGATTACGCCGTCCACTGTTTTAAGGCAGTCTTATCATCAAGATTTAATTGGCTGGCAAGAATTTCGAGCAAAATATTTACTTGAATTGAGGCAACATCCTGAAACCCTCGCAGAATTACGACGTTTAGTCCAACACAATAATATTAGCTTGATTACTGCGGCAAAGAATGCAACGCAAAATCATGCTGTGGTCTTGAAGCATTATTTAGAATCCCTTGAAGAAGAAATTACTTAAAATAGAATATGCTTTAATATAATATTGTTTGTATAAGTGATTAATTATTGAGAATGAAGACATGTCAATAGAAACACATTGGAATCGGGTTTATACAGATAAAGCCGTGACGCAAGTGAGTTGGTTTCAGTTACATGCAAGCCAATCGATACAATTGATTCAATCTTTGAAATTGGAACCTGACGCTGCAATTATTGATGTTGGCGCTGGCGCATCTATACTTGCTGATGAGTTACTCGATTTAGGCTATAGTAATTTAACCGTATTGGATATATCCAACATGGCTTTGCAGCAGAGCCAACAGCGTTTAGGTGATCGCGCTCATTTGATTCACTGGAAGGTAGCCGACCTTTTAAGCGTGGAATTCGAACCAGAAAGCTATCAAGTTTGGCATGATCGTGCGGTATTTCATTTTTTGACCCAGCCTCAAGAGCAAAAGCGTTATATACAGCAAGTGAAAACAGCCGTACAGTCCTTAGGATACGTGATAGTAGCTACTTTTGCTGAAGATGGTCCTTTAAAATGCAGTGGATTAGAGGTTCAACGTTATAGTGTTGCACAATTACAGCAACAATTTGCTGAACCCGATTTCCGCTTCATTTCGAGTGTACAGGACGTGCATATCACACCCAATCAACAAACTCAGAAATTTAATTATGTGGTGTTTCAAAAGCAATAATTTGCAGAAATACCCATATGGAATTTAGGGTTATTCGTAATTTTACAGTACACTAAGTTTTATTTTTTATTTTTTGAGTTTTTTATGTCTTTACCAAACTGCCCAAAATGCCAATCAGAATATACCTATCAAGATGGCGACTTATTGATTTGCCCAGAATGCTCGCACGAATGGAAAGAAGGTGAGCTGAACCAAGCAGAAGAGGTTGCTCAAATTAAGGATGCTAACGGTAATTTATTGGTTGATGGCGATACTGTGACTGTGATTAAAGATTTAAAAATTAAAGGCTCATCTTCAGTGGTTAAAGTTGGGACCAAGGTCAAGAACATTCGTTTATTGCCTGAAGCCAGCGATGGTCATGATATTGATTGCAAGGTTGACGGTATTGGGGCAATCAAACTGAAATCGGAATATGTGAAAAAAGTTTAATTGTAATGTTTTATCTCACTATGCAGAGATTGAGGATGATCTCATCCTTTTTCTTGCATCAGTGAGGTATGAAAACATGTTATAACCCAGTTTTCACTGTTTGGGTTGCACTCAGATGCCGCATATTCATTTGGAATATTCTGACAATTTAGAAAACTTTCATTCTCAATCTGTTTTAATGGGCTTAAATCAGGCTTTGTTTGCTACGGGCCATGTACAAGTTGCTACAGATATTAAAAGCCGAGCAATTTGTCAAAGTGATTATTTGATTGGTTTAGGTGAATCGAATCAAGCCTATGTACATGTCAAGGTTTCTTTGCTTTCAGGGCGAGATATAGCTACAAAAACAGAAATTTCCAATCAATTACTTCTAGCTTTACAGCAGTTATTACCCAAGCAAATGCATTTGACGGTACAACTGTGTGTGGAAATTATTGAAATGGAAGCCGCTTTTTACGGTAAAACCGTGGTTGTACCTACATCAGTGACGTGATGCCATCTTGTGTTTTTATAGAGTTACTTAAGCAAAAATTAATGCTCACGCCCTAAAAATTGCATGGTTTTGGGGCGGCAGGAATCACAATGGTTCCTGCTGAGCGAATGTTTGATTAAAAATGCTCTTTTTTGTTGTCTAAAAGTCATTTATATTTCTTAGAACTTAAATAGTTTTAAGCAACAATAAGTAAAGTGAAAACAACAAGAGGAATAAAAATATGTCTGGATGGTTTGAGCTGAGTCAAGCAAAAGATGGGCAATATCGCTTTGTGCTCAAAGCGGGTAATGGGGAAGTAATTTTAACCAGTGAGCTGTACAAAGCAAAAGCCTCGGCGCACGTGGGAATAGAATCCGTTCATAAAAATAGTGCAGATGACAGTCGTTATGAGCGTTTAACCGCCAGTAATGGCAAGCCGTATTTTAATTTAAAAGCAGCCAACCATCAGGTGATTGGTACCAGTCAGTTTTACTCTTCCGAACAATCACGCGATAAGGGAATTGAGTCAGTCAAAAATAATGGCTCATCCATCACAATTAAAGATTTAACGGTGTAATGCCCAATTTATCTTGATTAAGCATGTCCATCGACATGCTTTTTTATTGGATTGAATTTGCTAAAAGCGGTGAGGAAATAAGGGTTTGGAAGCCCTTTAAAATAACCGCTTTATTCTCTGAATTATTTTCGCTATAGTTTTTATAGTGTGATGAAAATCACATGTTTTAAAGTTTGTGAGGGCTGTAGGGAGTGCACCTTCTGAGACTGTGTATAAAAGACAAAATGCCTCTGAATGTTTTTAATTTGTATGCAGATACGTTGAAGTCGTGATGCTGTCAAAATCAGAGCTTATGTTGATGATAAGTGGATACACTGTAAAGGAATGACACGATGAGCATAGAAATTTCGGGTGATGAGCAAAGTGCCCATGCCATCTTATTAATGCTGAAACAATGGGATGAAGCTGTAGCAAGCATGGATATACAAGCTTTAGCTGATCTTTGTGTCGAAGATGTAAGTTTAATTGATGTAAGTACCCATTTAACGGGTATACAAGCGTACAAACAATTGTGGAGGCGTTATCTTCCAGTGAAAGCTGGAAACATTCGTGTATATCGTGAAGGCATTAAACTTATTGCCCAGCCTGAACTCGCCGTCTTGCACTGCTTTTCAAAGGTCGATCAAATTGATGCAATTCCCAATTTAGAAGTGTTTTGGTGCCGCACCACCATATGTTTTCAGAAAGTAGAGCAAGTCTGGAAAGTGGCGCATCAGCATATTTCTATGCCAATACAACTTGAAACAGGACTGCCTATTTTACTGAGCGAAGTGAGTTAATCCTTTTAGCTTGAAACAGCCATGAGATACGAAAAGTATCTCATGGCCTTTATTTGAAACTTAAAGCACAGTTGCTTCTAATTTTTCTACAATTTCATGCAATTGTTTAATACGTTTTACTTCATCCCAAAGTAATTTCGCTTCAGGATAATGCTTAGACATCATGCCTAACCATTGTTTATAACGTCCAAGCATACCAATTTCAGTTTTGGCTGGGCCGTTAATAAAGCGAATTTGCAAAGCCAATAAATCATTCCAACTCAACAAAGCTGTATCTGAGTTTTGGCGGATGCATTGAGTTAAATCGGGAGTCGTTACAGCACCACGACCTATCATCAAATCTTCACAACCCGACTCTAAGCGACATTGTTTAGCATCGGCATTGGTCCAGATTTCACCATTGGCAATCACATTAATTTTCAATGCTTCACGAATCGGTTGTAACTGATCCCAAAACGCAGGTGGGGTATAGCCATCTGCTTTGGTACGGGCATGTACCGTTACCCAAGCTGCGCCCGCATCTTCAATTGCATGGGCATTTTCCAGCATAAAGTTTCGATCCATATAGCCCAAGCGCATTTTGGCCGATACAGGAATATGCGAAGGCACTGCATCACGCACAGCTTTGACTAACTCGTGCACGACTTCAGGTTCATCTAACAATACCGAACCGCCACGATGACGATTGACAGTTTTTGCGGGGCATCCAAAGTTCATATCGATAGCAGGTGCACCAAGTGCAACAGCACGAATGGCATTGGCTGCCAACATTTCAGGATCATTACCTAAAAACTGCACGTGTACGGGGGTGCCCGAAGCTGTTTTCCCATCGTTGAGTAATTCAGGGCAAAACTGATGAAAAATATGATCAGGTAAAACAGAGTTGGTGACACGAATAAACTCGGTTACACACCAGTCGAAGCTGCCGACGGATGTTAAGACATCACGCATAATCGGGTCAGTTAAGCCTTCCATGGGTGCAAGGATGAGTTTCACGGTTTGAGTCACCAGTTAAATTTGAAGAACGGTGTTATACGTTTTTTTGTGCAAATTGTCTAGGCGAAGGGCTTTGAAAGGCAGTAGAGCGGTATAGGTTTGTGTAATTAAATTTTACATAAGCTGTATTATGTTAATTTTAAGAAAACTTAATTTTAAAAATTACTTATGTTAAAAGCTTTATGCTAGTTATGATTTCAATTTCTATCAATCATCTATTACATGCAGAGACGAATACGTTGAATACAAATAAAGTATTAGAACCATTTATATTCGAAATTGGTTCTAATTTTTCAGAAATTC
Organism: Acinetobacter tibetensis; assembly: GCF_023824315.1. Lineage (NCBI taxonomy): Bacteria > Pseudomonadati > Pseudomonadota > Gammaproteobacteria > Moraxellales > Moraxellaceae > Acinetobacter > Acinetobacter tibetensis. The sequence continues at coordinate 2,665,138 of NZ_CP098732.1, read as the reverse complement.
AAACTAAATTCAGTTTAGAAGCAAAGACTTCAGGAGTAAACTTTATTAAAGAGTCAAACTGGTACAACTTAAAAACACCAATAGGCTTTATTTCTCTTCAAGAATGGCAAGGTAAACTTCATTGTATTGCTTATGATATTGATACAGATGATATAGAGATAAAAAAGAAAATAATCGAATATCTTTTTGAAAAATATAAAAATAGTTTTGATTGGGTGGGTCGGGTTGATAATGGATTTTATATTTCATATGAGTCATCTAATGATTCTATTCAAGGGATCTATTCGTATTCTTAGGAACAACTATTTCTTTCACCAGTAATGAAATTAGAAAAGCAGAAACAAAGATTCGATTTCCAAATCTTTAGTTTATAAAACCGTTTAATTAACATAATGGCAATTATTTGAAATAAATTTAGACAATAAAAAAAGCCCGACATCCTGTCGGGCTTTTTCGTATCGGTTCGCTTGGTATAACTCCTGTCGTACCTTGCAGTCCTAGTGCGATCTTTCTTATTTTTGTTCTTTGGAACTTCCTGTTCTCTATGTCCCCATCATATGAAAAATCGCAGTAGTGACATAGACGTAATGGCCCCTAATTCATGTCAGCCTGAGCGTACAGAATCGCTCAAAACTTACCCCAAGGTGTATCCGCAGAAATTGCGGATAATTTCAAGAGCAGGAGGTATCAGGGAAAAGCTGAAATATGAGCGATTTTTTGATCAATTTTATTGGCTGAAAGTGACAAATTCGCTGAATAAAATGCTGACTTGTTTCAAAGTCGGTATTTTGTGCATTTTCACTTGGGTGATATTTTTAAATATTTGATATTTATATTAATATGCAAGTGTACTTCGTATAAGCGCTATTGTGTTAAATGGCTGTTGGATTAGATGATTTTTATATAAGAAGTTATTTTTAAAAAAATTAATACATATGTAATATTTAGTATATGAGATTATATTCCCCATTTTTTAAAAGAACTTTAACTTGATGGTTTTTAATCAAAAATATTTTTTTCAAGCAAGCCTTATTACCATGGTTATAGGTTTTGGTATGAATTTACATGCAAGTGAAGTCAGTCAAAATGAGAAAAATATTGAAAAAGTTGTTACCCAATCATTTAAGCCACTTATGGATGAGTACGGTGTAGCTGGTATGGCTATAGGTGTAATTTACAACGGTAAAAGTTATGAAAAATATTATGGTGTCCGATCTAAAGATACAAATAAAAGCGTAAATAGTCAGACACTTTTTGAGTTAGGTTCTTTAAGTAAAACTTTTACTGCTATTTCAGGAACATATGCTAATCATCAAGGTAAAATATCGTTCAACGATCATCCTAGTAAATACGTCCCTGCTTTAAAAAATTCAGAAATTGATAAGGTAAATTTATTAGAGTTATTAACGTATACAAGTGGCAATTTGCCATTACAATTTCCAGATAATATCAAAACTGATAAGCAAATATTAGAGTATTTCAAAAATTGTAAAGTAAAGAATCCTCCGGGTACTTATCGTGAATACTCAAATCCAAGTATAGGACTTTTTGGGTATCTAACTGCAAAATCGATGAATGTTCCTTTCTCTTCATTATTAGAGAAGACTGTTTTTCCTAAACTTAATTTGAAACATACATACGTCAATGTTCCAGAAGCACAAAAAATGAACTATGCTTTTGGTTATGATGAAAATAACAAGCCAATTCAGGTTAATCCTGGTCCATTGTCGGATGAGGCATATGGCGTTAAATCAACACTCCCAGATATGCTTAAGTTTGTAAATTCGAATCTTAATGTAGATACAAATAGCCCTGTTATGAAAAAAGCTATATTGGATACACACAAAGGATATTTTAAAGTTGCTGATAGCGGTATGACACAAGCACTTGGATGGGAAATGTTTTCTTATCCCACTACTTCTGAAATTCTGCAGGCTAGTAATTCAAAACAAATCTTATTGGGCTCAAATCCTGTTGTAAAAGAATTATCGCAACCCAAATCTAAAGTTTTTCATAAAACAGGTTCGACCAATGGCTTTGGGGCGTATGTTTTATTTATTCCAGAAGAAGGATTTGGATTGGTTATGTTAATGAATAAAAAGATACCAAATGTAGATCGTATTAAGGCTGCATATAATGTTTTTGAGACATTGAAAGATAATTAAAGTTCTCTAAAATCAACATAATACGCCTTATACGAAATGTACTATCTAAGTCATTTATAATCAATAGATTGTTGATTGGATAAAAGCCCAGTTTATATAAACTGGGCTTTTCTATTGAATTTTGATGTTCTTCGTTCGCGTAATGAAGAATGTTCTATATCTTTAATCAGCCAAACTGAAAAAATGCCTTTATCTTCCTAAAATCATTTCCAGTACAAACTTAGAACCAATAAAACCAACGGCTAAAAGGAAGAAGCCGATCAGGGTAAAGCGAATGGCTTTTTGCCCGCGCCAACCAAATTTGTAGTGCCCAATCAACAGTGAACCATAGACAAACCATGAAATAATACTGAACGCGGTTTTGTGGGCTAAGTGTTGGGCAAAGAAATCTTCAATGGTAAAGAAACCAAACACTAATGCTGTAGTCAGTAAAATAAAGCCTGTTTGAATTAAATCAAACAATAACGATTCCATCGCTTGAAAAGAGGGAAGCAAATTAACCCAAATACGCTTCTTTTGTTTGTTTTTCAGCTCACGGTTTTGGAACCATAAAATTACCGCCTGAATGGTTGCCATTAGCAAAACAGCATAGGCCGATAAAGACAAAATAATATGAATATCTAAACTGACTGAGTGTTGTTCAATAAATTGATCAGGCTTACTAAAGGCGAAGCCTAAAATCAGCCCTGTCGCAGCGACAGGAATACCAATTAAATTTAATGCCAGAATCGGGCGATAAGTACTAAAAATTAAACTCAGTAGTAGCATTAAACCTGAGGTAAAGGACATGAGCACAAAAACATCATAATTGACCCCAAGTGGCGTAAGCATGTCATGGCAAAGCACCCCTGCATGCAGCAGCAGCCCTAAACCCAAAATTACGCCAATAAACCAATGGTTTGGTTCACGTTTCGACATTAAATGCAGGAATAAATACCAAAAGGAGGTGGTATAGGCAATTAAAGCCAAAATGGTATAAGCCAAGGGAAGACTAATCATGTCAAACCTTTTTCAGGATGATGAATATTCATTTATATAAATTCGACTCGAACTACAGTATCCTATAGCATCTTATGCATAAATTTTCTATTTTAAGAAAGATTTTTTTGCTACTGGCTATTTTAAGCGGATTTTGCAATGTTTGATACCTTAACAGAACGACTCACGCAGAGTTTAAGAAATGTTACTGGCTCAGGGCAGCTAACCGAAGATAATATTAAAGATACGTTACGTGAAGTACGTATGGCACTTCTTGAAGCCGATGTTGCGTTACCTGTAACTCGTGAATTCATCGCGAAAGTTAAGGAAGAAGCATTAGGCCAGGAAGTGATGACGCAGTTATCCCCTGGGCAAGCCTTCGTTAAAATTGTTTATAACGAATTAACCAAAATGATGGGCGAGGCCAATGAAAGCCTTGACCTCGCAGCGAAACCTCCAGTGGTTATACTTCTTGCAGGTTTGCAAGGTGCAGGTAAAACCACCACTGCGGCAAAATTAGCGCGTTTCTTACAAGAACGCCAAAAGAAAAAAGTGGCAATGGTGTCTGCCGATGTTTACCGTCCTGCGGCAATTAAGCAGTTGCAAACGGTTGCAGGTGAAGTTGGTGCGATTTTCTTTGAATCGAATGCCAATGAAAAGCCAATTGATATTGCCAATCGTGCGATTGAACAAGCCAAGATCCAATTTGCGGATGTTTTGATTGTCGATACTGCGGGTCGTTTACATGTCGATGATGACATGATGGACGAAATTAAAGAGTTACACGCTGCGATTAAGCCGACTGAAACCTTATTCGTGGTTGATGCCATGACAGGTCAGGATGCGGCAAACACTGCAAAAGCCTTTAATGATGCTTTACCGCTTACAGGCGTGATTTTAACCAAAACCGATGGTGATGCCCGCGGTGGTGCAGCACTTTCGGTTCGCGCAATTACCGGTAAGCCAATTAAATTCTTGGGTATGGGCGAAAAGCTCGATGCCTTAGAGCCATTCCATCCTGAGCGTGTTGCACAACGTATTTTGGGTATGGGTGACGTACTTTCTTTAGTCGAAGAAGTTGAACGCAAAATCGACAAAGAAAAAGCCGAAAAAATGGCGAAAAAATTGCAAAAAGGCGGCAGCTTCAACTTTGAAGACATGCTGATGCAATTTGAGCAAATGAACAAAATGGGCGGCATGATGGGCTTCTTGGACAAGTTGCCTGGCATGAGCAATTCAGGGATTCAAGATGCAATTGCACAAGCAAACCCTGAAAAGCAAGTGAAGAAAATGGAAGCGATTATTCAATCGATGACCATTAAAGAACGCCGTAACCCAGACTTGATGAACCCAAGCCGTAAAAAACGTATTGCGGCAGGTTGTGGTATGGATGTGGTTGAAGTGAATAAACTCATCAAACAACATGCGCAAATGGCGAAAATGATGAAGAAGTTTGCGAACCCATCGGGCATGGCGAAAATGATGCGTTCATTGGGTGGCTTGCAAAAGCAATTCGGTGGCGGTGGTGGCATGGGACCACTCTTCGGCAACAATGATCAAAAGAAATAATTGAAGATACTTCAATAAAAAAATAGGTGCTTGATGCACCTATTTTTTATGTCTTCAATTTTTAAACAAACTACAAAAGATCAATATAAAACCATAAAAGTTGTGATTAGTATTTGATCGCAAATGAATAAAAAGAAATGTAGTTATGTCGAATTGTTCCAAAACTGTTTTTATTGTGCATGGTGAGCATGCATCACCAGAAGACCATTGGTTTGCTTGGTTAGCACAACAGGTCAAAGCTATGCACGGCGTAGCGAAATTGGTTTTTTTACCTGATGCAGATGTTCCTGAGTTTGATCTTTGGCAACAAGCATTGGATATGCAGATGTCAGATCTGAATGAGCACAGTATTGTGATAGCACATAGTTTGGGTTGCTTAGCTGTCGCCCATTATTTGAGTCAGTATTTAAACCATCAAAAAATGGAGGCGCTTATTTGTGTGGCAGGGTTTAAATCTGTACCGCCGCATAAGCCTGAGCTTAATTCATTTATCCAACAAACTACCTTACAAAGTCGTGTGTTACACCGTCAAATTGCACATCGAATCGTATTGTTTTCCAATAACGACCCTGTTGTTCCACCTCCGCTTGCGCTGCAATTTGGACATTTTATGAATGCGCAATTGCTGGAAGTGAAACAGGCAGGGCACTTTACCCAGCAGGATGGTTTTAGTGAATTTTCACTCTTGCAGCAGATTCTTCAGCCTTTGATGCTTTCAGTTTGATGATGAATATAATGTTGTAAACCTTTTAAAAGTAAATCTGCTTCAATGATCGGGTGATAGTGCTGTAAATGTTGGGCAAACAATTCAGCATCACCACCAGTCAATACAAGCTGTCGCGGTGAATGTTGCATAACGCGTTCAATGGTACTGAGCAAACCTAATAAAATGCCATGATGGACCGCATCAATAGTATTTCGCCCCGGGCTGAGTTCTTCAAAAGCAGCATCAGGAATTTTAATGCCTTTGGTATTTTGAATCAGGGAATCACGTTGCAAATACAAATTCGGCAGAATGTAGCCGCCTAGGTGTTGTAATCCATCCGCTAAATCAATGGTTAGGGCAGTACCACAACTAATCACACAATAATTTTGATTCGCGTGATTGGCAACTGCTAAGACTTGTAGCCAACGGTCAATCCCTAACTGCGTAGGATCATCGTAGCCACATTTTAAGCCTGCATATTCGGTATGCACTTTGGCAAAAATTACAGGTACAGCCAAACGTTTTAGAATGGTCTGAATACGTTGGTTATTATCTGGGTCTAGAACCGAGGAAACCCCGACGTGTTGAATGTTCAAGCCTTGAAAATGTTGAATTAACCCGAGCAGTAAATCGGCAGGGGATTGTAGATGTAACTCAGCAGCATGTTCCACAACTTGGTCGTGTTGCGTAATCCAATATTTGAGTCGAGTATTACCAATATCGAGCCATAAACTTTTCATTACATCATCCTATTGGGTTGCTGTACTGAGTCGTAAACGACCTTGGTAAAAACTTTGAATACCTGCTTCGGTTTCAAGTAGTACCGCACCATCGTCTTGAATGCCAATAAAGGTTCCAGCGCAATGCCCTGTACTATGTTCAAACTCGACGGCTTGTTGCTGAAAAGCGGCATAACGATTAAAGCGTGCTGCTAGATTATAGCTTTGGTGATCAAACCATTCTCCAGCACGGTGAATCGCCAGATAAAGTTCAGCAATCAAATCAATGCGTGAAGTGCCTTGTAGTCCTAGCTCTGTGAGTGACGTGACTTGTTGATCAATACTAGCATCCGCAACAGGGGCAAGATTGAGTCCAACACCGACAATGACTTGTTTTGGTGTGATGGGTTCAATCAGAATACCGCCCCATTTGCCTTGTACGCTGTACAAATCATTGGGCCACTTAATTTGTAAGTTCAACTGCTCGAGGCTGGGCATATGTAGAATATTCAAGGCAACTTCTAAAGCTAAGCGCCCATCTATTGCTGTTCGAGTATTAAGCAATGTGCTTAAATACACGTTTCCTTCGGGTGACACCCATTGCCGTTGTCGCTGACCTCTTCCTTGAGTTTGTTGGGCACTACACACCAATGCACTTTGTATGCCTTTTTGTGCAATTTCACGCACATCATCATTGGTTGATGCGGTGGTTGGTTTGAGCATCAGGACTTCAGGAAGTTGTTGAGCCGCTTGAAGTCGTTGTTGTAGTTGGCGAGTTTCTACATCCATTTGAATCTGAGCATAGTGAAAAATATTTATGGAGTTAATCATATATTTACTGATTGGTGCAATCGCAGGATTTACCGCAGGATTATTTGGTGTGGGTGGCGGTTTAATTATTGTGCCGATCCTCTATATTGTATTTACCCAACTTCATTATGATCCATCGGTCATTATGCACATGGCATTGGGGACTTCTTTGGCGACCATTATTGTAACTTCATTCAGTTCGGTGTCTGCACATCACAAGCAAGGTGCGGTACTGTGGTCAGTGTTTCGTCACTTGGCGCCTGGCTTAATTTTAGGGTCATTCTTAGGTGCAGGAATTGCAGATTTACTGCCAGGTCAGGGCTTACAACTGATCATTGGTTTTTTTGCACTTTGGGTGGCTTATCGCATGTTCAAAGGGGCAAAAGCTCAAGTGAGTACCTCACAACAGCTTCCATCGACAGCGAAACAAATGCTAGCAGGGGGAGGTATTGGCGTTGCTTCCGCTATTTTTGGGATTGGCGGTGGCAGCTTAACCGTGCCTTATTTGAACCGTCATGGGGTGGTCATGCAAAAGGCGGTTGCCACATCGGCAGCTTGTGGTTTACCGATTGCTGTGGCAGGCGCTTTAGGCTTTATGTGGTTTGGTGCCAAAGCACAGGTCGATGTACCGAATACCATTGGTTATATTCATGTTTATGCATTTTTAGGTATCAGTTTGATGAGTTTTATCACAGCTAAACTTGGTGCGAAAGTTGCTCATCAATTGTCAGCTACCATGCTGAAAAGATGTTTTTCAGGATTGCTCACCACTGTAGGTCTTTATTTTATTTACCAAGGATTTTCAAAATTATTCTAAAGATTTATGATGACTTTTACTGTTTAAATTGGCTTTTTAGACATAATATTGTCTGACAATGACATGGCGCGGAATGGTTGAAATCAGTTAAAACTGTTCCATGAGTCATGTGATGTATTGTGGATTGCATCTTATAAAAACAAGATAGGAAAAGTATGCAACAAGAAGAAATAGAGAGCCTCTCGGAGCAAATTGCCAAACACATTAGTGAGCAGATCATTAGTGGCGAATTGGTCGAAGGTGAGCGAATTCAGGAATTAAGAATTGCCAAAGAACTCGATGTTAGTCGGGGTTCGGTGCGTGAAGCTTTGCTGCTGTTAGAGCGTACGCATTTAATTCAGATTTTCCCGCGACGTGGTGCAATTGTTTCTGAAATGTCAGCACAACAGGTGCGAGCGTTATTTGACAGTTGTGCCATGCTGTCTGGGCAAATTGTGCAACGCATTGCGGAAACGTGGCGTCAGCATGAAGCAGAGCAATTCCAACGTTTGATGGAGCAAATTCAAGAAGAATGTCGTCAGGGGCATACTGAAAAGTTTTATGATTTAATTTTTCAATATTTGGCGCGACAGCAAGATATGGTGGCAAATCCGTACTTGATGAATTTCTATCAGGAGCTGTTACCTTCCATGCGCCGTAGTTACTTCTTAACCCTAAATACTTCGCGTAGAGAGTTACAAGAGTCGTTTGAGTTGTTTAAACTGGTGAGTGATGCAATTTTAATCCGAAAATCACAACAAGCCACTTTATTTATGGACGATTTTTGTCGACACTTGCGTAACTTGGTGTTGGAATCTCTAACACGCATGAAACAAATCGAATTAGCATGGGCGCGTCGTTCACGACGTTAGCAGGACATTATGCGTTTAAGCAGTTTAAAACTTTCAGGCTTCAAATCTTTTGCCGATAGCACGACTTTACAATTCAAAGCCAACCGCAGTGCGGTGGTGGGACCGAACGGCTGTGGTAAATCCAATGTGATTGATGCCATTCGCTGGGTGATGGGTGAATCCAATGCGCGCCAACTCCGTGGCGGCAGCATGCAGGATGTCATTTTCACAGGGACAGCCAAGCGTAAACCTGTGGGCGTTGCTAGTGTCGAACTCCGTTTTGAAAATACTTATGGCAAATTGGGTGGCGCTTATAATGCCTATAATGAATTGGCGGTTCGCCGTCAGGTCAATCGAGATGGCAAGTCTGAATATTTTTTAAACGGGACCAAATGTCGTCGTCGAGATATTACCGATATTTTCTTGGGAACAGGTTTAGGTCCGCGTTCGTATGCCATTATTGAACAAGGCATGATTAACCGTCTGATTGATGCCAAACCAGAAGAAATGCGGGTGTTTCTTGAAGAGGCGGCTGGTGTATCTCGTTATCAGGCGCGCCGTCGTGAAACCTTATTACACTTAGATCACACCACCCAAAATTTATCTCGTTTAGATGATATTGCCCAAGAGCTCAAATCTCAGTTAAAAACTTTAAAGCGTCAGTCTGAAACTGCAATTCAATATAAAGCATTAGAAAAAACCATTCGGACCATTAAAGTGGAAGTGCTGTCTTTCCAATGCGAACAAAGCAGTCGTTTGCAGCAGGAATATACGGTGCAAATGAATGAATTGGGTGATCAGTTTAAATTGGTACGTTCAGATTTAACCACTTTGGAACATGATTTAAGTTCGACCAGTGAGTTATTTCAGCGTCTGATTCAACAATCGACACCATTGCAAAATGAATGGCAGCAAGCTGAGAAAAAACTGGCTGAGCTGAAAGTGACTTTAGAGCAAAAGCAGTCACTTTTTCAGCAAAATACCTCAACGTTGGCGCAACTCGAACAGCAAAAGGTACAAACCAAAGAGCGTTTGCAACTGATTGAATTACAGCTTGAAACCTTACTGCAACAACAGGAAGATCAAACTGAACAATTGCAGCAACAAGACGTTTTAAATCAGCAACAAAGTCAAAGTTATCAAGATTTAAAAGCCCAACAGCAGCGAGTGCAGCAGCAGTTTGAGCAGCTCAAAGCACAAGTGGAAAAGCAGCAACAGCAGAAAATGCAAATGCTGGCACAGTCTGAGCAATTAACTAAAAATATGGTGCGCATAGAACAACAAAAACAAACTTTGCAACAGCAAGCCGCTCAGATTCAAAACCAAACTCAGCATGAAGATATGCAACAACTGGAGCAAGATAAACAATTGCTTCAGACCCAGATTGAACAATCCGAGCAAATGATTCAGCAGCAGCGTCTGCAATTAGAACAATTACAGGAACAATCTGCTCTGCAAAAGAGTCAGGTGCTGCAATTAAAATCTGAGATGAAGGTGTTGCAGTCTGAACAGAAAAACTTAACCCAACTTTTGGTCAAGCAAAGTCCTGAATCACACAATGCCAATGTGCAATTGATGCAGACCTTGAAGCTGACAGAACAGGGCAAACCGCATGCCCAATTGATCGAGAAATTCCTTGCCAAGTGGCTGTCGGCTGAAGTGCTAGATGCAGAGACGGAATTTCAAGCGAGCATTGCGCGTCAGCTTAAAATGAGCGTCGGTCGCAGTAAACTTACAGTGGCTGAATTGCCATGTCTGGCAGATTGGATTGCCTCTGCACAGCATTCATTGTGGAATCAGGTTGCTATTGCAACGACACTAAGAGAAGCTCTGTCTTACCAATCTCAGCTTCAGCATGGGCAGTCCATCTTAAGTTTAGATGGCTATCAGGTTGCGGCGGATTGGGTCATTGGCTTGCTTTATGATGAAAGTAGCCAAGCCGGGCAAGGTGCACTGAGCCATCGGATTCGTTTAGAAAGCATTGAGATTGAGCTGAATAATTTACAGGCACAGTATGAGCTGGCGGATCAGCAATTACCGAGTCTACAACAACAGATTCAGCAGCTTCAAATGCAGTTCAAAGAACAGCAAGTATTACTGAAACAGCAGCAACAGTCTTTCCAACAGTTGGATGTGAATATTGCCAAGTTACAGAGTAGTGTGCAGGCTTTTGCCATTCAGAAACAACAATTGCGTGACCAGTTGCAACAGTTGGATGAGCAGCTTGAAGAAGATGCCATGCAAAAGGATGATCTGGAAATTGATTTGCATGCACTGACTTTAAAGCTGGAACAAGTTTTACCACACTATAAAACCACGCAATTCCAACTCGATGAGTTGACTGAGCAATTGGAGTTGGCACAGCAACAAAGTTTACAGTCGCAACAAGAGCTGGAAGTGTTGCGCCGTCAAAATACACAAACGCAGCAACAGATTGAACTGTTGGAAAAAGATAGCTCTTTCCTGAAAACGCAAAATCAGCAAATTGCTCAGCAGATGGAGCAGGCAAAGAAGTTTGTGGATCCAGTTCAGTTAGAACTTCCGAGTTTGGAGTCACAATTTGCCGAGCAATCTCAGCAAACCGAGAAATTACAAAAAACATGGCATGCATGGCAGCTTGAGTTGAACAGTGTGCAACAAAAGCAACAGCAAGTGACCGAGCAGCGCCATCAACAGCAACAACAAGATGAACGTTTACGGACAGAACTGGAAGAAAAGCGTTTGTCATGGCAAGCAGCCAAGTCGGACTTTCAACACTATTCTGAACAGTTGAAAGCGATGGACAGTGAATTAATCACGGGTTTAAACATTGATTTAGTTGCACATCAGGCCCAATTGGAAAAAGCTCAACAACAATTTGCTAAATTGGGCGCAGTCAATCTGGCGGCTTCGGAAGAATATGAAGAAGTGTCCAAGCGCTTTGATGAACTGAGTCATCAAATTGAAGACTTAGAAAAAACAGTTGCACAACTTCAAGCTGCAATGAAAAGTATTGATCAGGAAACACGTAAGTTATTTATGACCACGTTTGATCAGGTGAATACTGAGTTGCAGGAATTATTTCCAAAAGTTTTTAATGGCGGCGAAGCTTGCCTCACTTTAGAAGATGATTGGCAATCTGGGGTTAAACTCATGGCACGTCCACCAGGTAAGCGTAACAGTTCCTTGGCATTGTTGTCTGGAGGAGAGAAGGCGCTGACTGCATTGGCATTGGTTTTTGCCATCTTCCGTTTAAATCCAGCACCGTTCTGCGTACTGGATGAAGTTGATGCCCCTTTGGATGATGCCAATGTTGGTCGTTTTTGTAATTTGGTAAAAGAGCTTTCTGAACAAGTGCAATTCATTTACATTACACATAACAAGCTAGCAATGACGATGGCAACTGATTTATTGGGGGTAACGATGCCAGAGCCCGGGACATCAAAACTTGTTAGCGTAAATTTGGAACAGGCAAAAGAATACGGTTTAGTCGCGGAGTCATAATATGGAAGTCACAACAATAGTCGGTATTGTTATTGCCGTTATCATTATTTTAATCGGTTTTCGCATGTTGTTTAAAAAAAATGCGAATGCAACACCTTCACTTGAGAGCGAATTGCAGGTGAACTCAGATAGTCAGCTTCCAATTATTCCGCGTCATGTACGCGATCAATTGCAGACCTCAACAGAAGGAACAGAACGCGTTGAGCCAACGCTGAATGATGCTGAAGTGGTTGCAGATCTCACAGAAAAGCATGACCCTAAAGTTGCCACAGAAAAACAACAAGCTACAGATTCAGTCGTCAATACAGATGCCAAAACCACGACAGAAGCAACACAAACAGAGACTGTGGTTGAGGCAAAGGTGACAGCCAAAGTAGAAGAAACTGCACCAGTGGCGAATGCAGATGAAGGTTTACATTTAAATGCACATCATATTGAAAAAGCAGAAATTGTTGAATTTAACGAAGAAAGTAGCATTTTAGATGAGCACTTACACGAACAACAACGTGTCGATGAAGAAAGTGTTTTACAAACGGCAGAAGAATTTATTGTTTTCAATATTTATCCAGAACGCCGTGTATTGACGGGTGACAAGACTTTAAAAGTGTTGCTTAAATACGGTCTACGCTATGGTGAAATGGCATGTTTCCATCGTTATGATGAAGAACATGAAAAGCTTTCATTTTCTGTTTTACAAATTACCGATGAGGGGCCTGCTGGGTTTGACTTAGAAACTTTAGCCAATGAGCAAGTCAAAGGCTTGGCATTTTTCTTGGCGTTACCACATCATGATGTGCAAAATGCGTTTGATACCATGGTCAGTATTTCCAACCTGATTGCACGTGAAATTGATGGCACGATTTATGATCAAAATCAGCAGGAAATGACTGCGCAATTGCGTGAATTTTGGCGTCATCAAGCCATTGATTATCGTTCTGGTCAACAAGCAACGGTATAATCAAATTGAAAATGAGAGTCTGACTTTTATAATAGTTGGACAAGATTGTTGAAGGGCGGAGAAACCGCCCTTTTTTATGGTGAAACTATGACTCAGCAAAACACTGTTGTCGCACAAATGCGTCAACTGATTCAGATTCTGGCACAGCATAATCATGCCTATTATGTGATGGATCAGCCCACCATTGCCGACAGTGAGTATGACCAGTTATTTCACCAACTGAAGGCATTAGAACAACAATATCCAGAATGGGTTCAGACCGATACCCCGACCAATAATGTCGGTGCTAAACCATTGGCAAAATTTGAATCGGTGACACATGTTGTGCCCATGCTGTCGTTGGGCAATGTGTTTAATCAAGAAGAACTATTTGCTTTCGCACGACGCATTGAAGAACGTTTACCGAATCAGAAGATTGAATACGATGTCGAATTAAAGTTCGATGGTTTGGCAATTTCATTGTGGTATGAAAATGGGGCGCTGGTTCGTGGCGTAACTCGTGGTGATGGCGAAACGGGTGAAGATATTACCCAGAATGTTAAAACTATTCGTAACTTACCGAAAGTTTTAACGCATGCCTCTGGTATGGTTCCGACGTTACTGGAAGTCCGTGGCGAAGTGCTCATGCCAAAGTCTGGTTTTGAAAAGTTAAATGCTGAAAATGAAGCCAAAGGTGAAAAGACTTTTGCCAACCCACGTAATGCTGCGGCAGGTAGTTTAAGACAGTTAGATCCGAATGTGGCTGCTGCACGTCCACTGGCGTTTTATGCCTATGGTATTGCACAGTGTGAACCGAATCATGGCTTAGCCACCATGTCTGCAAGTTTAGATTGGTTGACTGGGTTTGGCTTTGCCGTCGGTGAGCGACATTTCGTTTGTGACAGTATCCAAGCAGTGCAACAGGCTTATGAAAAAATCAATGCCGAACGACCTGAATTAAGCGTTGAAATTGACGGGATGGTGGTTAAGGTTAACGATTTAAAACAACAACAGCAGTTGGGTTTTTTAAGTCGAGAACCCCGTTGGGCAACGGCTTATAAATTTCCTGCGGTGGCTGCGCTTACAACGGTTGAAAATATTGACTGGCAAGTGGGACGAACAGGGACGCTAACCCCAGTTGCACGTTTGAACCCAGTCGCTGTGGGAGGGGTTACAGTTTCCAATGTGACCTTACATAATATTGGGGAAATTCATCGTCTAGATGTCCGTATTGGCGATACGGTCAGTGTCTATCGTAGTGGTGATGTCATTCCAAAGGTGGAAAAAGTCTGGCCCGAATTCCGTCCAAATGATACTCAGGAAGTGCATTTACCAGAACAATGTCCTGTCTGTGAATCACCTGTGGTCATGCCTGAAGGTGAAGCTTTAGCGCGTTGCTCGGGTGGCTTATATTGTTCTGCACAACGGATTGAGGCAATTCGCCACTTTGTATCACGTAAGGCTCTGGACATTGAAGGTTTGGGAGATCGTTGGGTAGAATCTTTATTACATTTGGATTTACTTCAAGATGTCGCAGACATTTACCATTTACATGAACATCGAGAGAAATTGCTCACCATTGAAAAAATGGGTGAGAAGTCAGTGCAAAACCTGATTGATTCGATCGAAAATAGTAAAAAAACCACGTTGGCTGCATTTATTTATGCCCTTGGTATTCGCGGGGTGGGTGAAACAACAGCACGAATGTTGGCCAATACCTTCCAAACCCTTGATGCACTACGGGTAGCTGATATTGAGGCTTTAAAGAAAACGCCAGATGTTGGTGATATTACGGCAGAGTGGATTGTCGATTTCTTCCAAGCACCCCATAACCTTGAGGTTTTGGATCGATTGTTGGCTGCGGGTATTCATTGGGATGCACCTGTCGCTCCAACACGCCAACCTTTTAATGGTGAAAGCTGGGTGATTACGGGTACGCTCAGCCAAATGGGGCGTGATGATGCAACGCAGATGTTACAAGCATTGGGTGCACGTGTCAGTGGCAGTGTTTCAAGCAAAACCAAATGCTTGGTCGCAGGTGAAAAAGCTGGCTCCAAACTAGAAAAAGCTGAAAAGCTCGGTATTCATGTGATGAATGAAAGTGAGTTTATTCAACTGATGCAAGATTATGGTCAGTTAGAGGCTTAGATTTTTGATTTGTATGAAATAAAAAAAGACACCGATAAGGTGTCTTTTTTTATAGTGATTATTAAGGAATATATTGTTTGATCAGACCATCGTTGAGCAATTGTTGAAAGTGCTCAATCAAGCTTTCTTTGACATCGCGATACTGTAAACCTAATTCTTTTTGGCTCTTGCTCGCATCAAAATAAATAGGGTAACCCATATTCAGCTCAACAAATTCACGACTAAAACCAATGAACGGACCAATCACTTTAAAGGCCGTTTTTGGCAGTTCATTGCGTGGAAATGGAAACTTCCAACCAAAATGTGCTTTAAGTAATTGACCAATTTCAAGCAAACTCAAAGTATCGCCACTGACGATGTAACGGCCTGTTGCTTTTGGGTTAAATGCCGCCTGTAGGTGTGCTTCGGCGACATCTTGAACATCGACCACACCATTCCACATGGGTGGAACACCAGCGAGAGTTAAGCCATTGGTAAATTGTTGTAAGACCTCAATTGAACCTGACTGCGTATTTTGCGTTAATGAATGACCAAAGACCAATGCTGGGTTAATGCAAATCAATTGCCAACGGTTTTGTGCATCTGCCATTTCCCAAGCTTTACGTTCAGCCATCACTTTAGAATATGGATAAGGCTGATGGGTTTCTGAGCTGCTGGTATTCCAGTGACTTTCATCAAAAGTATTATGATCAGTTTTTAAAATATCCACGGCATCACCATATGTCGATGCAATGCTCGAAGTGAGAATGACGCGTTTGACTGACTCAGTTTCATTCACGGTGTTTAAAACATTTTCTGTACCTAAAACAGCAGGTTCAATGATGTCTTTCACGGCATCTTTATAGTTGGTAACGACAAAAGGTGACGCCATATGAAACACAATTTCACAGCCCTGCATGGCTTCTTTAAATGAATTTGGTTCGAGCAAATTCGCTTTAAATAGTTTGAGTGTTCCTGTGCTGCTTTCTGCAATTTTAGATAAATGCGCGAAGCTTTGAGTTTTGTTCAGGTCACGGACAGTGGCATGTACGGTATAGCCTTGGGTTAATAATTTTTGAATTACCCAACTGGCAATATAACCCGAGGCACCTGTGACCAGTACAGGTGCTTGTGTTGCTAAGTTTGTCATAGATCAACCGTTGTTGTTTTAGGTATTGGCATAGTGTAAGCGCGAATGTGATGAAAGTCTTTGCTTATGGGAAACAGGTATCTAACTTATGCGTCATTTCAACGTAGATGTTGATGCACGTTATAAAACCAAATTGGGCGAGCTAAAGACGACTTGATTATCCCATATAGACAACGTGATCAAGAAAAAATCTTAGAAGGTGTATTTAACACTTACTATGCAACAGTGGGGACTCGCAGCTCTAAATTGAGTGTAACTTTTTATTTTTAATAATAAAAAAATGATGGTGTGATAATTTTAACTTCGTGATGTTTTAAAGACGTGGTGAAATAAGGGCTATTTAAAATAGTTACAAATTTTAAAATAAGCAAAATTTTGAATGAAATAGCCTTTGCCCTAAGATGCAAAATACTGCAAAGGCTTATTTTATATGCGAAAAATGACTTAAATTAAACTGCAAATGCGTATGTTTCTCATTTTAATTTTATAAAAATCATAAACTTACAAAATTTAACTTTTGCAATCCTTTTCAAATGTCGCCATAATATTTGAAAAAGGTAGGGGTATAACGAGATGCGCGGCAATCCAGAAGTAGTAGACTATTTAAATATGTTGATTGGTGGGGAACTAGCAGCTCGCGATCAATATCTTATTCATTCACGTATGTATGAAGATTGGGGCTTAAGTAAAATCTTTGAACGTATTGATCATGAAATGCAAGAAGAAGCAGCACATGCAGATGCCTTGATTCGTCGTGTACTTTTCCTAGAAGGTACACCGAATATGCACCGTGATGATATTGATGTGGGACAAGATGTCGTGACCTGTTTAAAGGCAGACTTGGCACTTGAATATCATGTACGTGAGAAATTGGCGCAAGGCGTGAAACTGGCGGAAGAAAAAGGTGATTATGTCACGCGTGATATGTTACGTCAGCAAATGTCAGATACTGAAGAAGATCATACTTACTGGTTAGAAAAGCAAATTCGCTTAATTGAATTGATTGGCTTACAAAATTATATTCAGTCGCAAATGTAAGATTCAAATAAAAAAACCCAGTAAATACTGGGTTTTTTATGGTTTAAATTTTTTTGATATCAAATTACAGCTTATTCTCGATGTTCAATCGTTGGATCAAGTTGCCATGATTGTGCCAATGTTTGAATGATTCGATCTTTCTGTTTTTTTGAAAAAAGAGATAAAGGGATTCTTTCTAAAGGGGTTGGATCTACTACACTAATTAATTGTTTAAAATAAATATCTGTTTTATATAGCCAAAAATCTTGGAAATTTTTTTTTAATAATTTACGTTGCCATTCATATTGTCTGAATTTTTTAGGATCAATCGTGAGAAAAGGTGGTTGTTGCAATGTAGAAAGTTGAACTGTACGCTGACGTAAAAACAGATGTGAAATGATACGTTGGTTGGTAACAATGATAGAGTCAAAAAATCTGAAAAAACTCAACAAGCATAATATAGCCAACATTATAAAATGTTTAGACTGCAACGGAAGTGCAAAAGAAACATATATTGCTATGACCATACATAGGAAAAATAGGTAAATAGAATTTATAGGCTTTGTTTTATATAAAATTTTTTCATTGTTTTGTAATTGCATTAGTGATTACCATTTTATTTTTTGAATATCTGCAAGAACCTGTTTGGCATGGGTTTGTGTGTTCACACTGCTGTAGTGGTAGACAATAGTACCCTTAGGATCAATCAAGAAAGTTTCACGCTTGGTAATTTGAGCTACACCAAAATTACGGACTATGCTGAACTGACCTGCAAGTTGTTGTTTTTGATCGGCCAAAATTGGAAAAGGGAGTCCCAATTTGCTGGAAAATTTTTGATGGGATTTAACATCGTCTAGGCTGACGCCCAAGACCACAGCATTTGCTTTTAAGAATTTTGGATACAGCGCTTTAAACTGGTTGGCTTCTTGAGTGCAGCCTGGGGAGTCATCTTTGGGATAAAAATACAAGACCATCCACTGACCACGATATTGTTTGGATTCGTGCCATTTGCCATTTTGATCTTGTAATTTAAAGCTAGGTGCTGCCTGTCCAACCCATTGTTTTTGACTTGAGGAAGAAGAAGAAAAAATCGAAGTTTCGGCATGAGTTAAATGATAAGTCCCGAAACTACAGGTCATACCCATTAAGCTAACACGGAGCAATTGATTCAAAGTCATTTTCTTCTAATTTTTCGCTGCTAAGGAAACTTTATCTTAGCAAACAATTGCTGTCACCCGTACAACAAAATTCTAGAATGGCTACGTGTGGTGATTGGTGAGTGGATTAAAACCTGAACCATGTTTGGGATGACTTTATCAGGTGAAACAGTGTGACTTTGCAGTTTGAGAATGATAGGAAATGCAGCTCAGTCGCAAAATAAAAGCAGTTATACTGCTGTGCAAAGTTTTATTTTTAGAGCAAAACGTTGAACAAAAGTATTTTACTGATTACGGGTTGGGGTGGTGGTACACAACTGTTAGAGCCTTTACAACATAAGCTACAACAACAGGGATATGTCGTTGAGCTAATCAATATTTTTAATGCCTTGGATGCAGATATTCTGCAACACCATGTCGAACTGGCACATCGCTTTGATGTGATTATGGGCTGGTCTTTAGGTGGTCAACTTGCCACATTGTTAGTACAACAGCTTGAACAACAGTATGCGGAACAGAAAACGTTGATTACTTTGGCATCGAATCCATGTTTTGTTGCTCAAGCGACTTGGTCAACTGCTATGCCACAAGAAACATTTAAGCAATTTAAATTGTCCTTTCAACAAGATGCTGTGGCAACGCTCAAGCGCTTTGGATTTTTGGTGTGCCAAGGTGCAGATTCTGCCAAGAAAGATTTTGTTCAAATGCAAAAACTGATTAAGCCACAACCAATTTCACTATTAGAACAAGGTTTAGTGTTATTGGAGCAGTTGAATTTAGCCAAAACTTTGGAGCATTATACAGGGCAGCAATTGCATGTGTTTGCCGAGAAAGATGCTCTGGTTCCTTGCGAAATTATTCAAAATATGCAGCAATTACTTGCAGAAAATGTAAAAGTTGTAAGTATTGAACATGCTTCGCATGGTTTTCTTTGCTTCCAAGTTGAACAAACTATGCAAATTATTGAAGATTTTCTGAAGTAACCACTTCAGGCTGTCTAGGAATGACCATTCTCGCAATGTTTTTTAGAAACTTGCAGGTTTAAGATAGCCCACATTGCAAAAAATACGACACCACAGGAGTTATGGATGACTGATTTATTTGACCTTGAACATATCTGGCATCCTTATACCTCTATGACCAATCCGCTGCCAACTTTCAAAGTAAAGAAAGCTTATGGGGCAGTAATTGAACTGGATGATGGACGCCAACTGATTGATGGTATGTCGTCATGGTGGTGTGCGATTCATGGTTATAACCACCCAGATTTGAATCAGGCGGTGACCGATCAGTTGCAAAATATGTCGCATATTATGTTTGGTGGTTTTACCCATGATCCTGCGATTGAACTGGGCAAACTGTTATTAGAGATTACGCCACCCAGTTTAGACAAAATTTTCTATGCCGATTCAGGTTCTGTTGCAGTCGAAGTCGCGCTAAAAATGGCAGTGCAATATTGGGCGGCACAGGGCAATACAGAAAAGACCAATTTTGTCACGCCACGTTCTGGCTATCACGGGGATACGTGGAATGCGATGTCGGTGTGTGATCCTGTGACGGGCATGCATCAGATTTTTGGCAGCAGCTTGCCAAATCGAATTTTTGTTTCTGCACCACAAGTCGGTTTTGATCAGACTTGGGATCCTACTGATATTGCTGAACTTGCTAAGACCTTGGAACAGCATCATCACAGTATTGCGGGTCTGATTATTGAGCCGATTGTGCAGGGTGCAGGTGGCATGCGTTTCTACCATCCTGAGTATTTGCGCCAAGCCAAACTGCTTTGTGAAAAATATAATATCCTGCTCATTTTTGATGAAATCGCAACAGGTTTTGGGCGTACAGGCAAACTCTTTGCTTGGGAACATGCGCAAGTTGAACCCGATATTATGTGTATCGGCAAAGGCTTAACAGGTGGTTATATGACGCTGTCTGCAACCTTAACCTCGAAGCATGTGGCTGAAACCATCTCTAAAGGTGAAGCGGGCGTGTTTATGCATGGCCCCACCTTTATGGCCAATCCATTGGCTTGTGCAGTGGCATTACGCAGCACGCAACTCTTGGTGTCTCAAGACTGGCAAAGTACCATCCAGCGCATTGGCAACCAATTGCAGCAACATCTTGCACCATTAGCACAACTCAATTATGTGCAGGATGTACGCGTGTTAGGGGCGATTGGTGTGGTTGAGCTGAACTTTAATGTCGATATGAAAACGCTACAACAAGAATTTGTAAAACGTGGCATTTGGATTCGTCCATTTGGTAAGTTGGTCTACGTAATGCCGCCGTATGTCATTTCTGAAACGCAGTTGGATACTTTATTGACTGAATTGGTGGATGTGGTTCGCCATATGCAAGAGGAAGCCGCATGAATTTGTTAGACCATTATGCTGCACAGTTGGATGAGCTAAAACAGCAGGGCAATTTACGTCAATTTACGTCAAACTCCCAACAAGGGAAGTGGATTGAAATTCAGCAACGCCGTATGTTGAATTTAGCTTCAAATGACTATTTGGGCTTGGCTTCAGATCTGAGCTTACGCGAACAGTTTTTTGATGAAACTCCGAATGCGCATCGTCTGATGAGCTCATCATCTTCGCGTTTATTGACAGGGAATTTTCCTGAATATGAACAGCTCGAAGCCAGTTTAAGTCAGGCTTTTGCTGGACGTGCTGCGCTGTTATTCAACAGTGGCTACCACATGAATATTGGAATTTTACCTGCGGTCAGTGATGCCAAGACGCTTATTCTTGCGGATAAGTTGGTGCATGCCAGTATGATTGACGGGATTCGTCTTTCCTCTGCCAAGTATGTCCGTTATCGCCATAATGACTTACAGCATTTGTCGCAATTGTTGCAGAAATATCATGATGATGAGGCTTTTGAGCGCATTATTGTGGTGACTGAATCCATTTTTAGTATGGATGGCGATGAAACTGATTTGGCAGAATTAGCTCGTATTAAGTCCCAATTTGCCAAAGTCATGCTGTATGTGGATGAAGCACATGCGATTGGTGTGCGTGGTGAACAAGGTTTAGGTTGTGCCGAACAATATCAAGTGATTGAGCAAATTGACTTTTTGGTAGGGACATTTGGTAAGGCGATGGCCTCAGTCGGTGGCTACTTAATTTGCCATCCGATTATCCGTGAATTTCTGATTAATCGCATGCGTTCTTTAATTTTTAGTACCGCACAACCGCCGATGTGTATGGCATGGACCAACTTCATTTTCCAAAAAATATTGGGTATGAATGCCAGCCGTCAGCATTTACAACAATTAAGCAGTTATTTACAACAAGCGATACAGGCAAAAGGCTATGCTTGTCCATCGACCAGTCATATTGTGCCCGTGATTATTGGTGAGTCGCAAAAAACAGTAGATACTGCGGCACAATTACAGCAAGCAGGCTTTTATATTATGCCTGTTCGTCCACCGACGGTTCCTGTACAAAGTTCGCGTTTACGTATTTGTTTAAATACCCAATTTCAGCAAGATGAACTGGATCAGTTTGTCGTTTTGTTATGAGTTTTAGTGTTGAATCCATCTCAAATAGATAAATCTCGTGTTGCTCAGCGTTTTGCACAAGCGGGACAAAGCTATACTGAACATGCCATTGTGCAAAAACAAATTTGCCAACATTTAATGCAATTGATGCTCGATCATTTGCCGACTCGTCATCAGGCGCGGGTCTTTGAAATTGGTTGTGGTTCTGGAAATTTGAGTCACCTTTTATTGCAAAATTTGCAAATGGATCACCTGATTTTAAATGATCTATATACTGAGGTTGCACGCCATTTTCCGCAACAGCAACAAATTGAATGGCGAATTGGGGACATTGAACAACTTGAGTTTCCAACACAATTAAACGTGGTGACTTCCAGTTCTGCCTTACAGTGGATGATAGATTTACAGGCAGTTTTTACTAAAGTCGCACATGCTTTGGTGCAAGAAGGTTTCTTCTGTTTTTCCATTTTTGGACAGCAGAATTTAAAAGAAATTAAAACCTTAACGGGGCAGGGACTGGAATATCACAGCATGCCTGAACTGGAGCGAGCGTTAATTCAATCGGGGTTCGAGGTTTTACACCTCAGTGAACAACTGACCACGCTGTACTTTACCCATCCCAAGCAGGTGTTACAGCATTTAAAAGCCACGGGTGTCACTGCGACCAATATTTCACATCGTTGGACCAAGAAAACGTTACAACAGTTTTATCAAGATTATCAGCAGTTTTCGGAGATGGATCAGCAAGGGCAAGCACAGTATGCACTCAGCTATCACCCGATTTATTGTATTGCACGGAGAACAACATGACGGCAGACATCTATTTTGTCAGTGGAATTGATACAGGCATTGGCAAGACCTATACCACAGGATATCTGGCGAAGTTATGGAATGCGCAAGGTCAGCATGTCATTACCCAAAAACTGATTCAAACGGGCAATGTGGATGTGTCTGAAGATATTCAGCAGCACCGTGAAATTATGGGTACAGGTTGGTTGCCAGAAGATGAAAGTAAACTGACCATGCCAGAAATTTTTACTTATCCTGCTTCACCACATTTAGCCACCAAACTGGATGGTCGTGACATTGATTTTGCTAAAATTGAAGCTGCAACACAGCAATTGGCAGAAAAATTTGAGGTGGTGTTACTGGAAGGTGCTGGCGGTTTAATGGTGCCACTCACCACAGAATTACTGACCATTGATTATTTGGAACAGAAAAAGTTTCCTGTGATTTTGGTCAGTTCTGGGCGTTTGGGTAGTATTAACCATACTTTACTGAGCCTAGAAGCACTAAAAGCACGAGGCTTACCTTTATATGCTTTGGCTTATAACTTAAATGATGAATCGCAAGATCCATTAATTTCCAAAGATACTTCTGAATATCTGAAAGCTTATTTAGCCAAGTATTTCCCAGAAGCACAATGGATCGATATTCCTGTGCTATAAATGTAAAAAGAGGAGTTATTTTAAAATAACTCCTCTTTTATTATAGGCTTAAAATTTAATTAATGCTTGGATAGTTATTTTTAATCTGTTGAGTAATAAACTCAAAACTTGATTTATTAAATAGCGTATAACTTCCCTTTGATTCGTAGTTGACTAATTGACCATTCAAAATCATGCCGTATTCTGGAGAAAGTATGTCACCTTTGACATCCCATTCTCCATCATAAATTTTTCCATCTTTGCTAATTGCAGGATCAGCACCAGCTTCATATAGAGGATTACCATTAGTATCTACACTATATGCCACATCGAGATTAGAAACCTTACCAATCTTATAGGTATAATCTGATTGACCATAATATTTTTGAATCCAGTCATTTAAACTAGTTGCATTTGTTACTGTAGATTCGGAAAAGTAAAATTGATAATCATCATTAACAATAGATTTGGGAATATAAACATAAGAACCAGCGGGGAATGTCGCAGTGCTTGAAAGCAGGGCGGCTAAAGCATCTTTATTCCCTTTTAGAATCATGCCAATTTGATTGTGTAAGTAAATATAATCCTGAGTTTTAGGATATCCTGTGAGTAGATTGGTCGGGAAAATATCTGAAATCGTTTTACCTGACAGATCAATCTTTTCAAAATTAAAATTTTGCTTTCCTGCATTTAGGCTGCATTCATCATTAAATAATCCTGTTGAAACTTGTAGCCCTTGAGATGAAGATAGGTAATAGTAAGGCCATCCATTAGATTGTTTTTGAAGTTTTTTTTGAGTATAAAGCCCCTGACTATTTAATATGTAACCTTCATAAATTTCTTCATTTTCTGCGGTACTTTTATCTAATTCTTCTGCACTAACATTATAAATGGGTGCATAGTTCACATAGAGCATTTGTCCATTTCTTTGAATCACATCTGCATATAGTTGAGTTACATAATTTGGAGTATTTACACTACTTTTATATTCATAATCAAAATTGTATAAAGGCTCATCAAAAATAGTAGTTCCAGTAATTTGGGAATTTAAAAGAATTCCTCGATCACATGTTAACGTGGTCGATTCTCCAGAACCTGAATTTGAAGTGGATGGGGTTGTCGAGGAAGTGGAATCACCTGATCCTCCTCCACATCCACTTAAAACTGTAATGGATATAGAGAATGCTAAAGTTGTAAATTTCTTCATTTGTATGACTCTAGGTTTTAAATTATTGAATTATTAAGTTTTAAAGTTAGAAGCAGATTATATATAGAATGGTCTGTATGGTGAATAATTTTTATTCTTCCATGTGAGTACATAAAAATTGAATCATTGATGTTAATCCGAGCATTTGAATGCCGAGTGTTTTCATACATGATTTTTATAGCTGATTGATAAGTGAAGAAGTCGATTTTACAAACAAAAAAAAACCGCATTTTATAGAGATGAAATGCGGATTTTTTTCGACAAGATTAAAGTGAAGCGTTACTCTCAATTCCAATTTTAGTGATATTTAGACGTTGTGCCATCGCCATGACCATTGCGACTTGTTTGTATTCGGTCATACGGTCAGGCTGTAGTTTAATTTGGTCTTGTTCAGACTTTTTAGACACCGTCATAAATAAGTTTTCTAAAGCCTGTTGATTCTCTACAGGCTGACCATTCCAAAAGATTTTTCCTTGTGCATCTAATTTGAGATTGATGATTTCCGGTGGTTTTTCATTGCTTTGTGGTGGCGGAGCACCATTCGGCAAATTAATATTGATGGCATTATTTGGAATTGGGATGGTGATAATAAACATAATAATCAACACCAACATGACATCAATTAACGGTGTCATGTTGACATCGAGTAGGACATCATCGTCATCATTTGAGCCAACATTCATACCCATAACTTGCTCCTTCTGACCCAATTACGGTGAAGCTGGGGGAGTGGTGACAAACGCAATTTTACCAATCCCAGCGTGTTTGGTTGCATTAATCACTTGATCAATCGCATCAAAGTGAGTCTGTTGATCACCACGAATATGCACTTCGGGCTGTGGACGTTTTTGCGCCTCAGCTTGTAAGCGTGTCATCAGTGTGGCTTTGTCTTCAATATATTTTTCATTCCAGAACACATCACCATTTTTATTGACTGCAAGTTGAATATTTTCAGGTTTATTGGCATACGGTGTATTTTTCTCTTCAGGTAATTTTACGGGTACTGTATGAATGGCAACAGGCACCGTAATGAGAAAAATAATCAGCAGAACCAGCATAATATCCACTAGCGGGGTTGTATTAATGGTTCCGATTACATCATCTTCACTGTCATCTGAACTGACCATCATGCCCATGGTTGATGTCCTCTTTTATTTATTCACAACTTTTTTATGATTTGGATTGCTGCTGATTTCGCCACTGAGTAAGACTGTGTGTAAATCAGAGCCAAAAGTACGGACATTTTCCATCACGGCTTTATTGCGACGGGTTAACCAGTTGTAGCCGAGCACCGCTGGCACTGCGACGGCCAGACCAATCGCCGTCATAATGAGAGCCTCACCAACAGGACCTGCAACTTTATCAATCGATGCTTGACCCGACATGCCGATAGCGGTGAGTGCGTGATAAATTCCCCAAACCGTCCCAAATAACCCCACAAACGGTGCAGTTGAGCCAACGGTTGCCAGAAACGCCAGTCCGCCACTTAAATGACTTTGAATTTTGTCGATGGCGCGTTGAATGGAAATGGTTACCCACGTATTAAAGTCGATACGTTCTAGTAAAGTTCCTTCGTGGTTTTTGGTCGAGTGAATACCTTTTTCCGCAATAAAACGGAAAACACTGTCTTTGTCTAAGCTATCTGTTGCACTTTCGAGTGTACTGGCATCCCAGAATTCAGCATCGGCTTTACGACCTTGTCCTTTAATTTTTGATTGTTGCAGCAGTTTGGTAATCATGATGTACCACGTGCCAATCGACATCATGACTAGAATAAACAGCGTGGTTTTGGCGACCATGTCACCTTCTTTCCACATGGCTTCTAAGCCATAAGGGTTGTATGCAGGGGCTTCTGATTTGGCAGGTGGTTGCGGTGCAGTGGCGGTGTTACTCGAAGTTACTGCTGTCGTCGTTGCAGGGGCCGTATCTTCAGCAAATGCAGGATGAATCGGGAGAAGGCTACTTGCTGCAAGTAGGCCAACAGTGGCGATTTTTTTGACAGGATTGATCATTTTATTCATCTATATGCTCCAATTTTTGTTTAATTCATTAGTCCAGTGCAAATTCATAAGGAATTTCAAACCAAGTTTCTTGCGGTTCACCATTTTTTAATGCGGGATTAAAGGTGCATAAGCTATAAGCTTTAGAGGCTGCTTTATCTAAACTCTTCACACCGCTGGATTTTTTCACTTTGACTTGTTTGGCTTTTCCATCCGTACCGACCAGTACCGAAATGGTCACTGCACCAAATTCACCATTCATTTGTGCTTCACGCGGCATTTCTGGTTGTTTACAGCCTCCTTCACCTTGCGATGCTCCGCGAGTTACACCCGCAGGTTTAGGTGCAGGAGCTGGCGTTGCTGCTGCCGCAACAGGTGTAGGGGCAGGCACTGGACTTGGTGAAGGCGCTGCGGTAGGTGTCGGTGTGACAGCTTTTACAGGCTGAGTTGGGCTAACTGGTGCTGTTTTTTGCACACGTTCGACTTTTTCCACGGGCTTCTCGGGTACAGGGTTTTTTACGACCTCTTTAACCATTTTGGGTGGTTCAGGCGGAATCTCTTTGGGTTTCGGCTTTTCAGGTTCAGGTGGTTTATCTTGAATAATCATCAATTCCACGGTTGGTTCTTCGGGCTTATGTATGGTTTTGGACAAACCCGCCATAAGGGCATAGAAAATAATAAGATGCAGAAAAATGACTGCCCCAATACCAATCAGGCGTTTGGCTGAATTGTTCTCTAATGCTGTGAAACTCGTGCCCATGGTTACTCCTGAAATTTGAGACAAACAATAAATCGTTCATGCATCACTGCTTATGAAAGATGGGCAGATTGACGATATTTGTTGTTTGACTAAATGAAGGATTAAATGTTTTGCCCATACTGTCTCACTGGAGGATTTCAAGACAGGATGGACAGAACGCCAATTAGAACTTGTAAGTCCCTCGCAGATAGTAAGCACGTCCAGTTGGGTCGCTATAGCGTGGGTCATAACCGTATTGAAAGTTGTCTATCACATTCGATGCGGCAGGCTCAGCATCAAATAGGTTTTTAATCCCCGCAGTCAGCTCTAGATTTTTAAAGCCTTTATAGGTGCCTGAAACGTTATAGAGGGTGTAGTCACTGACTTTGTGGTGGTCATAAGCATCATCGCCTATGGCATTTTGGTCGTCATAGCCACGGTAGAATTCTTGCTCAAACATCATCTTCCAGTTTTCATAACTCCAGTTAATGTTGGCAACGTGTTTCCAACGAAGAATTGCAGGGTCGTCATACGTTCCGACTTTGCCTTCCCATGCTCCGCCAGCTTCTTCTTGTTTGTCATATTTGATGATATAGGTGCCATCGATGCCGAAACCCAAACGACCTGTTGCGGTCATTGGGGTCAAATAGTTCAGGGTCAGGTCAATCCCTTCGGTTTTAATCCCGCCCATATTCACCAGTGTAGTGTTGACGTATTTAATCCGACCTTCATTATCACGGACAAAACGGTCTGCATATTTGGTTGGATTTTCAAAAATCATGGCATCACTAATGGTGTCGATAAGACCATCAATTTCAATGTTGTAGTAATCGGCTGTGAACACTAAATTCTTGATGGGTTCGAGCACAAAACCCGCAGTATATGAGGTGGATTCTTCTGGTTGTAAATCGGGTGAACCACCTTGCATACGTTTGAACTGCACATTACATTCGGTTTGGTATTGTGTAGAAGTCGCTTTACCCCCTGGACAAAGCACAGGGTCGTTATATCTTGCCCCAGTGTAGGTTTCGCTTTGCGGTGCATTGATGTCATATAAGCTTGGTGCGCGGAAACCTGTACTGTAGGAGGTACGGAACATCAGTTGTTTGAGTGGTTCCCAACGGAAAGCAATTTTGGGGTTAAAGGTATCGCCAAAGTCACTATAATCATCGTAACGTGCTGCCAGTTGAGCCTCTAAAGTTTTGGTGATTGGAATATGTAATTCACCAAAGAAGGCGGTAATATCACGGTCACCTTCGCTCAGCGGTTTATTCGGGTCTGTACCGCTACTCGGGACTTGACTCACAATGTCTGAATTAACCTTAGCTTCCCATTCTTGTTTACTGAAACTGCCACCGAGTGCTAAACCAATGTCACCTGCGGGTAGGGTATAAATAGGTCGACTCACGGTTAGGTCCACTGTAGTGGAATCTAAAGAAGCAACATTCGATTCACCTGTGACCGAAAAAGAATTCCATAAACTTGAGTCTGGACTGGTACCAAAGGGATTGATCAAGCCATCATCTAAAGCGGCTTGTAATTTGCTACGGTTTAAATAACCACTGACAAAACTGTCGGTCGCTTCACTTTTGGCATAGGTCACGCCACCGTTAATGTCCCAGCCATAGGCTTCACCTTCAATGCCGACAAAGGCACGGTGCGACTCATTTACCGATTGAGAAACACGATTGCCCGCTTGTGAACGTAAATATAGTTGTAGTGGAACACCGCTTAAACCATCTACAGACGGTGTAATTCCTTTACCAGGATAATAAGGACTGGTCTCAGGGAGAGTTACTGAGCGACTGTAGACATCGGGTGCAATGGAAGTAGTGACTTCGTTATGAGAATAGATATATTCACCAATCGCATTGAAGGTGTCACTCAGTTTGAAAGTACCGCGACCCATTGCCGAAATAGTTTCCGTTTCAGGCACAATGCCAATCAGCGCTTGCGTATTCAGATAGCACAGTCCACCATCTGCCACGACATTTGGGGTGTTATTACAGTTACTATTGCCATAAGGATTGCCCAATGTTCCTGTGGTTGGATCATAAAAATTGGCAGGGAAACCATTGGCTGAACTGGCATCAATACCGAGTTCAGGTATTACACCACCGCGCTGACTGACTTTACGGTCTTTTGCCATAATGTCATTAGAACGACGGTAATCGACCACACCAAAGACGTTAAAACCTTGTTCATCTAAATCACCGTAGCCACCAAAAATTTGGACGTCTTGTTTATCTCCGCCTGACTGCTCAGGTTGAAGAAAGCCACCACTGATGCTGAATCCCTCGTAGCTTTTTTTGGTAATTAAGTTAATGACCCCTGCAATGGCATCGGCACCATACACGGCAGAAGCACCATCACGCAGAATTTCAATACGCTCAATCATTGCCAATGGAATGATATTTAGGTTGGTGGTGGAGGTGCTAAATGCACTATAGGCCAGACGACGCCCATTCAGTAGAACGAGGGTTTTATCGGTTCCTAAGGCACGAAGGTTGGCAGATGCACCTTCGGTATTACTTGCACCCACGTTCTGTGAGGTCGAAAAGCCCGCTTGGTTGGCACTGACCTTGGTCAATGCTTCTTCGACGGTGGTAATCCCTTGATTGGTTAAGTCTTCGCCTTTAATAATTGTAATGGGGGAGGTACTTTGCGCAGCTACCCCTTTAATTGAAGATCCCGTTACTGTGACTTTGGCAACTTTTACGGGTTGTTCTGGTATTTCTGTGTCTTCAGCATGAGCTAAAGACAAACACATCATACTTAAACTGAGCGTACTTAATTTAAGAATTGCTTTGCTAACTGACGGCTTGACCGTCACCTTAGCATTTTTGTTCTTTATCATCGTAAAAGTAATCCTTTTTTTGTATTTAGCGAGATTGCTGGCTAGGTTTAAGCAATTCAGATGCCAAGTTGTTTTTTAAAAGATACTTAAAATATAAATATTTGAAATTTAATTATTTTATAGAATTAAAAGGTGATTTTACTCACAACTTTTATTAGCTATATAAGTAGGATGATCAATAATTGGGGGGTGAGTGAAAATGCGTCAATTTGGAACTAAAAGTCAGCATGAATTTTATTATTTTTTAACATTTGTATGAAAAATAAACGAAACTTCACATTTTTGTGTAAATGATAATTTATTTTTATAAAACGTATAAATAGTAAAATTTATATAAAACAGTATATTGAATATATTTTCCGTTATAAAAAAATCAAGTATGAGCTATTATGAATCATATATGTATTTTTTTTGTGCGTTGTGTAAGTGTTCATTGTAGGTCTGGTTGTTGTACTTTTTGGTCAATTGTAGCTAGGAAGGTGTTAGATAAAAATACGATAAATATCTAATAAAAAATAACTTTAAATAATGTGGTTTTTTTAAACACTGGCAAGTTTTTCAGGATGGCACGAAATTCGCTTTAGCCTCAAATCATTGTGGATTCATGATTTAAGCAGAGGACGGATGACATAGAATTTGCTTAAATGGAACATGGATAACAATAAACACATCAGTTTAAAAACAATGCATGACGCAGCGCTTAAGCGAGCAGCACAGGAAAGGTAAAAATTGGAAGCTAAAAAATTAAGAATAGCCATTTTAACCCTGTTGATTTCATCGGGCTGTATGCTGAAAGCCAAGGCTACTGCACAACCCAACAAGATTTTACACGTGGCGATAGAAGCACCTGATGATGGTTTTGATATGGTCAAAACCTACAATTTTTACAGCGGAAAAATAGCCGAGGTTATTTTTGAACCTTTGCTGAAATACGATTATTTAGCCCGTCCCGTACAGTTGGTGCCGAATACGGTACAAGCTTTGCCGCGTATCGAGCAAAATGGCAAGGTTTATACCTTTAAGATTAAGCCAGGAATTTATTTTTCTCCCGACCCTGCGTTTAAGGGGCAACGTCGTGAACTCAAAGCACAAGATTATATTTACAGCATTCAACGTATTTTAGACCCAAAAAACCGTTCGGCCACCTATTCATTCATTGATGGAAAAATTGTGGGGGGCAATCAAGCCAATGCTCTGGCCAAGAAAACGGGAAAGTTTAATTACGATACTCCAATTGCAGGCTTAAAAGCCCTTGACCCCTATACCTTACAAATTACTCTGACCCGTCCTGATTATAATTTTCAGTATATTCTGGCGTATGTCACCTTTGGTGCCACAGCACGCGAAGTAGTTGAATATTATGGTGATCGTATTGTACAGCATCCTGTCGGGACTGGGCCGTATCAACTGAGCAAGTATGTTCCTCGTAGCAAAATTGAATTGACCGCCAACCCGTATTACCGTGGTTTTGTCTGGAATTTCAAATCGACAGGTAGTACTTGGGATAACCGACTGGTACAAGAAATGTCAGGCAAACAGATGCCGCAAATTGGTAAAGTCGAGGTCAGTATTATTGAAGAAGAACAATCGCGCTGGCTGGCATTTAAAACAGGGCAACTCGATTTCGACAAATTAACCTCGAATGCTGTGCCGCAAGCACT
Organism: Acinetobacter tibetensis; assembly: GCF_023824315.1. Lineage (NCBI taxonomy): Bacteria > Pseudomonadati > Pseudomonadota > Gammaproteobacteria > Moraxellales > Moraxellaceae > Acinetobacter > Acinetobacter tibetensis. Next base: position 2,633,277 of record NZ_CP098732.1, on the reverse strand, counting down.
GGATGGTCAGAAGCTCAAACCTGAATTGGTCAAGCAAGGGATTCAGCACTACCCCAATAAAGACCCCGAAATTACCTACACCATGTTCAATATGAAAGATCCCATTGTCGGTGGGTTTGGGCTGGATAAAATTGCCTTACGTCGTGCAATCACTTTGTCATTTAATCAAGACGAAGCGATTAAACAACTCTATAAGGGACAGGCGGTTAGGTCTGAAATGCTGGTTCCAGACGGTGTGCAGGGCTTCAATCCGAATTATCGCAGTAGCCTCGCCTATAACCCTATCTTGGCCAATAAACTACTGGATCGTTTCGGTTATAAAAAAGGTGCAGATGGTTATCGGACTTTACCCAATGGCAAAGCACTCACTTTAAAGTTTATGACGGAAAATAGTTCCAGTTCCGTGGTGCAATCTGAACTGTGGAAAAAAAATCTGGATGCAATAGGTATTCGGGTCGATTTTCAGGTCAGTAATTTTGCCGATAATTTAAAAGCTGCAACCCAATGCAAATACATGGTCTGGGGCGGTGCTTGGATTGCCGATTATCCAGAAGGGGAGAATTTTGCTCAGTTGCTGTATGGGCCGAATTCAGCACAGGGCAATTTAAGTTGTTATCAATCGAAAAGTTATGATGCGCTGTATCAGCACATGTTAGGTTTACCACCACAGCAACGCTTAACGTATTACGAAAAATTAAGCCGTCAGATTGAAGCTGATAATCCATGGATTATTCATAGTAGCCGTATTCGTAACTGGTTGTTGCATCCACAAGTTCAGGGTTTCAAAGCCCATCCAATGATGAATACCAACTGGCAATATTTAGATATACAGCCTGTAAAAAATAAATAAGCTTGGACGAACAATGAAACAGTTGAATAAAAAAAATCAGTATTGGCTCAAAGGGGTATTGGCAGGTGGCCTTTTAATCACAAGCTCTATGAGTTTATTGGCACAAAGCCCTGCCGACCCACACAAAGTCTTACGTTATGTGTTCCCTGTGGCTGAAACGGGTTTTGACCCCGCAGGCGTACATGATTTGTATTCTGCGCATGTCAACGGTTCAATTTTTGAGACTTTGTTTACCTACGATTATTTGGCATCGCCTGCAAAGTTGGTTCCACGTACCGCAGTCGCCTTACCTGAAGTCAGTGCCGATGGTTTGACCTATACCATTCGTATCCAAAAGGGCATTTATTTTGCCGCAGATCCAGTCTTTAAGGGCAAAAAGCGTGAACTAACTTCGGCAGATTATGTGTATACCTTTAAACGCCTACTCGATCCGAACTTGCGTTCTCCGAACAGTTGGTTACTGGATGGACGTATTTTAGGAATGGACACAGTATTAAAACAGGCGGCTAAAACAGGCAAGTTTAATTACGATCAACCCGTTGCAGGTTTGCAAACGCCTGACCGATATACCTTGGTGATTCGTTTAACCAGTCCTGATCAAAACTTTCCGATGTTACTGGCACATCAACCTGCGGGTGCCGTGGCACGTGAAGTGATTGAGAAATATCGAGATAAAGCAGGTTTTGTCATGGGGCACCCTGTCGGAACGGGGCCGTATATGCTAACTCGTTGGACGCCAGGTTCCCGCATTATTTTGAAAGCTAATCCTGATTTTCGTAGTTTTGTCTGGAACTTTAAGGCTTCTACGGTAGAAGATCAGAAAATTGTCAAAGCCATGCAAGGCAAAAAAATGCCACAAATTGGCGTGATTGATATTCAGGTGATGGAAGAAGGGCAGTCGCGTTGGTTGTCTTTTATTAAAGATGAAGTTGATCTGTTTGCTTTGGATGGGGAATTAACCGTTCAAGCTTTGCAAAATGGCAAACTCAAACCTGAACTGGCGAAAAAAGGCGTACACCTGTCGCGGATTACTGATCCTTCGATTGATTACCATTATTGGAACATGCAAAACCCAGTCGTGGGTGGTATGAGCAAAGACAAAATCGCCTTGCGTCGTGCCATGGCGATGGCCTTTTCGGCAGATAACTACATCAATATTTTACAAAAAGGCGATGCACAACGCTTACAAGCCCCGATTCCAAATGGCGTGGTGGGCTATGATCCAAACTATAAAAGCAGTATTCCTTATTCTGTTAAAGCCGCCAATCTACTGTTAGACCGCTATCACTATAAAGTCGGTGCAGATGGTTGGCGTACTTTGCCGAATGGTAAACCTTTGCAAATTAATATGACGATCTCGGGTAATAGTGCGCGGAGTCAACAACAGGCAGAATTTTGGAAGAAAACGCTGGATAGTATCAAAATTAAAATGAGCACCCAGTCCTTGCCATTTGCTGAAGCACTGAAGTTAGAAAAGCAATGCAAGACCATGTTTAAAAGCTCGGCTTGGATTGCCGATTATCCAGATGCTGACAACTTTATGCAGTTGTTCTATGGCAAGAATATCAATGTAACCAACAATGCCTGCGTGAAAATTCCTGAATATGACCGTTTGTATGAACAAAGCCAGAAAATGCCGCCTAGTCCAGAACGAGATGCATTGTATCGGAAAATGTCACGCTTGCTCGAAGTGTATATGCCCGTACAAATTATTGGTGCGCGTTATCGTAATGTCTTGGCACAGCCCCGCGTGATTGGTTTTAAAAAGCATCCGATTTTGCCTGCGGAATGGATGTACATCGATATTGACATGAAGAAATAGAAATTAAATAAAACTGGAGTAATGATGAATCACCCAATCTTTAAATTGACCGCACTCAGTGTTTTGACTTTTGCTATACAGCAGTTCACTTTTGCAGACTCTCCCACGCGTCAGACCTTGCCGCAATTTCAAGCCCAAGATATTCCTGCTTTGTGTGATACCAAAATTCAGGATATTCAACAGCAGCTTAAGCATTTTGAAGCCAAGCCTATGACGGCACAGAACAATGCCGCGCCTGTACTGGCAGAATGGGATCGTATTTTTGCTTCGTTTGAAGATTTTTATGGACCCATTGGCTTATACAGCAATGTTTCCCCAGATGCGGCACTGCGTAAAGCGGCAGAAGGTTGTGAAATCAAGATTAGTCAGTTCCAAACCGATATTTATCAAAATCCAAAACTGTATCAACAAATTAAAAACACCCAAGCCAGTGATGCGATTGATAGCAAGTTTCGGGAAGATTTACTCAATGATTTTGAAAAAACAGGGATTCAGTTAAGTGCCGAAAAGCAAGCACGTTTAAAAGTGATTTTGGCAGAACTGGCGAAGATTGAGCAGGAATATGCGCGTAATGTGCGTGATAATCCGCAAAAGCTGGAGTTTACACCTACCGAATTAACAGGATTACCACAAAGCTATATCGATGCCTTAAAGAAAAATGACCAAGGCAATTATTTACTTGGTTTTGAATATCCTGAATATCGTCCTTTTATGGAATTGGCAGACAACGATGCTGCACGCCAGCGTTATCAAATTGCCTATACCCGCCGTGGAGGTGAGCGTAATTTGATCTTGCTGAAACAAGCCATGGACTTGCGTTATGAATTGGCACAATTGTTTGGTAAATCCAGTTATGCCGAGTGGGCGCTACATAAACGTATGGCAGAAACGCCAGAAAACGTGAAAAAATTTCTGTCTGAAGTACATGCGACGGTTGCGCCTTTAGAACAAAAAGAAGTGAATACACTGCGCGAGTTTCAAGCGAAAACCTTAAATATTCCCTTAGCGCAAGCCAAAATCGAACGATGGAGTGAGGCATATTGGAGCGAAAAGCTGCGTAAAGCCAAGTATCAGATCGACCAAGAAAAAATGCGGGAATATTTCCCAACTCAAGCCGCACAGGACTGGTTATTCGCCATTTCATCTAACCTGTATGGCATTGAGTTTAAACCAGCCAAAGTCGATGTCTGGCAGAACGAAGTTGAATATTACGATGTAACCGATCAGAAAACAGGACAGCTTTTAGGTGGGCTATATGTCGATAAATTCCCACGTGAAGGCAAATACGGACATGCTGCGGTATGGGGTGTTTATGGTGGCAGTAGCTTAACGGGGCGTAAACCGATTTCGGCATTGGTTACCAATTTTAACCGCAAAGGTTTAAACAGTGATGAACTGGAAACCTTTGTGCACGAGTTTGGACATGCATTGCATGGCATTTTGTCGACTACCCGTTATTCCGCACAATCAGGTACATCGGTAGAACGTGACTTTGTTGAAGCTCCTTCGCAAATGTATGAGGAATGGGCAAGACGCAAAGAAACATTATCGAAAGTGGCAGATTATTGCCAACCTGCATGTCCTCGGGTCGATGATAAGTTGATTACCAAACTGAATGCAGTACACAGTTATGGTCGTGGCTTGCATTATGCTCGTCAAACTTTGTACGCCCAATATGATATGGCACTACATGGCAGTAATGCTTTGAAGGTACAGCCTTTAGATGTCTGGAAGAAAATGGAAGGCTCAACCGCACTGGGCTATGTACCCAACACGGAATTTCCTGGGCAGTTTGGGCACATCATGGGCGGCTATCAAGTGGGTTATTACGGCTATATGTGGTCTGAAGTGCTTGCTTTAGACATGCTTTCTGCTTTTGGCAAGAATTTAAATAATCCAGAAGTGGGGCAACGTTATCGCCAAACCATTTTATCTCAAGGCGGCCAGAAACCTGCAGAAGACTTGGTGAAAGATTTCTTGGGTCGTAAACCCGACAACAAAGCCTTTTTCGATGAAATTACAGGCCAACGGGTTAAATAGGGGGCATCAATATGCTGGCATATATCATACGTCGCCTATGGCAAATGATTCCGACCATGCTCGGAGTTGTACTGCTGATTTTCTTTCTGTTTAACTGGGTGGGGGGAGATCCTGCTTATATTCTGGCAGGCAAAATGTCCAATCCAGAACAGATTGAAAATATTCGCCAACAGTTGGGCGTCGATCAACCCTACTATGTACAGTTGTGGATTTTCATCAAACAGATTTTGACCTTTGATTATGGTCTAAGTTGGAGTACAGGGGAGTCTGTTTCACAAATTATCACCACACGTTTAGGTCCGTCATTGACCTTACTCATTCCACTCACGATTTTGCAAACTGTGATCTCGATTATTTTGGCATTGGCGGTTTCTGCGGTGCGTGGCACTCTAACGGATCGTATGGTCATGATGATGTGTACCATTGGCATGTCGATCAGTATTTTGGTGTATATCATTGTTTTTCAGTATGTATTTGCTTATCAACTGAGTTGGTTCCCCGTGCAAGGTTGGAGTGATCATTTTAGTGAAAACCTATTTAAATATGCCTTACTGCCGATTTTAATCATGCTGGTGGTCAGTATTGCACCGACCTTAAGACTTTACCGCAGCTTTGTTCTCGATGAAGTGAATCAGGACTATGTGCGTACAGCACGTGCCAAAGGGGTGGGAGAACGTCGCATCCTTGGCGTGCATGTACTGCGCAATGCCTCTATCCCGATTATTACCGATGTTATGGCGACCTTACCTGCATTGTTGATTGGGGCATTTTTGATTGAGCGCTTTTTTGGTATTCCGGGCATTGGGCGGGAAGTGATTATTGCGGTCGAACGCAGTGATTTTCCTGTGATTAAAGCCATCACAGTTTATGTGGCAGCAGCCACCATGATTTTTAACCTGATTGCCGATCTGGTGTATAAGTTGGTCGATCCTCGCGTACAGTTGAAGTAGGTGAACTATGTTAAGTGTGATATTTAAAAGAAAAGCACTGGATACCACAGACACCACTTCTTCTGGACTTTGGCAACTGGCGATGCGTCGATTAAAGGCAGATCGTATCGCCATGATCTCATTGTTTGTGGTGCTGTGTTATTTCGTGATGTTACTGCTGTCCATGACAGGAGTGATTGCCTCCAACTGGAATAAAGAAGTCGCTGTCAGCTATGCGCCACCCACCTTTATGGGGGCAGATGCTGTCCGTGATACAACCGAAAAAGTCGCTACTCAATCACAGGCTTTGCCTGAAAATCCCGTTGATCCCTTAAAAGATGTGATTCATGAACTGAATGCCGAAATTGTCAAAGAACAAAGTGCTGGTGGCGCGATAGATTATTACGGTGTGGTTGATCCATTGGCGGAGGACATGAAAGCGATAGATCAGCAATTGGATGGGCATTTGTTGGATCAACAGGCTGAATTAAAACAAACTCTTCCTTTTGGTGCTGACAAATGGGGACAAGATGTCTTGCAAAAAACCATTAAAGGGGCAGAAACATCCATTATTGTTGGTGTGGTCGCAGCCTTATTGGCGGTGGTGATTGGGACAGTGCTTGGGGCAATTTCAGGTTACTTTGGTGGCTGGGTCGATGATGTCCTGAACTGGTTTTATAACATCTTTACTTCTATTCCTTATCTGTTACTGATTTTAGCCATTGCAGCGGTACTACAGCAAAAAGGCATTGTCTCGATTGTATTGATATTGGGTTTAACAGGTTGGACAGGTGTTTATCGGTTGATTCGTGCCGAGTATATGAAACATACCTCGCGTGAATATGTGCTGGCTGCCAAAGCTATTGGGGTCAGTCATTTTAGACGTATGTTTGTCCATATTTTCCCGAATGTCAGTCATATTGCTTTGGTGCAAATTTCGATTCTTGTGGTGGCCTTTATTAAGTCCGAAGTCATTCTCAGCTTCTTAGGTTTTGGTGTACCCGTAGGGGTGGTGTCTTGGGGCAGTATGCTGAATGAGGCACAAAGTGAATTGATTTTAGGTAAATGGTGGCAATTGGCGGCAGCTTCCATCGCAATGGCAGTCTTGGTCACCGCATTTTCCATGTTTACTGATGCATTGCGTGATGCACTGGACCCAAAACTAAAATAAGAGGTGTATGAACATGACTGAATCAAAACAAAACTCAATCTTATTAAAAGTTGAAAATCTTAAAGTCAGTTTTAAGGGAGAAAATAAACAGTACATCGAAACGGTGAAGGGAATATCATTTGAAATTCCAGTGCATACCACGGTTGCCTTAGTGGGCGAGTCGGGCAGTGGTAAATCAGTAACATCTCTTGCGACCATGGGTTTACTGCCACCAGAGCAAAGTCGAATTTCGGCAGAAAGTAAGATTGTGTTTGAAGACGTCAATTTATTGACCTTATCACGTGCAGAGATGCGAAAAATTTGTGGCAAAGACATCGCCATGATTTTTCAGGAACCGATGTCTTCGCTGAATCCTGTATTTACTGTGGGCGATCAGATTGCAGAAGTACTCAGGCTACATTTGGCCATGGGGCGTAAGCAAGCCAGAGCACGTACTTTAGAGTTACTCAAAGAAGTCGGTATTCCTTCTCCTGAAACCAAAATTGATGCTTATCCCAGTCAGCTTTCAGGTGGGCAGCAACAACGTGTGATGATTGCGATGGCAATTGCCTGTGAACCGAAGTTATTGATTGCGGATGAACCCACCACAGCACTAGATGTGACCATTCAAAAGCAAATTTTAGATTTATTACAAGACTTACAGCAACGCCGTAATATGTCGATGCTGTTTATTACCCATGACTTGGCATTGGTGGGTGAAATTGCCGATCGCGTGATTGTAATGCGGCATGGGGAAATTCGTGAGCAAGGCGCAGTAAAATCAGTCTTGGAGCAGCCACAAGATATTTATACCCGTGCCTTATTACAATGTCGTCCGCAACTGTCACAACGCCCGTTCCGCTTGCCGATGATCAGTGACTTTATGCAGCAACAAGGTCAGGATTGGATAGAAAAAGTGGTGACTGAACAGCCTCGTGCACAGCGACAACGCGGGCTGAAGGGCAATGAAGAAATCATTCTGGATGTTCGAGACTTAAAAAAATCATTTTATAGTCGTAAAGGGGTGTTTGGTCGAGAAGAGTATCAGGCGGTCAAAGGTGTTTCGTTTCAATTGGCGAAAGGCAAAACATTAGGCTTGGTGGGGGAGTCAGGTTCAGGTAAAACCACCATTGGGCTATTACTCATGCGGTTGCAACAAGCAACAGGGGGGACGGCTCGGATTTATGGACAAGATATCTTGGCAATGTCAGATAAGCAGTTTGCCCAGTTTCAACGTAAAATTCAGATTATTTTTCAAAATCCTTATGCATCGCTTAATCCGCGCTTTACGGTAGGACAAATTCTACTGGAGCCGATGCAGGTGCATGGCATTGGTACCAATGATGCTGAACGCAAAAAAATCGCCTTGGATCTACTGGAGCGAGTCAGTTTGCCCGCATCGGCATATCATCGTTATCCACATGAGTTTTCGGGTGGACAGCGACAGCGCATTGCGATTGCACGCTGCCTAACCTTAAAACCTGAAATCTTGATCTGTGATGAATCGGTGTCGGCATTGGATGTTTCCGTACAAGCACAGGTCTTGAATTTACTGCAAGATTTACAGGATGAGTTTGGCTTGAGTTATATTTTTATCTCACATGATTTGTCAGTGGTGAAATATATCTCAGATCAGATTATGGTTATGAATCATGGGGATATTGTCGAAATTGCCAATTCAGATGATTTGTATCAGTCGCCACAACATGAATATACCCAACGCTTACTCAGTGCTATACCAAGGGGAGTGTAATCAATCGCTGAGTTTGGATAACTAAAACGTACTTATTAAACTGCATCCACATCACATATAAAAAGAGCCACTCGAAAGTGGCTCAAATTTTAACTTGAATGATTAAAACTTTTTAAAGCTTTTGTTTACGCCAAATGGCTTACGTGGAGCTTGTTCATCACGTGCATCGCGTTGACCATATGAGCCTTTGTTGCCAAAGTTTTCTGAGCGGTTATCACGTTGTGCATAACCCGTGTTTTGGCGTTGTTCACGTTGCCCATAGCCTGTTTGCGCATTGTCTTGACGACGTTGGCTATGACCATTTGGGTTTTCACGACGTTCACGGTTGAATGCTGGCTTCGCTTGTTGTTGACCTTCATCTTCATTGTCACGACGTTGCTGACGTAAGAAACCGCCACGACGTGCTACCAGTGGTTTTTCTTGCATACGTTCAGTACGGCGTTTTGCCATGCCGAATAAACCTGTACCTTGACGTGGCTTAAGTTCAACCGATTTGGTTAAATTGTCGATGTCGTTTTTGTCCAACTCTATCCAACGACCAGTACGGAGTTCGCGCGGTAAAATCACGGTGCCATAACGGGTACGTAATAGGCGGCTCACTTTCAAACCTTGAGATTCAAAAATACGACGCACTTCGCGGTTACGACCTTCTTTTACCACCACTTGGAACCAACGGTTAATTCCTTCACCGCCAATCTCAGAGAATGATTCAAATTTTGCAGGGCCATCGTCTAATACGACACCACGCAGCATATTATTTTTAATTTGCGGCGTTACTTCACCCATAACACGCACTGCGTATTCACGCTCAATTTCATTCGATGGATGCATTAAGCGGTTTGCTAGTTCACCATCATTTGTGAACAGCAACAAGCCTGTAGAGTTAATATCCAGACGACCAACCATCACCCAACGATCATTGGTAATGCTCGGCAAGTTATCAAACACCGTTGGGCGTTGTTCAGGATCATTACGTGAACAAATTTCACCTTCTGGTTTGTAGTAAATTAAAACACGACGGCGAATTTCGTCTTCAATTTGGAACTGCACTTTACGACCATCGATGCGAAGCTCATCGCCTGGCTCAATACGTTCGCCCACCTGGGCAACTTGACCGTTGACACTCACGCGACCAGCAGCAATCACTTCTTCCATATAACGGCGAGAGCCGAGACCAACTCGTGCGAGCACCTTTTGCAATTTTTCACTCATGACAGCATAACCTTAGAAATTATCATCAACAGTTCACCTATTTAAGACCTCGGTGCTTGCGCATCGAGAGCCATAAAAGCTTCCTTGGCATCCTGTAGGGGAGGCAATTGACCAACTGATGTTAGGCCAAAAGCATTTAAAAACTGTGGCGTTGTAACTAACAACGCGGGTCTTCCAGGGAGTTCCCTAAAACCAGATTCTTTAATCCAGTTCCAGTCGAACAAAGTTCTTAATATTTGACTATTATTCGAGACTCCGCGAATTTGTTCAATGTCCGCACGAGTCACGGGTTGATGGTAAGCCACCACCGCTAGAATTTCGAGCAGAGAAGGCGATAAGCGTGTTGGACGCTCAGGCCACGTTTGACTAATCATCTGACGATACTTAGCGCGTACTTGAAAGCGGAAACCTTGTGCAGTTTCTACCAGTTCAATCGAGCGACCATGTTGTAAAACCATGAGTTGTTGTATCAGTTGTCGCAGTTCAGATTTGGAATATTGATCTTGAAATGCCTCTTTCAGACGTGCCAAAGAAACCGGTGCATCACTCGCAAAAATAATGGCTTCCAGTTGCATCAACATTTCATGTTGAATTTCTGATTGAGAAAACAGATCCGCTTCACTCATAGGTGTGCTCCTTGGACACTAAGTGGCGCCTCTATACCTGAACCAATAATTTGAATGCGTTGTTGACGGGTCAGTTCCAGCACGGCCATAAAAGTGACGACCACGCCCATACGACCCTGACTTGGTTTGAGTAATTCAATAAAATCGAGAACTTCACCGGCTTGCAGCTTTTCTTCAATAAATGCAATTCGTTCTTCAAGCAATACTGGTTCTTGCTCAATTTTATGGGTCACTGGCTCTGGGCGGTTAAACACACAAAATAAAGCGTCATGCAATAGATGGGCGGAAAAGCCATCATGACGGGCAGCAACATCCCCAAGACTGACATTGGTCTGAAAAGTATCTCGTTCTAAAATACTCATTTGGCCCAAACGCTCAGCCGCTTGTTTCACGCGAAGATAAGTTTCTAACCGATCAATCAGTTCTTGTTTCGGGTCTTTTTCAACGGCAATACTGGTAGGTTTTGGCAGTAATAAACGGGATTTTAAATCAGCCAATAAGGCCGCCATCACCATATAGTCAGCAGTCAGCTCAATATTGAGTGACTTCATGGCATCCATGTAAGAAAGATATTGGGCTGCAATCGGAGCAATATCTAATTGTAATAAGTCGAAGCCATTTTTTTGAATTAAGTAAATTAAAAAGTCGAGTGGTCCTTCGAAATGCTCCAAGAGAATTTCAAATGCGGCAGGAGGAATATATAAATCCTCTGGGATGGAGTCTTGCCATTCATCTAGAACACGGATGTGCGGCATTTCTTCCATAGCATTAGGGACGGATTGATTCATTACAGTTATTGGCCACGCGAATTTTCAAAGGCATGATTATGTGTTTTCGAATCAGTACTTAGGGGAGAAAGTAGAGGTGATTAAAAAATACATAATTTTAATAGGCCTTAGTGTAATGCATATTAGGAAATGAATAAATTACTTGGGGGGTTAAATAACAAAAAAGTATTAAATAAATATGGGGTATTTATTTGTGTGATGAAGGCTTAAATTATCATTTAAAAAAAACGAAGAATAGAAAAAATTATAAAATGACGATAAAACAAGATCATAAACGTTAACAAATGGATTAGGGGAGGGGCTAGGCCCCCTAACCCTGATAGTTAAATTTATTCAAAAGCACTAACATCACCTACGCCTTTACGAATCACAACAGGGCTCTCTCCTGATAAATCCACAATACTGGTGGTACTTAAGGTACCTAAACCGCCATCAATAAAGACATCAATGCGTTTTTCCAGTTGCATCTCAATTTCATAGGGGTCATCTAAAGGATCGTCAATACCCGGTAAAATCAGCGTACTGGTCAGTAGCGGTTCACCTAATTCTTTCAGTAGCATCTGACAAATTGGGTTGCTTGGAATGCGCAGACCAATGGTTTTCTTTTTGGGGTGCATCAAGCGTTTAGGTACTTCACTGGTGGCTGGTAAAATGAAAGTGGTCACGGCAGGGGTATTATTTTTGAGTAAACGATACATGGCATTGTCTACTTTGGCGTAGGTGGCAATGTCAGATAAATCTGAACAAATAATCGCGTACTGATGCTTTGGCCCTAAACCACGGATCTGAGAAATACGCTCCATAGCATTCTTATTTCCAATCTGACATCCAATCGCATAAGCAGCATCAGTTGGATAAACCACCACGTCACCCGCACGGATGCGTTCCACTGCCTGACTGATTAAGCGCGGTTGTGGATTATCAGGATGTATTCTTAAGTGCAACATATTGTTCTCCTGATTTTTTAGATATTATTTGCTGAAATTACAACATCTTGTCATGTAATTTTGATGAATTTCTGTAATTAATCCAGCATTTCGCGTTGAAACTCGCCACTTTGTAATCTTTTGCCACCTCGCGTACACGTACAGACACAGTCAATAAAGTATTGGGCATCTCGAGGTAGCGCCATTTCTCCAGAGCAATAACGCTGAACTTGTGCATATACATGATCTTTAAAAGTCGAGCCATCACCACCTTCACCCGTCAAATTGTCGAGTGAAACCCTAAATTTACGTCCAAAGGCTTTGGCAAACATCCATTCAATGGCTTGAGGCTTAATTTCCACTTGCTCAAATAAAGCTTGTTGTTCTTGTGTGCGACCATCAGGGGCATACCAATAGCCTAAATCGGGGAGTAGGCGACGTTGTTCACCCGCAATGCTCCAATGGCTAATTTCATGTAATGCACTATTAAAGAAACCGTGAGCAAATTGAATACGTGCCGGCTGTTGCTGTGTCGCTGGAAAATATTCAGGTTCGTGTTCGCCGCGAATCAAATTCACATTAAGGTGGGAAAACCAGTAATTAAAGTGTAAGATGAGCCAGTCAACTTGTTCAGTTTCTGACTGTAAATTCGCCCATTCCAAACGTTGCACTTGGTCTGGTGAAATGTCAAAATGAACAGTTGAAAGTGTGCTAATAAGTGATTTTTTATTCACTTCTGTTTGCGGCTGCAACAGATGCATGACTGTGTTACCCAAAATGGTCTGTCTAAATAAGTACAAAATTGTATCTTAATCTTTGACAGAGTACTGATGAATTTGTAGAATTGCCGCCTTAATTATGTCAGCAAATACCTTTCCGGCACAGATTGAGCCGTTTAAATGGGCTGAACAAGGCTTTACATGGTCAGGTACCCTGCCATTGTCTCGCTTTGCTCGTATCGCTCGTGAAGCTGTTGGATCAATTGATGATCAATTGATTAACATAGACTGTAAGCTATCAATGGATGCGTATCATCGCATTGTATGGCTAGATGGTCGCGTTGAAACGCAGGTTCCAATGGAATGCCAACGCTGTTTAGGCACGGTAAACATTGAACTCGTTTCAGATTTTCATCTAGCTCTAGTGGATGATGAGTCACTGATAGAGCGCTTGGATGAGGATGCTGATTTCATCGTCTTAGGTGAAAGTGAAGCAACGACGAAAGGTAGCTATGATGCACCTGCGACGGCTGATTTACTGTCTCTGATAGAAGATGAATTGTTATTGTTGATGCCTTTGTCTCCCAAGCATGATGCTTGTGAACATAAGCACCAACCTGCCATTGAAGAGCTTGTCGAAGAGAAGCGGGATAACCCGTTTGATGTTTTGGCAAGTTTGAAGGGTAAACTTAACTAATTTTTGTGTTATACTCTTCCGTATAAGACAACTGAATTTGTTCTGATCCATATTTTTCGATTTGTAAGGAGCCATCATGGCCGTTCAGCAAAACCGTAAAAGTCGCTCTCGCCGTGACATGCGCCGTTCACATGACGCTTTAACCGAGAATGCATTAACTGTAGACCAAGCTACTGGCGAGATTCACCGTCGTCACCATGTATCTAAAGATGGTATCTACCGTGGTCGTCAATTATTCGCTAAAGCATCTGCTGAATAATTGATGAAGCATTAAGTGATAAGCTTAGTGAAAAAATTGGGAGCGTAAGCTCCCTTTTTTTTGTCTTCGATTTTTGTTGTATTTCGCAATTACCAAAAACAAAATTAAGTGTTAAATTTCCGCTCCATGAATGAGCAGTGACTACATAAAGGATTTTTTATATGTCTGCTAGACCACTTGAACAAGCAGCTCAAGCAACAAAAACTGCATTTGTGTTTCCAGGTCAAGGTTCGCAAAAAGTCGGCATGCTGGCTGAACTTGCTGAACAGTTTAGTGGTGTTCGTGACACTTTCGCGGAAGCTTCTGAAGCCCTGGGTTTTGATTTGTGGCATATTGCCCAAAGCGGTGAAGGCTTAGACCAAACTGAATTTACTCAACCTGTATTACTAACAGCCAGTATTGCTTTATGGCGTGTTTGGTTGGAGTTGGGCGGTGTGGTGCCTAAATATCTTGCTGGTCACTCATTAGGTGAATACAGTGCTTTGGTTGCTGCGGGTGCAATGTCCTTGGGCGATGCTGTTAAGTTAGTCAACTTACGTGGCAAGCTTATGCAAAGTGCTGTACCACAAGGTCAGGGTGCAATGGCGGCTATTTTGGGTCTAGAAGATGCCAAAGTCCTTGAGCTATGTGCTGAAGTTTCAGCGCAGGGTCAGGGTTCAGTAGAAGCTGCGAACTATAATGCACAAGGTCAGGTGGTGATTGCGGGTGATAAGGCCGCAGTAGAAGCAGTCATGGCTATGGCAAAAGAACAATCTGGCAAGGCAATTGCACTTCCAGTATCAGTTCCATCACATTGTTCGCTGATGAAACCTGCTGCTGAGCAATTCGCGCATGCTTTGGAACAAACTGCCATTGAGCTACCTAGCATTCCTGTAATACAAAATGTCAATGCGGAAATCGCGACTGATGTAGCGCAATTACGTCAGGCATTGACTGCGCAACTGTATCAGTCGGTGCAGTGGACAAAGACAATGCAGACTGTGCAAGATCAGGGCATACAATATATTGTTGAATGTGGTCCTGGTAATGTCCTTGCCAATCTTGCGAAACGTTTGCCGAATATAGAAAAAGCATTCCCAATCGATACGAAAGGTCGAGTGGAGGATGCGCTGAATGCCATTTTAGTGGCGGAAGGGAAAATTGCATGACACAAGAACGCAAAGTCGCATTAGTGACAGGCGCGAGTCGAGGGATTGGTGCTGCCATCGCTCAACAACTCATTCAAGACGGTTATTTTGTAGTAGGTACAGCGACTTCTGAGTCTGGTGCAGAAAAATTATCAGCAGCATTTGGTGAGAATGGTGCAGGTAAAGTGCTAGATGTACGTGACGGTACTGCAATTGATGCTTTGGTTACAGATATCGAACAAAATTATGGTTCAGTTCTTGCACTTGTAAATAATGCAGGGATTACCAAAGATAATTTGTTGTTGCGTATGTCTGAAGATGATTGGGATGATATTCTCAATATTCATCTAAAAGCGGTATACCGCTTATCAAAACGTGTTCTTAAAGGCATGACCAAAGCGCGTTTTGGACGAATTATTAATATTAGTTCTGTGGTTGCACATTTCGCAAACCCAGGCCAGGCAAACTATTCAGCTGCTAAAGCAGGGATTGAGGCATTTAGCCGCAGCCTTGCCAAAGAAATGGGTAGCCGCCAAATTACTGTAAACTCAGTTGCACCAGGTTTCATCGCAACTGAAATGACAGAACAGTTAAGCGAAGAAATTCGTAAAAAAATGAGTGATCAAGTGGCACTTCAACGCTTAGGTGAACCACAAGATATCGCGAATGCTGTAAGTTTCTTGGCTTCTGAGAAGGCAAGTTATATTACAGGTACGGTTTTACACGTAAATGGTGGTTTATACATGAGCTAATTAGCTGATGGATTAACTTTCAAAAAATTAAAGTTTCAATTAAACTGATGGCATTTAAAAACGCCACAAGCAATGAGGAGAATTCCTGTGAGCGATATCGAACAACGCGTTAAACAAGCGGTTGCAGAACAATTGGGTCTTAAAGTAGAAGAGATCAAAAACGAAGCATCTTTTATGGATGACTTGGGTGCAGACTCTCTAGACCTAGTTGAACTTGTAATGTCTTTCGAAAATGATTTCGACATCACTATCCCTGATGAAGATTCTAACGAAATCACTACAGTTCAATCTGCAATTGACTATGTTTCTAAGAAACTTGGTTAATTGTTGATGTTCAGCGCTGCTGAAAGAAAAGCCACCTTTTAGGTGGCTTTTTTAATGTCTGTATGGGCTAAGCTGCTTAGGTGTATTGATGTGAGAAATTAGTTCAGTCATATGAATATACCAAGAAAAGGGGATGGTGCTTCTTCAGATTCAATTTTACTGTATTGAATACAAAATAATGAAAAGACTTAAAACTAGAAAAGTGATGTATTTGATTGTTAAAGTTGAGTATTTTAGTTGGTCTATTTGTAACAAATAATGTATGTCAAGATGCTTGGCTTTGCATGTTTATAAGTTATGCTTAAAAATAAGTAAAATTGATGATAAAAAAATATATATAATTAATATGCATATGTGTAAACAAGAGATAAATATTAATTTTTTGGTTAACTGGTTCTCATTTTTGCACAAATTAGTTCCTCTATATTTGCTAAGCTTATTTTAATAGACTTATTGAATAAGAAATTCATCTGTCTGTTTTTTATTATTGTTAATAATAGCTTAATAATTTCATCATGTGTTACTTTGTAAATTTTTAATTAACTTATTGAATTTAATTGTTAAAATCACCTTGAAATACAAGCCGCAGTGTTCTGTATATAAGAAATATCTAAAGTAAAAATATGAGAATACGAAATAAACAAGTACAACAAATGACTTGGCATAAAAGAATTACTTTATTGATCACATTATTATGTAGTAGTTCGGTTTATGCGGTTCAGTTACAGACGTTGTTAAAAACAGCTTTGGAGCAAGACCCAATGATGTTGGAAGCACAAGCCAATGAAGAAGCAGCGTTAAGCAAGGTTAAAGAGTCAAAATCGCTACATTATCCAACTTTAGCTTTGACAGCTAATCAAATTCTGGATCAATCTCACGAGAGTCAATATGACTATGCGAGTGAAGATTTTACACCTGGGGTGAGAGGCAGCCTGAATTTATATTCATTTGGTGCAATTAGTGCTCAGGTAGATCGTGATGAAAAAAAATCTCAATATTTTGAGCAAAAAATTGATGAGACTGCGGAAGAGCTAGGTTACAACATTGGTTCTGAATATTTAAAAGCTCTCAATGCACATGAAGCGCTGGCTGTACAAATGCGAAGTTTGGAGCGTCACAATAAGTTTACGCATGATATTAGTGTGATTGTGCAATATGATGCAGGTCGTCGTTCAGAGCTCACACAAGCACGCGCTCGCCAAATGCAGGTAGAACACACCATTAGTAGTTTGCAGCGTGAATTGGGTTTTGCGCTGAGTCATCTTAAGAAATATTCACCAGAAGTGATTGATCAAGACGCGCTAAGAGATCCATTTATCGGTCTGGCACCCTCTCAATTTATATCACGTTATCAACTGGGAGAAGTTACTCAACATCCTTCTTATTTGGCTCAGGAGGCGGAGTTAGAGAGTATTCGCTCTGAGGTGAAGTACCGTAAAGCAAAGCGTTATCCAAGTATTAACTTGGAAGGCAATGTGACCACAGAAGACCGTGAAGTGTATTTGAACATGTCGTGGGATTTGTTGAACCGCGGTGCGAAATATTCTGTTGAACAAAGTGGGCAATCCGCAGTGGCAGCTAAAGCACGACTTGATCAAATTCAGCGTGATATTGAGGAACGTGCACGTACTGCTGAAATTGACATGTTTCAAAGTCAGCAAAAAATGAATATTTCACAGGAGCAAATTTTAGCATCCCGTAAAGTGGTGAGTGACAATGAAAAACAATTCAAAATTGCGCGAAAAAGCTTAATTGATGTGCTTAATGCGTATAACGAATTAGCAAGTGTTGAAATGGCTTATGTGACGGCACAGAATGATTATCGAATGGCAGCGCTTGCTTATTTGCGTGCTCAAGCCAACATTAGCAATTGGGTGAAGCAGTAAGAATAAAAACTGCTGATCCAAAGTGGATGTGGATCATGCTTAATTGACTTAAAGGTCAAATAATTAAAATAGGATGACATAACGAGAATGAAATCCATAATAGAGCATATTGCTTTGGTAACCCGACTGTTGGGAAGCCCTTTACCTGTCGCAACGTTGATGGCACAGGTAACGCATGACCAAAATTTAAATGTCAATTACCCTTCTTTAGTTGAAGTATTAAAAAGTCATGGCTTTGAAAATACATTAAGTAAAAAAGCACTCAATGAAATTCCTACTTTAGCCGTGCCTGTGGTGATTGTTTTGCAGCAAAATGAAGCTGCAGTGATTACTCAAATTCATGGCAGTGGGGCAGATCGAGTTTATGAATTACAACAAATTGATGGTTTAAAGCAAAGAATAGATCATGCGCAGCTATTAGCATTGTACTTGGGGTACTGTTGGTTTATTAAACCTAAATTAGCCAGTGACTTACGTTCTGAATTGCCAGAATATCACTTACCTAAAGCATGGTTCTGGAAGGTCATTTGGCGTTTTAAGGCTTATTATTCGCAAGTCATCTTAGCGACATTCATCATTAATTTCTTGGCATTGGTCAGCTCACTTTATGTCATGAATGTCTATGATCGCGTTATTCCGAACAAATCTTATGAAACACTGTGGGTGCTCAGTATTGGGGTAATTTTGGCAATAAGCTTTGAGTTTGCTGCAAAAATGATCCGTGGGCATTTAACAGATATTGCAGGTAAAAAAGCGGATTTAATTATTAGTTCGGCTATTTTTCGTCGTGTGATGAGTTTGGATTTAGCAGAACGTCCAGTGTCATCAGGTTCCTATGCCAATAACCTGCGTGAATTTGAATCTGTGCGGGAGTTTATGACCAGTGCCAGTCTGTTGGTGTTGGTTGATTTACCATTCCTTTTGCTTTTTATTGCTGTAATTTGGATGATTGGCGGTGCACTGGCAATGGTTCCCTTAATTTTAATACCAATCGTGATGCTGGTTGGAATGTTGTCTCAGAGACCTTTAGCACGCTATATCAGTGAATCAATGAAAGAGTCTTCACAGCGCCAAGGTTTGGCGGTAGAGGCTATAGAAGGGATCGAAACATTAAAAGCCAATAATGCAACCAGTTGGGCACAGCAAAAGTGGGATTATTACACGGCTAAAACTGCTGTTTCGAGCACTAAAACTCGTGATTTGAGTAATTTTGTGGTTAATTTTTCTGTTGCCATACAGCAATTAAATACCGTGATTTTGGTGATTGTTGGAACTTATCTCATTCACAGTCCAGATCCAAACCATAAAATTACCATGGGGGCTTTGATTGCTTCGGTCATTTTATCTGGGCGTGCATTGGCACCATTGGCGCAAATTTCGAGTTTAGCGATTCGTTTTCAACAAGCCAAAATTGGGCTACAAGGGTTGCAAAGCATTATTGAGCGTAAAATTGAACGTCATCCAGATCGGCAATATATCAGTTTAGATCAGGTCAATGGCGAACTTAAATTTCAAAACGTGTGTTTTAAATATCAGACAGATATTCCTCCTGTACTTAAGGGTTTAAATCTGAATATTGCACCTGGTGAAAAGGTGGGAATACTTGGGAAAATCGGCAGTGGTAAAACGACAACTTTAAAGCTCGCCAGTGGCATGTTTGAACCACTAGAGGGAAATGTCACGCTGGATGGTGTGGATTTACGTCAGTTGGATCCTAATTATTTACGTAATCAGGTTGCTCTACTAGGGCAAGCACCACGTCTTTTTCTTGGGACGCTACGTGAAAATTTAGATTTGTCGAGACAAGATGGTTTTTCTACAGATCAAGAGTTGTTGCAGGCTTTGAAGCGCTTTGGTTTGGACAGCTTAATTCAAAATCATCCGCGCGGTTTAGATATGCCTTTGGGTGAGGATGGTTTGGGGCTTTCGGGTGGACAGAAGCAAATTATAGCGTTGGCTCGCTTAACATTGCGTTCTCCACGTGTGGTGTTATTGGATGAGCCGACCAATGGCTTAGACCAGTTAACTGAACGACAAACACTGACGGCATTGCATCAATGGTGTAAAGACAAAACTTTGTTGGTGGTGACGCATCGTACTCAAGTTTTGAGCATTGTGAGTCGCGTTATTGTCATTGACCAAGGACAGGTGGTTATGGATGGCCCCAGAGATGAAGTGCTGAAAAAACTTGCTTTAAATGAGCAGACCAAATCGACAACACAATAGAATTCTACGGTTGCGACAGGGCAAACAAGTTCTGCTGTAGCAGCGGGGCAAAAAGAAGGTCGCACCATCGTGATCAAACCAGATCATGCATCGACGGTGCAGAATCACCCTAACAATACACAATTAGAAAAAATAAATGTTGAGTAGTCGTGTGTAGCAAGGCGACATCAACGTAAGTGAGGCATATGGAAGAATATCGAAATCCACCCGCAGATCGGGTTCAGTCGAAAGACTTGAAATTGTTAAATGATTTGAATGCCGCCTTACAAACGGAAAGGCATACAGGTCTGTTTTGGACAATTGGGTTGCTCTTTGTATTTTTGATTGTGTTTGTTTTTTGGGCGTATCACAGCCATGTAGAAGAAGTGACGCGCGGTCAAGGTAGTGTTATTCCAACCAGTCGCGAACAAATTTTGCAAAGTTTAGACCCAGGAACCATCAAGGAAATGCTGGTGAAAGAAGGAGATGTTGTTGAAAAAGGACAAATTTTACTTCGTCTCGATGATACCCGAAGTTCTGCTATTTTAAGAGAGAGTGAGGCAAAAGTTGCTAATCTGGAAGCAATGTCTGCCCGTTTAAGAGCGGAATCTTATGGTACGAAAATTCAGTTTCCTGAGGGAATTAGTGAATCTTTAAAACATCGTGAACGCGCAGCATATGTTGCACGTCGTCGTGCGGTAGATGATGCTGTTGCAGGGTTGCAAACCAGTAAAGCCATGTTGGATCGTGAAATTTCAATTACGTCACCCATGGTGGCAGAGGGGGTGATGTCTGAAGTTGAGCTGCTACGTATGCGACGTCAATCTTCTGATTTGGCTTTGCAAATAAATGAAAAGCGAAATCAATATGCCGCAGATGCGAATAATGAGTTGGTTCGAGTCGAGTCTGAATTGGCTCAAGCCAAAGAAAATATGGCGATGCGTGCAGACCCTGTAGATCGTTCACTTATTCGTGCACCCTTAAGAGGAATTGTTAAAAATATCAAGATTAATACGGTGGGTGGTGTAGTACAGGCTGGACAAGACATTATGGAAATTGTGCCGCTCAATGACAAATTATTGGTTGAAGCTTATATCCGCCCTCAAGATGTTGCATTTGTTCATCCTGGGCTTGGTGCGATTGTAAAAGTGACTGCTTATGACTATGCCTTGTATGGTGGCTTAGAAGGTAAGGTGACTTTAATTAGCCCTGACACATTAAGAGATAAAACACGACCGAGTGAACTGAATTTAAATCCTGATGAGGCGTACTACCGTATTTTGGTTGAAACCAACCAGAACTCACTAACCGATAAAAATGGTAAAACCATGCCGATTATTCCCGGCATGATTGCCAGTGTGGATGTAAAAACAGGAGAGAAAACCATATTTCAATATTTAATAAAACCAATCACTCGAATGAAGCAAGCTTTGCAAGAGAGATAGCAATATTTTGTTGGCAGAAACTCTATATTTTAATAGGGTTTTTGTTATTAAAATAAATGGGCCATAACTCGGTTAATAGCTTATTGTTTTAATAAAATAAGGTATATTTTGGATATATGTTATATGGTGTTGATTTTTTAGATCATGTTTATAGCGTTAAACTGTCCAATCTTTATTTAAAAAATAATCAGTATAAAAATATAATTCATCTATCTGAAAAATATGTGAACCAGTTCATGTTATTTTTAAAATTATAATTAATGCTATTGTTTTTTTTTCTTTTTTTTATATTCTTTTAAATAAGCATTATAAAAAATTATCACATAAAATATTAATTTTTTTAAGGGTTTATGTGGAATAAAAATAAATCCCCTTGGTTTAAGGGGTAGGAAAATGAAATAGAAATAAAAGAGGTGGGTATTATGAGTGTTAAAAGATTAATATTGATGGTTGGGTGTTCATTGTTTTGGGTCGGATGTTCAACTGCAAATAAGAATCCACCTTTTGAACATTGGAATCAATTCGGTTCAAAACCTTACTTACAGCCTAAGATTATTAAAGAAGGGCATACGCAAGTTGTATTTATTCGTGATAAAGAGGGATTAAAAGGGCCGGCAGCGAATGTATTTGTTGAAGGGTATTATTTAACGTCATTATTACCTGATTCATTTAAAGCAATACAGTTATGTGCACGTCCTACCCGTATTAGTGCAATTTACGCGCAAAGTGCTGTGAACTATACCAATGCACGTCGATTGAATTCTACGCAATCACTTACAGAAGGTTCGACACAATACTTCAGATTAGTTAATGGTAGTAATCAGGCAATACAAGTCCAAGAGCTTACTGAGACACAAGCTCAATCGCTGCTACCAAATTTGAAAGAGGCAATTGGCACAGTCTCTCGTGTAAAAGCGATCGAGGAATGTGCACAGCCAGTTTATGTTCAGGTTCCTGTGAAATCGGAGTTGAAGAAATATACCTTAGAGGCAAGTACGGTTTTTGGTTATGCCAAATCTGGACCTAATGATTTAACACCGAAAGGTCGTGAAGAGATTGCTTCAATTGCAGCAGAAATTACCCGTGATCAAGAGTCGATTAGCCATATTGCAGTGATTGGTTATACAGATCCTGTGGGGTCTGAAAATTCCAATCAACAACTGTCGCAGCGTCGTGCTGAAACCGTACGTGCAATCTTGGTTCAAAACGGTGTCGTGAAAAAGAATATTTTGGTTGAAGGGCGTGGTGAGCAAGAGCTTGTGGTGAGTGATTGTGAGCAGAAATATGCCAAGGATAAAGCAGCGCGTGAGCAATGTAACTTGCCAAACCGACGGGTAGAAATTGTGACCTATGGAATGAAAGCTGAATAAACGTTGCTCTATATTTATTCAAAATTTTAAAAAACAAGTTATAAGAAAAGGATAAATAAAATGCCAAATCAAACAGTTACTATAAAATTACATGATGCGAAAACCATTATTTCGGCTTTGCAAGTTACTAAAACTCACGATCAGCCTGTGACGATTCAGGCACAAAAGGGCATTAATTACGAGTTGATTGATGATGCAACTCAATTTGCGCCAGAAAATATCAAAATTCAGCGTGTCGGTAATGATCTATATATTGGTTTTGAAGATGATGGTGTTAACGCACTTGATCCTGACCTCATTATTCAAGGTTATTACGGTACGGATGGGACGACAACCAATCTGCTTATTGGGCTGCATGAAAATGGCAGTTATTACGCGTATGTACCTGAAACAGGTGCACAGCAGCATGCAGTCAGTATGCTGGCTGATCAAGTCAGTGTTGGACAAGCTTTGGGTGGTGAGCCTTTAACTTCTGCAGCCTATGAATTTAACCCGTATTGGTTGCTGGCTTTAATTCCTCTGGTTGGTTTGGCGGCGGCTGGTGGAGGTGGAGGCGGAGGTGGCGGGACACCAGCTCCATCTACGGACAAACCCGATGTGGTGGCTCTAAATGGTGGTGTAGTTACAGTTAAACCAGGTTCAAACAATGTAAAACAAGTCATTACCTATACAGATGAATCTAATAATCCAGAGTCCTTAACAGCAATAAAGGGTTCGGATGGTAAATGGAGTCTAGATAAAACGCCAACAGGTGTAAGCATTGATTCATCAACAGGCTTGGTGACTATTGGTATGGATGCCGTAAAAGATGGCAGCACAGTGAATTCTACGGGCACCAACTCTAGCAATAATACGGCTACTGATAGCGATACGGCTAAGATAGACGATAGCACCCCAACTTCAGCCAATGTACCCGATGTTATGGCTTTAGTGACAGGTGCAGTTGCAGTAAAACCTGGTGCAGATAACGTTAAGCAAGTTGTTACTTATATAGATGAATCCAATAATCCAGTGACCTTAACGGCAATAAAAGGAGCTGATGGTAAATGGAGTCTAGATAAAACGCTTGCCAATGTTTTAATTGACCCTGCGACAGGCGTGATTGCGCTTGGTCCAGATGCAGTCAAAGATGGTTCAATCGTTAAGTCCGTGGGTACTGATGCGTATAACAACACTGCGACAGATAGTGATACAGCAAAAGCTGATGAGACGGATACTCAAGGTTCAGATTTAATTGCCGATAAGCCTAATGTATTGGCGCTGGTTGGGGGTTCGGTTACAGTCACCCCTGGTGTAGATAATGTTAAAGAAGTTATTCGCTATACAGATGAATCCAATAATCCTGTGATTCTAACGGCAACTAAGGGTGCAAGTGGAATTTGGAGTTTAGACAGTACACCAACTGGCGTGATTATTAATCCTGTGACAGGTGTTGTTACTATTGGAATGGAGGCTGTAAAAGATGGAAGCACCGTCACTTCAGTGGGTTCAGATCAATTCAACAATACTGCGAGCGACAGTGATACAGCGCATTTAGATGTTACAAGCTATACCGTGACCTTCGACTCGATTACCAACGACACGGGTAGTTCTAACAGTGACTTCATCACCAATGACAACAGCTTACTGTTTAAAGGTACGGTGGATCTGGGGGATAGTAATGCCCTAAGTGTCAGTGTAGGCGGAACCAACTATACCTTAGCAGATTCTGAATTAACGGTAGATGCTTTAGGTAACTGGACGCTGAATCTTACAGGCACACTACTACTTGATGGCATCTATCCAGTTATTGCAACGGTGACTGATAGCGCAGGGAATAGCAAAAGTACCACCAGCCAGAATGTGGTGATTGATACCAAGATCGACACTGATAATGACGGTAAAACCGTGACCTTCGACTCGATCACCAACGACACGGGCAGTTCCAACAGTGACTTCATCACCAATGACAACAGCTTACTGTTTAAAGGTACTGTGGATCTGGCTGATGGCAACAGCTTGAGCGTTAAAGTCGGCAGCACCACTTATCTCGCAACAGACTCACGTCTCACAATCGATGGTTCAGGTAACTGGACGCTGGATTTGACGGGTTCGGAATTACTCGATGGTAGCTATGCAGTTATTGCAACGGTGACCGATAGCGCGGGGAATAGCAAAAGTACCACCAGCCAGAATGTGGTGATTGACACCAAGATCGACACTGATAATGACGGTAAAACCGTGACCTTCGATTCGATCACCAACGATACAGGCAGTTCCAACAGCGACTTGATCACCAATGACAACAGCTTGCTGTTTAAAGGCACGGTGGATCTGGCTGATGGCAACAGCTTGAGCGTTAAAGTCGGCAGCACCACTTATCTCGCAACAGACCCACGTCTCACAATCGATGGTTCAGGTAACTGGACGCTGGATTTGACGGGTTCGACATTACTCGATGGCAGCTATGCAGTGGTAGCCACAGTCACAGATGCAGCAGGAAATACCGCCAGCAGCACCAGCCAGAACGTGGTGATTGATACCAAGATCGACACTGATAATGACGGTAAAACCGTGACCTTCGACTCGATCACCAACGACACTGGCAGTTCCAACAGTGACTTCATCACCAATGACAACAGCTTGCTGTTTAAAGGTACGGTGGATCTGGCTGATGGCAACAGCTTGAGCGTTAAAGTCGGCAGCACCACTTATCTCGCAACAGACCCACGTCTCACAGTCGATGGTTCAGGCAATTGGACGCTGGATTTGACGGGTTCGACATTACTCGATGGTAGCTATGCAGTTATTGCGACGGTGACCGATAGCGCTGGGAATACCGCCAGCAGCACCAGCCAGAATGTGGTGATTGATACAGCCGATGCACCTGATGTCGTGGCTTTGCCAGGTGGTGCAGTCACCTCAACCCCGGGAGCGGACAACGTCCAACAGGTGATCAGCTACACCAATGAAAGCGATACACTCGTGACCCTGACGGCCACCAAAGCCGCGGATGGCACTTGGAGTTTGGCTACAACCCCGACAGGCGTCAGCATAGATCCAAGCACTGGTGTCATCACGCTGGGGATGGATGCAGTCAAAGACGGCAGTGTCGTGAGCGCAGAGGGCACCGACCAATACAACAACAGCGAGACAGACAGTGATACCGCAAAAACAGATGACATCACCCTAAATACAGCCGATGCACCTGATGTCGTGGCTTTGCCAGGTGGTGCAGTCACCTCAACCCCGGGAGCGGACAACGTCCAACAGGTGATCAGCTACACCAATGAAAGCGATACACTCGTGACCCTGACGGCCACCAAAGCCGCGGATGGCACTTGGAGTTTGGCTACAACCCCGACAGGCGTCAGCATAGATCCAAGCACTGGTGTCATCACGCTGGGGATGGATGCAGTCAAAGACGGCAGTGTCGTGAGCGCAGAGGGCACCGACCAATACAACAACAGCGAGACAGACAGTGATACCGCAAAAACAGATGACATCACCCTAAATACAGCCGATGCACCTGATGTCGTGGCTTTGCCAGGTGGTGCAGTCACCTCAACCCCGGGAGCGGACAACGTCCAACAGGTGATCAGCTACACCAATGAAAGCGATACCCCCGTGACCCTGACGGCGACCAAAGCCGCGGATGGCACTTGGAGTTTGGCTACAACCCCGACAGGCGTCAGCATAGATCCAAGCACTGGTGTCATCACGCTGGGGATGGATGCAGTCAAAGACGGCAGTGTCGTGAGCGCAGAGGGCACCGACCAATAC
This sequence comes from Acinetobacter tibetensis, assembly GCF_023824315.1. Lineage (NCBI taxonomy): Bacteria > Pseudomonadati > Pseudomonadota > Gammaproteobacteria > Moraxellales > Moraxellaceae > Acinetobacter > Acinetobacter tibetensis. Next base: position 2,606,635 of record NZ_CP098732.1, on the reverse strand, counting down.
AACAACAGCGAGACAGACAGTGATACCGCAAAAACAGATGACATCACCCTAAATACAGCCGATGCACCTGATGTCGTGGCTTTGCCAGGTGGTGCAGTCACCTCAACCCCGGGAGCGGACAACGTCCAACAGGTGATCAGCTACACCAATGAAAGCGATACACTCGTGACCCTGACGGCCACCAAAGCCGCGGATGGCACTTGGAGTTTGGCTACAACCCCGACAGGCGTCAGCATAGATCCAAGTACTGGTGTGGTCAGTATTGGGCGTGATGCGGTCAAAGACGGCAGTGTGGTGACCTCAGTCGGCACCGACCAATACAACAACAGCGAGACAGACAGTGATACCGCAAAAACAGATGACATCACCCTAAATACAGCCGATGCACCTGATGTCGTGGCTTTGCCAGGTGGTGCAGTCACCTCAACCCCGGGAGCGGACAACGTCCAACAGGTGATCAGCTACACCAATGAAAGCGATACACTCGTGACCCTGACGGCCACCAAAGCCGCGGATGGCACTTGGAGTTTGGCTACAACCCCGACAGGCGTCAGCATAGATCCAAGTACTGGTGTGGTCAGTATTGGGCGTGATGCGGTCAAAGACGGCAGTGTGGTGACCTCAGTCGGCACCGACCAATACAACAACAGCGAGACAGACAGTGATACCGCAAAAACAGATGACATCACCCTAAATACAGCCGATGCACCTGATGTCGTGGCTTTGCCAGGTGGTGCAGTCACCTCAACCCCGGGAGCGGACAACGTCCAACAGGTGATCAGCTACACCAATGAAAGCGATACACTCGTGACCCTGACGGCCACCAAAGCCGCGGATGGCACTTGGAGTTTGGCTACAACCCCGACAGGCGTCAGCATAGATCCAAGTACTGGTGTCATCACGCTGGGGATGAATGCGGTCAAAGATGGCAGTGTCGTGAGCGCAGAGGGGACGGACCAATACAACAACAGCGAGACAGACAGTGATACCGCAAAAACAGATGACATCACCCTAAATACAGCCGATGCACCTGATGTCGTGGCTTTGCCAGGTGGTGCAGTCACCTCAACCCCGGGAGCGGACAACGTCCAACAGGTGATCAGCTACACCAATGAAAGCGATACACTCGTGACCCTGACGGCCACCAAAGCCGCGGATGGCACTTGGAGTTTGGCTACAACCCCGACAGGCGTCAGCATAGATCCAAGCACTGGTGTCATCACGCTGGGGATGGATGCAGTCAAAGACGGCAGTGTCGTGAGCGCAGAGGGCACCGACCAATACAACAACAGCGAGACAGACAGTGATACCGCAAAAACAGATGACATCACCCTAAATACAGCCGATGCACCTGATGTCGTGGCTTTGCCAGGTGGTGCAGTCACCTCAACCCCGGGAGCGGACAACGTCCAACAGGTGATCAGCTACACCAATGAAAGCGATACACTCGTGACCCTGACGGCGACCAAGGCCGCGGATGGCACTTGGAGTTTGGCTACAACCCCGACAGGCGTCAGCATAGATCCAAGTACTGGTGTGGTCAGTATTGGGCGTGATGCGGTCAAAGACGGCAGTGTGGTGACCTCAGTCGGCACCGACCAATACAACAACAGCGAGACAGACAGTGATACCGCAAAAACAGATGACATCACCCTAAATACAGCCGATGCACCTGATGTCGTGGCTTTGCCAGGTGGTGCAGTCACCTCAACCCCGGGAGCGGACAACGTCCAACAGGTGATCAGCTACACCAATGAAAGCGATACACTCGTGACCCTGACGGCGACCAAAGCCGCGGATGGCACTTGGAGTTTGGCTACAACCCCGACAGGCGTCAGCATAGATCCAAGTACTGGTGTGGTCAGTATTGGGCGTGATGCGGTCAAAGACGGCAGTGTGGTGACCTCAGTCGGCACCGACCAATACAACAACAGCGAGACAGACAGTGATACCGCAAAAACAGATGACATCACCCTAAATACAGCCGATGCACCTGATGTCGTGGCTTTGCCAGGTGGTGCAGTCACCTCAACCCCGGGAGCGGACAACGTCCAACAGGTGATCAGCTACACCAATGAAAGCGATACACTCGTGACCCTGACGGCGACCAAAGCCGCGGATGGCACTTGGAGTTTGGCTACAACCCCGACAGGCGTCAGCATAGATCCAAGTACTGGTGTGGTCAGTATTGGGCGTGATGCGGTCAAAGACGGCAGTGTGGTGACCTCAGTCGGCACCGACCAATACAACAACAGCGAGACAGACAGTGATACCGCAAAAACAGATGACATCACCCTAAATACAGCCGATGCACCTGATGTCGTGGCTTTGCCAGGTGGTGCAGTCACCTCAACCCCGGGAGCGGACAACGTCCAACAGGTGATCAGCTACACCAATGAAAGCGATACACTCGTGACCCTGACGGCGACCAAGGCCGCGGATGGCACTTGGAGTTTGGCTACAACCCCGACAGGCGTCAGCATAGATCCAAGCACTGGTGTCATCACGCTGGGGATGGATGCAGTCAAAGACGGCAGTGTCGTGAGCGCAGAGGGCACCGACCAATACAATAACAGCGAGACAGACAGTGATACCGCAAAAACAGATGACATCACCCTAAATACAGCCGATGCACCTGATGTCGTGGCTTTGCCAGGTGGTGCAGTCACCTCAACCCCGGGAGCGGACAACGTCCAACAGGTGATCAGCTACACCAATGAAAGCGATACACTCGTGACCCTGACGGCGACCAAGGCCGCGGATGGCACTTGGAGTTTGGCTACAACCCCGACAGGCGTCAGCATAGATCCAAGTACTGGTGTGGTCAGTATTGGGCGTGATGCGGTCAAAGACGGCAGTGTGGTGACCTCAGTCGGCACCGACCAATACAACAACAGCGAGACAGACAGTGATACCGCAAAAACAGATGACATCACCCTAAATACAGCCGATGCACCTGATGTCGTGGCTTTGCCAGGTGGTGCAGTCACCTCAACCCCGGGAGCGGACAACGTCCAACAGGTGATCAGCTACACCAATGAAAGCGATACACTCGTGACCCTGACGGCGACCAAGGCCGCGGATGGCACTTGGAGTTTGGCTACAACCCCGACAGGCGTCAGCATAGATCCAAGTACTGGTGTGGTCAGTATTGGGCGTGATGCGGTCAAAGACGGCAGTGTGGTGACCTCAGTCGGCACCGACCAATACAACAACAGCGAGACAGACAGTGATACCGCAAAAACAGATGACATCACCCTAAATACAGCCGATGCACCTGATGTCGTGGCTTTGCCAGGTGGTGCAGTCACCTCAACCCCGGGAGCGGACAACGTCCAACAGGTGATCAGCTACACCAATGAAAGCGATACACTCGTGACCCTGACGGCGACCAAAGCCGCGGATGGCACTTGGAGTTTGGCTACAACCCCGACAGGCGTCAGCATAGATCCAAGTACTGGTGTGGTCAGTATTGGGCGTGATGCGGTCAAAGACGGCAGTGTGGTGACCTCAGTCGGCACCGACCAATACAACAACAGCGAGACAGACAGTGATACCGCAAAAACAGATGACATCACCCTAAATACAGCCGATGCACCTGATGTCGTGGCTTTGCCAGGTGGTGCAGTCACCTCAACCCCGGGAGCGGACAACGTCCAACAGGTGATCAGCTACACCAATGAAAGCGATACACTCGTGACCCTGACGGCGACCAAAGCCGCGGATGGCACTTGGAGTTTGGCTACAACCCCGACAGGCGTCAGCATAGATCCAAGTACTGGTGTGGTCAGTATTGGGCGTGATGCGGTCAAAGACGGCAGTGTGGTGACCTCAGTCGGCACCGACCAATACAACAACAGCGAGACAGACAGTGATACCGCAAAAACAGATGACATCACCCTAAATACAGCCGATGCACCTGATGTCGTGGCTTTGCCAGGTGGTGCAGTCACCTCAACCCCGGGAGCGGACAACGTCCAACAGGTGATCAGCTACACCAATGAAAGCGATACACTCGTGACCCTGACGGCGACCAAAGCCGCGGATGGCACTTGGAGTTTGGCTACAACCCCGACAGGCGTCAGCATAGATCCAAGTACTGGTGTGGTCAGTATTGGGCGTGATGCGGTCAAAGACGGCAGTGTGGTGACCTCAGTCGGCACCGACCAATACAACAACAGCGAGACAGACAGTGATACCGCAAAAACAGATGACATCACCCTAAATACAGCCGATGCACCTGATGTCGTGGCTTTGCCAGGTGGTGCAGTCACCTCAACCCCGGGAGCGGACAACGTCCAACAGGTGATCAGCTACACCAATGAAAGCGATACCCCCGTGACCCTGACGGCGACCAAAGCCGCGGATGGCACTTGGAGTTTGGCTACAACCCCGACAGGCGTCAGCATAGATCCAAGTACTGGTGTCATCACGCTGGGGATGAATGCGGTCAAAGATGGCAGTGTCGTGAGCGCAGAGGGGACGGACCAATACAACAACAGCGAGACAGACAGTGATACCGCAAAAACAGATGACATCACCCTAAATACAGCCGATGCACCTGATGTCGTGGCTTTGCCAGGTGGTGCAGTCACCTCAACCCCGGGAGCGGACAACGTCCAACAGGTGATCAGCTACACCAATGAAAGCGATACACTCGTGACCCTGACGGCCACCAAAGCCGCGGATGGCACTTGGAGTTTGGCTACAACCCCGACAGGCGTCAGCATAGATCCAAGTACTGGTGTGGTCAGTATTGGGCGTGATGCGGTCAAAGACGGCAGTGTGGTGACCTCAGTCGGCACCGACCAATACAACAACAGCGAGACAGACAGTGATACCGCAAAAACAGATGACATCACCCTAAATACAGCCGATGCACCTGATGTCGTGGCTTTGCCAGGTGGTGCAGTCACCTCAACCCCGGGAGCGGACAACGTCCAACAGGTGATCAGCTACACCAATGAAAGCGATACCCCCGTGACCCTGACGGCCACCAAAGCCGCGGATGGCACTTGGAGTTTGGCTACAACCCCGACAGGCGTCAGCATAGATCCAAGTACTGGTGTCATCACGCTGGGGATGAATGCGGTCAAAGACGGCAGTGTGGTGACCTCAGTCGGCACCGACCAATACAACAACAGCGAGACAGACAGTGATACCGCAAAAACAGATGACATCACCCTAAATACAGCCGATGCACCTGATGTCGTGGCTTTGCCAGGTGGTGCAGTCACCTCAACCCCGGGAGCGGACAACGTCCAACAGGTGATCAGCTACACCAATGAAAGCGATACACTCGTGACCCTGACGGCCACCAAAGCCGCGGATGGCACTTGGAGTTTGGCTACAACCCCGACAGGCGTCAGCATAGATCCAAGTACTGGTGTCATCACGCTGGGGATGAATGCGGTCAAAGACGGCAGTGTGGTGACCTCAGTCGGCACCGACCAATACAACAACAGCGAGACAGACAGTGATACCGCAAAAACAGATGACATCACCCTAAATACAGCCGATGCACCTGATGTCGTGGCTTTGCCAGGTGGTGCAGTCACCTCAACCCCGGGAGCGGACAACGTCCAACAGGTGATCAGCTACACCAATGAAAGCGATACACTCGTGACCCTGACGGCGACCAAAGCCGCGGATGGCACTTGGAGTTTGGCTACAACCCCGACAGGCGTCAGCATAGATCCAAGTACTGGTGTGGTCAGTATTGGGCGTGATGCAGTCAAAGACGGCAGTCTCGTGAGCGCAGAGGGGACGGACCAATACAACAACAGCGCGAGCGACAATGACACGGCATTGGCTGATGACCTGAATCCAAATGCAGCCGATGCACCTGATGTCGTTGCATTAGATGATGGTTCAGTCACTGTGACTCCAGGTGCAGATAACGTCCATCAAGACATTACTTTTACAGATGAAAATAATAATTCACAAATAGTGACTGTATCACAAGCACTAGATGGTACATGGTATTTTGATGATCCAGCTCCAACGGGTGTAAGTTTAAATACAAGTACTGGCGTGGTTACCATTGGACAAGATGCAGTAAAAGATGGAAGTTTAGTAACAGCTTATGGTTATGATATTACATCTTATTTGGAAATCGATAGTGATACCGCAAAAGGCGATGTTGTGACTGTCTCTGTCTCAGAAGAAGGGTTGACAGGTGCAAATGCTGATGCTGTTGGTAATCCTGAAGATACAACAAATTCAACAATGGTATCAGGAACTTTAAATCTTGGTAATTTAACTAATGTGGCTGTAACTGGTCCATCGGGTATTACTTCTGGTGGGCAGCCAGTGAGTTGGAGTGGTTCGATTACGGCAGGCGTTTATACATTAACAGGAAGTGCGGGAGGTAAAGAGGTCGCGGTACTGACACTTTCAACTTTAGGGGCTTACACCTTTACCTTGAAACAACCGATAGACCATTCAATTGCTTCACTTGAAAACATTTTAGGTCTTGGTTTTACCATTGCCTCTACTGATGCTGTTGGAACAACCAATTCAACTTTAGTCATTAATGTTGAAGATGATTCACCAATTGCCGCGCCTAGTAGCATACATAATGTCGATGTCCAACCTGCGGCTATAGAAGGAGATTTAGTTGTAAGTTATGGTGCAGATCATGGTCATGTGCAAAGTATCTCGGTTGATGGTTACACTTTAACCTATTCATCTACAACAGATTCGGTTTCAGCTTCAGGATTGGCTGGCTCAATTACTTATAGCTTTAATGCTGTAAATGATGAGTTAACCATCAACAAAGGCACGGGTGAAGTTCTGGTCGTAGATATGTTGACGGGGCATTACAGTTATTCCTCATTAGTGATAACAACAGCAGCTCAAGCACCGATTGTAGGCATTAATAAATCAGCCAGTCTGTTAGGGCTGGTAAATGCAGAGGCCTTAGATTTGATCGGGATTGGTACTAACCAACTTTTAACGGCGGTTGATCCGAATAACGATATTCAATCAGTTGTAGTCAATGCAAACTCAGTCATTAGTGTTGGTTTAGGTAATTATTATAAATTGGACTGGTCAACTGCTATGGCAGCAGAGTTTGGAATAAAGGTTGTAGAAGAGAATAACATTCTTGTCGTTGATGTTTTAGGTATCCCTACACTTACAACCCAATCTTATTCAAAACTGACAATCACATCTTTGGATGGTGGGCCAATTGATAACTTTAAATTGAATGAATTTTTAGCAACTGTTTACGTTCATCAATATGGTATAGATCTAGTATCACTAGGTCTAGCACCGACAATTTCTATTTCTGCAACAGATAGTCAACCCGTGACTTCTAGCACTTCTTATACTGATTTGCTTGGTGTAAGTCTATTAGATCCGAGTAACGACCCAGCAGGTGTGGTAGAGGGCACAAGTGCTACAAATACGCTCAATGGAACCAATGGTGATGATCGTTTATATGGTTACGCCGACAATGATAATTTAACGGGTAACCAAGGGAATGATTTACTTCGTGGTGGAGCTGGGACTGATACGCTTTCAGGTGGCTCAGGAAATGATATTTTAAGTGGTGGTACAGGAAGTGACACACTTACAGGTGGCTCAGGCAATGACACTTTCCTTTGGGAGAAAGGTGATCAGGGGACTGTTGTGGCACCAGCCGTAGATACCATTACTGACTTTTCTAAACAACCTGTTGCGGGTGGAGGGGATATTCTCGACTTACGTGGCTTATTGGTCGGTGAATTGGCGAAGGGTACAAGTATTGGAAACTTGGCAAATTATTTATACTTTGTCTTTGATGGTACCAATACAATTCTTTATATCAATACCGCGGGTACGCTTTCGGCTGCAACACCTGCAACAACTTCTGATCAGCACATTACATTTACGAATGTAGATTTAGTGGGTAGCTATACCACTCAGCAAGAGATTATTTCGAATTTACTTAAAAATGGAAACCTCTTGGTAGACCAGGAAACCACGAACACGGACTTAAATGGTTCCTCATCTTTTGATGTAGTGATAGTAGATAATGATGGTGATACTGCTTCAACCAATATCACCTTTGACTCAACTTCACCATCTACCTCAACACAACCGAATGTAGCACCGATTGCACAAGCTGCCGATGCAACTTTGCTGGGCTTAATTGGTGTAGATGCGCTTGGCATCATTGACTTGAATCAACAGGCTTTTATTGCGGTCGATGCTAACCAAAATTTACGTTCGGTAGAGGTGGAATTTAATGGTCTACTCACGGTAAATTTAGGAAGTCTTAGTTTCTCTGCTTCTGCTCAATTAGCCGCAGATTTAGGGCTCGAAATTCATATTAATAATACATCGGGTGTATTGGGGTTGGTAGGAGCAACGTCAACAATAACCATTACAGCTGCAGATGGTGGAAATATTGATAATTTAGCTGTGAATGAATTATTAGCCACGATTCAGCTCAATTCCGATATAAATTTACTCAGTTTGGTTACGGGTTTGAGTGTGAGCGCCTTGGGTAGTTTTACTGTGACTGCAACCGATAGTTACGGTGCAACAGATTCAGACAGTTTCTCATCGTTACTGAATGCTCAGGTACTGCAGAACTTGTTAGGGTCTGGAGAAAATCCTGATATTATTCAAGGAACTTCAGCAAATGATACTTTAAACAATAGTGCATCTGGCACCATTCATGAGCGTCTCTATGGCTACGATGGTGATGATACGCTAAATGGTAGTTCTGGAAATGACTTACTCCGTGGCGGTGCAGGGAATGACATCTTAAATGGTGGTGATGGTAATGACCTGTTGATTGATGGCAATGGTGCCGATACTTTCACTGGTGGTAATGGTAATGACGTGATTATCATTTCAGGTACAGGCTTTATTTCTATTGATGGTGGTGCGGATACAGATACTTTAACGTTATTGGGTGGCATAGATTTAGATTTAACGACATCGAATAATATTACCAACATTGAACATATCGATTTGGGTAATGGTGCAGAAGGTTCGAAATTAACGTTGACTGCCGCTGATGTTCTGGAAGTTACTGGATCAAATACACTACAAATTTTTGGTGATTCGCATGATCAGGTACAAATGATTGGCGCGATTAAAGGCGCAGAATCTACCATTAATGGTGTAACGATGACGCAATATACGCTCGGTGCAAACACAGTATTTGTAGATAATGATATTGTGAATGGTATGGGGGTGATTGTCCTTTAGTTGATCGGTAAACCGTCTTATTTGATTTGAATCACCTCATGAACCTCTCTGATTTATTAGGGAGGTTTTTTCTTTATTGCGTTTGAATCATTAAAGTTAGAACTATCTAATGTAAAAAATCCCGCCATCAAGGCGGGATTTTTTTAGGATATTTACTTACCAGCTTAACGCACCACCCGTTTGGTAGTCTGTTACGCGAGTTTCAAAGAAATTCTTCTCTTTACGCAAGTCCATCATTTCAGACATCCACTGGAATGGGTTATTCACACCAGCAAATTGTTCAGGTAAGCCTAACTGGCTTAAACGACGGTTACAGATAAACTTCAAATATTCTTCCATCATCGCTGCGTTCATACCCAATACACCGCGTGGCATCGTGTCACGTGCATATTCGATTTCAAGCATGGTGCCTTCAAGAATCATTTGAATAATTTCTTCTTGGAATTCGGCTGTCCAAAGGTGTGGGTTTTCAATCTTGATTTGGTTAATCATATCGATACCAAAGTTCAAGTGCATTGATTCATCACGCAAGATGTATTGGAATTGTTCTGCAACACCGTTCATCTTGTTACGACGACCCATCGATAAAATTTGGCTAAAACCACAATAGAAGAAGATTCCTTCAAGTACACAGTAGAATGCGATCAAGTTGCGCAGCAAAATTTGATCGTTTTCAGGTGTGCCCGTTTGGAAGGTAGGGTCACTCAATGATTGAGTATACTTTAAGCCCCACGCTGCTTTACGTGCTACAGATGGAACCTCACGGTACATGTTGAAGACTTCGCCTTCGTCCATACCTAAAGATTCGATACAGTATTGATAAGCATGCGTATGAATCGCTTCTTCAAATGCTTGACGTAAAATATACTGACGGCATTCAGGGTTGGTAATGTGACGGTAAATCGCCAACACCAAGTTATTTGCAACCAATGAATCCGCAGTTGAGAAGAAACCTAAAGAACGCATCACAATGGTACGCTCATCTTCAGTTAAGCCATTTTCAGACTTCCAAAGTGCGATGTCTTGGTTCATGTTGACTTCTTGAGGCATCCAGTGGTTTGCACAACCATCTAGATACTTCTGCCAAGCCCATTCATATTTGAATGGTACAAGTTGGTTCAAGTCAGCACGACAGTTAATCATGGCTTTATCGTCAACTTGTACACGTTGCGCACCCATCTCAAGTTCTTCAAGACCAGGGGCAACATCTAAAGTTTCTAGAGCGTTAGATGCTCTTGCCAACGGATCGGCTGGATCTGTTGCTCGCACTGAACGGGTTCCAGCGGATTGTGCAGCTGCCACATGCGACGATGATTGCTCTGCATTAGATACCAACGGCGCAGCAGGCGCTTTTTGCGGTTCGACGGGCGCAGACTTGTGTTCAGGTGCAGCCGGTTTTTGCGAATCATCTTCTAAATCGTCCCAACTTAGGATAGACATATCAATTCTCTCTTCGTTGCTTTATATCTTTTATGAAGACATCTCAACCAAGAAGATGTCCTACTATACGCTTAATTTGTGTAAGCAAAATTAAGTTTTGTCGATAAATGCTCTAATTTTGTTCGGTAGAGCAAGTGTCCCCACTACTTATTTTGCTTACGCTGTTGATTGCGAATGGCAACAAATGCATAGACCATTGGCACGTAAAAGAAAACAAAGGAAAAAACCAGAACCGCGAGTCCTAACAGGTAGTTATGGGTCATGTGGAACATGGTCTTTTCCTTTATTTATATTTTAATCTCTCTAAAAACCCTCTTTGAAAAGAGGAGCTTTTCTCCCTCCTTTTTAAAAGGAGGGTTGGGGAGGATTTGAAACTGGTCAGATTACTGACAAGCCTCACAGTCTGGATTGTCAATTGAACATGCCATTGGCACTGGAGCTGCTTGACTAAAGTCTTCCTCTTCAGCAACCATGTCAGGTTTAACTTCCTGAGCAACTGCTGCAACAGGTGCTGCTACTGTCGTTGCTTTAACTGCATTCAATGCACCAGTGTTAATGGTAGATTTCTCAGCAGAAGTTGCACCTAATGCACGGAGGTAATAAGTCGTTTTTAAACCACGTAACCATGCCATCTTATAAGTGATGTCAAGTTTCTTACCATTTGCACCAGCAATGTAAAGGTTAAGCGATTGCGCTTGATCAATCCATTTCTGACGACGTGATGCAGCATCCACAATCCAACGTGGTTCAACTTCAAACGCAGTTGCAAAAATTGCTTTAAGCTCTTCTGGAATACGTGAAATCTTTTGAACTGAACCTTCGAAGTGTTTCAGATCATTGACCATCACAGAGTCCCAAAGACCACGATCTTTCAACGCACGTACAAGGTACGGGTTGATTACTGTGAATTCACCAGAAAGGTTCGATTTCACATATAAGTTTTGGAATGTCGGTTCAATTGATTGCGACACACCACAAATGTTTGAAATGGTTGCAGTCGGTGCAATTGCCATCACGTTTGAGTTACGCATACCATCTTTTTGAACTTTGGCACGTAAAGTATCCCAGTCCAAACGTTGTGTGCGGTCAACTTCAAACATACGTTCAGGACGTGTTTTAGCCACAAGGTCAAGTGAGTCAATCGGCAGGATACCTTGATCCCAAAGTGAACCTTTAAATGTCTCGTAAGTACCACGTTCAACAGCCAAATCACTTGATGTTGAAATTGCGTAGTAGCTAATCACTTCCATCGATTCATCAGCAAAATCGACTGCAGCATCAGAACCGTACGCCATGCCCATTTCATATAAAGCATCTTGGAAGCCCATGATACCCATACCCACTGGGCGGTGTTTCAAGTTCGAGTTTCTCGCTTGTGGAACTGCGTAGTAGTTAATGTCGATTACGTTATCGAGCATACGAACAGCTGTTTTCACAGTACGAGCAAGTTTCTCACGGTCTAACACACCACCTTGAACGTGTTGTACAAGGTTAATCGAACCTAAGTTACATACTGCAATTTCATCTTTGCTTGTGTTTAATGTGATTTCTGTACACAAGTTAGAAGAGTGAACTACACCGACGTGTTGTTGTGGTGAACGTAAGTTACATACGTCTTTGAATGTGATCCACGGGTGACCTGTTTCAAACAACATCGACAGCATTTTGCGCCACAAATCTTTTGCACGAATTTTCTTGTGCAACATATTTGTTTCTTTCGCAATCGCTTCATAGTGTGCATAGCGCTCAGCGAATTCTGCACCCATCAAGTCGTGTAGGTCTGGAGTTTCAGATGGCGTGAACAGTGTCCATTCAGCATCTTCAAACACACGTTGCATAAACAAGTCAGGAACCCAGTTTGCTGTGTTCATGTCATGGGTACGGCGACGGTCATCACCGGTGTTTTTACGTAGCTCTAGGAATTCTTCAATGTCCAAGTGCCAAGTTTCAAGGTATGCACACACGGCACCTTTACGCTTACCACCTTGATTAACCGCAACAGCAGTATCGTTCGCCACTTTAAGGAATGGAACAACACCTTGTGACTTACCATTTGTACCTTTGATGTATGAGTTCAAGGCACGAACAGGTGTCCAGTCATTGCCTAAACCGCCTGCCCATTTAGACAACATTGCGTTATCACGCATCGCGCCATAAATGTCATACAGGTCATCATCAATTGTGGTTAAGTAACAGCTTGATAACTGTGGACGTAGCGTACCTGAGTTAAATAACGTCGGAGTAGACGCCATGTAATCGAAGCTCGATAATAAGTTATAGAACTCGATTGCACGTTCTTCACGGTTTTCTTCGTTAAGGGCAAGACCCATCGAAACACGCATGAAGAATAATTGTGGTAATTCGAAACGTACGCCATCTGAGTGGATGAAGTAACGATCAAATAAAGTTTGTAGACCTAAGTACGTGAATTGATTTGAGCGTTCTGGTTGAATCGCCGCTGCCAATTTTGCAAGGTCAAAGTTAAGAAGTTCTGGTGAAAGTAGCTCTAGCTCAATACCTTTTTTAAGGAAAGTTTCTAAAGCATCGCCTTCAACGGTGTTTTCAGACAAACCAAGGAAAGTTAAACCTGTTGCAACCAATTCATCACGAAGTAGGCGAGCGGTCACGTAGGTATAGTTCGGTTCTTGTTCAATACGGGTACGTGTCGCCATCATCATCGTAGTCGAGATGTCTGACTCTTTTACACCGTTATAAAGGTTTTTAATGGTTTCATCGATAATGGCTTGCGCATCAATGCCTTCTAAACCTTCAGCCGCCTTATTAACTTTGGCTTGGAGCGCGCTCAAATCTAATGGCTTAAGTTGACCGTCTTGTGCAGTGATTTGTAAAGTCGGATGATGGTGTGCACCTGTTTGCTGACGAGCAGATGTACGTTGTTCACGGTAAATCACATAGGCACGCGCAACTTTCTGTTCGCCAGTACGCATTAGTGCCAATTCCACTTGATCTTGGATTTCTTCAATATGGATTGTACCGCCAGAAGGTAAACGACGGTTAAAGGTGTTCATCACCATTTCAGTTAATTGTGAAATGCGGTCATGAATACGGCTAGAGTCAGCGCTTTGTTGTCCTTCTACCGCTAAAAAGGCTTTACCAATTGCGACAGAAATTTTTTCGGCATCAAAAGCAGCAACATCACCAGTTCGTTTAATCACCTGAAGTTGCCCAGGGGTGGATGTGATTACGCTCATGTCAGCATAGCTCCATTGTCATCTATTGTTATGTTTATGGACCATTTGAACTGGGCAAAAAGTGTGCCACAGTGTTTGAGGAATAAACACAAGACTTAGTGGTTTAAAATTGAATTGAACACAAGATACGGGAAAATTGAGGGTAGATCAATATTGACATTTTACTAAAAATTTTTCTAATTTTTGCCAAAAAAAAATAGCTCAAATTTTCGAGTTTTTTATGCTTATGGTTTAAGCCTTATTAGACAAGGGCATAGCATAGCAAAGCTCTATTTATCTGCTTATAGATAACCTTGTGGATAAGTGAAAAAGAATAAAACTGATCAGACAGTTTATGATCAATTGTCTGATTTGATTAATAATTGATCGCTTATGGTAAGGTATGTTGAATCGAGTCAAAAAAAGGCAAACTGAAAAAGCCAATTAATTCAACGATTAAAAAATATTACAAAAAGCTACTTAGATGTATCAGTTTCGTGAATAGCATCTTGTTTACAATGTAAACGTGTGTATATTGCAAAATTATATTACGTCGTATCTGTAGGATTTTTAAAAGATACGCTTCATCCTATTGAAGGGGCAGTTTATGAGCCAAGAAGAAAAGTTACCGAAAATTTTAATTGTAGAAGATGATGAGCGTCTTGCGCGTTTAACTCAAGAATACTTAATCCGTAATGGATTGGAAGTTGGGGTAGAGCCAGATGGTAATCGTGCCATTCGTCGTATTATTGCCGAGCAACCCGATTTAGTTGTTCTGGATGTGATGTTACCTGGTGCTGATGGTTTAACCATTTGTCGTGAAGTGCGCCCACATTATCATCAACCAATTTTAATGCTTACCGCTCGTACTGAAGATATGGATCAGGTACTTGGCTTGGAAATGGGGGCGGATGATTACGTCGCTAAACCCGTTCAACCACGTGTTTTGCTTGCACGTATTCGTGCATTATTGCGTCGTACAGACAAAGCGCCTGAAGATGAAGTAGCACAACGCATCGAATTTGATGATTTAGTGATTGATAACGGTGGTCGTTCCGTGACTTTACACGGTGAGTTAGTTGATTTTACCAGCGCAGAATATGACTTGCTTTGGTTGTTGGCTTCTAATGCTGGTCGTATTTTGTCACGCGAAGATATTTTTGAGCGTCTACGTGGTATTGAGTACGATGGTCAAGACCGTTCAATTGACGTGCGTATTTCACGTATTCGTCCAAAAATTGGCGATGATCCAGAAAACCCGAAACGAATTAAGACTGTGCGTAGTAAAGGCTATCTTTTTGTTAAAGAAACCAACGGAATGTAATTTACATCTCTCTTGATTCACACAGGACATTTTCGTGTTTAAACACAGTATATTCTTGCGCATCTATGCAGGTCTGGTTGTGCTGGTTGCAATCGTGGCGCTGTTTGCTTATTTGCTGGTGCAAATTATTAATTACCAGCGTGCGCAAGAATATCGTGAGTCTTTAACTGATGGTATTTCATTTATTATCAGTGAGGGGATTGCGCGTCAGCAGACAGTCCAACAAAAGATAGACTGGATTTCTGATGCTTCAGATTTGTTGGAATTGCCCATTTATTATGTCGATGCCAATAAAGTTGACCTTTCAAGAGCTGAACAAAAACGTATTAGTCAGCAAAAGGCTGCCGTGCGTTATGATGCGCAAAACTCAATTGCTTATATTATTATCGGCTTAAAAAATGACACCAATCATTATCTATATGTAAAAGTAGATAAAATTGGTGAGCGTCAAATGAAAGCGCTGCCGATTTTTATTCTGGATTATCTGGTGTATTACCCAGGACAGGAAAAAGAATATCTAGCGAAAATTCAGAAGCATTTTTCCTATCCAATTGAAATTGCGAAAGTACAAAATCTTCCTTTAGATTCAGAGCAAATTGGGCGTTTACGCTTAGACCATAGCATTATCTTATATCGTGATAGTGCCACAGTCCGCGGCACAACGATTTCGATTGTTTCTCCTATTCCAAGTACGCCATCCGAGGTTTTGGTGCTGGGACCAGTGCCTTTATTTAACTGGATGCCATTCCAATTGGCAGCAGGCATTACTTTACTGAGTTTATTTGTCTTGAGCTTGGGGGTTTATGGTCTGATTTTGCCTATGCAGCGTAAGATTCGTGAAGTGAACTATGCATTAAATCGCATGAAATCGGGCGATTTGAGTCTGCGCTTACCCATTGATGGTACCGACGAAATGGCAAGTTTGGCATCAAGTTATAACAGCATGTCAGACCATATCCAGCGTTTGATTGAGGCGCAGCGAGAGTTAATGCGCGCGGTATCACATGAACTCAGAACACCCGTGGCACGTATTCGATTCGGTATGGAAATGCTGGCTGAGGAAGACGATTATGAATATCGCATACAGCAAGTCGACATGATTGATAAAGATATTGAGGCACTAAATACCTTAATTGATGAAATTATGACCTATGCGAAGTTGGAGCAAGGCACGCCTTCACTTGATTTTGAAAAAATTGTGTTGGCTGAAGTACTTGAGCAAGTTGCGACCGAAACTGAAGCATTGAAAACCCAAAAAGAAATTATTGTAGAAGCACCCTTACCAAGTGTCATTGCAGATGCGGAGCGTCGTTACCTACATCGTGTGGTGCAAAACTTGGTGGGAAATGCAGTGCGTTACTGTGACCATAAGATTGTGATTAGTGGTGGCATTACAGATGCGGGCATGGCTTATGTTTGCGTTGAAGATGATGGTCCAGGTATTCCTGAGGAAGATCGTAAACGCATTTTTGAAGCTTTTGCACGTTTAGATGATAGCCGTACCCGTGCCTCGGGTGGCTACGGTTTAGGGCTTTCTATTGTGAGTCGGATTGCTTATTGGTTTGGTGGACGTATAGAAGTTGATGCGAGTCCAACCTTAAAAGGCGCAAGATTCACCATGAGTTGGCCTGCAAAGCGTTTCGCGAAGAGTAATAAAAAGAAATTAGGGTCTAAAGAGAGTTTGGATAATTAATTTCTTATAGTTTTTAATTTTTAATATGCCCAGTATTACTCTTGAAGGGAGTTAGCTGGGCTTTTATCTATGTGTATCTACAGTGCTTTAATCCAAAATACTGGCGTCAGGTTCGATAATTTGTTTACCGCTCTTTAGGCTTTCTAAAGCATCTTGATTGAAATCGATTAATAACGAATTATTCACAGTATCAATAGAATGACCCGTAATTAATTTTTGGTCTCCACTCAGTGTTTCTACTTTATAGTCATCTACAATGTTGAATATTCCGTCTAAGTTGGTGGTGGTTGAAGCACGATCTTGTCGGAATAATTCATAGATATCACGCAGATCAAATATTGCATTGTTTGCATCGGGATGCTTTGCAATATAATTTTCAATATGGCGAATGAGCAGTTGTGCAAACAAGTAATAATTGGGTTTATGTGTGAATTCTAGATTCATGTGTTTGCTCCTTATTATTTGTTTTACATGATGATATAGGAATACCATAATCACGATCTTTGCGAAATTTAGTCGTGTAGCAGTGTTGTAAATAAAATAAAGAATTCTTTTAAAACCATCTTGCAATTTTGAAGACTTTTAACCCAAATTTATATGAAGCATAGATTGCGATAGTGAATTATTGATAGATGCATTGCGCTGTGAAAATTTGCGGCTTAACTAGACAAATAAAGGATTTCAGCAATAAAGCCTTGCACAGAAATCCGTATTAAATGAAAGTCATGTTGAAAAAAATGATGGAATTTTATTTTTTCATTCAATAAAGCGATAGTGGGGTGGGTTTCAGTGTTTTATGCGTGGAAATATAGAAAAAAGCTCAAAAAATCATCCAAAAGACTAAGACCTATAAACTAGCAAGTGAAATCATAAATCAGGTACAATTGGCGGGATTAATTTTGTGTTTGGTGTATTTGAAGGCCAATACATACATTCTTTGTTAATAAATAGGCCTGCCAGGAGTTATCCCCGCATGAGTGCCATTACTCCATACGAATGGGCAATAATTGCCTTCGTGATCGGCGTTACATTTCTTTGTGCTTTTATGCTCACAGTTCCATTACTCCTTGGGGGTAAGTCATGGGGCCGTGCTAAGCAGGAGCAGTTTGAGTCAGGCGTAGTGGGTGCAGGTGGTGCACGTATTCGCTTGTCTGCTAAGTTCTATTTGGTTGCTATTTTCTTCGTGGTTTTTGACTTAGAAGCGCTTTATCTTTACGCATGGGCTACCTCTGTACGTGAAGTGGGCTGGTTAGGTTTTACAACTGTTGTAATTTTTGTGGTCGATTTATTGATTGCTTTAGTTTATGCAGTTTCTGTTGGTGCATTAAATTGGGCACCTACAGATCGTCGTAAAGCTGCTGGTAAAGTGATTAAAGTTGGCTCTCCAAATATGAACATTGCTGACATTACACGTTTTAACTCTATTGAAGAATTGGTAACAGACCCTACGGGTCATATTCCAGCTCAATCATCTGGTCGCGTGAAAGCAAAATCACCGACTGTCTCATCTAAGGAGTAACTCGGGATGAAATATACCTTAACCCGTGCGAATCCGAATGCTGATCAATATCCACTTCAGGAGCGCCAGATCGTTACGGATCCGCTTGAAGAAGAAGTGAATAAGAATGTGTTCATGACTCGTTTAGAAGACGTGTTACACACAGCAGTAAACTGGGGACGTAAGAACTCAGTTTGGCCGTTTAACTTTGGTACATCTTGCTGTTACGTAGAGTATGCAACGACCTTAACGGGTGTGCATGACTTGTCACGTTTCGGTGCTGAGGTAATTCGTGCTTCACCGCGTCAGGCGGATTTGATGATTGTAGCAGGCACATGCTTTGTCAAAATGGCGCCTGTTATTCAGCGTTTGTATGAGCAAATGTTAGAGCCTAAATGGGTGATTTCAATGGGTGCTTGTGCAAACTCAGGTGGTATGTATGACATCTACTCTGTAGTGCAAGGTGTCGATAAAATTATTCCTGTCGATGTGTACATCCCAGGTTGCCCACCGCGTCCAGAAGCATTAATCCAAGCGTTAATGTTACTACAGGACCAAATTCAATTAGAGCGCCGTCCACTATCTGCCGTGATTGGTGATGATCTTCAGCCTGTATATAAGCCAAAGATGATGCCAGAACGCGATCGTAAGAATGCACAGCGTATTGCTGTGAAAAACTTACGCTCTATGGATGAAATTAAATAATTTTAACGATGAATGTTTGATGCACCCGAGATGGGTGTAATTGTCGTTAAGGTTGACTGAATTTGTATTAAATAGGAAGCCAAGCCAATGGCTGAAACTGACATTGCTATGCCAGAATCAACAGCAGTTGATTCACGCCCAGCATTTGCAATTATAGAAGAACTCAAAACCAAATTTGGTGAGAACTTCTATGTGCAAACGACTCGTGAAGATTTTCCAACGGTCTGGGTTGAGCGCGCACGCGTACAAGAAGTTTTAATGTTCTTGCGTACAGTGTCACGTCCTTACGTGATGCTGTTTGATTTGTCTGCGGTAGATGAGCGTTTACGTACTCACCGTGACAGTTTGCCTGCGTCTGACTTTACAGTGTTCTACCACTTATTGTCATTAGAGCGCAATACGGATATTCGTATTAAAGTTGCATTGAATGAGAGTGATCTCAACATTCCAACTGCGACCAATATCTGGCCAAATGCAAACTGGTATGAGCGTGAAGCTTACGATATGTTCGGCATTAATTTCGAAGGGCATCCAATGCTCCGTCGTATTTTGTTGCCAACCTATTGGGAAGGTCACCCGCTACGTAAAGAGTATTCTGCACGTGCTACAGAATATACACCGTACATGCAGAACCAAGCGAAGCAGGACTTCGAGCAAGAGCATTTACGTTTTGTCCCAGAAGATTGGGGTTTAAAACGTGGGAATGCTGACGAAGACTTCATGTTCCTAAACTTAGGTCCTAACCATCCATCTGCGCACGGTGCATTCCGTGTAATTTTGCAGTTAGATGGCGAAGAAGTGAAAGACTGTGTGCCTGATATCGGTTATCACCACCGTGGTGTGGAAAAGATGGCTGAACGTCAAACTTGGCATTCATTCATTCCGTATACAGACCGTGTCGACTACTTAGGTGGTTGTGCGCAAAACATGCCATACGTGATGGGTGTTGAGCAGCTTGCGGGCATTCAAGTGCCTGACCGCGCGCAATGTATCCGTGTCATGATGTCTGAATTGTTCCGTATCAATAACCACTTGTTATATATCGGTACTGCAATTCAGGATGCGGGTGGTATGACGCCAGTCTTCTACATGTTTGCTGACCGTCAAAAAATCTATGACGCGATTGAAGCGATCACGGGTTACCGTATGCACCCAGCGTGGTTCCGTATCGGTGGTACAGCGCACGACCTTCCAAACAACTGGCAGCATTTGATTCGTGAAATTCTCGAATGGATGCCAAAACGTTTGAAGGAATACCATACAGCAGCACTTAAAAACTCTGTATTTGAAGGCCGTACACGTAATGTTGCGCAATACGATGCAAAATCTGCATTGGCTTGGGGTGTAACAGGTACAGGTTTACGTGCAACTGGTATTGACTTTGATGTGCGTAAATACCGTCCGTACAGTGGTTATGAAAACTATGACTTTGAAGTTCCTGTAGAGTACGAAGGCGATGCCTATGCACGTGTCATCGTTCACTACCGTGAAATCGAACAGTCACTCAAAATCGTGAAGCAATGTTTAGACAACATGCCTTCTGGTGCATACAAAGCGGATCACCCATTGGCTGTTCCACCACCAAAAGACAAAACATTACAAGATATTGAAACCTTGATTACGCACTTCTTAAGCGTATCTTGGGGTCCTGTAATGCCTGCTGGTGAAGCCTCTGTCATGGCTGAAGTGGTTAAAGGTGCAAGTAACTACTACTTGACTTCTGATAAGTCAACGATGAGTTATCGTACCCGTATTCGTACACCAACTTTCACCCATTTACAGCAAATGCCTTCCGTGATTAACGGCAGTCTGGTATCTGACTTGATCATTTATTTAGCGACAATTGACGTCGTAATGGCTGACGTGGATCGCTAAGGGGTAACGCATTATGATGATTTTGACTGATAAAAAGCCACGTGTGAATGTTGAAGGGATTTTGACTGCGGAAGAAATCCACGATATTGAACATCACATTGATCACTATCCGTACCCACGTGCAGCCTGCCTTGACGCGCTGAAGTGTGTACAACGCCGTAATGGTTGGGTAGATGATGCGCAAATGAATGCGATTGCGCAAATGCTAAGCATGAGCGTCGCAGACCTTGAAGGTGTCGCAACATTCTATAACCGTATCTACCGTCAACCTGTAGGCCGCCATGTAATTTTGCTCTGTGACTCGATTGCGTGCTTCTTAATGGGTGCAGAAACTTTAGCTGAAGCATTCCAGCGTGAGCTCGGTATTCAGTTTGGACAAACGACAGCAGATGGTCGTTTTACATTGTTACCAATTTGCTGTTTAGGTAACTGTGATAAAGGTCCGACGCTGATGATTGATGAAGACACGCATGGTCTAGTTGAAGTGACTTCAGTGAAACAGTTATTGGAGAAGTATGTATGAATACCGAACCAAAACCAATTTATGGCGACGGTAACCCAGAAACTCATCCATTAACGTGGCGCTTGAGTAAACAAGAGTTTGTACGTAGTGCCGATGACTATGAAGCATTGGAAGGTTATGCAGGCTTTAAAAAAGCTTTGACTATGCCACCAAAAGACGTGCTTGAAGTCATTAAAGCTGCAACCGTTAAAGGTCGTGGTGGTGCAGGCTTCCCAGCAGGGATCAAATGGTCGTTGATGGCACCAAATGATGGTGGTCCACGCTATTTGATCTGTAATGCCGATGAGATGGAACCAGGCACCTTTAAAGACCGTTTGTTGATGGAAAAACTTCCACATCAATTGATCGAAGGAATGCTGATTGCGGGTTATACCCTTGAAGCAACCCATGGTTATATCTTTATCCGTGGCGAGTACATTGAAGCTGCTGCTTATTTAAATGAAGCACTAGAGCAAATCCGTGCCAAAGGTTACTTGGGTGAAAACATCCTTGGAACGGGCTGGAACTTCGAAATGCACGTGCATACGGGTGCGGGTCGTTATATCTGTGGTGAAGAAACCGCATTGATTAACTCGCTTGAAGGTCGTCGTGCAAACCCACGTACGAAGCCACCATTCCCGCAAGTTGCAGGTGCTTGGGGTCGTCCTACGATTGTCAATAACGTAGAGACCTACAACAACTTACCTGCAATTTTGCTGCGTGGTCCAGAGTGGTATATCAATCTTTCTGCTGGGAAATCGAAAGATCCAGGCACTAAGATTTATGGCGCATCAGGCAAGGTGAAATTCCCAGGTCTTTGGGAGCTTCCATTTGGTACAACGGCACGTGAAGTGATTGAAGATCATGCTGGCGGTATGCGTGATGGCTTAAAGCTCAAAGCATGGTTACCGGGTGGTGCATCAACTGACTTCTTGGCAGCTGAACACATTGATCTACCAATGGATGCGGAAAGCATCATGAAAGCAGGTTCGCGTTTAGGTACGTGCTTACTGATGGTGGTGGATGAAACTCAATGTATGGTTTCGGCGACACGTAACTTAGAAGAATTCTTTGCACGTGAATCATGTGGTTTCTGTACGCCTTGTCGTGATGGTTTACCGTGGGCGGTGAAAGCACTGAAAGCCTTGGAAGATGGCACAGGCAAGAAAGAAGATATCGACCACTTACAAGAGTTAACGCGTAAGCTTTGGATTGGTAAGACTTTCTGTGCGCATGCTCCAGGTGCAATGGAACCGTTGATGGGCGCACTCAAATATTTCCGTGGTGAGTTTGAAGCAAAAGTAGTGAATGCTGCTGCGCAAACTCGCAACGTAGAACAAGCTTAAGGAATTCGACTATGGCTACAATTCATGTCGATGGCAAATCGTACGAAGTCAATGGCTCAGAGAACTTGCTGCAAGCATGTTTGTCTTTGGGTATTGATATTCCGTACTTTTGTTGGCATCCATCCTTAGGTTCTGTCGGTTCATGCCGTCAATGTGCTGTGACTCAATACGCGAATCCAGAAGATACGCGTGGTCGTTTGGTCATGTCATGTATGACACCTGCATCTGACAATACCTACATCTCGATTGAAGACAAAGAAGCAACTGATTTCCGTGCTTCTATTGTTGAGTTCTTGATGACCAACCACCCACACGACTGTCCAGTCTGTGAAGAAGGTGGTCACTGTCATTTACAGGATATGACTGTAATGACGCAACACGACCGTCGTCGTTATCGTTTCACCAAACGTACGCACTACAACCAAGAGTTAGGCTCATTCATTTCTCATGAAATGAACCGTTGTATCGCATGCTACCGTTGTGTTCGTTACTATAAAGACTATGCTGGTGGTACGGACTTTGGCGTGTATGCCAATGCATCGCGTGTGTACTTTGGTCGTCCAGAATCTGGGACTTTAGAATCTGAATTCTCAGGTAACTTGACTGAAGTATGTCCAACAGGTGTATTTACCGATAAGACTCACTCTGAACGCTACAACCGTAAGTGGGACATGCAGTATGCGCCAAGCGTATGCCAAGGCTGTTCTTCAGGTTGTAACATTTCACCGGGCGAGCGTTATGGCGAATTACGTCGTGTCGAAAACCGCTTTAACGGTGAAGTGAACCAATACTTCTTGTGTGACAAAGGTCGTTTCGGTACAGGTTATGTGAACCGTGCAGATCGTCCACGTCAACCCCAGTTCCGCACGGGTGAAAATGTTGAGACTGTGTCTGTTGACCAAGCACTCGATAGCGTGATTGCAAATATCCAAGGCAAAAAAGTATTGGGTATTGGTTCGCCACGTGCATCGCTTGAATCGAACTACGCATTACGTGAGTTGGTCGGTCAAGACAACTATTCGACAGGTATGTCTCAAAAAGAGCAAAACTTGGTTGAATTGGCGGCTTCAATCATGCAAACCGAGGGTGTTTACAACCCGAATATGCGTGAAATCGAAAGCTATGATGCCGTGTTGATTTTGGGTGAAGACTTAACTCAAACTGCACCACGTATGGCATTGTCTGTTCGTCAAGCGGCGAAAAACAAAGCCAAAGAAATGGCTGCGGAACGTCGTACTCAAGACTGGTTAGCTGAACCTGTACAACGTATTGCTCAAGATGCGAAGTCACCAATTTATATCTTGGCGGCAACCCAAACGCGTTTAGCGGATGTTGCGACAGGTGAAGTGGTAGCTTCTCCAAATGACATCGCACGTTTAGGTTTTGCGATTGCTGCGGCAGTGAAAGGCGATGCAATTCTTGGTTTAGCAGATGATGCGAAAGCATTTGCACAAACGATTGCGGACACTTTGAAAGCAGCGAAGAAACCATTGGTGATTTCAGGTACAAGCTTACAAGATCCTGCGATTATGGAAGCTGCTGCACAAGTTGCACAGAATCTTGGCAATGCAGGCTTAACCTTGACTGTTCCAGAAGTGAACTCAATGGGCTTAGCAATTCTTGGTGGTCAAAGCCTAGAGCAAGTTTTTGCACAAGACTATGACACCGTGATTGTGGTTGAAAACGATCTTTACCGTCGTTTACCTACAGCTCAGGTCGATGCAGCACTTGCAAAAGCTAAAGATGTAATCGTACTTGATCATTCTGAAACTGAAACTGTGAAGAAAGCAGATATCGTACTTTCTGCGGCTTCATTTGCTGAAGGTGATGGTACTGTTGTATCTCAAGAAGGTCGTGCACAACGTTTCTATCAAGTGTATGACCCGAGCTACTACAAACCTGAACTGGCGATCAAAGAATCTTGGCGTTGGTTACATGCCATTGAAACAGGTGTGAAAGGCAAAGCGATTTCTTGGACTTTATTGGATGACGTGATCGAGTCAGTTGCGAAAAACGTTCCAGCATTACAAGCGATTGAAGATGTTGCACCTGATGCAGGCTTCCGTGTACATGGTTTGAAAATTGCACGTGAACCACGTCGTTATTCAGGTCGTACTGCAATTCGTGCACCGTTATCGATTCACGAGCCAAAACAACCGACTGACATTGACTCAGCATTAACGTTCTCGATGGAAGGTTATGTGGGGACACAAACTCCATCTGCACTTGTGCCATTTGCATGGTCAGCAGGTTGGAACTCTCCACAAGCATGGAATAAATTCCAAGACAATGTGGGCGGCCATTTAAAAGGTGGTGATTCAGGTGTGCGTTTATTCGATCGCTTACCGAAACGTCCAGCACGTAGCTATGTTGCACCTTCAGCGGTTGTTGTTAACCCTGAAAGCTTCCGTCTTGTGCCGATGCATCACATTTTTGCTTCTGGTGAATTCACAGTGAAAACACCTGCTATGCAATCTCGTATTCCTGAAGCAATGTTTGCGGTAGGTGAACAAGATGCAGCACGTTTGAATGTTCAAAATGGGCAGCAAATTACGGTGAAAGCAGGCGAAACCAGCATTAGCTTGCCAGTTCAAGTGATTGAATATTTACCAGCAGGTTATATCGGTTATCCAATTGGTCTTGCACCGACTGTTTCTTTAGCTGAACCAGTTTCAGTCGCGGTAGGAGTGTAATTCATGAATCAAGAAATTATACGTCAAACACCGCTCTGGGCTGAAAATTGGCCAATTGCGTACTCGGTTATTCAAGCCATTGTCATTTTATTGGTGGTGGTTTTGATTGCAGCATTAATGTCATTTGTCGAGCGTCGTTTGCTCGGCTTATGGCAAGACCGTTACGGTCCAAACCGTGTTGGTCCTGGCGGTATGTTCCAGATTGTTGCCGACATGCTGAAAATCATGTTTAAGGAAGACTGGACACCAAAGTTTGCGGACAAGTTAACGTTCCGTTTAGCACCAGCAGTTGCGATGGCAACTGCGGTACTGTCGTTCATGGTGATTCCTGTGAGCCCATATTTGGGTGTGGCAGACATGAGCATTGGCTTATTGTTCTTTATGGCAATGGCGGGTATTGCAGTCTATGCGGTGTTATTTGGTGGTTGGGCTTCAAACAACAAATATGCATTACTTGGCGGTCTACGTTCTGCTGCGCAAACCATTTCATATGAAGTGTTCTTAGGTATTTCACTCATGGGTGTGGTTGCGATTGCAGGCTCATTCAACATGCGTGAAATTGTAGAAGCACAGAAAGATGTATGGTTTGTGATTCCACAGTTCTTAGGTTTCTTAATCTTCGTGGTTGCGGGTGTTGCGGTAACGCATCGTCACCCATTTGACCAACCCGAAGCAGAACAAGAATTGGCGGAAGGTTACCACGTAGAATATGGCGGTATGAAATGGGGGATGTTCTTCGTTGCTGAATATGTCAACGTGGTTCTGATTTCTGCATTGATCGTAACGCTATTCTTCGGTGGTTGGTTAGCACCATTCAACCTTGAAATTCCGTTTATTCCACCCGTATTCTGGTTCATTATCAAAACAGCATTTTTTGTGATGATGTTTGTATTGGCGCGTGGTTCATTAATGCGTCCACGTTATGACCAAGTAATGAACTTTGGTTGGAAAATTTGCTTGCCATTGGCATTGGTCAACTTACTTGTGACTGGTGCTGTGATTCTGATGAATCAGGCCTAAGACGGCAGGGAGAACAAAATGTTTAAGTTTCTAGCTGGAGTTGGGTCAATTGTACGTTCATTGTGGATGGTATTCAGCCACGTGACGCGTAAACGTGACACGATTTTATATCCAGAAGTACCAGCTGAAGAAATCGTACCACCACGTTTCCGTGGTCGTATTGTATTAACGCGCGATCCAGATGGTGAAGAGCGTTGTGTGGCATGTAACTTATGTGCTGTTGCGTGCCCAGTTGGCTGTATTTCATTACAAAAAGCTGAAAAAGAAGATGGTCGTTGGTATCCAGAATTCTTCCGTATTAACTTCTCGCGTTGTATTTTCTGCGGGATGTGTGAAGAAGCGTGTCCAACTACAGCAATTCAGATGACACCTGATTTCGAATTAGGCGAGTACGTTCGTCAAGACCTTGTATATGAGAAAGAGAATTTACTCATTTCAGGTCCTGGTAAATATCCAGACTACAACTTCTACCGTGTTACAGGTATGGCTGTAACAGGTAAAGAAAAAGGTCAGGCGCAACGTGAAAGCGCACCTGTTGATGTACGGAGTCTATTACCATGATGTGGCCGTTTTATTTGATGGCACTCGTGGCCATCGTTTCTACGGTTCGTGTAGTTACTAACGCGAACCCTGTACATGCGTTACTTAGCTTGATCGTGTCTTTACTTGCTGTTGCAGGGATGTTCATGATTGTGGGTGCACCATTTGCGGGTGCATTGGAAATTATCGTTTATGCTGGCGCGATCATGGTGTTATTCGTGTTCGTGGTGATGATGCTGAATCTTGGTGAACATACGGTTGATCAAGAGCGCAAATGGCTAACGTCATCTGCTTGGGCATATCCAGCACTCATGAGCTTCCTAATGGGCTTGATTTTAGTTTGGATGTTAGGTTCAGACTACACCACAGCAGGTCCAGTAATGGGCACTGAAATTGTAGGTCCGAAAGCCGTTGGTCAAGCACTCTTTACTCACTACTTATTATTGGTAGAAGTTGCCGCGATGTTATTGCTAGCAGCCTTGGTTGCAGCATTCCACTTAGGTAAACGTGAGCCAAGTGCAGAAGAGGACAAACAATAATGGGCAACATCCCTTTAGAACATGGTTTGATCGTTGCGACCATTCTTTTTGCACTGGGTTTTTACGGTGTAATGGTGCGACGCAACCTATTATTTATGTTAATGAGCCTTGAAGTCATGATGAATGCTGCTGCGTTGGCATTCGTTTTGGCAGGTAGTGCTTGGGTGCAACCAGATGGACAAATTATGTTCATCCTGATTTTGACCCTTGCTGCAGCAGAGGCTTGTATCGGTCTTGCGATTGTCCTTCAGTTTTATCATCGCTTCCATCATTTGGATGTGGATGCTGCTAGTGAGATGCGCGGATGAGTTATTTATATTTAACAGTATTATTTCCGCTAATCGGTTTTATTTTATTAGCGGCAGGGCGCCAAAATTTACCTGAGAAAGTTGCAGCGATTATTGGCGTTGGGGCTGTAGGTCTATCTGCTTTATTTGCCCTTATTGCGGGGATGGATTTCGTTAACAACGGTTCTGTGGCGCAAGTACAACACTTGTGGACATGGTTCAATGTTGGCGGTCTTGCACCAGGCATTAGCTTGCACCTTGATGGCTTGTCATTATTAATGATGGGCATGGTGACAGGTGTTGGTTTCCTTATTCATATCTTTGCTTCATGGTATATGCGTGGCGAAGAAGACTTTGCACGTTTCTTCTCTTATTTCAACCTATTCGTTGCCAGCATGTTGTTGTTGGTATTGGGCGATAACCTAGCGTTGTTGTTCTTAGGTTGGGAAGGTGTAGGTCTTTGCTCGTACTTGCTGATTGGTTACTACTACCAAAACCCAGAAAATGGTTTTGCTGCAATCAAAGCATTTACAGTAACGCGTGTCGGTGATGTGTTCTTACTGATTGCATTGTTCTTAATTTACCAACAGTTCGGTACATTAAACATTGCAGAAGTGGTTGCTGCGGCACCAACGGTATTAACGCAAGGTTCATCTATGGCAATCTGGACAGCATTAATGTTGTTCTTAGGTGCTGCAGGTAAATCTGCGCAGATCCCACTCCAAACATGGTTAGCAGATGCAATGGCTGGTCCTACACCAGTATCTGCATTAATCCACGCAGCGACAATGGTGACTGCGGGTGTATATCTCTGCTGCCGTATGTTCACTGTATTTGAAATGGCTCCTCAAGTGATGATGTTCATTTCGATTACAGGGGCTGTAACATTGTTGGTTGCTGGTTTTGCTGCATTGGTTCAAACCGATATCAAACGTATCTTGGCTTACTCAACCATGAGTCAGTTGGGTTATATGTTTATGGCAGTGGGTGCGGAAGCATACCAAGCGGGTCTGTTCCACATGTTGACTCACGCATTCTTCAAGGCATTATTATTCTTGTCTTCTGGTGCGGTGATCTTGGCTTACCACCACGAACAAAACATTTTCAAAATGGGAGGTTTGTTCTACAAGAATAAATTCCTATTTGCTTGCTTCGCCATTGGTGGCGGTGCATTGGCCGCTATTCCATTCATCACCGTTGGCTTCTTCTCGAAAGATGCAATCTTGGGTGCTGTATGGATGAAAGGTCAGGCAGTAGCGTTATATGACTGCTTATACTGGACAGGTGTTGCAGGTGCTTTCTTAACTTCAATTTATACATTCCGCTTAATTTGGGTTGTATTCTTTGGAAAAGAAAATACGCCATATCATGCAATCAAAGGCGTGACTTACTGGGGGCCTTTGTCAATTTTAGCGGTTCTTTCAACTTTCGTGGGTGCAGCACTTAAAGCACCTGTAGAAAGCATTTTGAATGCTGCAAAAATTCCAGCGGTGATTATTCCAGAAGCGATGGAAGCGGGTGTACACGGTGCAGAACATATGGCTGTGGGTATTGCACTTGCTGGTCTTGTGATTGGTGTGATCTTATTCGCTTTTGCTTATGGTGCAGTGAAAAGTTTTGCGAAAACTTCATTGGGTGCAGGTTTGGCGAATATTTGCCGTAATGCACTAGGTTTCGATACCTTATATGATCTTATCTTCGTAAAACCATATTTACTGATTGCTAAGATTTGTGGTCGTGATCCAATTGATGGTTTATGGCTTGTATTACCTGCAATTGTGAAAGCTGGTAACGGCTTTACAAGCTCTCGTCAAACAGGTTCATTGCGTGAATACGCTTCGAGCATGTCACTGGGCATTGTGGTTCTACTGATGATCTTAGTCGTGATTCAGGTCGTGGGGAAATAAGATGGAAATCACAAACAATTTGGTTTTGCCCGCGCTGATCCTCGTACCGTTCATTGCAGGTTTTTTATGTTGGGTGGTCGATAAAATCGACCAACAACTACCACGCTATATTGCGCTCGTGGGTATGCTCATTACTTTGGGCTTAACAATCGCTTTATGGCAAACGGGTACTTACAACTATGAATTGGGTGCAAAAGTCCCAACATGGTCTGCAGAGTTCTTCTTGCCGTGGATTCAAACCCTCGGTATCAATATCCACTTGGCAGTTGATGGCTTATCATTATTAATGGTGGGCTTAACTGCGCTGTTGGGTATTTTGGCAGTTGGTTGTTCTTGGGGTGAAATTCAAAAGAACGTAGGCTTCTTCCATTTGAACCTTTTGTGGTCATTGGGCGGGGTCATCGGTGTATTCATTTCGATTGATATGTTCTTGTTCTTCTTCTTCTGGGAGATGATGCTTGTTCCAATCTACTTCTTGATTGCACTTTGGGGACATAGTGGTGCAGATGGTAAATCACGTGTTTACGCTGCAACTAAGTTCTTCATCTATACCCAAGTTGCTGGTTTAATCATGCTTATTGGTATCCTAGGCCTTGTGGTTTATGGATACATGATGACAGGCATGATCGGCTTCGATTACAACTACTTGTTAGGTGTAGCGAATACGCTTGATGCTGAGCTTCCTGCGGTGGCTTATGCCTTCATGTTGTGCTTGTTTGTTGGCTTTGCGGTTAAACTTCCTGTGTTTCCATTACACGGTTGGTTACCCGATGCACATGCACAAGCACCTACAGCAGGTTCTGTAGACTTAGCAGGTATCCTAATTAAGACAGCTGCTTACGGTTTACTCCGTTTTGTGATTCCATTCTTCCCAGCAGCATCTGCACAGTTTGCCGATATCGCAATCATCATGGGTTTAATTGGTATTTTCTACGGTGCTTGGTGTGCTTTCCAGCAAACCGACATGAAGCGTCTGTTGGCTTATACCTCAATTTCACACATGGGCTTCATCTTACTTGCATTGTATGCAGGTAATATTTTGACCTTCCAAGGTCTCATGATCATGATGTTAGCGCACGGCTTATCATCTGCTGCACTGTTCATTATGTGTGGTCAGGTTTATGAGCGCTTACATACACGTGACATGCGTTTAATGGGGGGTATTCGTGGTCAATTCCAATACCTTTCATTCTTCCTGATGTTCTTCGTGGCAGCGTTAGTGGGTATTCCTGGTTTAGGTAACTTCATTGGTGAGTTCTTAATCTTGATGGGTTCTTATGCCAAGTTCCCTGTATTTACTATTTTGGCTGCAATCAGCTTAGTATTCGCTGGTCTTTATGGTCTGATTTTGATTCATAAAGCTTTATTTGGTACGCCAAATGAAGCGCAAAAACAACATTACGCAAGTCCACTGAAAGATTTGAATGCGCGTGAAGTTGGTATTCTATTAATTTGTGCATTTGGTCTGCTTTGGCTTGGTCTCTACCCACAATCCTTCCTTGATATTTCAAATTCAAGCATGGCGTGGTTAGCAAACAGCTATATTCCAGTTCAAGAAGTCGTTGACGTTGTGCATCAAGCATCTGTTCAACTCGAAAATGTGGAGATGCAATAAGCCATGAACTTCACAATGTCTTTTTCTGAGCTTATGCCATTAGTTCCTGTAATGATCGTGGCATTGACCGCGGTCGTTGTGATGATCCTCACTTCGATTAAACGTAATCATAATTTAATCGCAACAGCTTCTGTGGTTGGCTTAAACCTTGCTGCGGCAAATATTTTATTCAACATGTTTGGTGGACAATTTGTACCATCAAACGTGATGGGTATGTTCATGGTGGACCCGTTCACCATGCTTTACCAATTGGTGATCTTAATTGCATCACTTGCATGCTGTACGTTGTCACACGCGTATATTGAGTCTTATAAAGATAACCGTGAAGAACTGTATATCTTGATGCTGTGCTCGGTTGCGGGTGCAATGTTAATGGTGGCAAGTTCGCACTATGCATCTTTCTTCATTAGCCTTGAGTTAATGTCGATTCCTGTCTACGGTATGTTGGCTTATACACATCAACGTGCAAACTCATTAGAAGCGGGTATTAAATACTTGGTTCTTTCTGCAACGGCTTCGGCAATGTTGCTGATGGGTATGGCATATATTTATGCTTACACAGGTTCATTGTCTTTCTATGAATCTTTCCAAGCATTGATGCAAAATATTCGTCAACCAATGGTACTTCTTGGTTTAGCGCTGATTATTTTTGCAGTTGGCTTTAAGCTTTCACTTGCACCATTCCACAAATGGACACCAGACGTTTATGCAGGAGCACCAGCTCCGATTGCAACCTTCCTTGCGACAGCAGCGAAAGTGGCGACGATTGGTCTATTTGTGCGTTACTTGCTGACTTCAGGCGCAATTTTGGTTGAGTCTTTAGTGACAATTATTACCATTATTGCAGTGCTTTCAATTTTGGTGGGTAACTTCTTGGCAGTACGTCAAGTTAACTTGAAACGTATTCTGGGTTATTCATCAATTGCACACTTTGGTTACTTGTTGATTGGTTTAATCAGCATGACCTATGCAAGCCTTGGTAATGTATCAGTTTATGTCATCACTTATGTGTTAACCACGATTGGTGCATTTGGTGCTGTGGCATTGATGTCTAGCCCATACAATAACGTAGATGAAGCTGAAAGTTTGGCAGATTACCGCGGTTTATTCTGGCGCCGTCCAGTATTAACAGCGACGTTAACTGTGATGATGTTGTCTTTAGCGGGTATTCCGTTAACAGCTGGCTTCATTGGTAAGTTCTTGGTCGTGATGGCTGCTGTAACAACTCAACACTGGTTCTTGGCTGCAATGATTGTGGTAGGTTCGGGTATTGGTTTGTACTACTACCTCCGTGTGATGGTTGTGATGTATATGACTCCGCCAGAAACTCCACGTATTGATGCTGTAGATCACTGGGGTCAAAAAGTGGGTGGTATCATGGTATTGCTCGCGGCACTTGCAGTATTGGTGATTGGTATTTATCCAGATCCAATTATCAAAATGGCCTTACAAGCTGAGATTTTATCTCCATTGCATTTCATGTTAACGCGTCAATAATTGAAAAAATTATTGTGTTAATCGGAAAGCCCCCACGAGTTGGGGGCTTTTTTTGTTATAAGATTTATAAAAAACATTTATAATAGTACAAATAATGTTTTGATTTTTTTAGGTGTACTCCCGTGGCTATTCATGAAATTCGTCATCCTCTGATTCGACATAAACTTGGTTTATTGCGTCGCGCTGATATTAGTACAAAGAATTTTCGTGAATTGGCGCAGGAAGTGACTATGTTGCTGACCTATGAAGCGACCAAAGACTTAGCTGTAGTTGATCATGAAATTAATGGCTGGGCGGGTAAAGTCACGACACAACGTATTGCGGGTAAGAAAATTACCGTAGTGCCAATTCTTCGTGCAGGTATTGGTATGCTGGATGGTTTCTTAAACTTGATTCCAAGTGCCAAAGTGTCTGTATTGGGTTTGGAACGTGATGAAGAAACTTTAGAAGCACGTACTTACTATAAAAAATTGGTTCCAGATGTGCAGAATCGTATCGCCATGATTATTGATCCAATGTTGGCGACAGGTGCTTCGTTGGTGGCTGCAATTGACGTTTTAAAAGCCAGCGGTTGTAAAGACATACGTGTCATGGTGTTGGTTGCTGCACCAGAAGGCATAAAAAGGGTGGAAGATGCACATCCTGATGTGACCATTTTTACCGCTTCTGTTGATGATGGCTTAAACGCACAAGGCTATATCGTGCCAGGTCTAGGCGATGCTGGTGACAAAATTTTTGGTTCAGTACAAAAAGATTAATCTTGAGCCTCAGCAAAAAGGGGCTTTTATGGCCTCTTTTTTATATACTAAAACAAAGCGTGTACATATAGGATCTGTTTATGAAGGCCGAGCAATATCAAGGCAAAGTTAAGCAATATAATGCTGACAAAGGTTTTGGTTTTATTTCCTCATCTGAAGGCGATGTGTTTTTTCATATCTCAGATTTTCCTGCAGACTCAGGCGAGCCGAAACGCAATGAACGTGTGAAGTTTAATGTGGTTGAAAATGGCGATCGCTATAAAGCAATTAAGATTGAGCGTGTTGAAGATAATTCTGCTAAAGCCAAGAAGTCGAAAGTATCAACTCATAATAAATCGATTACATCCACTTTATTGACAAACTTTAGACGTTGATCACGAACTGTTTAATTTATTTCATTTCAAATTGAAGAAAGAGACTTTAGGGTCTCTTTTTTATTAATTACAATAAAAAAATAAAAAAGATTGGGGCGAATTATGTTTATTGAGGGGAAGATTAAAAACTACAATTCAGAACGTGGTTTTGGGTTTATTCGTGCCACAGATGAATCGGAAGATATTTTTTTTCATATTAAAGATTTCCCAAGCTGGCACATTAAGCCCAATGAGGGAGAACAGCTCAAATTTCGCGTAATCGAGGAACAGGGGAAGTTTAGAGCCTCAGATATTGTGCGTTTAGATCTAAAGCCAGAGAATGATTACTCCCTGATGGAGCAGCATAGCTTTGTGTACCAGACCATTCCGATTTCAGAGAAAATCATTCTGCCAAAGAAATCGGTATCACGCTTAAAATATATCATCTTGTTGATGCTTATTTTATTGACTGGATTGGGTTTTGTCGGCTATCAAAAAGTTCAGGATTATCGTATAGCAAAACAATTGAAAGCAGAACAATTGATACAACAACAAAAAAGAATTGTAGAACAGCAGCGAGAAGCATTGGGGAATTTACCCGACCAAATTCTTTCAACGCAGGGGATGAAAAATTTGGATAAAGTAGGTTATGCGGTTAATGTTCAGCAGGTGAGTACAGCATCCTCCTCTGGCTTTACAACGACTCACGGTGCAAAGGTACAAAAGGGTGAACAGCTTGCTCATTTCAAATGTGACGGGCGTACCCACTGTAGTCAAATGCGATCTTATGATGAGGCTGTATTTTTCTTGAGAAATTGCCCAAATACACAAATGGATGGCAATCACGATGGTGAACCGTGTGAGAAGCAGTTTGGAAGATAAATTTTGGAATAAAAAATGCTCCATGTGAGGAGCATTTTTAACGATGAAGGTGATTAACCTTCGCAGAATTTCATAAAGGCTTTTAAACCTGGTCCTTGATACTTTTGGCGATGCACCAACATGAATAAAGGTCGTGAAAGTTGCCAGAACGGTGTTTTCAGTACCACCAAATGTCCTTTTTCTTGTAAAGGTTCAATCGCGAGTTTAGAAATACACGACATGCCTAAACCACCCGCAACAATTTTAAGAATCGCTTCGTTATGTCCAAGGGTGAGACGAATATTGGCATCTGGCAAGTCTTGCAAAATAGCATTATCAAAAACTTCACGGGTACCTGAGCCTTCTTCACGTAGAATCCATTCTACATTGTCAAAGTCTGCAGGACTGAGTTCACGATTTAAGCGTGCAAGAGGATGGTTCGGTGCACAGCACACCGCCAATTCATCATCACGCCAATGGATACATTGTAATTGAGGTAAATGACATGAACCTTCAATTAAAGCGAGATCTAATTGGAATTGATTCACTGCTTCAATCATTTGGCGCGTATTTCCAACCTGAAGTTGTAAATGTGCCTGTGGTTGAATTTGTAAAAAACTGGCCATGAGGTCAGGCATTAAGTAGTCGCTGATGGTTAAGGTTGCCCCTAAACGTAAATCGATACTTTGTAATTCACCTTTTGCTGCTTGTTCAAAGGCTTCACAGCGGCCTAAAATCTCAAGCGCTTGTGGCAATAAAAAACGACCTAAATCATTCAATTGCAGACGTTTGCCTAAACGGTCGAATAGCGGAGCCCCTAAACCATCTTCTAGATCTGCCAGTGCCATACTTGCAGCACTTTGAGTCAACTTCACCGCGTCGCTGGCTTTGGTCACGGTGCCTTCTTGAGCGACTGCTACAAAAACAGCCAATTGGCGTAAAGTCATGCGCATGAATGTAGCCTTAACATTTAAAAAATATTAATAAATTATGCTGTCATGCTAACATGAGCACAGTCTTTGATGCCACGTCGAAATCATGTCAATTGAAAAATTTAGCGTAGAAAAGGTTTTATCTGTACAGCGTTGGACCAATACTTTATTTAGTTTTACCATGACACGGCCTGCGCATTTTAAGTTTACCGCAGGACAATTTGCCCGCATTGGCTTAAAAGTGGGCGATGAATTGGTCGTACGTGCTTATTCAATTGTGTCTTCACCCTTTGATGAAACCTTAGAATTCTTTTCAATTGTGGTGCCAGATGGAGCATTTACGTCTAACTTGCAGCATTTACAAGTGGGCGATGAGCTGTATTTAGAAAAAATTCCTTACGGATTTTTGACCTTGACCCGTTATCAATTGCCTTTACCACAGGATTTATGGCTATTGGCGACAGGCACGGGCTTGGCGCCTTTCGTTTCTATGTTGCAAGACTTCGAAACGTGGAGCAAATATCAAAAGATTCATTTGGTTTACAGTGTTCGTACGGCTTCAGAGCTTGCCTATGGTGAACGCATTCAGCACATTGCAGCAACTTTCGGAGAAGGGCATACAGGTTTTAAATTTGTGCCGATTGTGACCCGTGATCCGCAAGCCGTGTTGCATGATCGTTTGCCGATATTGATCGAGAATGGTGCATTGGAACAGGCAGTAGGCTGCCCATTTAATCCTGAGACCAGTCACGTGATGTTGTGTGGTAATCCACAAATGGTGGAAGATACCAAAGAAGC
This sequence comes from Acinetobacter tibetensis, assembly GCF_023824315.1. NCBI lineage: Bacteria > Pseudomonadati > Pseudomonadota > Gammaproteobacteria > Moraxellales > Moraxellaceae > Acinetobacter > Acinetobacter tibetensis. Next base: position 2,570,054 of record NZ_CP098732.1, on the reverse strand, counting down.
ATTAAAAGCACGGGGTTTAACGATGAATCGCCGTGGTGAAGGCAATATTGCGGTCGAAAATTATTGGTAATGAGCCGCGTTGTAGCGGCGCAAGAGCATTTAAAGCAGTACACGGACGGTTGCTGTCGTGTAGGATTGCCTTTCATGGAGATGTTTTTAGTGCACAAACATATCCATGAAATCACGAATTTCATAAATCGCACTGTCTAAATCTGTGCTGAGCCAAATGGGTTCAAACAAGCCTGCATAATATTCCAGACGGTCTTGTGGAACCACCAATCGCACAGGACATTCCTCTTCCAGTAAGCGCCAAGGCAGAATTGGAACTTCATTGTCTAGGAATGCTGCAATATTGCGAATATCCACAATCATTGCATTCACGCACTCTGGAAAAGGCATGACTGAAAATTCTTCAGTGCGACGACGGAAATATTCTAAATCACCCCATTTCAGCACATAGCTGGGTTTGGTAAATTCAATAATACCAATCAGATGCTGATCACGTGTGTAGTGTAGTGAACATTGATGGGTGACGTCGGTGTCAAGATCAAGTGTGACACTTTGTTGACTATACGCCATAAAGATTAGGAGCATTTAAAATGAGGTGGATAATTATACTCTAATTTCGCTTTAATGCGGCAGATTGGTTACATATTCTTTGATGTGCGCTTAGCATGTCACCATGCTTGGAACTACGCTAAAAGGCTTCCTTTTCTTAAGTTAAATAACCCGAATCGCGGATAAGAAATTGACTTGAAAAATAAAGGAACTAGAGCCATCAGTTGAGTTACCACACCAAACCTAAAGCTCTAGTCCTAATGTTCAATAGTACCGAATTATTCTGCGTAATTGATGATTTCTTTCTTAAATTTGAAGCAACTTATTGGAAATTTCTCAAACAAAGTCGTCACTCCGTAAGAATTCGCCCAGCTCAATTGAGTCTCTCAGAAATCAATTTTATCGCCATTTGGTATAAGTGTTCTCATATCAACAATTTCAAAGCATTCTTTTCATGGTTGAAACAGGATAAAAATCATTTATTTAAAAGTTTACCCTGCTACCAACGGATGATTCACCTCATCAATATGCATCAATTGGCGCTACATGCTTTACATGTCGCCTTAATGAAAGGCCAACGCAGTCAATATTTATGGGTTGATTCAACCACTTTACCAGTCTGTAAAAATCAACGGATTCAACGCCATAAATCATTAGCCAAAATTGCATCACGTGGTAAAAGCTCGATGGGCTGGTTTTATGGCTGTAAATTACATATCGCGATGAATCAATTGGGTGAAATAGCATGTTCTGCTTTATCTAATGGACATGTGGCTGACATAAAAATGGTTGAGCATTTAGTTGAAGGCTTAGAAGCAAAGCTTTATGCAGATCGTGGCTATATCGGCCAAGAATTAAAAAGCAGATTAAAAAATCAAGGGATTGATTTAATTACCTATCATCGAAAGAATATGCAGTCTGTTCAACTCTGTGCATCAGATGAATATCACTTAAAACAGCGTAATAAAATAGAAACGTTATTCAGCTTATTGAAAGGCCAATACAATTTAGTGACGAGTAAAGCTCGTAGTATTCATGGATTTCTAAGTGGGATTTACGCATCGTTATGCGCATATCAATTAACCCATCGAAATAAGCCGAAAATTCAAATTATGGAATCATTGGCTTAAACAGGATTCGGGTTAAATAAGCTGCTGTTTTTATAAATAAATACAAATCATTTTGAACGAAAAGTCAAAATTGGTATGGCTTATGCATTTGTGTTTAGCATCAAGCGAGGGCGAGGTGCTTATGTCAAATGTTAAAAGTGTAGTTGCAGAAGTCAATTCAGATCATCATTCCAATACAGAATATTTTGCTCAACGCAAACTCAAACAAGGCGCTGTCGGATGGCTATTACTGATTGGGCTAGGCGTTGCCTATGTTATTTCTGGTGACTTTGCAGGCTGGAACTTTGGCTTGGCACAAGGTGGATGGGGTGGGATGTTTATTGCCACCATTGTTGTCGCGATCATGTACTTATGTATGTGCTTAGCCATGTCGGAAATGTCGACCATGTTACCTACAGCGGGAGGAGGTTATAGTTTTGCCCGTACGGCTTTTGGACCTTTGGCTGGATATTTAACGGGCACAGCGATCTTGATTGAATACGCGATTGCACCTGCGGCAATTGCAGTATTTATTGGCGCTTACTGTGAATCCTTGTTTGGGATTGGCGGATGGTTTGTGTATTTACTTTGCTATCTGTTTTTTATGGGCATTCACCTTAAAGGTGCAGGGGAAGCCTTAAAAATTATTTTCGTTATTACCGCCGTGGCTGCCGTAGCATTACTGGTTTTTATTGCCGCCATGTTGCCACACTTTGACAGCCAGAATTTACTCAATATTCCTGTCAAAGCCGATGCAGTTGGGGCAAGTGCATTTTTACCTTTGGGCTATTTAGGTATTTGGGCGGCTGTGCCTTATGCCATCTGGTTTTTCTTGGCGGTGGAAGGTGTGCCTTTGGCGGCAGAAGAAGCCAAAGAACCACATAAATCTTTACCGCGTGGTTTGATCGGTTCAATGCTGATTTTAGCCGTGTTTGCCTTAGCCATTTTATTTTTGGGTGCGGGTGCCGCAGGCGCAGATACCTTAAAAGAGTCTGGTGCACCATTGGTGGATGCGTTAAAAGTGGTCTATGGCGAAAATACGTGGTTGGCAGGCTTTGTTAATTTCGTGGGATTGGCAGGTTTAGTTGCGAGTTTTTTCTCGATTATTTATGCCTATTCACGTCAGATTTTTGCCTTATCTCGAGCAGGCTATTTACCCAAGAAACTTTCATTAACAAATAAAAACCATGCACCGCATTTAGCCATCATTATTCCTGGTGTGATTGGGTTTATGCTGTCTTTATCAGGCGAAGGTGATTTGCTGATTTTGATGGCAGTTTTTGGTGCCACTATTTCTTATGTACTGATGATGATGGCGTACATCAAATTAAAAATTGCCAAACCGCATATGCCACGTCCTTATAAAGCACCTGGTGGAATTGTTACCGCTTCGATTGCCTTAGTTTTAGCCGCTATTGCGACGGTTGCAGGTTTCGTGGTGGATCCGAAAGTGTGGTTTATGGCAGCCGCAATTTATGCGGTGTTTATTCTTTATTTCTTATTGTATAGCCGTCATCATTTGGTGGCAGGCACTCCAGAAGAAGAATTTTCCAATATTCAGGCAGCAGAACAAGAACTCAATACCTAAGGAGTCTGGGCAGTGATCTATCGGATTGATGTTGCACATCAACATTATGTTTTTTCAGATTTAAAAACACTTATGGCAAAGGCGACACCTGAACGTTCGGGTGATCAGCTTGCAGGGATTGCCGCGCAGAATGCAACAGAGCGTGTTGCTGCGCAAATGTGTTTGGCAGACGTACCACTCAAACAGTTTCTGAATGAAGCGCTGATTCCGTATGAACAGGACGAAGTGACCCGACTGATTTTAGATGAACATGATGCAGCGGCATTCTATCCAATTTCCCATTTTACAGTGGGAGACTTACGCAATTGGTTGTTGAGTGCAGATGCCACCACCGAAAAATTGACCGTGCTACAAGCAGGGTTAACGCCAGAAATGGTGGCTGCCGTCAGCAAGATTATGCGCAATCAGGATTTAATTTTGGTGGCAAAAAAATGCCGCGTGATTACCCAGTTCCGCAATACCATTGGCTTAGAAGGACATTTATCCACCCGTTTACAACCGAATCATCCCACCGACGATGTTTTGGGCATTTCCGCCAGTATTTTGGATGGGCTGATGTATGGTAATGGCGATGCGGTGATTGGGATTAACCCTGCGACCGATAACTTGCAAAACCTGTCTGAACTATTAAAGCTGCTCGATTACATTATTCACGAATATGATATTCCAACCCAATCTTGCGTGCTGACGCATGTAAGTTCAGGTATTCAACTTGCGAATAAAAACGTTCCGATTGATTTGATGTTTCAATCAATTGCAGGGACCGAGCAAGCCAATAGCGCCTTTGGGATTAATTTAGCTTTACTGCAAGAAGGCTATGACGCTGCACTCAGCTTGAAGCGGGGAACCGTAGGGCAAAATGTGATGTACTTTGAAACAGGTCAAGGCAGCGCGCTGTCGAGTCAAACTCATCATGGGGTAGATCAACAAACCATAGAAGCCAGAGCTTATGCGGTGGCGCGTAAGTACAAGCCATTTTTAGTCAATACTGTGGTGGGTTTTATTGGCCCTGAATATTTGTATAACGGTAAGCAAATTATTCGTGCGGGCTTGGAAGACCACTTCTGCGGAAAATTGCTTGGCGTCCCAATGGGCTGTGATATTTGCTATACCAATCATGCCGATGCAGATCAAGATGATATGGATGTTCTGCTCACTTTATTAGCCAATGCAGGCATTAACTTTATTATGGGCATTCCAGGTTCAGATGATGTGATGTTGAATTATCAAACTACATCGTTCCATGATGCTTTATACATTCGTCAACTTTTAGGACTCGCGCCAGCACCTGAATTTGCCTATTGGTTAGAGCAGCAAGGTATATTAAAACAGCAATGTTCAAAGCTGGAATGGCCACAACACATGCCTGAAAAATTCTCACGTTTGCTGATGTCTTAGTTTGAGGAGATATGGATGAAGCTACATTATGATGTTCAATATCCACAGCAATTTGAACAAAACAGTTGGGAACAACTGAAACAGTTTACCGATGCTCGAATTGCCTTGGGGAGAACAGGCGGAAGCCTTCCAACTCGTCCTCTTTTAGAGTTTCAATTGGCGCATGCCCAAGCCAAGGATGCTGTACTAAAACCTCTTGATATTGAATTGTTAAGCCAGCAATTTGAGCAGCAGAGTCTGGCTTTTGTACAAGTCTGTAGTTGTGCAGTTGATAAGGATACTTATTTGAAACGTCCAGATTTGGGGCGGGAACTTTCAGCGGCTTCACGGCAAATGCTCACAGCAATGCAATCCGAGCAAACACAATATGATGTATTAATTGTTGCTGGGGATGGCTTATCTGCACGTGCGATTGAAGATAATGCGGTGAGTTTTATCTCGAAAATATTAGATGCATGTGCCCAGCAAGGTTGGTCTGTGGCACCTATCATGGTCGCAACGGGCAGTCGAGTTGCTTTGGGAGATGAAATTGCCCAAATCTTAAATGCACAAATGTTGGTGATGCTGATTGGAGAACGTCCAGGTTTGAGTTCTCCAGATAGCATGGGGATTTACTACACGTGGCAAGCTCAAAAAGGCTGTCATGATGCCATGCGTAATTGTATTTCTAATGTGCGCCCAGCAGGTTTGGACGAAGTGACAGCGGCACAACGCCTGATTGCCCTGATGTCTAAGTCAAAACAATTACAATTTTCTGGTGTAAATTTAAAGGATGAACACGAAATGGTGATTGAGCAGGGGCAGCCACAATTACTGCATGGTATTTTCTAAAAGAGCGATATCATGCTAAGTCAAAATAAAAGCTAAGCAGCTCGTTCTATAGATAATTTACAAGCGCTCACGATCAAATAATGCTTTGTCACACAACTTCATACTTTTTGTTGTTAGTATAAAAATTCAACAAGGAATGAATTGAGTGAGGGGAACATGGTACATGATTTCAATAAACCGCCTCATGTCACGAGTGCTGAAGAAATAAGACAAAAAAAACGCTTACCAGTGTACATGCTAATCTTAGTGGGTATCTTTTTCTTGGCACTTGTGGTGTATATGCTTTCAAGCGGAACGCCAAGTTAAGAATGTGCAATGGGGAATGTCTTTGAAGCAATACTCGAAGACGGGGGTTCGATGCAATGATTCAAGTTAAATTTGCTTGAGTTGAAATGAATAATTTAACTGAATGATGTCTATAAAATAAAAGCTCTGGCTCAACAAGCTAGAGCTTTTTTGCTATTGGAATGTGCCCTTTTGTTGTAATTCTGCATATGGTTATTGATTAAAAAAAATACAAATTTTAAGGTAATGAAGTACCTCCATACCTTTATGAATACAACAATCAAGCTCCTGATGGAGTTAGTCATTAACAGAAATAAGAAGAGGGAATAGACATGAATGAGTTTTTTGAAGGGGGAATGAGACCCCCTGAAATGAATGGGATGTATTATTGGGATCAGTTGCATCCGATTTTGTCTGCTGTTGCTATTTTGCTTATTGGTTGGGTGATTGCTTTAGTGATCGCCGCTGCGGTGAAGAAAGTATTATCTAAATTAGGCACCAATCAAAAGCTTTCTGGTGCAACAGGACATCGTTCCAATATTGAAAATATCGTGTCTAGAATAGTCTTTTGGATTGTATTGCTTATCGCCGTAATTGGTGCATTGAATGTTTTGAATCTGACCAGCGTCAGTGGTCCATTCAGTAATATGATTCAGCAGTTCTTGTTATTTATTCCTCAACTTTTGGCAGCGACAGCAGTTGCTTTTATTGGCTGGATTTTTGCCAATTTAGTGAAAGTTGGGCTGAAGAAATTACTGGATCGAACTCAGCTCGATGAAAAACTAAGTGAAGATGTTGGTGTCAGTCCTATTAGCCAAAATATTAGTGAGATTGTTTACTGGCTGATTCTATTGCTATTTTTACCGATTGTTCTGTCGATTTTAGGTTTAAATGGTTTGCTGTTCCCAATTCAAAATATGTTGAATGAAGCCATTTCATATCTACCGAATTTGTTTATTGCCATTGTGATTGTATTTGTCGGCTATATTTTGGCAAAAATTGTTCGAGGTATTCTGGAAGGATTGATACAAAGTTTAGATCTGCAAAAGCAAGTGCAAAAAATCGGATTGTTTAAGAGCTCGAATTTAGCTCATGTATTAGGCTCATTTGTATTTGCCATTATTATTATTACTGCCTTAATTATTGCATTTGAAGTCTTGGGTATTAATTCAATTTCACAACCCGCAACGGCGATGTTGTACGAAATTATGAATGCAATTCCGCAGATTATTGCGGCTGGGCTAATTTTGATTATTGCTTATGTGGTTTCGCGTTTTGTAGCAAATCTGGTGGTGGATGTAATCTCTGGGACTGGAGTGGATAATATTCCTGCCAAACTCGACCTACAGCGTTTTTTAGGCACCACGAAAATTTCATGCGTGGTGGGTTATCTGATTGTATTTTTTACCATGCTGTTTGCGGTGTCCGAAGCAGCCAATCGTTTGGGTTTAGAGCAAGTTAGTATACTGATTTCCATGTTTATCCAGTTTGGTGCCAATATTCTATTAGGTGCTGTCATTTTAGTAATTGGATTTTGGTTGGCCAATTTGGTGGCAAATATTGTACAACGCGGTGAATATCAGAGTTCACTTTGGTTAGCCAGTTTGGTTCGTGTGCTCATTATGGGATTGGTGGTTGCCATGGGCTTAAGAGCGATGGGAATTGCTGATTCAATTGTGAACTTGGCTTTTGGTTTAACTTTGGGTGCTGTCGCTGTGGCATTTGCACTCGCATTTGGGTTGGGAGGTCGTCAACCTGCGGAACGTATTTTGACTGACTTGATTGATTGTGCGAAAAAGCAGGCGAAACAACCCAATCCGCAACCGAAAACGTCGAGTCCGATGGCATCTACACAGGTCAAGGAACAAACCGCTGCAACATCACATACGGATCAGGTTGTTCCAGATGATCTATTGGTCGACCCTGAGCATAAGCCTTTGAATAACCCATACGGCTCTACAGGTGAAGCTGAAGAGGATGTTGATATTCAGCCCAAAGATGACCCAGAATAACGTGTTGAATTTTGTCGAGATCGATCATGCTTAGACTGATCGATCTTATACATGAGGAAAGATGATGAAGAATAAGGCACCGAATAAGATTATTGCCCCAATCATTATTGCGGGAATTACTTTCGGATTTTTAGTGAGTGCGTATAAATTTATTTTTGCACAGCATTCGGCACATCCTAATGCTAATGAAGCAGAGGATTCAACAAAACAGAAGGACTAATACTTTATGCTGAGAGAGTCGCATTTTAAATTTTATTGTGTTATTGATATAAAATATTCAGCATCATTTAGTATTTAGTTTAATACTGCTGACATATTTCTGAATTAAATTTTTAGAACTAAAAAGATAAAACGAAAGGAATTCCAATGTTAAAATTCTTGTTGACACGTTTAAATGTATTGACTGATACAGAACACAGTTTAGATCAAATGCAAAAAGCCATTCAGCGTGTGCATGCGAATCCGCAAGTACATTTATTGCGTACCGACTATTTAGAATAACGGATGAGATTTCAGTCTATTGATGATAGGTTGGCTCAAATAAAAACAGGCAGTGCAAATTTACACTGCCTGTTTTTCATATAAAACGATTAAACATATTCCGATGCTGCATGTGCAGATGACCATGCCCATTGGAAGTTAAAACCGCCCAAATGTCCTGTCACATCCAATATTTCACCGACAAAATACAGGCCTTTTTGCTTTTTACTTTCCATGGTTTTCGATGAAACCTCAGTGGTATCTACACCACCTAAAGTCACTTCAGCGGTACGGTAGCCTTCGGTTCCCGATGGTTTGACTTCAAATGCATGCAAGCGCGTTGCGATGTGTTCAAGTTTTTCATCCGACAACTGACCAATTGCGGTTTCAGCCAGTTCAGGCCAAATCAGGTTTTGCAGTTCAATCACTACACTTTTAGGAAAATGTTCGCCAAGTAAAGTGCGAATCAGGGCTTTGGGTTGACTGTGTTTTTTCGCTTTTAGGTAATCTTGTAAATCTATGCTTGGCAAGAAGTCAATTTTGAAGCTTTGCCCAACATCCCAATAATTCGATAGCTGTAGTGAGCTTGGACCACTAAGTCCTCGGTGGGTAAATAACAAGGCTTCGGTGAAAGAATTTAAATCATTCGATAAAGTCGCATCGACCGCGTTGCCACTTAAGCGTGTGGTCACTTCTTTAAAGCTGTCCGAGAAGGTGAAAGGCACTAAACCTGCACGAGTTGGATAAACATGGTGACCAAATTGTTTTGCAATCTCATAACCAATGCCTGAACCACCTAAGGTTGGAATAGATAAACCACCTGATGCGATCACTACAGATTCGGCTTCAAAATAACCCAGTGTTGTGGCAATTTGAAAACCTTGCTCATCGAGTGCGGTGATGGCTTTCACTTCACAGTTGGTTTTAATATCAACCAAACCTGTTTTTTCACACTCACTCAATAGCATGGCTAAAATCTCTTTAGCACCATTGAGGGTGAAGAGTTGACCATGTTTACGTTCTTCATATTCAATGCCGTACTCACAAACGAGACCAATAAAGTCCCAATTGGTATAGCGGGTCAGGGCTGAAATCACAAAGTGCGGATTATGTGAAATAAAGTTGCTTGGCTCGACATACAGATTGGTAAAGTTACATTTACCACCACCCGACATGAGAATTTTTTTGCCGACTTTATTGGCTTTTTCCACCACTACCACTTTCCGTCCGCGTTGAGCTGCCATATAGGCTGTCATTAAGCCAGATGCACCTGCACCTAAAACTAAGACATCATATTGATTTGCGGACATGACACACTCACGGGAGAATAAAGCAGGGCATTATAGACCATCTTTTTTGCTTTTTCAGGACTATCTAAAGCGCGGCTAAACGACCTTGAAGCCCACCTGAATGAATCACCAAAATACGATGACCCGTTGGAAATGAACCTTGTTGAATCAAATCGGTTAAACCCAACAGCATTTTGCCTGTGTAAATTTGTTCCAGTGGAATCTGATAGCGCTGCTCAAAGTCTTGAATAAATTGCAGTAGTTCAGGCGTGGTTTTGGCATAGCCCCCACAACAATATTGATCGGTAATTTGCCAATTCCGTTTTGGGGTGAGTTGTCCGACCTCTGTGCTTAAGAAATCGCCTTTGAGCGCGGAGAAGCCCAAAACGTGCTGTTGTGAATGACTGGCTTCAATCAGACCTGCAATGGTGCCACCTGTCCCCACGGCACAGCAAATCAGATCGAAATTTTGTCGATCTTTATCAGAGATAATTTCTGTGCAGCCTAGAATGGCGAGGGGATTCGTCCCTCCTTCAGGAATCACATAATAATCAGGGTAGTCTTGTTGTAACTGTGCTAAGTAGGCTGGGCTTTGCTTTAGTCGATAGGCTTCACGCGTTACAAACTGCAACTGCATACCAAATTGTTGCGCCGTATTTAGAGTTGGGTTTAAGGGTTTACTGGCCAGCTCTTGACCTCGAATAATGCCTAAACTTTCAAATCCAAATAACTGCGCTGCATAGGCAGTTGCGGCAATATGATTGGAATATGCTCCGCCGAAGGTCAGCAGTTTTTTATAGCCTTGTTGTTGTGCTGCCAACAGGTTGTATTTGAGTTTAAAAAATTTATTACCTGAAATGTGTGGATGGACCAAGTCCAAACGTTTGATGCTGATCTCAAATCCTTCGACAGTAATCTTCTGATAAGGAATAGTTTGGGCAATTTGGTCAAACATAAGATTTTTATCAACTTGGCTTAGAGCATAGTGTAAATGAAAATGAATTGTTTCTGCACAAGATTAATGCTGTACAGATTGGGTATCGACCGAACTAATTACGGACATGCCAGGACGTAAGTTTTCAATACTCGTTTGATTTGGATCAATTGCAATACGTACTGCAGCGTTGTACCACTTTGGTAAAGTTGCCCGTATTTTTGGCGGGTTTTATAAGACGCCGCCAAGATAACTTTTTTCAATACATTGGATAAATATTTACATCGAATTTTGGTTGGCTTAAATCATTCATATTATTGTTTTAACTATGAATAATTGATGTTTTTTAAAATAAAGAACATACGCGCAGAACCATCATGTGGATGGATAAAAGTTGTAACAAAGTCGATAGGATTGGAAAAATAAAAGTGCTATGCTGAAAGAACAATAAGAACGAAAAAGAGGGGATGTGATGAACAAAATATCCTTGATACTGATCTGTATTATGGCAGGGTTGCTCACAGCTTGTGATGCAAAGGATGATCTGAATAAACCTCAAACGATGGTTAGAACCATGGTCATTGGGGGTGTCCCTGTGGCTGATCATGATTATAAGTCGATAGCTCGTGATCAAACATCCCACGTCGATCATTCGCAACCTTAGTGTTATCGGATCTTGATGAATTTCACTAAACTTTAGAAGGCAATAGTGATTCAAAACAGATTAAATAAAAAAAGAGCATCTGAATGACGCTCTTTTTTTAATTCAAGTCATTAGTGGAAAACTGCTTCTAAAGCCTTTAATCCAACTTTAGGATCGAGTAAACCATTATAAATCTCTGGGATTTCACGTTCGACCCCAAAGAATTCATAAATGGCTAGCATTGCCCCACGAACTGAATATTCGACGGTAAAGACCACATCATCTTCAATTTCTACAAATTGCCCTAAGAATGCAAAATTCTGTGATCCTTTTGGAATCACGAAAGGACGATCCCCAGGTTTACGGCAGGCAAATAGGGCAGAGGCATACGGCATCATGACCGTTGTGACATTGGTGGTTGCCAAAACATGATCCAAAATATCGTCAAACCCTAACTGTTTGATCAGCTCCGTTAAAATTTCTTGACCAGTGGCTTCAGACATGGGTTTTTTGATGTAATCGCCAATATGATCTATTTGGAAACCGTAACCCCAGAGGGTAAAACTACCTTGTGGTAAATTGGCAAAGTGGGGTTGTGCAGGAACCACAATGGATAAATGCCAACCTGATTCAAACCATGTCATTAATGCACCTGTGCCGGGTTCGTTGCCTGTATAGTCAACAATCCGTTTTAGTAGCACATCATCTTTCATGGTCAGCGTGAAAGACTCCCATTTGTGTTCATCCACATTGCCATAGAAGCTCATAGGTCGGCCAAAATCAGGTGCTTTTTTGGAAAGCGTTTCCCATAAACGCCAGCCATGATCTTGGCGATCTCGAATTAATGCAGGAATATCATCGTTACTGCCATAACGTGAGTCGGCAGTGATTGAACCTAAGGTAAAAATGGCAAGATCATGCTGCTGTAGTTCTATTTCTTCTTTACCTTCAGGTAATTTGACATAAAGTTTGGTCGCACGACGCTCTTGTGTGGTTTCATCCGTACTAAAATCTGCATCGGTGACATAGTTTCCAAAGCGCACATCAACGCCTTGTTCAACTAACCAACGCTGTAAAGGCAGAATCATCGAATCATATTGATTATATTTGGTTCTTTTTACGCCAGCCAAAGTATGAATGCGAGGCAGTTCTTGAATAAAGCGCAAGAAGTAACGTCTTAATTCAGCCGCACTATGCCATTTTTGAAAGGCAAAAGTCGTTCGCCACATGCGCCAAAAATTACTTTGGAAAAAAGAGTCATCAAAAAACTCATCAATACGACGGCTGCCAATGCGCTCTTCTTTTGATGCTAATAAGCGTAACATTTGTGCGCGATGTAAATTGCTTAAACCTAATTTTTCCGCATCTAAAATATTGTGCTTGGCATCAATTAATCGTGCATTGGCGTGGGTTTTCACTTTCTCATTAAACTCACGACATTCTTCCCATACAGAAATGTCTGGATTTTCTAAAGAGGGAATAGTCGAAAATAAATCCCATAAACATAAATAGGTTTCATCGGTCAGCATCCGTCCACCACGCGTAACCCATGCATGTGCAGCTTCAGGTGTTGCACCGCCATCCATGGAGCCACCCGTAATATTTAATTCTTCTAGAATATGAATGTTTTTGGCAGGGACTTGTGCATCACGAATGGCAAAGGCTGCTGCCGCCATACCTGCAATGCCACCCCCAACGATCCAGAGATGTGTTTGTTTGGCGTCGAATGTTTTTTTATTCGGCATGATCAACCCTCTTGTGTCATTTTTATCAGAAAGTAAAATAAAACCATATTTTTAGTATGTGATTGTTGGTGTAAAAATACTAGGAAAGAAATGTGAAAATTTAATGTGAAATTTTGATTAAAAAAATGATTTTATGGAGAAAAAAGTAATTGGATTAAAATGTAAAATTCCTGTGTTATAATTTTAAGTATATGATAATAAATATTATATTGAATAATTACTCTAATTGAGACTGTCTTTGGGGAATTAAGAAATACTTTACATGTGTATTTAAATAATAGCCTTTAACACGGCTGAATCCATTTGAATTATGCGATTTAAAGCATTTTTTATTGCGCTAAGCATATTTTTTGATAGGTTTTGGTGCAAATTTTGTCTAAAATGACGCACCCATTTTTATCCCAATGCATCGAGGTGCGCTTTGGAATCGCTCATTATATTAGGTTCAATTACCTTAGCTTTAATGTTAGGCGCAATTAGCCCCGGGCCAACCTTTATTTATGTGGCGAAAAACTCAATTGCGATTTCGCGTAAACATGGTTTGTTTACCGCATTGGGTACAGGAACAGGCGCCGCGTTGTTCGGTTTATTGGCAGTGATGGGTTTACAAGCCATTCTATTAGCAGTGCCTTCGGCGTATCTCGCTTTAAAAATCTGCGGTGGTATCTACTTACTTTGGCTGGCATTTAAAATCATTAAGCATGCAAAAGAGCCCATGGAAACTACGAATGGTGCAGCAGCTCCAATGAGCTATAAACAAGCGTACCGATTGGGTTTAATTACACAAATGAGTAATCCAAAAATTGCGATTGTGTTGGCCAGTATTTTCACTGCTTTATTGCCAAAAGATATTCCTACCTATTTTTATGTGGTATTACCGATGCTGTGTTTCTTTATTGATGCAGGTTGGTATTCATTGGTGGCAGTTGCCTTATCGGCAGAAGGTCCACGTAAAGTTTATTTAAAATCGAAAGCGATTTTTGACCGTGTAGCGGGTGGGGTCATGACCTTACTTGGGTTAAAACTGATTTTTGGAATGAAGTAATACCTTTATAGAACAACAATATTTAATTTTGTATATGTAACCAGAATGTAACTTGTTATAATTCCACTGATTTTTAATAAATATCAGTGGGATAACTCTTGAAGAAAATTATTTTTACAGCAGTATTTAGCGCTTTAACATTATCTGCCTGTTCAACAACAGAAACCTCAAAAACAATTCAAGCACCACAAGTGACAGCGGCAGTGGCGACAGTCAAATATACGGGAACTAAAACCCCTGTTTCTGTAGGGAAGTTTGACAATCGCTCGAGCTACATGCGGGGCATTTTTTCAGACAATGTTGACCGTTTAGGTGGTCAAGCGAAAACCATTTTAGAAACGCATTTACAGCAATCAGGCTATTTCTCTGTCCTAAACCGCGACAACCTTACTGAATTACAACAAGAAGCTGGCTTCACCAAATCTTCTCAAGCCATTAAAGGCGCACGTTATGTATTAACAGGTGACGTGTCTGAATTTGGTCGTAAAGAAGTCGGCGATCATCAGCTTTTTGGCATATTGGGGCGTGGTAAAACTCAAATTGCTTATGCCAAAGTGAACTTAAATATTGTGGATGTGAAAACAGCAGAAATTGTCCACTCTGTGCAAGGTGCAGGTGAGTATGCACTGAGTGAACGTGAAATCTTAGGTTTTGGTTCTACCGCTTCATATGATTCAACTTTAAACGGTAAAGTATTAGATTTGGCTGTACGTGAAGCGGTCAATAATTTGGTATTGGATATTCAAACCAATAAGTGGTCTACGCAGTAATTGGTTTGAATCAATGAAAAAAATCATATTAGTTTTAGGTGCAATCTGCACCATGACTTTGGTGGGCTGTGTTTCAGCGCCAAAATCACTCTACAGTTGGGGCGAATACCCGCAGCAAACCTATTTGATGTTGAGTCTGCCGGAAAAGACTTCTCCACAAGAACAGATTGGCAAACTCGAAAAAGATATTGAAAAAGCCAAAGCTAAAAATGCAGCAGTGCCTCCAGGCTTGTATGCGCATTTGGGTTTATTGAACCTAAATATCAATAATGGGCCACGTGCTGTTCAGTATTTTGAGCTTGAACGCCAAACCTACCCAGAGTCGGCAGTATTAATGGATCGTCTTTTGAAAAAAATGACCGCTCAATCTACTGTTGGGGGGGCAAAGTGAAAAATTTTAAAAAACTATGCGTACTTGGGCTTGCAGCGACCTTGCTTACGGGGTGTGTTACGGCACCAAAAAGTAAACGTGATTTATCTGTATATCATGCCAATATGCCAAAATCTATTTTGGTATTGCCGCCTGTAAATGAGTCACCCGACACACGGGCAACCTATGGATATTGGTCTACTGTAACTTTACCTGTGGCAGAAGCAGGTTATTACGTGTTTCCCATTTCTGTGGTGGATACGCTATTTAAAGAAAATGGTGTAACCAACGGCTATGATGCGCAGCAAATTCCAATTCAAAAACTTAATGAAATCTTTGGAGCGGATGCTGCACTGTATATCAAAGTCAAAGAATATGGTTCTAAGTATCAGGTGATTCAATCTGTTTCGACCGTCGCGGTCGAGGCGAAATTGGTGGATTTAAAAACTGGGGCATTATTATGGGAAGGTCAGGAAAAAATCCAACAAGCCAATAATAATAGCAACGCGGGGTTGGTGGGGATGTTGGTTGGTGCTTTGATTGACCAAATTTCAAATCACCTATCGGACAAAGCCTATGTGCTTTCTAACAGTGTGAGTACGCAGTTATATGCTCCGCAGTTGGTACAGCAGAAAGGTTTATTATATGGGCCGCGTTCTCCGAATTTCGTACAAAATTCGATGAGCTCACAGCAGTAAAAAATAATCCCCTCTCATGAGGGGATTTTTATGATTCAACCTGCTTATAGGGGGATGATTTTTCATCCTCAGCCCTTTTGGAACAGTGTTATTTATCCCAAAGGGAGAAGGCTTATTTAAGAATTAATCTTTAAAATGCACAGGAATCCATTGATAGCTTTTCCCATCTGCCGAATAGATATGTCCAATGCCGGGGAATGGGAGGTGTGGTGCTGCAATGGTTTGCCCGCCTTTTGCATATTCCGCAAATTGTTTTAGGCGTGTTTGCACCGCTTTTTTCGGGTCGATATCATAATCAATGGCGGTTGTAGGTTTATCAAATTGCACGGTATGCGAGTGTACAATGTCACCAATAAATACCACCGTTTCATCTTTGCTTTTCAGCGCATAGCTAAAATGTCCTGGTGTATGCCCAGCGGTATTCATCACTTTAAAGCCTTGAATCTCACCGCCCAATGTGTAGGTTTTGAAACGTTGTTTGGCTTGATAAGGGGCTATGGCTTGCTTAATTTTTTCCACAGTGCCGACATAGCCAGCTTGTTTATCTTTAGGAATTTGGTCGACTTGTTTCGGGTTTAGCCAATAGTTGGCTTCATCGTTCGAGACATAAACCGTTGCATTTGGGAAGTTGGCAACACCATTTTGGCTGATCCCACACACATGGTCTGGGTGTAAATGCGTAAGTAAAATGGTATCGACTTGTTCTGGTTTATAGCCAGAAGCCTTTAAGTTGTTTAAAACTGAACCCAAATGTGCGCCAAAACAGCTCGCAGCGCCGCTATCCACCAAAACCAGTGAATGACCCGTATTGACCAAAAAGGCATTGATAGAGGTTTGTACGCCTTTGGATTGGTCGGCAGCGTATTTCTTTAAAATGTCATGTACTTCTTTTTCTGGAGTGTTTTGAAATAGCTTCGGCGACATGAAGTTGGTGCCATCGAGCAGAGCCGTGATTTGCACATCACCCGCTTGGTATTGGTAATAGCCTGAAACTTGTTTTTGCTGTTGAATTGGTGCGGGAGGTGAAGTGGCAAATGCAGCGTGGCTAATCAAACTCGTGCAGATGAAAGTCGCAGCAATATATTTATTCATTGGGATTCATATATAAAATTATTAAGTGTTTTATTTTTAACATGTAAATGATTCCGCAGCAATTTTCTGGCTCTGTTTTAGACATTAGCTTTTCAAATTTAAAGAAATAAAGGCGGATGTTTTATTTTGCTATTAAGGGATAAACCTCAATTTATATTCACATCAAATTAGTACGCATTTACAACGGAATAGGACGTGCTGGCTTATGCCAAATTTAAGTTTTATCTATGTAGGCTAATGAAGATTTTAGGTTTTCTTTTTTAAGTCAATTTTTTATCTGTGATCTGAATCATTTAAAAATTTACGCGAAATTTACGCGTCTTACTTTTTTCAATATAGAGAATTTACGCCCTCAATTTCCATACTAATGCTGACCTATTTTAAATGGCATTTGCTATGTGGGAATTTATTACTGTATTTGTCTTTTCATTGTTGCTGGCTTACCCGCTTGGTGCTTATCTTGCGGATGTGATGCAAGGCAAACCAATGAAGAGTGACCATTTTTTTAAATGGATTGAGCAACCGATTTATGCTGTGCTCGGTGTCAAGCGCAGTGGGATGAACTGGCGACAATATTTGGGTGCTTTTGTTCTGAGCAATATTTTATTGCTGGGGGCGAGTGTCACTATTTTAATGACACAGGCATGGCTACCATTAAATCCTGATCATATTCCCAATATGAATTGGGACTTGGCTTTACATACTACGATTTCATTCCTGACCAATACCAACCAACAGCATTATTCGGGGCAAGCACAACTGTCATATCTATCGCAAATGACGGTGATTGTGGGATTGCAATATTTATCGCCAATTATGGGACTTGCCTTATTGGTCGCCATGTTAAGAGCATTATTTTTACAATCTGCTCAACAACAAGACCTAGAGCAAAACAAATGGAATCGCATTAATCTGGGCAATTATTGGATGGATATCATCCGCCCCTTATTTCGATTCTTCATTCCGCTTGGTTTTGTTTTTTCTTTGCTGCTCACTTTTCAAGGTGTTCCATCAACGCTGTCTGCTGGCCCAACAGTGCAAGTTTTAGAGCAAAGCACAGAAGTCAAAACCCAACATATTCCATTGGGTCCTGTTGCACCGATGGTCGCGATTAAACAACTCGGCAGTAATGGCGGTGGCTGGTATGGACCAAACAGTACTGTGCCTTTAGAAAATCCAACACCATTGTCCAATGTAATTGAGATGATTGCGATTTTACTGATTCCACTTTCTGCGGTGTTTATGGTTGGACGCTTTATTCAACGCAAAAAACTGATGTGGATGATTTTTGGTAGCATGTTGTTGATGTCGCTGTCTTCAACACTATTGACCCTGTGGGCTGAAAAATCTTCGTTAATTCCAAATACTGCTTTGATGGAAGGGAAGGAAATGCGTTTCGGTGCTGACGCATCGGCATTGTGGGGAAGTTTGACCACACAAGTGAATAACGGCTCAGTCAATATGATGCATGATTCGGCTTCACCACTGACTGGATTGGTTGAACTGTGCAATATGCTGATCAATGCCATTTGGGGTGGGATTGGTTGTGGTCTATTACAGTTCTTTATTTACCTATTTCTTGCCGTATTTATCGCAGGTTTGATGACAGGGCGTACCCCTGAATTGTTTGGGCGAAAAGTTGAAGTTGCTGAAATTAAGTTATTGGCGCTGGTGATTCTCTTACAACCTGTGGTGATTCTTGGTTTGACGGCCATCGCCATTGCAGTCCCATCAATGACAGGGAGTTCCAATCCAGCATTTCACGGCATTAGCCAAGTGTTTTATGAGTATGTTTCTGCTTATGCCAATAATGGTTCGGGTTTTGAAGGCTTAGGCGATAACACTTTATGGTGGAACCTGAGTGCCAGTGTGGCGTTATTGGCAGGGCGTTATAGCGTGTTGATCATTCCAGTCTTAATTGCAGTCAGTTTGGCAACCAAACCGCAAGCAGTCGAAAGCAAAGGTTCTTTACAGATTGAATCTCCAACCTTTGCGTTGACCCTAATTGGGATCGTATTGATTCTGACCTTGTTGCAATTCATGCCAGTGTTGGTGATTGGACCAATTGCTGACTATTTATCGATAAAAGTTTAAGCGTGGAGCAAGCACAATGAAACATTCAAATGCGACACAACAGATGGATATCTTGAATAAAGAAATTATTCAGCAAACTTTCCATAAATTGCTGCCTCAACACGCGTTTAAAAACCCAGTGATGGCATGTGTGTGGGTGGGAACAGTTTTAACCCTTGTTGCCACTTTGATGGGAAATACCAGCTTAGGTTTTGGCTTAGTCCTAAGCTTGATTTTATTGGTTACGGTTTTATTCGCCAACTATGCAGAAGCGGTTGCAGAAGCCAAAGGTCGAGGACAAGCCGCATCATTACGTCAGGCGCGTGAAAATTTAACTGCAAATCGTATCCTCGATTTAAATGCTGTACCGACAGTGATTTCTGCAAATTTACTGAAGAAGGATGATTTAGTCATCGTCAAAGCAGGTGAAATTGTTCCTGCCGATGGTGAGATTATTCAGGGTTTTGCGACTATCAATGAATCAGCGGTTACAGGTGAATCTGCGCCCGTACTGCGTGAAGCCAATACCGACCGTTCAGGTGTGATTGGCGGAACTAAGGTTTTGTCCGATGAAATTATTATTCGAGTCAGTAATGAAGCAGGGCATAGCTTCTTAGACCGTATGATTGCCTTGGTGGAAGGTGCCAATCGCCAAAAGACACCGAATGAGATCGCACTCAGTATCTTACTGAATATTATGACCATCACTTTTATTGTGGTGGTGCTGACTTTACCTGTTATTGGTTCAATGGTTGGAATCAAAATCAGTATGGTTTTGCTGATTGCACTGTTGGTGTGTTTAATTCCAACCACGATTGGTGGCTTGCTGCCTGCAATCGGTATCGCAGGGATGAACCGTGCTTTAAAAGCCAATGTCTTAGCAAAATCAGGTAAAGCCGTTGAAGTTGCAGGTGATATTGATGTGTTGCTCTTGGATAAAACAGGCACGATCACCTATGGAGATCGCCAAGCCACTGCTTTTTATCCATTGGCAGGTGTGACACCAAGTGAGTTACGCCAAGCAGCAATGCTGACTTCTTTTGCCGATCCAACGCCTGAAGGGAAGTCGGTCATCAGCCTTGGGAAAGAATTAGGTGAGAGCATCCAAGAGCCGAAAGATGCTGAGTTCATTCAATTTAGTGCCTCAACTCGTCTTTCAGGAGTAGATCTAGCAACTGGACAAACGATTCGTAAAGGTGCTGTCGATGCCATTCTTAACTTTACCCATCAAAATATTCAAGACAACTTAGAGCTTAAAACTCGTGTCGAACAAGTGGCTTCTAAAGGTGCAACACCATTGGTGGTGGCTTCGAATCACAGTATTTTAGGGGTGATTGAACTTTCGGATGTGATTAAACAAGGCATTAAAGAACGCTTTGCGCTGCTACGTGAGATGGGCATCAAAACCATTATGGTCACGGGAGACAATCCATTGACTGCGGCTGCGATTGCGGCCGAAGCAGGGGTGGATGACTATATTGCGGAAGCGAGACCTGAGGACAAATTGGCGTGTATTCGTAACGAACAAGCAGCAGGGAAATTGGTCGCAATGGTCGGTGATGGCACCAACGATGCTCCCGCCTTGGCGCAGGCAGATATTGGTTTAGCCATGAATTCTGGTACGCAAGCAGCCAAAGAAGCTGGCAATATGGTGGATTTGGATTCTGATCCAACCAAATTGCTGGATGTGGTGGAAATTGGCAAGCAGCAACTGATTACTCGTGGCGCATTAACCACTTTTTCTTTGGCAAATGACGTATCTAAGTACTTTGTGATTTTACCTGCATTATTCGCCGTTGCGATTCCTGAGCTTGGCGTTTTGAATATTTTGCAACTCAGTAGCCCAAGTAGCGCAGTGATTTCCGCTTTGATTTTTAATGCCTTGATTATTCCAATGCTGATTCCATTGGCACTCAAAGGTGTTCAATTTAAACCTGCCAGTGCGCTGCAATTGTTACGCCGTAATATGTTGATCTATGGGGTAGGTGGGGTCGTTTTTCCATTTATTGTGATCAAGCTCATTGACCTTGTTGTGTCCTTGTGGATTTAGGAGTTGGAAATGAATATTTTATTGAAGCATGAGCAATTGAATCAACAGAATCTCCAATTATCGAATCCTGTTCATTCAGTTTTACGTCCAAGCCTCGGTTTGGTTGCGGTTGGTTTCTTGATTGCAGGCATGTTGTACGCTACAGCAAGTGTCTCCATTGCACAGTTGATCTTTCCCAAACAGGCCAATGGCAGTGTCATTGAACTCAATGGTAAAGTGATGGGGTCAAGTTTGGTCGGACAAAACTTTGTTAGTGAACAATATTTCCATGGGCGACCGAGTGCGGTAAGTTACAGTGTCGATGGCATGGCAGGCAGTAATTTGGCAATCTCTAATCCTGATTTGCAAAAACAAATTAAAGAGAGAACGATACAATTTGCCCAAAATAATCAGATTACTAAGCAACAAGTGCCGAACGAGATGGTGACTGCGTCGGGCAGTGGGATTGATCCTGATATTTCACCTGAAAGTGCATTGTTGCAGGTGAAACGTGTGGCACAGCAACGTCATTTGCCTGAGCAACACATTCGTGATTTGGTACAACAACAAATTCAGCCTGCACAGTTCGGCGTATATGGGCAAGCGCGAGTGAATGTGTTGCAGTTAAATTTAGCCTTAGATCAATTGTCATCTACACCTCGTTAATAGAGCGCACTTATGCAGATTGACCGTAATAACAAAGCAGATGCATGGTTGGCACATAGCCAACGTGAACAATCTGGACGTTTGACTACTTTCTTGGGTGCAGCACCCGGGGTTGGGAAAACCTATGCCATGCTGACCCGAGCGCATGAATTGATGCAACAAGGGCAGCATGTGGTAGTTGGGGTCGTAGAAACCCACGGTCGATCTGATACCGAACGTTTGATTCAAGGGCTGAATGTTATTCCAAGAAAGTCTGTGGAATATCAAGGGCGAATGTTGGAAGAGATGGATCTCGACCAAATTCTTAAATTAAAGCCTCAAATTGTGCTTGTTGATGAACTTGCACATCGGAATGTACCCAACAGCCGACATGAATATCGTTGGCAAGATGTCAATGAGTTGTTGGATGCAGGCATTGATGTCTATAGCACCTTAAATATTCAGCATTTGGAAAGCCTCAATGATGTGGTTTTTCAAATTACGGGGATTCGGGTAACTGAAACTGTCCCCGATGCACTACTTAAACGTTTGAAAGATATTCGACTGGTTGATTTACCTGTTCCCGAATTATTAGAACGGATGAATCATGGCAAGATTTATTTCGCTGATGTTGCACCCCATGCATTACAAGGTTTTTTTAAAGCTGCGAATTTGACAGCGTTACGTGATCTGGCAATTCAAACTGTTGCAGGGCAGGTCGATATTGATTATCGAGAAAAATTTGTTGCGCAAGGGCAGATTATCCCGATTCAAAATCACGTCCTGTTGGCGATAGATGGTTCTGAATTCTCTGAAGATTTGGTGCGCCGTGCACATCGGATTGCGGAAAGACGCAATGCAACGTGGAGCGTCATTTCGATTCAAAAAAGTAAAGCCGAAACGACGCAAATTTTTACGGTGACGAAGGCTTTTAACCTAGCGCGTAAGCTCGGTGCAGACACCTATTTACTGTATAGCAATCATATTGCATCGACCATTTTACAGGCAGCTTATGATTATGGTGCATCCAATATTTTACTTGGCAAAAGCCCTCAAAAATCGCTATGGCAGCGCCTATTTTCAGATCATATTGCTGACCAACTTTTAGAGAAACAGCACCCTTTTGAAATCACCTTTGTTCAGCCTTTAAAAGCCAAAAATAATGAAAAGCGTTTGCAGAAAGATGTGGCTTATTCATCTTGGCGAGAACAGGGTTTGGCATTTAATTCACGAGAAGTATTCGAAAGTATCATCATTGTATTGCTAGGACTGATTGTGGCGGCAATCAGTGATCATTTTATTGGGTATAGCGATTTAGCCTTGATTTTTATTGTGACCGTATTATTGGTTGCGATACGCGCCCGCATGTTGATTACAATTATCAGCGTATTTATCTGTTTTTTACTCTACAACTACTTTTTTATCGAACCTCGCTTTACCTTTATGATCAGTGCTGAACGCGGCGTGATTACCATTATCACATTCATTATTTCAGCCTTACTGGTCGGGCGTTTAGCCAATCAATTACGTGCTCAGGTGTTGAGTTTACGCGCAGCAAATTCAGTCTCGTTACAATTACAAGAATTAGAGCGCAAGCTATCGACCTGTGTAGATATTGAACAGGTATTAACCGTTGCCAAACAACATTTAGAAACTTCATTAAATGCCACGGTTTGGTTAAAAGTTGAAAATCAGTCTTTAGGTGATGTCTCTGCTTTAAATGAAAAAGATCAGATTGCCGCAGATTGGACGCAGAAGAATGCGAAACCCTGTGGACGCTTTACCAATACACTGACCAATTCTGAATGGTGGTTTATTCCGTTAAATTTGGTGAAAGAATATGGGGTGATTGCAATTCGCTTTCATCAAAACGCTCAAACCATCAGTTTTGAATTGCAACGTTTAACTGAGTTGATGATTGAAGACATTGCACAAACTGTTGCTCGGGTACAACTCTCTTTACAGTTAGAAAATTCTCGTGTGGTGGCTGAAACGGAAAAGCTTCGCTCCGCCTTACTTTCTTCGGTGTCACATGATTTACGTTCACCCTTAGCCGCGATGATTGGTTCAGCAGATACGCTTAAATATTATGGCGAACAGATGCCTGAAAGCGATCGGCATGAATTATTAGACACCATTCACATTGAGGGTGAACGACTAGATCGTTATATTCAAAACCTGTTGGATATGACTCGATTAGGTCATCAAGGGTTGACTTTAAGTCGTGCTTGGATTGGTGTGGATGAACTGATTGGCTCGGCAACTCAACGACTGAAACGCTATCAGCCTGAGGTGAAAATCGAGGTTGCTTTGGCGGAAGAACTTCCTCAATTGTATGTGCATCCTGCTTTGATTGAGCAAGCCATTTTTAATGTCTTAGAAAATGCTGCCAAGTTCTCACCAGAGAATGTTCCGATTGAAATAAAGATTCAGCAAGAGGAACAATGTCTGCAAATTGACATTATCGATCAAGGGATCGGCATTCCCGAAGATGAACGTGAACAAATTTTTGATATGTTCTATACCATGCAGCGTGGCGATCGAGGCAAAACGGGGACAGGTTTAGGGCTGGCGATTGTCAAAGCCATTATTGGCGCTCATATGGGCAGTATCGAAGCTTTTGCTGGAACAGATGGTCAAGGCACCTTAATTCGCATACGATTACCGTTACATCAGGACTAAAAACATTTTTATGCCGCAAACAATTCATTCGAATGCTTCAATTTTGATTATTGATGATGAGCCTCAAATCCGAAAATTTTTGGACATTGCCTTACGTTCGCAGGGCTATCAGGTGCATGTTGCAGAAAATGGCATGCAAGGCTTAGAGACTTTGGC
Organism: Acinetobacter tibetensis; assembly: GCF_023824315.1. Lineage (NCBI taxonomy): Bacteria > Pseudomonadati > Pseudomonadota > Gammaproteobacteria > Moraxellales > Moraxellaceae > Acinetobacter > Acinetobacter tibetensis. The sequence continues at coordinate 2,545,622 of NZ_CP098732.1, read as the reverse complement.
AACCCGTGGTGCGGATTTACTGATTTTAGACTTGGGCTTACCTGATATGGAGGGACAGCAGGTATTGACCGAGATGAGACTCTGGTCGGACATTCCTGTGATTGTGTTATCCGCACGTCCTGATGAAAATCAAAAAATTAAATTGTTAGATGCAGGTGCAAACGATTATGTGACCAAACCGTTTAGCATTCAGGAATTATGTGCGCGTATTCGAGTGATGTTTCGTAATAAACCACAGCAATCTGGACTGAACATTGTATTTGATGATGGTCAATTATCCGTCGATGTGGCTGAGCATGTCGTGAAATTAGCCCATGAAGAAATTATTCTGACCAAAAAAGAATTTCAACTGTTGGCACTGCTGATTCGTCATCAAGGTAAGATCGTGACTCAAAAACAAATCATGACGGAGTTATGGGGCATCACGCATGAAGAAGATACCCATTATCTTCGAATCTTGGTGAAAAAACTCCGAACCAAAATCGGAGACTCAGCGATGAACCCAAAGTATATTTTTACTATTGCTGGGGTCGGGTTGCGTTTTTTGGGTGAATCCTAACGATCAACTTCAAGAGAACACAAGGGACTTAAAAATAGTGTGGGATTGATTCAATCACATCCCACAAAAGAAGGCCTTCATTCAATTGATATACATTAAAGGAAGCTAAAACAAAGTAAGCCGATTAACGCCGAAGCAGCAAGGACATACATGACTTTCAACTCAAAATAGAACAGTCCAATCAGGGCTGCAAGTGCGATTGAAGCAGCAACGATATCAAAAGAACCACCAAATCCTGTTGGCCAGAGCACGTGATAACTAAAAAATAGTGCAAGATTCAGAATCACGCCGACAACCGCTGCTGTAATGGCCGTTAGGGGTGCTGTAAATTTGAGCTCATTATGTGTTGACTCTATAATGGGTGCACCAGCCAAGATAAAAATAAAGGAAAATAGGAAGGTAAACCAAGTCACGATTGTCGCGCCAATCGCTCCCGCCAAGAATAGATGATCTGGACCTAGGAGGGCTTGGTTAAATGCGCCCAAAAAGCCAACGAATGCAACCACCATAATTAAAGGGCCGGGCGTACTTTCACCTAGTGCCAAGCCATCGATCATTTGAGTTGGGCTTAACCAGCCATAATAGTTAACAGCACCTTGATAAACATAAGGTAATACGGCATAGGCACCGCCAAAGGTGAGCAGGGCTGCTTTAGTAAAGAACCAAGCCATTTGAGTATAGGCATGATTCCACCCAAGCGTTAAGCTTAGACTCAGGATAGGAACAAACCACAGTAGCCCTCCCATCAGTAAAATACTGCCCAGCCGTTTCCAGTTAAAGATCGCATGTTCGGGCGTAGGCGTATCATCATCAATGAAAGCCCGTCCATAATCTTTTTTACTCTGCTGATGCGTGTTTCCGCTAGAAAATAGGGTGGGATACTTTTTACTGGTCAGATATCCAATGATCGCAGCCGATAACACAATTAAAGGGAAGGGTAAATTAAAGAAAAAAATCGCAATAAATGAAAGCGCTGCAATCAACCATAAGAATTTATTCTTGAGTGATCGACTCCCAATTCGATGTGTTGCATGAAAAACAATGGCAACAACGGCGGGTTTGATACCGTAAAACAGTCCAGCAATAATAGGGACATCACCAAATTTGACATAGACCCATGAAAGGCCAATTAAAATAAAGAGCGATGGGAGTACAAAAAGAATGCCTGCAACTAAACCCCCAGCGGTTCTATGCATTAACCAACCAATATAAGTCGCCAATTGTTGTGCTTCAGGGCCTGGTAAGAGCATGCAATAGTTCAGTGCATGTAAAAAACGTTTCTCGGAAATCCAGCGTTTTTGTTCGACCAGTTCTTGATGCATAACCGCGATTTGACCAGCGGGACCACCAAAACTAATAAACCCTAATTTAAGCCAAAACAGAAAGGCCTGCCAAAATGAAACAGCTTGTATTTCTGCTTCGGGGGATGTAATCCGTTCTTGTTCCATGATTATTCTCTGGATAGGTTGGCATAGAGGCCATCAAAAATATGATTGGATAATGCAAATAATTGTTCATCATTGTTGATTTGGCTTCGAAGACCTTGCATGACTTTTTCAATCCCTATTGCTTCTGGTGGTTCAATTCCACCCACATCAAGGTAATGCACAATTTCAGCGATTTTTTTGAGTGCAGGTGTTTCTAAATTAAAACTATGTAAAAGAACTTCAAAAGTGACCCAGTGATTCACGTGGCTGAACCTCGCGCCATCAAAATCAAAACCTAAGGCCTCTTCGGGGCAATCAGCAGGGGTTTCTAACCACATAAAGGTCGGTGTGGCATCGATAAAAGTCTTAATCAGCCATGCAGAGGCTAGGCGATCAATCCAAGGTCTTTTTCGAGTTGCCCAAATTTGGTTTTGATAATCTGTTTTGTCTAAAAGTTGAATATGAGTTTGCATTGCTTGGGGTTCGTTAACTTCACCAAGTCGTGCAATAGTGCGTTCCAATAATGAAAGTTCGTTTAGCACTTGAGCCTGAGTTTCGTCAGGGTAATAGTCAATTTCTACAAGTGCATCGATACTTTTTCGGAGTTTACGAACTTGCTTGAGCAGCTCTTTCTTTTGATTTTGAGTCAGGTGGTCTCGTAATGCAGTAAGTTGTTTATAAAGAGCATCGTATTCTTCTTTTCGACTGAAAATAGTCGAAAGATCAAGATTTGAAAGGGACTCTGTATGGAATATATAAGCAGTTCCTTGCTCAGAAATAACATCATGAGCAATAGCATCAAATTTTTCGCGATGAGCAATTGGGAGTACATAGACCCCATCCCGAAGGGTTGCAGCGCCACTTGCCTTAAGAGATCTCCATACCCTCATACGAGTGGTTGTGTTTTGTGTGGGGAGTGAAGAGATGAGTAAAGATATTTTCATGTTATATACTCAACATATTTTGTTAAGTATATTTTATTTTTATAATCAGTAGATCATATTTTCTGCAAAGAATATATACAAAATAGATATGAACCTAATCGTTAACAAAGCTTATTTCTGATTTGTTTTAGAAACGGAGATGAGCAATTGATTTGAAAACTTTTAGAATAATTTAAAGATTGCGGTATCTAAGTTTATTGTATAGCAAGAATTGTGACTTAATGATGTCAAATGATCATTTGATTTTGAGTACTTCTTGAGTTCATCGGAATAAAATTGTCGAGAATAGACTTTTTTCTATTTGTTAAATGTTGAATGTGGTTAAGGGAGCAGGTTTGTTAGATTGGCTCAAATATAACTTCTATCAATTGTTTGAATTTAATTTAGAGCGCTAAAGACTAAAATAAACCATAAGATGGTGCGCCCTGCGCGCCTAGAACTATATGTGTAAGCTATTGATATTAAAGTATTATAATAATTATATTTTTGTATTGGGTACTCATATAGGTACTCATTTCTGAAAATGCCTAAACTTGATGCTATTTGAACGTCGGTGTGAGTCCCTGTTTAGGATTCGAACTGATGTATGCATTGAATGAGTTCTAGCGTATGAAAATTGGTTTAGAGCATTGCTCATTCTAAGGTGAACAAGATTATCAGTACCACATATGGCAAAAGAATCTTTTCTTAATGAGTTGGATGATGCTATAGGGCAGTTAGGTTGGGAAAAGTAAATGCTATTAGGGCAATCGAAATAAATTCAAAAATGTGCCAGAAAATTATAATAAACTCATATTAATAATTATGGATTTTTCATATGAAAAAAAATCAAAGTTTTCTAAAACAAATATGGCATTTCTTTAAAATTGAATTTTGGATAGTGGTAATAATTAACTGTATTATTATGGGATTAACATATTTTTTAAAGGGATAAAAGGTGTTGAAAAGATTATAGATTCTTTAAATGATCAGTATGATGGTATTAATATAGGAGCCACATGTTTTTCATTGCTTATTGGAGTCTTATTATGGATTCTATATCGATTTTTTAACTTCAAGTCTAAATCAACTTTAAGGGCCATATCTGAAGGGTTAGTTGATACATTAATAACATTATTAAGATTAGCAGGTGGAGTGCTTTTGTCATTCACATCACTGTATTTGTTAGTGGAAGGAATGGCTAAGGTATTAATAGCTTTTACTTTTTACGGAGTTTTAGTGATTGGCGAGTCAGCTTTCTTGGTATGGTTAAAATATAAGATGTATTCGAGACCAGATAGACCTTTTAAAAATTAACTTACCTAAAAAACTGCAATACATAACCTCACCAGTAGTCCTATCAATAACGATAGGACTTTTTTATTAATCGCTTATTCTTTTACTTGGATGTACTTGGATAAAATACTGTATTTTTCAACTTTTACCTATTACGAAGGTTAGCACAAGAATACATTTCTCTACTTCTGCCTTGTTGTACCTTGTTCAATTATGGGATTTTTCAAACTTTTCCTTGATGTTCCTTGATGGAATCAAGCAACCATCATTAAACGGTAAGCCTTACCACATATAACTTTGAGGTTATTTTAAGGGGCTTGCTACGGGTGTCCCATCAAGGAAATTAAATAAACGCCGTAAAGAATAATTTAAGGTGGTTTTGCTTTACGTAGCTTTACGAAATGAAAATTACAATTCTGCTGTAAGCCTTTCTCTATATGGTCTACAAGTCAATTTCCACCAATGCGCTGTAAAGCAAAAATTACTTGGATGTACTTGGATGGAATAGGCTCTTTTTCACCTATCTTGTTATACGTAGTTATACGAAATTGAATCTCAAATATCGCCGTGTCCCTTGTGGTGCTTGGCATAAATGCAAATTTGAATAAGTAGGCTGTAAAACAAAAATAAGCTGTTCTTGTATCTCTAAAATTGAGCCTATTTTGTTAGACGTAGAACGACAAAACACGATTTTCTTGCATGACGTAGCATGACAAAACGCACTTTTCACAAAAGGTTTAAAACCCTTGTATAGCCTAGCTTTGAGTGTGTTTTTAGAGATTATTTTATTGGCATCTTGTTTAGCAAAATAAAGATACCCTGTCGTACAAGATTTAGAGCCTTTTTGCGACACGTAGCGACACAGAACGAGATATTCTGCAAAATCAATAACTGCTTGGACATCTATTCTTATTTTATCTGGATATTTTTTTCTGTTTTAGGGTTAAATGAGACTACATAAAGCCGTGGAAATTTGATTGTTTATTGACGGTGGAACATGAAAAATCACTAAAAAGCTGTTCCAGTGCGCTGAACCCTAGAATATCTTTGACTAAGATATTGATGCTTATAGGAAAATTTCCTGTTATTCACCAATTAAAATGTCTATGCGATAAACCATTTAAAATGTCCTGTTTTTAACTGCAAGAGTCAAGAACAGGATTTAAATTTCTTTGTTCAATAACCGCTTTCTGAGCTTTACGACTCGGCATACTTTTCTTGAGACGGGAACGTTTATTCTGTTTTTCCAACTCTTCATGCTGTTGTTGGATATGGGCCAGAACCGAGCCTAATCTTTTATTCTCAACCACTGCATTTTGCTGTTGTCCAACCAATTTATTAAAAATACTGTAGTTGAGCTTCCGTCCTTCATGCATGATTGCCACAGTGCCATCTGGATACTCCAGAAATGAAATGTATTGCCCAACAAGCTTATGATTCAGTGCTGTTGGCTCAAGCATATAAATACACTTGTCATACGTGATGGTTAGGTTCTTCGTAACTTTGCGTGGTTCCTGCCAGGTGAAAATATCCTCCAATTCAGCATCAGACTCTGTTAAAGGGCGATGCAAGTTCTTGGAATTTCTCGCACACTTGGCAAACTTCTGATTGAATTGCTCAATAAAGCAGGGCAGCCACGCATTTGCTTCGGCAATCGAGCAAATACCTTCCAGGCGCATTTCCTTGATCAGACGATCCTGAAGTGTCCTGTTGGCGCGTTCAACACGACCTTTGGCCTGTGGTGAGTTGGCAAAGATAATATCAATGTTTAACTCATTCAGGATCCGGCCAAATTGCGTGATCTGGCTGTCCTGACTGGATTTCTGGTTCACTCTGAATACCGAATGTTTGTCGCTATAAAAGGCCAGCGGCTTACCATATTGCTCAATGTAGGCTTGGGTGGAAAGCATATAGTCAAAGGTCGTTTCAGCATCACAAAAGCGCAGATGCAACAGCTTTCCAGTCGCGTCATCGATATAAACCAGCAAACAGCATTTGGCGGCTCGTCCTTCAAACCAGTCATGATATGAACCATCAATCTGGATCAGTTCACCGAAGCAATCACGGTTATATCGAGGCTGATATGGACGTTTCAGGCGTTTGGATCGCGGAATCCAGAGTTCATTGGCAGTCATCCAGCGACGAACCGTTTCCACAGGAATATTCAGACCAAATATGCTACTGAGCTTCTCATGAGCCAAGGTTGGGCCAAAGCCCAGCAGATGTTCAGAAATAAGGGAAAGGCATTCAGACTTTACAGCTTCATCATGACGACGATGGCCAGGTTGACCACGACTGGCATGTGTCAGGCCTGAAATACCATCTTGCTTTAGCTTCTGCAATAACCGAGTAATTTGACGGGTTGAAAGATTCAGAATTTCAGCAGCACGGACTTGTGTAATACGTAGATCTCGAACATCTTGCAGAACTGCAAGACGTTGAATTTCCTTGTCAGACATAGTGATCAGCATCTCAAATGTATATCCAGTCCATGATGTTGATGCGCATCATAGACCAGACATTTTTATTGGTGAGAATATAGACACTTTAAATGGGTTCTAACAAACGCATTTCGTATACCGTGTATTATGTTAATTTTAGAAATATTGAATGAATGAAATATACATCGAAAAAGGCCGATGATGCGAACAAGATCATTACCTCTAGCCAGCTACAAAGCCGTGTAGATAGTTCTATGGCGGATTATGCTTATACCACTGACCTGACTCAACGTCCGAACTTCTGTTTTGCTGCGGGTACTTTTGTACATACTGACAAAGGATTGGTGCCAATACAGGATATTAAAGTGGGTGATATGGTTTTATCTATGCCTGAAGCAGGTGTTGGAGAAAAAACATATAAACCTGTATTACGAACTATTCATACGCCTGAAAAAGAGGTATACCGTTGTACTTATTGGGCAAGAGACCAGTATGAAGAAGATGAACCAGAAATTAGCTATGTTTTAGCAACTGCAGAACACCCAATTTGGTCGATGTCTGAAGAAAGATGGTGTCCTGCAAAAGGATTAAACACAGGCGATAAAGTATTTACCTTGGCAGTTGATAAACAGTTCCATTTTTTATATGCAAATAAATTGTATAAAACTACTGATAGTGTTGGAAAAATATATGGTCATACCTCACCACCATTACAGGATTTTGAAGATGCAGTTAGAATAGATACTTTTTTTGAAATAAATAAAGATTATATATATGGTTATAACCAAATTTATAGAAATAAATATAAGCCAGCACTCTTAAATGAACTTGACTTAAAATTGGTAAAGGAGCTCGCAGGTGCTGCAGACTCAACTAGTTTGTTATGTGATGTATATAATCTGGAAGTAGCAGAAAATCATACTTATTTTGTAGGCGAAGAAGGTTTATGGGTACATAACTGCGGCGGTGAGGAAACTGTTGAATTATTATCAACATCAAAATAATAAGGCTCTAGACTGGAAAAATTCCTAAACTTACCCCCCCATTTAACATAATGGTGGTTGTACGAAATTGAGTTGTTATTCCCATTTAAAGTGTCCAAGTTAGATACAACACTCTGTTCATTTGTTTGTGAAATTTGGTTTCCATTAGAAGAATATGCAGATATTCCTCAATACGAATTAACTCTGCTCCATAGGGGTAATTTCGGATTTTAAATCCTGAATTTTACTGTACGTAGCTGTACGGATTTACCTTGACGTACCTTGACGAAACGCCACTTTAAAAACCTTACGAAAATTGGCTGTAATGCATTATTGGTAAGGCTTTTGGTTGAATGGGCAAGCTGTTTTAAATCTAGGTCTGTCAAGGTGAATTGCTTGTGTCTTGTACAACAAAATACATGGCGTTTTTCATTCTACGTTGATGGAATGGTGGAAATGACACATAACTTGAGAGCATTTAGAATGTGACCAAGTTTTGCTATACGTAGCTATACGAAATGAGGGTATTTAGGTTGACGTAGGTTGACAGAATGGGGATTTACTAAAAAGGGCTAAAGCCTTGCTGTACATAGGTTTGAATAGGATTTAATACCTAATTTCTATCGTATGCCGTCAACCTAAATTTAAGTGTCTTGTATAGCTGAATTCACGGCGTTTTTGTCGGTCAAAATGTCAAAGCAATTGGGTTGTTTTTTATTGCGTTATGACGATATAGCGCAATTAAATGTCAAAAATCTTGGCGAACTTGGAAGTAAATCTTCTATGTTTAATTAGCCAATAAAAAAGCCCCTCAAGCTAAGGAGCTATTACAATTTATTTGTACGGCGTGAATTGGTTACTATCATCTTGTAAGAGATTTAATAGTTTAGGATGGATAAATAGCTTTTCTTTACCAAGCTGTAACTCATGTAGCACACCAATTTCCACAAGTTTTTTTAAGTATGTTGATGCTGCTTGGCGCTTAGCTATATTTTTGTCAACTAGGTTGGATATACGACTGTATGGTTGCTCAAAAATAGTATCAACTAGCTCACGAGTATAAATTTTATCTGCATGAGTTCTTATATATTCAATTGTATGCTCATGTAGACTTTTGATAGCTGTAATTTTAGATATAGTCCATTCACTGGTGTTCTTTACTGCTTGTAGCATAAACATTACCCAAGAACGCCAATCGCTTTCTTTGGTCACATTGAGTAGCAACTCGTAATATTGTGATTTATTTTGAATAATGAATCGACTTAGATAAAGAATAGGCAAGCTTAATAAGTTGCAATCCATAAGGTAGAGAATATTTAAAATTCTTCCTGTACGACCATTCCCATCAATAAAAGGGTGAATTGCCTCGAATTGATAATGAGCTATAGCCATTTTAACTAAGGGGTCTAGTTCTTCATTGTAATGAATAAATTTTTCCCAATCTGATAATAATGTCCGAATTACATCTTCACCTGCTGGAGGGGTATAAATAATTTCTCCTGTATAGCTATTCTTTAATGCTGTACCTGTCGTTGCTCTAATACCTAAATCTACACCTTTAATTGTTTGGCATATCTCAATAGTTGTGCCTGTACATAGCGGTCGTTCTTTAATTGATTGAACCCCTTTATACAATGCGGTTCTATACCTTAAAGCCTCTTTAGTTGCATGGTCTGCATGTTCATCATTACCCTGTGCATGCTGAAATAGTTTGTCTGTGGTTGTGACAATATTTTCAATTTCTGAGCTGTCTTTAGCTTCTAATAGCGGAATAATATTTATTAGAATCGTTTGATTCGGTATCAACTCCCCAGCTTGTTTTAATTCAGCCAGTGCCGATCTAGCTTCAATACATAATTTTAATACAGCTTTATTTTCCACATCTTGTGATGGGGGAAGAAAGGGTAAAGTGTTATATGGTTGATCTGCTTGCCATTGACTCATTACGGTTATCTCATTTTGTGTCGATTCCAATAAGAAAAATCGACATAACTTTTAGCTTATGTCGATAAGATAAACATAACATGCCCTACATGTCGATATTTTTTGTAAAAATCGACATATGGTTGTAATTATGTCGATGCAACAAACATGACTAGATAAATATGTCGATAAAAACTAAAAAATCGAACATGAGTTTTTGTATATGTCGATGGTATAAGCATATTAATGGTCATGTGTCGATTTGAATAAAAAACATAAGCCCCTCAAAAAAGAGGAGCTTCATTTTTAAAGCAACTGCAACACATCCGCCCTAATCTCTGTTGCCTCTCGATCTATGCCGTTTTGGTCTTTCCATTTCCGTGTACGCAATGAACCCTCAATATAAGCCTTACTGCCTTTCTTGAGGTACTTGCAACATCCGCTAAACGTCCGTTGGTGCTGATTCTGTGCCACTCTGTAGCCTCTTTACGCTCATTGGTGGTCTTGTCTTTCCAATGCTCCGATGTAGCAAGGCTGAATGTGGTAATGCTTCCACCATTGGGAAATTGTTTTGTTTCAGGGTCACGACCTAATACGCCCATTAAAATGACTTTATTTACGTTTGGCATTTATTTACCTATCAAAATTTATATTTTTCTATAGAAGTCTTGGCTTAATGGCTTAATTGCGCTGTAACTCTTATATAGCAAGGCTTTTCACTTAGCCAATACCCTAAAAAGCCATTGGCATAATGGCTTAATCAGGATAATTTATTCACTCATTAAGCCACTATGCCACCATACAAAACACTATCATGCTTAATGGAAAGCCTTTTATAGCAAGGCTTTCAAGGTGATTAAGCCATTAAGCCACCGTTCCTAGTAAAATAGGGTTAATTAGGATGTGTCGAACCTTTGATATTTCCTCTATCTTTAAATAGTGACTGTCTATCAGCTCCTCTAAAACAGGCTCTAATTTCTGCTTACTACCCCTCATTGGGCGAGGGCAACTATTCATAAAACTAGAATATGCCAGTTTGTCTATTTTCTTGTTTGCACAGTATTTGGTGAACCATTTAATCAGCCGTTCAGCATCACTTTCCGTTTTGACCTCAATATCTGCATACATCGCCCATTCATTCAGGGAATGCTTAACGACCTCACAAGCCCCTGTTAATGTTTTGGCATCAATCCACTGTATACCCTCAAAATAAGCGAATACAGTTGCTAAACGCCGTGCTAATTGACTGGCACGACTAGCAAATGCCTGTAGGTATTCATAACGCTTACCTTTGCCCTGTAGTTCCTCAAACATGTTGTAGAACGATGCATCTATTTCCTTTGCTTCATCATTCATGGGAATGACATAACGCCCATTATGAAGTTCTTGCCCTCCTTGTGGTCTAGGACAGTCATCAAGTAAATATTCGCACCGTGTCCAGTAGGCGATAAGCCTATGGTCATGATTGGCGTTCTTAGATCGGTAGATGGCATCTTGTAGGCGTGTACCAGTCAAGTTTTCAGGGATGGTTAAAATAAAGCGAGGTAAAAAGCCTTGACCACGTAGCACAGGATCTTTAAGGGCCTCGGAGAGTACTTCATGCTGCCCCTGTAAATTGAAGGTCAAGCGAACGTCATAAGCACGACCACTACCGTTTAAATTTGATTTGGAGCGAGTACGTTCCACAAAACCATTGATAGCCTCCAATCGCTTGAGTACGTGTATCGCCTTTCATGGTATAGCCACCGAAGAATTGTCCAGCCTCATCACTGGCAATTGAGGCATTATTCAACACGCCATCAACATAAAGCCCTGCAATCGATTCAAGCGTGATATCGCTATATAACGTGCTTGGGTCATGTGGTGGGGGATTTTCAGCACAATAGGCTTCTTTATCCTTCTTATTTAAAGAGGCTTGGCCACTTTTCCATTGCTCCAGCTCACGGCGGTATTGCTCGTATTGTTTCCGTTCATGCTGAATAATGGCTCTATCTGCCATATTTCGACTGGTACTCTTACGGCTTCCGCTTTGCCCCTCAGTGAGTAGATAAAGGCTACACGGCTCACCATGAGAGCTAAAAGGATGTGGTGCATTTACGTGAGCTTGAGCAATATGTGACATGGCTCCAATGACGCATCGAGCTGTCATTGCTATTGGTGCCTGTACATGCTCAGCAATTGCTAGCACGGCATCCCTTGCCAGTGGTGGCAGGGCATGAATGGGATAAGGACTATTTAACGCCGTATCGGCTTGCACCAGAGGTAATAACTCACCCCATAGGTTTAATGATGGTAATTGCTCAATGGCATAATCAAGAAAAGCCTGTACTTCTTCAGCCTCATCATCCTGTAACAGTTCAGTTAAAAACTCACTTTCACCAGCTTTCTGAAATTGATTGAGCAATCGAATGGGGCTATTTTTCTCAAGGTTTTGGAATACCTCGAGCTGTATATGCTCAGGGCGTACTGGCATATACAACCTGTCAAAACCTGATTTTGAAAGCTGATTAATCACGAACTGCATTTGCTCAAAATCAAATGGCTTTAACTCGATTTGATGAGCATCACATAGGCTTGGTAATACTACCAATGCCACGGTGTAGCCTGTTTGAGCAATCTTAAAGAATGCCTTAAGATTATAGGTGATGATGACAGGTTTATCCTGGTGCAACTCACCCAACATAGCAAAGCCTTTGGCCACTCCATCGGGGATGACTCGTAAGGGTTGTTTATCTTGTAATATGGCACATTGAACAAGCTCTAATTGAGCGTTATAGATCGGCAGAATTAAAGGATTATCATAGCTCACGCCGTTGATATCTACATGGCACTGGTCCACATAGATTGGCTGTAAAGGACTGCCAAAACGCTGAATGACTGGATGATTGATATAGGTATCATCCAGTGGATTAAGTAATGTGCAATTTGCTAAGATGGTGTCGGGTTTGATGGAGGTGGTGTTATTCATTTGGCACCACCTTTATTGCTTTCTTGCCATTCAAAAGCCAAAGGCAATATTTTCTCAATTATTTCTAATTTGGTTTGGATTTCAAAAATCAGGTTTGCAACAATTTCACCATTAATGGTTAATTCCTTACCATTTTCAAAACAGTTGAAAGTAACGGTTGAAATATCTTTAGCACTTCCAACAAGGCAATGAATAACATCTTGAGCATTGAGATGGTTTGCATCTTTATGTGGTGTAAAAAATGCGCTGGTACAGCTTAGAGATGGGAAATAATCGTTATTAATTGGTTTCGATTTTTGATTTGAATTAGGCATGATTAATGCGCTCCTAGCGATTTAATAGAAGCTTCACCATTCACGGCCAAATGAGGGTGGCGAAGCTGAAAAGGGTTGGCCGACAGGCTCACTAGGTCACCTGCACACCCGAAGGTGTCCCTCTCCAGCCCCGCCATAACATGCGAATGCATAGAGATTTCACGCACAAAAAAAGTCCTATGAGCGGACTGTGCGCCTAGTGAAAACTTGTAACCGGCCAAGGTTAGCTCATCTGCTTTTTGATGAACGGGATTAGCATAAGCTGAACGTTCACAGCTTGCAACAAGAAAAACAGCCATAGCCCAGATGAAGAGTAGCTTTAGAAGGTTGATAGAGAGCTCTTTCATGCATCACCCCCTTATTCCGAAATGTTTAGCTAAAACTTCCATCCCCTTAGGCAGAATAAAAAATTCAATTTGGCTATAGCTTCCCAGCTCACCATTGGCTTTGATTTTTGTACGCTCTTCATACTTAGTTTCGCAGTACCCACGTTCTTGGCTATAGTGGGTAGATGCACGTGCATTGTTAAGTCGTCTATCCCAACCATGTTTACTGAGCCAATCAGCTAACACAGAACGCTTAATATTGAGAATCTTGCAAGCCTGTTGGAATTTAACGCCGTGATTGGTTTGAGTTATTACCTTTATGGATTTTTCCAACCCAGTATTTTTATGCTCTAACTCGATAACCTGTTCTGTATATTCAAGTAATGCCTTGCGTAGAGCGTGTGGATTGTTAATGTCTACATTGTGCTGTTTGGATTGGTATTCCAGTTCTTGCCAACGATCTACCAAGCGAGCTGTAAATTCAGGCGAAAGACGTGCAACAAGGATAAGGCTGTCACGCTTTTTTAGTTCGTAGTAATCAAACCACTGGCCACGGTATTCAAATTTTAGTGGCTCAATTTGAGCGTCTAAAATTTCCGCTGCTAATAAGTCCTTAATAGTTCTAATAACATTTTTATGCTCTTTGCCAGTCAATTCTGCTATTTCACGACTGGACATGGTTGGAGTAGGTGAAAGGATTTGATTCATGAATTAAGCCTCCAATATAGTAAGGCTTTGCATTTGCTTGTTATGCCATTCAACAAGCTGAGCGTAGTCAAAATACACAGGAGCTTGACGAGTAGGGCCAGCTTTATACGGTTTTGGAAACTCAGGGTCATTTAGGGTGAGTTCACGTAAAGCATTGCGCTTTATGCTCAATAACTCACAAGCCTGATTGTAAGTAACTCGGATAGGTTGCATGTGTATAACTCCACATAGTTGTATATCGTGGAGTTAGTATGTTTATGATTATTCTCGTGAAAAACCTTTGAGCTAGCACAATGGGTATTTTGCTAGCACATAGGCATTTTTGCACCATGTTGGGTTTTTTTAAATTCGTCTGAGAGCCATTTTTCAATTGTTTTTGTACTCAGTCCATGTATTACTGCGTGTTTTCTCGCGCATTCAGCATAAGAGTGATAAGAGGAAGCTTTCCAATCTTTTATTATTGTGTTTTTTATTGTTTGATATTTTTTAGATCTGGTTAGTCCCCCCAAGGCTTGTATAGATTTTTTTAAATCATTTCGATATGTGGAGAGCATTTGAGCATTTATGCACTGCATAAATACGCCTAAATCAAAATTAATCACCTCAATATTTTTTAAGGCAAGATTGATATCATCATTTGTTAATTTCTTATTCAAATGTTGAATTTTTTCTTTAGTTATATCGTAGATAATATAAGAAATGGCGAGTCTATCAATATTGTTAGGTGGTGCTATTGAGGTAAGACGTTGGATTAATTTGACACTTGAAAAGTGGCAGGCATCTTTTTCGTAACTTGGATATAATGCAGGGTGGGATTCAGTTGAATATATTTCATAAAAAGCATCTATCGCTTCATTTTTGTCTACTTGGAGAAATTCAAATATATGATCAAATTGTTGTGAAATACTTCCGTATTCACTATAAGTATTTTTAAGGTAATTTATTATAAAAGAAACATTTGCCATCTCTACCTGCCTCCCACAGCATCCCAATAAAACAGCTAAGCCAATCGAATTGGGTATCCGACTTTCGGGAGCAAACCTAGACTTAGCAAACTGAATATAAATCATAAATAACCATATATGTGCATATAAGCTCATTACAGCGACAAATCACGGCGTTATAAAAATAGGGGAATCGCAAATAGTTTGCGAAGTTCTAACCTATATATGGCAAGGGATATAAAGCCAAATCGCAAAATCGCAGGGTTCCTTAGGGAAATATATTGATTAAGCCATTATGCCAGTACATGAAATAGTGCTTAGCTTAATGGAATCTCTTTCCTTGCAAGGCTTTGGAAGTGATTAAGCCATTAAGCCGTACCTCTAAGTAAAATAGAGTTTATTTACTTAGTCTTTTTAAACTGAATGAGATTATCTTGCTCAATGTTTTTGATTTCCTGACCGTAGTCATAAGCACTGATATATTCGCTCTTATTCTTATCAAGATAATTACTCCACCAGTTCATCATCTTTTTACGTTCATCTAAGAACTCAACATGATGTGTATAGGCTAAACGCACTTGGTCGCGTTCTTGGTGGCTCATTTGCTTCTCAACGGCTTCTTCAGTGAATAGCATACTTTCAACTAAGGCACCGCAAGCCATGCCTCTGAAGCCATGCAAACAAACATCTTCATTGGTATCGTAGCCGATACGTCTTAATGTGTTGTTTATGGTGGTTTCACTGATAAAGCCGTAAGGGTCGCCGTGTTTAGGGAATACATTTTCATACATGCCACTGTAGGCTTGTAACTCTTTTAAAATGGCTAAGGCCTGAGGGGAGAGCATGATCAAATGCTCAGTTCTCATTTTTGCTCCGCGATGAGCATACTTGCTACCCTTTGATGCTTTACGTTCAGGAGGGATAATCCATTGTCCCTTTTCTAAGTCAAATTCAGACCAGCGCGCAAAGCGTATCTCACTTGATCGGGCGAAAGTGTGTAGGGCGAACATTAAGCACAGCTTAGTAATTGGATAACCTTTATCAGCTTCTATCTTCTGTAAAAACTCAGGTAATCGGCTCAGGTGTAGTTTAGGGTGGTGCTTAGTTTTACGTGTCACTGTAATGGCATCTTTTAAACTAGATGCAGGGTTTAACTCTATTAGTCCTTTAGAAATAGCATAAGCAAAAATACTGACAAAACGCTGGCGTGTCTTTTTGACCACTTCAAGAAAGCCTGTTTCTTCAATTTGGCTCAGGACATAATTGAGGTCTTTAGGCTTGATGCTGTCAATCGGACGGGTCCCAATAAGAGGGAATACATATTTCTCTAGGTTCTTTAACGCACGTTCCGCCGTTTCTTCGCCCCATTTACCACTTGCTTTGTAGGCAACATGCCAAGCCCTTGCTATAGGTTCAAAGTGATATTTATTGTCTTGCTTAGATTGTTCAATCGCTATTTGCTCTTTAGGGTCCAATCCGTTGGCCAGCATGGTTTTATATTTTGCTCGATGCTCTCGAGCTTTTGCTAGTTTGATAGCCGGATAAGTACCTATTGTGATGATTTGAGTACCCAATAGATTTTTATATCTATATCGCCAGGTCTTTGTGCCCGATGTGCGTACAAGCAATATCAACCCATCACCATCAAATAGGGTGTAATCTTTATCTCGTGGTTTTGCAGCCCCACATTGAGGGTCTGTAAGGGGTTTAACCAGTTTAGCCATGAGAATGAGTACCTGAAAGTTGATAGAATCGGGCTAGGTACTCATTAAGGTACTTATTATTTAAGGCTATATCAAGTTATATAGAGTTAAGAAAGACCATGATTGTTGTTTAAGTTATTGATTTTTATTGATTGTTATGTAAGTAGAGTTATATGCGTTTAATGATTTGGTGCGCTCTGCGGGACTCGAACCCACGTCGGTCGCTTAGGAGGCAACTGCTCTATCCAGTTAAGCTAAGGGCGCTAAAGTGGAAATAATGTACCTGATTTTAAAGCAAAAAAAAAGTTATTGCCGAAGCAATAACTTTTTAGTTCAACCCAAAGTTACTTAGCTTTTGGCGGGTTTGATCATTTTAAAGAAGATCAGCATTAAGACAATCCACACAGGAAGCATCAATACAGACTCTTTAAAGCCTTGCGTCCACATAATGTATAGCACAGTCGCAATAAAGATCAGGACTAGATAGTTACTTACTGGGGACCAAAGTGCAGGGAATTTAGTTTGCGTTGACGTGGCTTGCATCGCTTGACGGAATTTTAAATGTGTCAAACTAATCATTGCCCAGTTCAATACCAATGCACCCACAACGATATACATTAAATGACCCAGCGCATCTTCAGGTACAAAGTAGTTCAACAATACGCAACCGAAAATGAGTAATGCCGAGAACAATACCGCAGGAATTGGTACCCCTTGTTTGTTCACTTTCAAGAAAACTTTTGGCGCATTTCCTTGTTCTGCTAAACCAAACAACATACGGCTATTTGCGTACATACCACTGTTATATACAGATAAAGCAGCGGTTAAAATAATGAAATTCAGTAAATGTGCAGCCCATTGAATACCCATTTGGCTAAAAATCATCACGAATGGACTTTTGTCCAAACCACCTAAATCTAATTGATTCCAAGGCACTAAAGACAACAGAATGGTCAATGAACCCACATAGAAAATGAGAATACGGAACACAACTTGATTGATGGCTTTAGGAATGGTTTTTTCAGGATCTTTAGCTTCTGCCGCTGCCATCCCAATCAGTTCAATTCCCCCAAAGGCGAACATCAGGAAAGCCAACATATAGAATAGACCTTCAAAGCCATTCGGGAAGAATCCACCATGTGCCCAAAGGTTGCTAAATGAAGCCGTTGAGTTTGCGTCTGCGGTAAATAATAAATATAAACCGAATACGATCATGGAAATTACCGCAGCAACTTTAATAATTGCTAACCAGAATTCCGACTCTCCATAGAACTTTACATTACCCAAGTTAATGAGGGTAATGACAACGAAAAAGAACAGTACGGAAGCCCATGCAGGGATAAAAGGCCACCAGTAATTAATATATTTAGCGACTGCAGTAAGCTCAGTCATCGCCACTAAAATATATAGAATCCAGTAATTCCAACCAGCAAGGAAGCCTGGGAATTTGCCCCAGTATTGATAAGCAAAATGACTAAATGAACCGGCAACAGGTTCATGGACAATCATTTCCCCCAACTGACGCATAATTAAAAATGCAATTAAACCACCAATGGCATAACCTAAAATGATGGATGGACCAGCAGATTGGATAACCTGTGCGGAACCTAAGAATAAGCCTGTACCAATTGCGCCACCCATGGCGATAAGTTGGATGTGACGGTTCTTTAAGCCACGCTGAAGTTGTGAAGAGTTATTGTTCAAAGTTCTCAGCCCGACAATGAATGTATATGGATTGTAAAGGATTGATTACACTTAGCCTAGTAGATGAACGATCGGTCAAATCATTTCGCTATGCGTATTTCTTTTTTTAACATATAAAATTGAATGATGAATCAATTGTTTAGATTTATTTAAAAAATGACTCTATCGTTCTACATGCTGTAAAAAAAATGATCAACCGTTGATTTTTTATACTTAAGTCCTGCAAGACAAATTTTTTTCATAAAAAGCAGTATGATGGATAAGGCTTAAATGAAGTAATCCGTTAAAAAAATGACTCAGGAAGGATAGAAGCACAATGATTTTTGCTCCTCAAATTAAAATTCCAGCGACTTATATGCGTGGCGGTACCAGTAAGGGGGTATTTTTTAAGCGCGATGATTTACCAGAAGCTGCGCAGGTGGCAGGTAAAATTCGTGATCAAATTTTACTGCGCGTCATTGGTAGTCCAGATCCGTATACAAAACAAATTGACGGGATGGGTGGAGCAACATCAAGCACCAGTAAAACCGTCATTTTAGCGAAAAGCACGCAAGCCGAGCATGATGTCGATTATTTGTTTGGCCAAGTGTCTATTGACCAGCCGTTTGTGGATTGGAGTGGTAACTGCGGTAACTTAACTGCTGCTGTGGGCTCATTTGCTATTTCGAACGGTTTGGTGGATGCAGCACGGATTCCTGAAAACGGCATATGTACGGTACGAATCTGGCAGGTCAATATTCAAAAAACCATTATTGCCCATGTTCCTATCACCAATGGACAAGTCCAAGAAACGGGTGATTTTGAACTTGATGGTGTGACTTTTCCTGCGGCGGAAGTCCAAATTGAATTTTTAGACCCCGCCGATGATGGTGAAGATGGCGGTGCCATGTTCCCGACTGGAAATGTCGTGGATACCTTGGACGTACCTGAGATAGGCTCTTTTCCTGCGACTTTTATTAATGCAGGTATTCCGACTATTTTCTTAAATGCAGAAGATATTGGCTATACGGGGACAGAACTCCAAGATGCGATCAATGGTGATGCTGCGGCATTAAAGCGTTTTGAAACCATTCGCGCGTATGGTGCCAAAAAAATGGGATTGATTCAGGACATTTCAGAAGCGGCGACACGTCAACATACACCCAAAATAGCCTTTGTTTCTAAACCGAAAGCCTATGTGTCTTCAAGTGGTAAAGCCATTACCGAAGTGGATAGCGATTTACTGGTTCGTGCATTGTCGATGGGTAAACTGCATCATGCCATGATGGGGACGGCTGCGGTTGCCATTGGTACAGCGGCTGCTATTCCAGGGACATTGGTGAACTTGGCTGCGGGTGGTGGTGCGCGAGAAGCGGTTCGTTTTGGACATCCTTCAGGCACTTTGCGAGTGGGTGCGCAAGCTCTATTGGAAAATGGCCAGTGGCAAGTGAAAAAAGCCATTATGAGTCGCAGTGCTCGTGTACTCATGGAAGGCTGGGTACGTGTGCCTGAGGATTGTTTAAAATAAGTTATTTCTAGCACATTGTTAAAGCCCTTATCTGATTGATAGGGGCTTTTTTATTGGCTATTTCTTAAATATAAATAAGTAATTCATAAATTCATATATATTATATTTTTATAAGCTATTCACTTTATATTTGAAGGTTAGAAATACAATTTTTGATAACATTTCGCGTAGCTTTTACCTAAAAAAATGTATGTACTATGGATGCACATTCTATTCAAAATAACCTGAATATTGATACCCATGAAGTGTTAGATTCTTTGCCTTTGGCAACAGCATTACTCTCTCCTACAGGAGATATTTTGTTTGCCAATCGCTTTTTTGCGAGTGGCTTCAATGTTTCGGTTGAGCAGATGTATTTGCAAAATCTCGCACAATTTTCTGAAGCATCCTTTCAGGTGTTTAGCCAAAAAGTATTGCATTTTAGACAAGGGCTTTCAGTCGAACCTTTTGAATATCAAGTATTTGGTCGCTATTATTGGGTCATGTTGAAGCCAAATTATAGTGTAAATGGTGAAGTACAATCCATTTTATTATGTAGTTCAGATATTTCCAATTTAATGCACAAGCAAATCCAGTTTGAGGCAAGCCATTTAGAACTTCGGCGTATCAGTGAAAAGGACCATTTAACGGGTTTGGCGAATCGTCGTACCTTTGATTTGAAATTAAAACATTATTTACATGGCATGACGCAGCATGAAGCATCTGAACTGACCTTATTGTTAATTGATGTTGATAACTTTAAACACATTAATGATCTTTATGGGCAGAATTTGGGAGATAATGTGCTCAAAGCTTTGGCACGAACCTTATTCAATGTAAGCCCGATTGAAGTTTCACAGCATATTTATCGTATTGGCGGAGAAGAGTTTGCAATTTTGTTGCCGAACTTTTCCTTACAGCAAGGTTGTGAGCAGGCAGAAATTTATCGAAGTGCAGTGGAGATTTTAGGACAGCATTTCCGAGGTCAAATTTTGCATGAGTTGTCGATTTCAGTTGGGGTGGTGAGTACTCGGGAATTTATGTTTGCTCGCTCATTTTATGAGTTGGCAGATCAAGCCCTGTATTGTGCTAAAAAAGGGCTTAAAAACAGTGTGTATTATAGCAACCATACCGAATGTTATTCCTATTCAAAACAGCAGCGATGTCAGGAAGGTGAGTCTTGTTTATAAGCGATAGGATTAAATCTTATGTGTGGAAACACATGGTCTTAGGTAAAGAATACTTTAAGTTGATTGGCTAAAATGAAGCATACAGCTTATAGCATCGCGCTTTATAAAATTAACTTGCATCAAATCTAGATCAAGGTGTATGGCAGGCTTCACATTTAGCGTACAATCACGAGCAATCCGAACTTTGATGGTCATGCAGCATCTTTGTGGCGCTGTATAGCAAAAATACTCGAGGCAAATGTGTCATCTTTAACTGACGTACAAAATAATACGTTGCATCAAGCGCAACAGCAGATTCAGCAAGATCTTCTTGCCGCATTACAGGCTTTTTCTTTGCCAGAGCCTTTAAAAAGTGCAGTGCATCATGCGGTGATGTTGGGCGGAAAACGGGTACGTCCAGCCTTATGCTACGCCACAGCAGCGATTCGTCCGAATCAAAACAGAGCAGCAGTACGTCGTGCAGCCGTAGCGGTAGAACTGATTCATTGCTATTCCTTGGCACATGATGATTTACCTTGCATGGACAATGATCAGTTACGTCGTGGTCAACCAACCTGTCATGTCGCGTATGGGGAAGATACTGCGCTTTTAGCCGGTGATATTTTACAATCCATGGCATTTGAGGTTTTGGGGAGTCGCTTATTTGACCAAGGTGAAGCAGTTGAGCCGTCTATCGTGCTTAAGCAAATGCAAATTCTGGCGACAGCTTCTTCGAAAATGGTCTGTGGGCAGGTTTTAGATTTACAGGCTGAAGGTAAGCAAATTGATCAGCAGGCTTTAGAAACGATTCATCGTAATAAAACGGGTGCTTTAATTACTGCGGCAATTATGATGGCAGCGGTGACGATTTTTCAGGGCACGGATCCTGCAATTCCGCAATTACGTCAGTATGGGCAAAATATTGGTCTGGCTTTTCAAGTCCAAGATGACATCTTAGACATTATCGCCAATACAGAACAACTCGGTAAGACTGCAGGCAAAGATGAACAAGTCGATAAGTCGACTTATCCTGCATTGATGGGTTTAGAACCAGCCAAAGCTTATGCGCAAAATTTGCACGATCAAGCTTTTGCAGCTTTGCAGTTTTTTGAAGGACAAGCGCAAGAATTGGAGCAAATTTCTCAGTTCTTATTGGCTCGTCAGTTTTAATGACATGTATTGAACATAAGTTTTAAAGATATTTGAAATGTAAAAACGCTATATCTTCAAAGATATAGCGTTTTTTTACAGCAATTATTTAGACGCTTTGTAAAGCTCATCAGCTTGTTCAAAACGATCAGTGATGTCTTGTTCAGGCGCTTTGCTGAATAGACTGACCACAATAATCGCGATTGTTGCACAGATGAAACCCGGAATAATTTCATAAATACCGGTTGCAGCAAAGGCATTCTTCCACACAATAACCATGACTGCGCCTGTAAGCATACCTGCAAGCGCACCCGTTAAGGTCATGCGTTTCCAGAATAAAGACAAGATAATCAGTGGACCAAATGCAGCACCAAAGCCAGCCCAAGCATAAGCAACCAGTCCTAATACTTTGGCATCAGGATTACCAGCCATCCAAATGGCAAGGACAGAGACCAATAACACCATGAGGCGACCAACCCAAACCAATTCTTTTTGCGAAGCATTTTTACGTAGGAATGCTTTATAAAAGTCTTCAGTTAAGGTACTTGAACACACCAGTAATTGGCAGCTCAAAGTACTCATCACAGCCGCTAAAATTGCCGCAAGCACAATCCCTGCAATCCATGGATTAAACAGAACTTTGGTTAACTCCATAAATACGGTTTCAGGGTTGGCACTGACAACAGCAGCATATTCTGGATGTTGCTGGAAAAAGGCAATACCGAAGAATCCCGCAGCGACAGCACCGCCTAAACAGAAGATCATCCATGTCATACCAATACGACGAGCATTGGGAATTGATTTCACAGAGTCCGCTGCCATAAAGCGTACCAAAATGTGGGGTTGACCAAAGTAGCCTAAGCCCCAAGCCATTAATGAAATGATGGCTACCATACTCAAGTCACCAAAAAGGTTCATGGCTTGTGGGCGTGCAGCTTCAAGCGCTATGGTCAGTTGTTGCGTATCCGTAAAACTCAGTACGGCAACAATAGGCGTGAGCACGAGGGCAAAAATCATTAAAGTGGCTTGAATGGTATCTGTCCAGCTAACTGCTAGGAAACCACCAATAAATACATAGCTGATGGTTGCAATGGCACTGACCCAAAGTGCAGTTGTATAAGACATACCAAACATGTTTTCGAATAATCGTGCACCAGCCACCATGCCAGAAGCACAGTAAATTGCGAAGAAAATTAAAATCACGCAGGCAGAGACAATACGCAGGACTTTCTTGTGGTCATTAAAACGATTGGAAAAATAGTCGGGGAGAGTCAATGCGTTGTATTGCACTTCGGTATGTACTCGTAAACGACCTGCGACCAATAGCCAGTTGAGCCAAGCACCAATAATTAAACCAATCCCAATCCACATTTCAGATAAACCTGATAAATAGATTGCACCAGGTAAGCCCATGAGTAACCAACCACTCATGTCGGATGCACCCGCCGAAAGTGCAGTCACAAAACTTCCTAGACTACGACCACCCAAGATGTAATCATCAAAATTGGTGGTTGCACGGTAAGCCATCAAGCCAATAAAAACCATGGCAATGATATAAAAGAAAAAAGTGATTAAGGTCGGATTCAGTGAACTCATACGCTTATCCTTGGGAGTTAAATCACGAACTAGAATGTAGCTTTTTGCACTTGATTGTTACAAAAAGCAAACAATATCCTGAAAATAAGCGCGGGATTTAAACATAAATCCACAAAGTTTTCTGTTTTTTTTGTTCTAAAAAAAAGAATAGGCAGTCATAAACTGCCTATTTTGCTGAAATGCAAAGGAATCTCATCCGTCGGATTAATTATTACGTCCCATGACACCACGAATAGTATTTAAAATATCCGCAGGTAATACTACCGTCTTGGCATTATTCGATTTCGCCATTTCTTGCATGGCTTTGACATACTGTTCACCTAGCAGATAGGCAACAGGAATTTCTTTATCACCCACGGCTGAACTCACCATTTCAATGGCACGCTGTGAAGCTTCGGCCAAAACGACTTGTGCTTCCGCATCGCGGCGCGAAGCTTCAAGACGTCCATCGGCTTCTAAAATAGCAGCTTGTTTTTCGCCATCGGCTTTGGTGACAGTCGCACGACGTTGACGCTCGGCAGCAGCCTGTGCCTCCATGGCAGATTGCATGGTTTGTGAAGGCTGAATGTCTTGGATCTCGACTGTTTTTAAGGTAATACCCCAATCTGCAATGTCATCAGAAATGGCTGCTTTTAGCTTGGCTTTAATATGGTCACGAGAAGAGAGAGCATCATCCAAATCCATTTCCCCAACAATTGAACGCAGTGAGGTCTGTACCAAGTTTTGAATTGCCCACGTGTAATTTTCAATCCCGTAGACTGCTTTTTCAGGTGTGGTTAGGTTAATGTATGCGACGGCATTCATCATAATAACCGCGTTATCACGGGTAATCACTTCTTGTGATGGAATATCCAGCACAATATCTTTGGTGGTGACTTTGTAAGCCACTTCATCCACATATGGAATAACAAAGTTAAGACCAGGACTTAAGGTCGTATGGTATTTACCTAGACGTTGTACAATCCATTTGTAGCCTTGGGGAACAATACGAACCCCCTTAAAAATCGTGATGCCGACAAAGGCCAACAACGCAATAACAATAATAGATCCCGCTGACATAGTTTTACTCGCTTTTATTGATTGTCATGATTTGGACGATGTGGTTGTACCACAAGATCATTCCCCAGAATATCGACCACGCGTACCCGATCGCCTACATTGACGTTAGCGAGAGTGCGGCAGCTCCATTCATCGGAGCCTAAAACAGGCATTGGAAATCGTACGCGGATTTGTTCATGTTCCATATTGACTTGAATGACCATTCCGACCTGACCGATGGTCGCTTCGCGCGAAAGTCCAGCTTTGGTTTTATCAATGGAAAGCGGTTTTATGAATTTAAACCATGCGACGGTACAAAGAATAGACAGAATCATCCACAGCACCAATTGTGCTGTTGAGTCGAGGGCAGGAAAAATCCACAATAAAATACCCACCAAAATTGCACTAATCCCAAACCACAACGCTGCAAAAGCGGGAAGGATCAATTCAGACAGCATTAATAAAACACCGAGGACAAACCAGTGCCACGGTTCAAAAACAAATTCCATACATCTACTCGTGTATTGTGTTAGTGAATAGTGCTTACAAAGGCATCAATATTCACTGTAACAGATGTCTAAGATGATGAATATTAAAAAAAGTGTTTATTTAAAATTTTGCTTTTGGCACAGGTTTAAATGCTGCGGGTGACTTTTTAAAGTTACTAATAGCCGTTTCAATGGCTTTAATTTTGAGTTGTGCCGCTTTTTCACCTTCAAGGATGGATGCATTGCTGGCTTTCAAGTCTAAAGTACCAACATGACCGACTTTGGGTTGAATCACAATATTGGCCTGATTCAGCTCGGTATTAATACTTTGCTGTCCCATAATATTAATGGTTTGGTCGAGTAAGCCCCACATGTTGAGCGGTTTATTGCCGACAGGGCGGGCAGAAATATCGACCGCAATGACAATATCTGCACCCATGGCTTTTGCTGTAGTTACAGGAATAGGACTGACCAAGCCACCATCAACATATTTACTGCCACGAATGGTTGTAGGAACAAAGACATTCGGAATACTGCACGAGGCACGTACAGCTTGACCCGCATTGCCAGAAATAAAGTCCGCCTTTTTACCATTGTCTAAGCGTGTTGCAACTGCTGCAAAGCGTATTGGGAATTTTTCAATAGGTTGATTACTTACATTTTTATTGACGTAGTTCTGTAATTTTTGCCCCAATACAATGCCTTGATTATTTAAGGTTAAATCACGTAGGTCTGACTCTTGCAATTGGAGTGCGAGCTGTTGCAATTGATAGGGGCTTTTGCCACTGGCATAGATGCTGCCGACAAAACTTCCCGCACTGGTACCAGTGACAATTTTGGGTTTAATGCCATGTGACTCTAAGACTTTGAGCACGCCAATATGGGCAAAACCTTTGGCACCACCCCCACCAAGAGCAATCGCAATTACAGGTTCACGAGCCTTGATCGGGGTAGTTACAGGTGGTTTGGTTGCGGTTTTATCACAACCTGCGAGGGTAAAACCAAGTAAGCCAATTAAGCCATATTGAAAAAAGCGTAGCTGAGTCATTGCACTCTAAACAGGATAAAAGTTGCGCACATCAGAGCAAATTTTGACACATATTTCCAGTCACTTTTTGACGAGAGTTTGTAACGGTTTTGCCAACCATTCAGGATTTTTCGCAGAGAATTGTCCTGCATAACAGGCTAAAATTTTGGGTAAATCTTGACTAAAGTCACCACTTGGATAAAAGACACCTAAACAACGAATGGTTTTCTGATCATAATCAAAGGCAAACATGACAATTGGAATATTGGCAGCGACCGCGATACGATAAAAACCACTTTTGATGCTGGTGGCACTTTTTCGTGTACCTTCGGGTGCCATACCCACCCAAATCTGCTCTTTTGCTTGAATGATTTGAACAATTTGCTTTATTAAACCATGTGGGGAGGTGCGATTAACAGGAATCACGCCAATCCATTTTAACAGCGGTTTGAGCGGTGTTTTAAACAACGTATGTTTACCAAACACGGTAATTTGAATGCCTAAACCCAATAGTGCAGTAAAGCCATGCCAAGCATCAATATTAGAGGTGTGCGGTGAAATAATGGCAACTGCTTTAGGCAAGTCTGGAAATTCACCAGAAAAAGACCAGCCTTGCGCCAGAAAAAGCTGCCGAAAAAATTGCTTGCTCAATGTGCTACCTCGTGTCGGCACGTGAGGGGGGAGCACAGGGAAATATGAAGCGGACATGGGCTTGTCATCCTGACAAATATTCTTAGTTTTTCTTGATATTACGCTTTCGGAATTAGGGCTTCATTGGCAAAATGTAAGCTTCGATGTGCAAAAATGCTCACTGCGGTACATCAAGAACCCATCGTAGGATTACGGCTTATGCCT
Organism: Acinetobacter tibetensis; assembly: GCF_023824315.1. Lineage (NCBI taxonomy): Bacteria > Pseudomonadati > Pseudomonadota > Gammaproteobacteria > Moraxellales > Moraxellaceae > Acinetobacter > Acinetobacter tibetensis. The sequence continues at coordinate 2,518,595 of NZ_CP098732.1, read as the reverse complement.
ATTGCACAGAATGTTTATCTTTTGCTGTTCTCTCTATATTGGGCGCAAGGTTTGCCTGTGGGATTTATGACTCATGCACTTCCTGTCATTCTGCGTGCAGAAGGTGTCTCACTGGCGCATATTGGTGGTTTCGGCTTATTAATGTTGCCGTGGTCAATCAAAATTTTTTGGGCACCTTGGGTAGACCGTTTTGGAAATCATCAGCGTGGGCATTATCGTAGTTGGATTATTCCCACACAGTTGCTCACGGTCATTGCATTGATTGCACTGTCATTTTTACCCATTCATGCATTAGATCAACCTCAATATTTATTTTTATTTTTTATTGTCTTAATGAGTTTGAACGTTGTAGGTGCTACGCAAGATATTGCAACGGATGGTCTGGCGGTTCGCATTTTAAAATCTGAACAGCAGCACTGGGGTAACACCTTTCAAGTGATTGGTTCTCGTTTGGGGTTTATTGTCGGTGGCGGAGCCGTGCTCTGGATGCTGGACTGGCTTGAGTGGCGTAGTACCTTTGGGATAATGGCGGTGATTGTTCTTCTGAATAGCTTGCCCATTTTGTTGTATCAGGAACGTTCACATCATCGGGTTCAGTATCCGACTTCAAGCTCAAGACAGCAAAAATGGAAAGCCATTACCGATTATGTCGCCTATTACCGAAGCAGCCCTGTGTTATGGCGTTGGCTCTGGGTGTTGTTGACATTTAAAGTCGCAGATGGGCTTGCTGGTCCCTTACTTAAACCATTAATGGTTGACTTGGGCTTAAGTTTTAGTCAAATAGGTTTGTATGTGACCATGTTGGGCGCAATAGCAGCTTTATGCGGGGCTGGTTTGGCAGGGGCGTTACTCAGAACGATGTGCCGCGCTCAAGCATTGTGGTTTTTTTCTTGGCTTAAAATTATGTCATTAGCGGCCTATGCTTGGTTAGCTTATCAATATGAACAGCAACAGACCGTAGCGCCTATTGTGATTTATGCCATTAATGCGGCTGAGGATTTGATTGCTGCATTGTTGTTAGTGGTGATGCTAACGGTCGTGATGCAATATAGTCGTGCTGAGTACGCAGCCACAGATTTCACCTTTCAGGTCGCTGTTATGGCAACGGTTAGTGGTGTGTTATATAGCTTGAGCGGTTTGATTGCTGATGTTTTAGGCTATACAAATTATCTATTTTTGATCATTTTTATCGCAATACTCTGCCTTGTTACAATTTTTCGATGGGTGAGGTGTGAAAAATAATGTTACAATTCAGTTGTTTAGTTATTGTTAGCCTAAAGTATTAAAACATATATATAAATAAAAAATTAATCCTTTTGTAATATGTGACTGCAATGTAATATTTGTAACAAAATTAACACCAGGGAAATGATTTAATGAAAACCAAAATTGCAGCAGCGATTGCTTTAAGTTTGTTAGCGGGTTCAACTTTTGCGGCACCAACGTTTTATGGTGAGATTGATGCGAGTGTGGACTATTTACCAGAAGATAATGCTTCGGGCACTTCAGATAAAGATGTAGTCGAAGTCAGTTCAAACAGCTCTTACCTTGGTGTCAAAGGTGATGAAAAACTAAATGACCGTTTAAGCGCAGTTTACCTTGCTGAATGGGCTTTCAATGCCGATGGTGATGGCACAGATTGGTCTGCACGTAACCGTTACGTGGGTTTAAAAGATGCCAAATTAGGTACAGTAAAAGTGGGCGCGCATGATACCCCATTAAAACAACTTTCTGGTGTTGTGGATACATTCAACAACTATGTTGCCAATAAAGCGGACATCACAGGCATTATGACGGGTGAGACTCGTCTTGCAAATGTTGTGGTCTATGAAGCGCCAGCACTGACATTACCTACAGGTGCAGTCAAATTTAATGCTTTACTTGCAACTGGTGAAGCTAGTGGTATTTCTAAAGGTAATGGTGCTTCTAAAGCTGCGGGTCGTGGTTTAGGCGATACTTGGTCTGCATCTTTGGTCTATGACAGCCCAATGTTTGTAGCGGGTGTTGCTTATGACAAAGCGGTTCCAACGACTTTTGCAGGTCGTGGTATGACAAATGCATCTGTAGCAGAAGTCACGAGCGGTGTAGCAGGTACAGCTTTTGCAGCAGCAAACACTCTACGTGCGATTGGTCGTTTAAATGTGCTTGACAACAGCTTGTCTTTAAAAGCGCTTTACCAAACTTCTGAAGTAGAAGAAACAACATATGCAGATACTAAAGCATCGGATTATGCTACAAACCTAGCAAATGCCCAAGATATTGATAAGTCTGATGGTTGGTTAGTGGGGGCGGAATATAACATTCCATCTGCAAAAGCGTGGACCATCAAAGCACAATACAGTGCAAACACGACTAGCTTTAAATCTAACAAAGATGACTATGATGCTGACCAAATTATGGCTGGCGTAGATTATGCATTCAGCAAGCAAGTGAAGATGTATGGTTACGGTGGTTACTTAACGCTTGAACAAGGTGATGATGAAACTAAACAACCAGTTGTAGGTACTGGCTTAGAATTTAAATTCTAATTTTTAATAAAAAAATCCATTCAAAAGGACGGTGCAAAAGCAGCGTCCTTTTTTTGTTTTAAGTCAGATTTAAGTTTGAGTTTATACAGTGATAAACGTATAGATTATTGAACTGCGTAAAATGAATTTGACCCGCCTCGAACGACTTAAACAGTTTCTTCCGCCACTGGCTCTTCATCAATTTAACTTGTTACTGGCACTTTGGTTAGGTATTGCACTGAATTTTGCTTTTTATAAGCAAATTCAATTAATCACGCCTTATCAAGGTGTTAAATCCTATACTTTTATATTTGCGACGGTGTTAGTTGTAGTCGCACTCTATAACGTAGTTTTACAGTTATTTCAGTGGAAATGGAATGCTAAAATTTTGGCGTTTTTTTTGGTTTTTGTAGGCGGATTAACAGCTTATTTTGTGAATGGTTTAGGTGTCGTGATTTCACCTGGGCAAGTCCAAAACATGATGCAAACCGACACTAAAGAAGCATTGGATTTATTTTCTATGCAGTTTGTAGTGTGGAGCATGTTTATGGTCGTGGTGCCAATGGTGTTGATTGCACTGATTCGCATTGAAAACAAACCTCTATTGAAACAACTGTTGAGCAAGAGCTTGCATATTGTGGGCTCGTTGGCGGTTATCGGAGGGTTACTTTTTGTGTTCTATGTCGATTTTGCAGCGATTTTCCGTGAACATCGTGATTTAAAAGGCATGATTTCACCACAAAATACCATTGCTTCGACTTTATCGTATTACCGTAAACAGAAACCAAAAGAAAATTTACCCCTAGTGACCTATGGGACTGATGCACATCGAGTAATTAATACCAGTGCAGAAGGAATGCCTAAACTCATGGTTTTGGTGGTGGGTGAAACAGCTCGTGCGGAGAGTTTTTCTTTAAATGGTTATGCGAAGAATACCAATCCAGAATTGTCTAAACAAAATGTCATTAACTTTAGTCAAGTGAGTTCTTGTGGTACGGCAACTGCGGTATCGGTGCCATGTATGTTCTCAGGAATGCCACGTGAAGATTATGATGAACAGTTGGCGGGTCATCGAGAAGGTTTACTCGATATTGCACAACGTGCGGGCTATAAAGTGACATGGATTGATAATAACTCGGGCTGTAAAGGGGCTTGTGACCGCGTACATAAGTTTGAAATTCCAGCAGCATTAAAACAAAAGTGGTGTGATGCTGAAGGTGAATGCATGGACGAAGTTTTGGTGGATAGCTTGAAGTCATATTTGGCGAGCATTCCAGCTCAAGATAAAACACCTCAACTGATCGTACTACACCAGATGGGCAGTCATGGTCCAGCCTATTACAAACGTTCGACGGAGCAGTTCCAACCTTTTAAGCCAATGTGTGCAACCAATGCCATTCAAGGTTGTAGCCGAGATGAATTGCTGAACAGTTATGACAACTCGATTGTGTATACAGACCATATTTTAAATCAGGTGATTCAGACCATTAAAGATGTGCCAAATCATCAAACGGGCTTCTGGTATTTATCGGATCATGGTGAGTCGACGGGTGAAAGTGGCATGTATTTACATGGTGCGCCTTATGCAATTGCACCAATTCAGCAAACTCATGTGCCGATGATTATGTGGTTCTCACCAACATGGCAACAGCATAATGCAAGCCAAGTCAATTGCTTGCAGCAGCAACAACAAATTGCACGCAGTCAGGATAATTTATTTCCAACTTTATTGTCCTTATTGGGTGTGAAAACCCAAGTGATTGATGATAAAAATGATATGTTAAAACAATGTGCAACGAATCCAATAGGAAAGGCATAAGTTAGGATGAGCAGAATGACCAAAATCTTAATGATTGAAGATGATTTCATGATTGCTGAATCTAGCAAAACCCTATTGGAGTTGCATGATTTTCAGGTGGAATGGGTAAACAATGGACTTGATGCGCTAAAGCTCCTACAACAGCAAAGTTTTGATGCTGTGTTGTTGGATTTGGGCTTGCCCATGATGGATGGGATGCAGGTGTTGACAAAAATCCGTCAAAGTTTTCCGAATTTACCTGTTTTGATTATTTCTGCACGTGATCAGGTGCAAAATCGGGTGGATGGTTTGAATCAGGGGGCAGATGATTATCTGGTCAAGCCTTATGAATTTGTAGAACTTTTGGCACGTATTCAAGCTTTATTGCGTCGCACTACTCAAGAAGCAGCCTCAAGTGAAACATTGATGCTTCGTTACGGTGATTTGGTGTTAGATGTTGAGCAGCACATTGCTTTATTGCATGGGCATGAGTTGGAGCTTTCCAATCGTGAATGGGCAATACTGGTGCCATTGGTCAGTTATCCGAATAAGATTTTTTCCAAAGCCAATTTAGAAGATAAGCTGTACGACTTTGATAGCGAAGTAAATAGCAATACAATTGAAGTTTATGTTCATCACTTGCGTGCAAAGTTGGGTAAAGATTTTATCCGCACCATTCGTGGTATGGGTTATCGCTTAGGTAAATTGGATTAAGGATTCTATGCAGCAATTGCACGCAATGCCAACACAAACATCTTTAAAGAAAAGATTACTGATTTTTGTTTCAGGGTTTAGTTTGCTGTTGGGAGGCATGTTAATTGCAACGGCATACTGGATTTCATTGGGTGAACTGGATGAAATTCTTGATGCCCAAATGAAAAATCTTGCGGAACGTGTTGCTGTACATGATCCTAAGCCAATCAAAAGCCATTTTGATATTCATAAACGCTATCATGAAGAAGACTTGTTTATTGATGTCTGGGAAAAGCAAGAACATCCGCAGCATCAATTTAATTTGTTATTACACGGCGTAAATCAGGCAGGTTTTTATGACCGCTCCACCACGCAAGGGGTGTGGCGCATGTATGTGTTACCTACTGAAAAGTATCAAATTCAGGTCAGCCAACCTTTTTCTGCAAGAAGTCATTTAGCCTTAGAACTAGCCACCAGTATGTTTGTGCCATATCTGGTGATGATCCCATTTATTTTATGGGGCTTGGGCTGGGTGATTTTACGCAGTCTAAGACCCATGGATGAGTTTAGACAAGAAATTGCCCGCCGTGATCTAGATGAACTCACTCCAATTACGCTGAATCGTTATCCTGTTGAGTTAATCCCCACCATTCAAGAGATGAATTATTTACTTGAACGTATTGAGTCGGCGCAACAAGAGCAGCGTCAGTTCATTGCAGATGCAGCACATGAGTTAAGAACACCAATTACAGCACTTAATTTACAAATGCAGATTTTATTGCGTGAATTTCCAGAAAACATGGCCTTGGAAAATTTGAGCCAAGGTTTAATTCGTATTCAGCATTTAATTAGCCAGTTACTTGATTTAGCCAAGCAAGATGCAAGTAGCTTACATACCATGCAGCAACAGCCATTTTACTTAAACCAAGTGGCAGTAAACTGTGTCGAACAACTCATTCACGTGGCTTTGCAGAAAGAGATTGATTTGGGTATGGAGCGCCAAGAGGAAGTATTGGTGAATGGTTTAGAGTCTGCTGTACGCTCCATTATTTATAATTTGATTGATAATGCAATTAAATACACGCCTAAAAATGGCGTGATTAATGTCTCGATTTTTTCACAAGGCAATGAGGCCATTATTCAAGTTGAAGACAGTGGGCCTGGAATTGACCCTGCTTTGTATGAACAGATCATGAAACGCTTTTATCGCATTCATCATCACTTAGAGATGGGAAGTGGGCTAGGTCTTTCGATTGTGCAAAAAGCAACAGAACATTTAGGTGGGAAAATTCAGTTTGGTAAGAGCCAAACTCTGGGTGGTTTATTTGTGCAAGTGCAGTTTCCTAAACAGGTGAAGTCAGATTAATCCTTGCTCTAATTTGGAAATTGGCTTAACTCGTGCAAAAGTTAGTTGAGATTGTTTTTAATAAATTTTTTCATTTGGAAAATGCTGCAAAGCATGTTGTTATTTTAGAATGAGGCGCCTATTCAATGCGTGGTCAGTGCGAAAAAAATACATGCTGACTTGAGCAAATTGAATGGCCTAGAGACATCATTAATTTGACAGTTGTAAGCATAATGACAAGTGTTGTTGGACAGGATTTTAAGCGGCTTCTTGAGTATTTTCTGTAGTAGGTTGTTGAGTAATCGCAATAGGCTGTTCCACTTCTAAGGTTTGTGCTGGAACGAGTCGTCTATAAAAGAATGGATAAAGCGTGACGTTACAGCACCAAACGACCCATGCTGTCCATAAGTTATGACTGAGAAAGTGAGCACCACGCATCATTTGTGCCCATCCCATAGCAAAGCCCAATATTAAACCTGCAACAAGATAGAAATAAGCACGTTTAGGCGTAGTTTTCCTAAAAGCGAAGAAGCCCGTCATTAAGGCAAAACCTGTTGCTGCATGTCCGCCAGGGAAGCAATGCCCATGACTAAGATTAAAATTCCAGAGAAAACCAGTCGTTGTAGCTTGAGTCATATTCCAAGGGCAGGCATGTCCTGATTGTGATTTAAGAATACCCACCACACTGGTGCTTAAAATTAAAATCCAGAACAGATAAGCATACTGCCAGCGCTGCGCATGTAAACGTTCAATTTTAAAGCTGGCAAGCCAAAGAGCAAGGAAGCTGACATCACAGAGAATTAAAAGGTTTTTGACATATTTATGATTCAGTTTTTCTAAGAACCAGTCATAACGCCATGGAAATTGACCATGTAAGCCCGTCCACGGTTGTATGAGCATAAGATCGAGTTGTCCGCCGACAGGGAACCAGAACTGCAAAAGAATAAAACAGCCTAGCAGAATCAATCCTTGTTTTAGGCTAAAGCGTTGTAATTCAGACATGGTCGTACAAACGATATTTTAATTATTTTTGATTTAACCAATACAAACTTAAAACCGACTTAATTGAATCTTAAAAGCAGATAGAGGGACTGATGTATTTAACAGATTTGATGTAGAACTTAGCAGATAATCTGTAATGTAAACATGGTTTAAAATGTTAGATTAAAAGGCAAAAGTCGCCCGAGAATTTTATGCCTATTCGTGCCGTATTATTTGATTTGGACAACACTTTAACCCATCGTGACCAAAGTATTCGGCGCTATAGTGAGTTTTTACTAGAACAGTTTCAGTCATACTTATTTGTACCTGATCTGGAAAAAATACAGCAAATGATCCGCCGAATTGATAATGGCGGATATCCTAAAAAAGAAGAACTGACTCACCCGAGCATTGGGGCATCGGTTGCATTTGCTTTATTGCAAGAATTAGCATGGAAAACTGAGGTCGATTTTCAAGACTTAACCGATTTCTGGTTTCAGTATTTTGGACAATGCGCCGTTGCTATGTCAGGTGCTATTGAGCTGTTACAAAGCTTGAAACAACAAGATTATGCCTTGGCAGTGGTGTCGAACGGTGGACATGCAACGCGCTTGAATATTTTAACTGGACTTGGCTTCAAGAACTATTTTGATGTGATAGTGAGTTCCGAACAAGCAGGGATGAGTAAGCCTCATCCGCAGATTTTTCTACATACTGCGGAAAAATTAGGGGTACATCCTTCAGAATGTTTGTTCATTGGAGATCATCCTGTGAATGATATTCGAGGCGCACAACAAGCAGGGATGCAAGCCATCTGGTTACAAGGTTTTCACCCTGAAGATGAAAGTTTACAAGTTCCTCGTATCCAGAACTTACAAGAGTTATATGCCTATTTAGAGCAAGCATAAAATTGCTGGTATAAAAAAAAAGCGATTCTAAAGAATCGCTTCGCAACATGCGGAAATTGAGAAAACTTAAAACATACTGTCATCCGAATTTGCTGAAATTTTATGAATGGATAAATCAGCACCACGGAACTCGTCTTCTTGCGATAAACGAATACCGATGCAGGCTTTTAAACCGCCGTACACTGCGAATCCACCCGCAAGTGCAACCACAATAGCGAATAAAGTCCCCATGATTTGTGACATCATGGACACACCACCAATCCCGCCTAACCATTGTTGACCGAAAATACCAACTGCAAGTCCACCAAAGGCACCGCAAATGCCATGTAATGGCCACACACCCAGTACATCATCCACTTTGAGTTTGTTTTGGGTATAGGTGAAGAACTTCACAAAAATGATGCCAGCAATGGCACCAATCACAAGCGCACCAAAAGGATGCACAATATCAGAGCCTGCACAGATAGCAACCAGACCAGCAAGTGGACCATTATGTAAGAAGCCAGGGTCATTTTTACCCATCATGTTCGCAGTAATGGTTCCGCCGACCATCGCCATTAATGAATTAATGGCAACCATGCCTGAAATCGCATCTAAACGTTGCGCACTCATGACATTGAAGCCAAACCAACCGACTATGAGAATCCAAGAACCTAAGGCAAGGAAGGGAATGGATGAAGGCGGATGCGCACTGACGCGGCCATCTTTCTTATAACGACCATGGCGTGCACCCAGTAAAATCACAGCGGCTAAGGCAATCCATCCACCCATGGCATGTACAACTACCGAGCCTGCAAAGTCATGAAAGGGTGCACCAAATGTATGCTCTAACCATGTTTGAATGCCAAAATTACCATTCCAAACAATGCCTTCAAAGAATGGATACACCAATGCGACTAAGAGTAGCGTCGCTAAGGCTTGGGAACGCATTTTGGCACGTTCCGCAATACCACCAGAAATAATTGCAGGAATAGCCGCAGCGAAAGTTAGCAAAAAGAAGCAGCGCATCAAGTTATAACCATGATCTGCCGCTAAAGTTGCTCCCATATGGAAAAAATGATGTCCATAGGCAATGTAGTAACCCACGAAAAAGTAAGCAATCGCTGAAAGTGCAAAATCGGTTAGGATTTTACTTAAGGCATTGACCTGATTTTTATGTCGAACTGTTCCTAGTTCTAAAAATGCGAAACCGGCATGCATGGCCAGTACCAGCACTGCGCCTAGCAGTAGAAAAAGTAAATCGATATCTTGCATAGTTTGCTCAAAAAAAGTGCTAAATATGACTTTAGGTACAAATTTTGGAAGAGGATTTGCACCAAAATAGTTTAGTAAATCTAAAAATTGGAGTTCAGCAACCGAATACTCCGTTCATGCATATAATTAAGCAAAAAATGCACCAATTCAGATAAAACTATGAATTATTCGGTGGAAAATAGTGCATATCGGCTTAAAAGAGTGCTCTAGGTTGCAATTTAAAATCATAAAAAATTTTGGTTTCTATTTAATTAAATTAAAAATCATAGATATAAGTTGAATGTTCGTTCAGAATTTTTAGTGTCACTTCAATTTGCTAGATCAGCAGATTGAAGTGCATTTTTATTGATCGAGGATTAGAACAAAACTTCATCAAGTGAGGTGAGTCTCTCTTGATGAATGTGCACGGAATTAATGCAAAATATTCTCTAAAAATTGTTGTGCCCGTTCGCTACGAGGCGTGGTAAAAAAATCATCTTTGGAACAGTCTTCGACAATTTTGCCTTGATCCATAAAGATAATTCGATTTGCCACTTGGCGTGCAAAGCCCATTTCATGAGTAACACACATCATGGTCATGCCTTCTTTCGCTAGACCGACCATCACTTCAAGTACTTCATTAATCATTTCGGGGTCAAGTGCAGAAGTTGGTTCATCAAACAGCATGGCAATCGGGTCCATACTCAATGCACGTGCAATTGCAACTCGTTGTTGTTGCCCACCAGAAAGCTGTGCAGGGAATTTATTGGCTTGCGAACTTAATCCGACACGGTCTAGGTAAGCCAGTCCTTTTTTCTTCGCTTCATCAGCACTACGCCCTAAAACTTTGATTTGGGCGATGGTTAAGTTTTCAGTCACACTTAAATGCGGAAATAATTCAAAGTGTTGGAACACCATGCCTACGCGGCTGCGCAATTTATTTAAATCGGTTTTTGGGTCTGCAATTGGAATACCATCCACAAAAATTTGCCCTTTTTGAAAGGGTTCTAAACCATTGACAGTTTTAATGAGGGTCGATTTGCCTGAACCTGAAGGTCCACAAACCACCACCACTTCACCTTGGCAAATTTGTGTGGTGCAATCGGTCAGGACTTGAAACTGTTGATACCATTTACTGACATTTTGGAGATCAATCATTATTTTTTGGTCACTCATACTTTTAATCTCCTTTGAATTTTTTTCACAATAAATGTTGCCAACACACTGATGCTAAAGTAAACCAGACCTGCAAATAGAATGTACTGGGTCAATAATGACATCAGGTCGCCACGAACATAGTTGGTACGGAAAAAATCGAGCAAGCCAATTGCATAGACCATGGTCGAATCTTGGAACAAGATAATGGTCTGTTGCAGTAGCAATGGCGTCATTTTCCGAAAGGCTTGTGGCAGAATAATTAAACGCATGGATTGACCATAACTCATTCCTAGCGCATAAGCTGCGGCGCTTTGCCCTTTGGGAATAGACTGAATCCCAGCGCGGACAATTTCAGAAAAATAGGCTGCCTCAAACAGCATAAAGGCAACAATACTCGAAACCAAAGCCGTATCGATGGTCAAATAATTGCCTGTAATTGCGGTATAGAAAAATGGAACCGCAAAGTAAAACCACATCAGTACCAACAGTAGTGGAATAGAGCGGAATAAATTGACATAGGCTTGTGCGATTAGATTCAGTATCCGAATTGAAGACAGGCGCATTAAAGCCAGTAACGTCCCAATAAAAATCCCCCCGACGGTCGCTATGCTGACGACTTTCAAGGTGATACTGAGACCATGCCATAGAGCAGGTGCAGAGAGTTGTAAATCTTGAATAAATGCAGAGAGCCAGTCCATTATTTATCTCCTGCAATCGTGCCTGGAATACGCAAGCGTTTTTCCAGAAAAGTCATGAATTGAATTAAGCAGATGTTAATCACAATAAAAATAATGGTGACATAGGTATAAATCTCGATGGTGTTTTGTGTGTACTCACTGATTGTTTTCATCTGCGAAATAATTTCAGCCACACCGACCAGTGACGCGACCGAGGTGTTTTTTACACAGTTGGTCAGTTCGGAGCTGAGTGGAGGTAAAATGGTACGGAAGGACTGCGGCAAAATAATGTATCGGTATAATTGTGCAGTACTGAACCCCATGGCATAGCCTGCATTAATTTGCCCATTGGGCAAGGCTTCAATCCCTGTACGGACTTGTTCGCAGACCCGTGCAGCCGTAAAGAGTCCCAAGCCAATACTGGCAGAAATCAGGGCACTGGTACTGGCACTTAAATCATTGATCCACCAGTCTTTCAGTCCCGCAGGTAAAAAATTCGGTACGACATAAAACCAAATAAACAGTTGTATTAATAAAGGAATATTACGAAAAATGGTCACATAGGTTGTGCCAATCGCACGTGCAGTTTTATTTGGAAGCGTACGCATAATACCGAGCATACTGCCCAAGACAAATGCGATAGACCATGCCACGATGGCAATAAACAGTAACCAACCTAAACCTGTTAAAATCCAGTTGAAATAGCTACTGTCACCGACACCTGTAGATTGAAATAGTACGCCCCAGTTCCAGCTATAGTTCATAGGAGCTCCATATTCTTAATCAGGTAGGCGAAAGCACTACCTGAGAATCATTGAGAGAATGATCAGCATAGATTACTGATCACGGTCATGTGGTGACGCAATAAGAGCTTTTAATTGTTCAGACATTGGGAAGTTCAGGTTAATATTTTTAGGCGGAATAGGTTGTTCGAACCATTTTTTATACATGTTATTAATTTCACCTGAGCTATAGATTGCTTTAATTGCATCATCTACCACTTGCTTAAATTCAGGGTCGCCTTTTCTGAGCATACAGCCATAAATTTCATGAATAGGTGCAGTGCCCACAATCATCCATTGATTTGGGTCTTTGGCTTTCGATTTTTCCCCTGCAAGTAAAATATCATCCATCATAAATGCCGCAGCACGACCGTTTTGTAGCATTAAGAAAGATTCGGCATGGTCTTTGGCAGAAATAATTTCACCAATCCCCAGTTCTTTTTCATGTTGGCGAATATAACGTTCTGAAGTGGTCCCTGCGGTGGTCACCAGTTTTTTGCCTTTTAAGTCGGTAAAGTCTTTCACGCCAGAGTCTTTGGCGGTAAGTAAACGCGAACCCACTTCAAAATATCCCACAGAAAAATCAACTTGTTGTTGACGTTCTTTGTTGTTGGTGGTCGAACCACACTCTAAATCGACTGTACCATTAGAGACCAATGGAATACGGTTTTGACTGGTGACCAAGTTATAGCGAATTTTTAAATCGGGCATATTCAGTTTTTGTTTGACTGCATCTACAACTTTAAGTTGTAAATCATGTGCATAGCCCACAGGTTGATTCGGATTATCGGCAATATAAGAAAATGGAATGGAAGAGTCACGATAACCCAATACGATGGTACCTGACTGTTTAATTTTTTGTAGCGTTCCCGATGCGGAACCTTCTTTGCCCGCAGAATCATTACTGCTTGGTGTCTTGTCGCCACTACAAGCACTTAAACCGAATACCAATGTACTGGCGCAGAGCAGGGAAGTCAGGGGCCGTTTTAATGACATAAGTAAAACTCCTTGTGTTTTGTTCTCATCATTCACTTTATTTATTGACTGAATATCCATCAGCTTATTTGTTTTTTGCATTATTGGCTGCTTGTTTAACAAACAGATTTAGCTTCATCTTAGCGCGAGTCTTAGTCGGTTGCGCAGGTCAGATTGTTGATGCTTTGTTAACGATAAATCTTTAAGTTTTAAACAAATTTAAGACCAATAGATAGAATCTAGAGTAAACAAAGCAGAATCTGTGCCTGAACAGAATTACATAATTTAATAAAATACTGTGTTTAATAAAAATAAACAATTCACTATTGAAACATTCTAGAGAGATAAATAGATTCTAAATTTTTAATTTAAATATAATGTTTTGATTTTAATGTACTTTTTTAAAATACTGGAGTTGCTTACACATGTATACATGCATAGGTTACTGTTCGGATAAAAATGAATGAGAAAAAGATCAAAACAACGATCTACCCATGATATTTAAAGCCGATTATTTGTATGTCGCACCATGCAAAGTACTGTGATTGTGCATTTATTTCTGTTGAATTGAATCAACGATTTAGATTGGGCGATATCAGGGATGGACGTTCTATCATCGGGGTAATCTTGTTATAGTGCTTTTATTTTGCAGCGTGTGGATGAGTATGTCCTTCAATCTCAAAATCAGCTTAGAGCACAGAGCTGAGCAGTCTCCACAACAGAAAAAATTAAATCGTTTGATTGAGCGTATTGAACAGCAAAAACAAGAACTGGCGACATGGCAAAATGCGCAAGCTGACATTCAAAACTATACGCGCAGTAAGCTTTTACCTGTTTATAGCGAGTTGCACACGGTTTTATTTGAACAGCTTGATACTCTGTGGAATCACTTAGCCAGCGATGCCTTTAGCAAAGCAGACTTGGTACAGATTGATACCAAAATAGCCGCTTTAGCCAAGATGCTAAAAAAATCACAGAGGCTAACTTGCGAGCAAAAAGAACAAGTAGAGAAAATTGATACTTTCTATATGCAGCATGCAGAGCATGTACGTGCGAAGAAAGCCAAAGCAAACTCAATACAAAATCATGACCTCGCTGAAACGGTAGAACAAAACGTGGATGTAGACTGGGAAAATTATGAATATGATTCTGCCCAGTATGAAGCAGAGCGAGAACGTGCCAAGCAGTTAAAACAACAAGAAAAACGTGAGCAAGCAGCCAAAATGGCAGCGCAGTCCTTGAAAACGGTGTATTTAAAAATTACCGCGATGATTCACCCTGACCGTGAACATGATGAAGCGAAGAAATTAGAAAAGACCGAACTTTTGCAGAAGGTCAATGAAGCTTATGCAGAGCAGGATTTATTTTATTTATTAAAACTCCAGTTACAGCTCGACACCAATAAAGGCTTAAGCTCAAAAGCTTTAAGTTCGGAGCAAGTGAAGTTTTATCAGTTGTCTTTGGAAGCACAGAGCCAGAACTTACAAATTCAGTTAGAGGAAATCTTTACGTCTTTTCACTTGAGTAGTCATATCAATACCAAACAGCTCAAAATGAGTGATGTGTATAAGGTGATTGATAAGGATGCTGCTGAGTTAAAGCAGCAGTTGAAGTGGGAAAAAGAACGTTTAAAGCATATGAAAAAGGTGAGTGGGGTAGAGATGTTGTTGGAACATGGGGTTTTGTAACCTCTCCCCTTGCGCAGCAGCGCTGCTCATCTCCTAGGAGGAGAGGGAACTTCATTGCGTATCAAATAACTATTAAATTAATAAAGAATGCTTCCTCTCCCTCAGGGAGAGGGCTGGGGTGAGGGTAATTAAAATGGAAAATAAAAAATGAAACTAGACCCACAATTATTAGAATTCGCCAAAACTATGCGAAGCAATGCTACAGATACAGAACACCTGATGTGGCAATTACTTCGTGCCAAACGATTTATGAATCTTAAATTTCGTCGTCAACATGTGATTGCACCATATATTGTGGATTTTTACTGTCATGAGTTGGGTTTGGTGATTGAGCTAGATGGTAGTCAGCATGGCACAGACGATGCGATTGAATATGATGCTGAAAGGACAAGGTTTTTAGAGGCTTTGGATTTGAGAGTGGTGAGGTATTGGAATCATGACGTGTTGAATCGGACGGATGTGGTGTTGGAGGATTTGTGGCGGAGATGTTCTGAATTAAAACAGACCTCTCCCTAACCCTCTCCTAAAAGGATAGGGAACTTCATTGCGAAATTCAGGCATGTATTTAATCAAATGTTGCTCCCTCTCACTGTTGAAATAGGTTAATTTTTAAAGTTAATGTACTAGATTAGTGTTAAATTATGAATTAAATTTCGTAAAGGCTACTTTATAAGACAATGAAAAAATGAAATCAGTTAAAACTTTTGTACAAGACAAGCAAAAAGAATATCTAAATGGATGGTCAAATGACTCACAATCTATTTTAGATAAAGGCTTATATGAATGGATGGTTTCACAGCTAGATCCTAATCATCAAAGAGTATTAGAAATTGGTTGTGGAGTTGGAAATTCAACTTTAGCTTTATTGAAATCAGGCAAGAAATTAATAAGTGTCGATGAAAACTATTACTGTATCGAGCATACACGTAAGCTTATAGAGATGAATGGATTTAAAGTTCTAACGATTAATGATCGTCTAGATAGAAAATTAGATGGTGCATTTTATGCAACTAATGTTAAACATAAATCATTACCAAATGCTAAAACAGTTTTTGAAGAGTTTGATTGTCTATTAATACAGAGCGATATTTTACAAGATCTAAAATTAGTTGAATATTTTAAAGAGTGTGAAATTGAATCGATTATATGTTGGTTGATCGGAACTCATGGTGCTAAATGGTTTGATAGCAATTTAGATGGTTGGGTGAAAAGTGCTATGGACTATCGTTTAAAAGTTCAAAATACAGTTTATGAAATATCTGATGAAATTTTAAAAGAGGGAGGAGTCTTAAATATTATTGATAGGTCATTATATTTAAACGAAGAAGAATTGAAAAACTTAATTATCAATCATAAAGACCAAGCTTCGGTTACTAAACTAATAGTTTCGGATAAAGTAAATCAAATAGAATTTGGTACTCCGTCAACAAATGGAGTGGGGATGGTCAAACAAATGTCACGTGATACCAATTTTGAAAAGACACAAGAAGAACTTTGGTTGCATTCAGTTAATGTATATAAAAAAAGGGCTGAATAATCAGCCCTTTATACTACGAATTAGATCAAATTACCAACACCTTACAGCGCTGCAATCTGCTCCATATTCGCTTTAATCTTCACTAACTGATCCGCAAATTCAGCCAACTTCACTTTTTCACCTTCAACCACAGCCGCAGGTGCTTTCGCCACAAAACCTTCATTAGAAAGTTTGCCTGCAATGACGTCATGCTGCTTTTGCACTTTGTCTAAGTCTTTCTGTAAACGCCCCAATTCCGCTTTCGGGTCAATCAAGCCCTTCATCGGAACAAATACAGACGCATGTCCAACCACAGAAGAAGAAGACAATGGTGGTTGCTCGCCATCCGCCAAGAAAGTAATGCTTTCTACTTTCGCCAAGGCTTTAAACAAGGCTTCAATACGTGTGATCTGTGCTTTCTCAGCTTCCGTCGTGTTTTGTAGAAGCACTGGTAATAAACGCGCATTACCCAAGCCCATTTCACCACGGATGTTACGTACCGCACCAATCAAACCTTGAAGCCATTGCATATCTGCTTCAGCCTGTTCGTTTACACGCTCAGGGTTAGCTACAGGGTATTGCGCAAGCATGATGGTTTCGCCAGAAATACCGAGTTTCGGTGCAAGCGTCTGCCAAATTTCTTCAGTCAAATACGGCATAAGAGGATGTGCAAGACGTAAAGATGCTTCCATCACTGCAAGCAATACACGACGAACTTCAGCTTTACGCTCAACCGATACGTTTTCATCATTCAGAACAGGTTTGGTCAGTTCGACATACCAATCACAGTATTCATTCCAAATGAACTCGTAAATCGCTTGTGCAGCCAAGTCTAAACGGTAAGTCGCGAAAGCTTGTTGTACCGCAGCTTCTGCTTTTTGCAGACGGCTTACGATCCACTGTTCAGGCAATTCCCAAAGGTCTTGACGAACTTCGCTACCAATTTCTTGATTTTCACAGTTCATCATTACGAAACGCGTTGCGTTCCAGATTTTGTTGGCAAAGTTACGGTAACCTTCAACACGCTTCATGTCGAACTTAATGTCACGACCTGTGTTCGCAAGCGCACAGAAGGTGAAACGCACTGCGTCTGTACCATAGGCTTGAATGCCTTCTGGGAACTCTTTACGGGTTGATTTTTCAATCTTCGCCGCTTGTTTCGGGTTCATTAGACCTGTAGTACGTTTTTGTACTAAAGTTTCAAGGTCTACACCGTCAATCAAATCTAATGGGTCAAGCACGTTGCCTTTCGACTTCGACATCTTCTGACCTTCGCCATCACGGACTAAACCGTGAACATAGACCGTTTTAAACGGAACTTGTGGCGTACCATCTTCATTCTTCATGAAGTGCATCGTAAACATAATCATACGAGCAACCCAGAAGAAGATGATGTCAAAACCAGTCACTAATACATCAGTTGGGTGGAAAGTATTGAGGAAATAGTTTTCCGCATCTTTCTTGGCATCGCCAGTCCAACCTAAAGTTGAGAATGTCCACAGCGCAGAAGAGAACCAAGTATCCAGTACGTCTTCATCTTGGCTAAGCGCAACATCAGCAGGGATATTGTTTTTAGCACGTACTTCAGCTTCGTCACGACCCACATAGATGTTACCTTCAGCATCGTACCAAGCTGGAATACGGTGACCCCACCAAAGTTGACGAGAGATACACCAGTCTTGAATGTTGTTCATCCACGCCATGTACATGTTGCTGTACTGCTCAGGAACAAACTTGATGCGTCCATCTTGAACCGCTTCAATGGCAGGTTGAGCCAATGGTGCAATTTTCACATACCATTGGTCTGTCAATAATGGTTCAACGATCACACCTGAACGGTCACCGCGAGGTGGTTTCAAGGTGTAAGGTTGAATTTGGTCTAACCAACCTTCAGCTTCAGCTTGTTCAACCAGCTTTTTACGTGCTTCAAAACGCTCTAAACCAATATAGTCCGCAGGAGCAGGGATGGTTTTAGAAATTTGCTCGCCCGCTTTCGCGATGTATTCAAACTCAGCCAATACTTCTGCATTTTTATTGAAGATATTGATGATTGGGAGTTCACAACGCTTACCGACGTCATAGTCGTTAAAGTCATGTGCAGGGGTGATTTTCACACAGCCTGTACCAAATTCTTTATCCACATATTCATCTTTAACGATAGGAACAGCACGACCTGTAATCGGTAGAATGATGTTTTGACCCACAAGATGTGTATAGCGTTCATCATCCAGTGCCACAGCAACAGCAGTATCACCGAGTAATGTTTCAGGACGAGTCGTTGCAACAACGATGTGATCTTTGCCATCGTGGGTACGTAGGTTTTTATCTTCAAAGAAATATTTGAAGTGCCACAGTGAACCTGCTTCTTCTTTATCCGATTCAACTTCTAAGTCTGAAAGAGCAGTTTGTAATTTTGGATCCCAGTTCACCAAACGTTTGCCACGGTAGATCAAGCCATCTTCGTGCAGTTTAACGAACACTTCTTTTACTGCATTGGATAAACCTTCATCCATGGTAAAGCGTTCACGAGACCAATCTACCGATGAACCTAAACGACGGATTTGACGGGTAATGGTGTTGCCCGATTGTTCTTTCCATTCCCAAATTTTTTCGATGAATTTTTCACGGCCGAGGTCATGACGGCTCACACCTTGAGCACCCAACTGACGCTCAACCACCATTTGTGTGGCAATACCCGCGTGGTCTGTACCTGGTTGCCATAAAGTGTTTTTACCTGACATACGGTTGTAGCGTGTGAGGGCATCCATAATGGCATTGTTAAAACCATGACCCATATGCAAGCTACCGGTGACGTTTGGTGGCGGAATCATGATACAAAATGACTCACCTTTTTCAGAGGGCTTGAAATAGCCACGCTCTTCCCAAGTTTGGTACCATTTTTTCTCGATCTCAGTCGGATCGTAAGTCGTAGCAATGTTTTGCGCAGAATCAGTCATAGTCAGAATAGATAAAAAGTGAATAAAAAATTGCATCTAGTGTAACAAAAAAATAACTGCTTTGGGATGTTCGTCAAATGCTTTGTTTCTGCAATTGTCACAGCAAGTGAGAGGTTTTATGATGAAGCTTGTATAACGACCATGCACAAGATCGTAGAACTTGATAAAAAGGAAAAAATAGAATGAGTTATGTTATTTCACTTAAGTTGAAATCAGCAACCCATCAACGTTTTCAGGATATTCATCAACAACTTAATCAAGGTCAAACCGAGAGTTTGGCCAAAGCATTGGGTGAGGTGCTGGCAGATATTTCCTATGAAGTGATTGATCAGGTTTTTGGTGAGATCACCCGCATTTCGCATTCGGGGGATAATGAGTCTGCCAAAGTAATCCAGCACATTATGGAAACCACACGTAAATATATGCCATGGTCGGTGTCATTTTTTGGCAATGAGCGTTTGTTGCCGATGGTAAATTATCTGCACGAACTGATGTATCAAAAAGAGGGTGAATTTTATTTGTCCTATCCAGTCGATGAAGACAGTGTTCAAGCCTTGCTCAGTTCTGCCGAAGAAATGCAACATGGTAATAATGCCGAGGTGATTCCTGCTTTACAGGCATTTACTCAAATTGTGGATCAGGGGGTGACGCATTTAATTCGGATTCCGAAAAAAATGCTGAAATTTAATCTGGTGGTAGATAAGACCTTGAACGGGGTCATTCATGTCACTACACAAATGGGCTATAAGCGTTTTGATAAATTGGGCACGCAATATGATGCCAAAACCATGAGTCATTATTTCAATCATTTTCTTGTTTTTTTAGAAAATTCAACCAACAATTAGGCAATTGCCGTAATCGAATCAGGGTAGACAACAATGGCCAAGCTAGACAGTTTAGAAAATAAGGTGGTATGGATTACTGGGGCATCTTCAGGTTTAGGTAAAGCCTTGGCACAAGAATGTGCATTACAAGGTGCACAAGTGGTGCTGACTGCCCGTCGCCTTGACGAATTAGAAAAGGTACGTGTTGGATTGTTAAATCCAGATTTACATCTTTCAATTTGTGCAGATATTACCAATGAAGCTCAAGTCTTACATGCATATGATCAAGTCTTAGCGGCCAAAGGACGCATTGACTGGCTGATGAATAATGCGGGTTTAAGTCAGCGCGCCCTGATTGCTGAAACCACCATGCAAACTGAACGCACCATTATGGAAGTCGATTATTTTTCGCAGGTATTTTTGACCAAAACCGTTTTACCCACATTCTTAAAACAAAAGTCTGGGCGGGTGGTATTTGTTTCGAGTATTGCAGGGTTGTTAGGTACGCAATATCGTGCTTCATATTCTGCGGCAAAAGCGGCCATTCATATGTGGGCAAACAGTCTAAGGGCAGAAGTGGCTGATGAAGGGGTGGATGTTTCGGTGGTTTTCCCAGGTTTTGTAAAAACCAATGTGTCCATTAATGCTTTAAATGGAGCAGGTCAGGCACAAGGTTTTGATAATGATGCAACAGCCAATGGTTTAGACGCAGATGAATTTGCACAATATGCGGTTAAATCATTAATGCAAGGCGATGAATATATTGTCATTGGCGGGCGTAAAGAAAAATTAGGCGTACTGGTTTCACGTTTATCACCAAGTACTCTGTATCGAATGATTCGTAAAGCGAAAGTAAAGTAAATTGGGAAGAATAGGAGAGAGTAATGCTTTCTCCACCTATTTAAAGTGCTAACGATTTTATTATCTGTGACCTATTTTATTCAGTCTAGAGAATGATGCTCTAGCGAGCAATCTACCATCCGAATGTACGATAGAAGATAGGAGCGCATGAGCCATTTTGAATGCTCATGCTGTTTGAGTGTGCTGAATAGGGAAGATGTTTTACGACTTTAAAATGGCTGTGCCATAAGCAAAAACCTCAACCATGCCACCTTGCATGCCCATTTCGGTAGTCGCCAGTCGTATACAAGCGATATGCGTTGCGCCGTATTTTTCTGCTTCAAGTTTGAGTCGGACAATTGCTTCACGACGGGCACGATCGACAACACTTTCATAGCTGGTGAGTCTCCCCCCAAAAAAGTTTTGCACGGTAGCCAGTACATATTTGAAATAATCATGAGAAATCACAACATTGCTGCTGATCATGTGCCCAGACTGCTCAAAACTCACTTTGCGTAAATTCCCTACGGTAATATAGGCAAGACGCTTTTCATTGTGTTCAAGCTCTGCCAAATGTTTGCGTTCGTTATAACGACCAAAGCCAAAACCGACGCTAAAGAGCACGGCAAAGATCAGCAGTTGGAAAATTAAACTTTCCATTGCTTAGGCCTGTGTTGGAAATGGATCGGGAAGATGGTTGTCTAACGGTGTGACACGGACGGCAGTGCCATAAACAAATAACTCAGAGGCACCTTGGGCAATATTTGAGGTTGAAAAACGAATACCTACAATGGCATTGGCCCCTAAGCCTTGTGCTTTTGCAATCATACGATTCATGGCTTCTTGGCGTGATTCTTCTAAAAGCTCGGTATAGGCAGTAAGTTCACCACCGACAATATTTTTTAAACCTGCCAAAAAGTCGCGTCCCACATGTTTACTCCGAACGGTACTGCCATAGACCACATCCAGTTGTTGGGAAATGCTATGTCCAGGAACGGACTCTAGGTTACTTAAAAGCATAATCTTTAATATTCAAATGATTTGATTATCTTTGAAGATAGGAAAAAGCCTAGCAAAAAGCAATAAAAAAGCCCACCGAAGTGAGCTTTTGATGTTGCAAACCTTAGTTTGCTGTTTTGTTGTATTTCACATCTGAAGAAGAAGGCTGTTTCACCACTTGATCCGTCGAGTTGGCTTTTACGCCGCCACCGAGGGTTTTATACACTTCAACTTGGTTGTTTAAGTTTGCTTGTTCAAGCAATAACAAACCTTGTTCCGCCGAGTACGATGTACGCTGTGCATCAAGTACAGTGAGGTAGTTGTCGATACCTGCACGGAAGCGAGCAGTTGAAAGCTTATAGGTGGTGTTGGTTGCATCTACAAGACGGCGTTGTGCCGCCAAACGGTCACCAATATTTTCACGTACTGCTAAGGCATCATTCACTTCACGGAAAGCCGTTTGAATGGTTTTTTCATAATCTGACAACGCAATTTTTTGGTCAGTTTCTGAAATCTTCACATTGGCACGGCGCGTGCCCCAGTCAAAGATTGGAATGTCCAAGCTTGGGCCGAGTGACCACACAAAAGCACCTGATTTAAACAAGTCGCTTAAATCTGTCGATGCATAACCTGCTGTGCCCGTTAAGCTGATGGTTGGGTACAATTGTGCTTTTGCCGCACCAATGTTGGCACCCGCAGCAGACAATTGATATTCCGCAGCGCGGACATCAGGACGGTTATTTAACAAGTCGCTTGGCAAGCCTGCTGTCAACGCCGTACTTTGGGTAATGCGTTTCACAGGCTGAGGAGACAATAAGTTTGCTGGAACAGGTTGACCCACTAATAGGTTTAACAAGTTCTGTGCTTGTGCAACTTGAGTCTTGTAGTTCGCAACGTCATTACGTGCAGTTTCAACCGAAATTTGCGCTTGACGTACAGGGACTTCGCTGTCGATACCCACATCAAAACGTTTTTTGTTCAGATTGTATGATTCAAGCTGTGCTTTTAAGGTTTGGTCTGCCAGTTTTAAGTTGGCATTGGCAAACGAATAGCTCAACCATGCTTGCGCAACCTGACCAATTAACGAAATTTGTGTTGCATCACGTGCACTTTGAGTCGCCAAATAGCTGTCTAAAGCATTGTCTTTTAAGCTACGAACGCGACCCCAAAAGTCTAACTCATACGCGGTTACGCCAAGGCCAACATTATACGTTGTGATTGGCTTATTCGAGCTGAGTGTATCTTGGCGAAGCACACTACCACTTGCACCAATGGTTGGCAGTTGGTTGTTTTCGCTAATTTGATACGCTTGCTGCGCACGTTGGATGTTCAACGTCGCAGTGCGTAAGTCACGGTTATTCGCTAAAGCCATTTCAATGACTTGTACCAATCGTGGGTCAGCAAAAAAGTCTTTATAGCCTTGTTCAGCAACAGAAGGACCTGCTGTTGAACCAATATATCCTGTTGGGATATCCGCTTGAGCGACGGGTTCTGGACCACGCATGCTTTGACATGCAGTCAAAGCAAGCGCAAGTGCAGATACCGCAATGCTACGACCTGAAATAGACCATACTTTTTGCATCACGATGTTTGCTCCTGATTATTTTGTTTCTTAGGTTTGTATTTGAAAATACTGCGAATCCAAACAAAGAATACTGGAATGAAGAAAATACCCAAAAGTGTAGAACTAATTACACCACCAAGTACACCAAAGCCGACAGAGTGCTGACTACCTGCGCCTGCACCTGTAGAAAGCGCAAGTGGAAGTACACCAAAACCAAAGGCAAGAGTGGTCATGATGATTGGGCGTAAACGCATTTTTGCAGCATGTAAAGTTGCGTCAAATAGATCTTCACCTTTTTCCTGTAATTCTTTCGCAAATTCTACAATCAAGATCGCATTTTTTGCTGAAAGACCAATTACTGCAACAATTGCGACTTGGAAATAGATGTTAAACGACAAGTTTGGATCGCCTTTAATGATCATACCCAACCACGTTAAAGTAAATGCACCGATAATCCCTAGTGGAACAACCAGCAATACTGAAACAGGAATAGACCAGCTTTCATATAATGCGGCAAGACATAAGAAGACGATTAACATTGAAAGAACCAGTAGCGGACCTGTTTGGCTACCTGAATCACGTTCTTCTAGAGATAAACCTGTCCATTCGTAGTCGAAACCTTGTAAGCCCATTGATGGTAATTTGCCAATGATTTCTTCCATTGCAAGCATCGCATCACCAGAGCTTACACCAGGTGCAGGAGTCCCTTGAATGTTCACGGAAGATACGCCGTTATAACGCTCTAAACGTGGTGAACCATACGTCCATTGCCCAGTTGCAAATGCTGAGAAAGGAACCATCGTACCGACGTTATTGCGCACGTACCATTTGTTCAGGTCTTCAGGCATCATGCGTGTACTTGCTTCGCCTTGAACATAAACCTTTTTCACACGACCACGGTCAACGAAGTCATTAATATATGAACCACCCCAAGCCATGCTCATGGTGCTATTAATATCTGCAATACTGACACCCATTGAGCCTGCTTGTGCTTGGTCAATGGTAATTTGGTATTGAGGGGTATCTTCTTGACCATTTGGACGTACGCCTGCAAGACGTTTATCTTGTGCAGCCATACCCAAAATCGCATTACGTGCAGCGATCAGCTTGTCATGTCCCTGACCACTTGCATCTTTCAGTTGAATATCAAAACCTGATGCTACACCTAGTTCAGGCATTGCTGGTAATTGTAAAGGCATAATGTAAGATGCATCTTTGACAATCATATTCAGTGCCATACCGCGTTGAATAATTGCACCAATTTTCGACTCAGGTGTTGTACGTTCGTCCCAGTCTTTCAGTTTAATAAAAGCAAGACCTGCGTTTTGCCCCACACCTGTGAACGAGAAACCAGAAACGGTAAAGATCGAATCTACGTGCTCTTTTTCTTTGTTCAGGAAGTAATCCGTCATCGTGGTTATGACTTTGTCGGTACGTTCCAGACTTGCACTCGGCGGAAGTTGAACCAAAGTCATGACTACGCCTTGGTCTTCTTCAGGTAAGAACGAAGAAGGTAATACTTTGTATAGACCTACTAAACCTACAATAACCAATACATAAATCACACCCGAGAAGACTTTATGATGGGTCATACGATTGACACCACCTTGGTACTTCAGAGCAACTTTTTCGAAGCTGTTGTTAAACCAGCGGAAGAAACGCGCAAAAATATTGTTACTTTCCGCTTTATTCGGATCATGTTGTTTTAACAAGGTTGCGCACAGGGCAGGGGTAAAGGTTAATGCCACAATCAGTGATAAAATCATCGCGGTCACAAGCGTGATGGAGAACTGACGGTAAATAACCCCCGTTGTACCACCAAAGAATGCCATTGGAACGAATACCGCAGTTAACACACTGGTAATACCCACCAAGGCACCAGAAATCTGTTGCATTGATTTTTCAGTTGCTTCGACAGGATCGAGGTGTTCTTCTTGCATTACACGTTCGACGTTTTCCACCACAACAATCGCATCATCGACCAGAAGACCAATGGCCAAAACCATTGCAAACATGGTGAGCGTGTTGATTGAGAAACCGAAAATGTTAATGACTGCAAATGTACCTAATACCACAACAGGTACGGCAAGCGTAGGAATAATGGTTGCACGCCAGTTCTGTAAGAACAAGAACATCACGATGAATACCAAGAATATGGCTTCAATTAAAGTATGTACCACACTTTCAATTGAAAGCTTAACAAACGGCGTGGTGTCATAAGCCAATTGATCTTTTAAACCGTCTGGGTAGTTTTGACGAAGTTCACTTAAGCGTTCTTCAACAGCGGCAGCAGTATCCAGTGCGTTGGCACCTGTTGCCAGTTTAATCGCAACACCACCAGCAGCTTTACCGTTAAATTTAGAGTCAAATTGATAGTTATCTGAACCGAGTTCAACACGAGCAACATCACTTAAGCGAACTTGGGCACCTGAAGCCGTATTTTTCAGAAAGATATTTCTAAACTGCTCAGGAGTCTGCAACATACTTTGCGCATTCACCGTTGCGTTCAGTACTTGACCTTGTACAGCGGGTGCACCGCCTAACTGACCAACCGCCACTTGAGAGTTTTGAGCATTAATCGCAGCAGCAACATCACTTGGAGTGACTTGTAAGCTGGTCATTTTGGCAGGGTCTAACCAAATGCGCATGGCATAAGAACCACCAAAAACTTGGACTTCGCCCACACCAGCAACACGGCTCAGTGGTTCAGAAATGTTGGAGTTCACATAGTCTTTAATGTCGGCAGCAGATAGGCTTCCATCAGGAGAGAAAAATGCAAGAACCTGCATAAAACTCGCACCTGACTTGGTTACTTTTACCCCTTGACGTTGTACATCTTCAGGTAAAAGTGCTGTTGCCGATTGTAGTTTGTTCTGTACTTGAACTTGTGCAATATCAGGGTCAATCCCTTGCTCAAAGTTCAAGTTAATGGATGCCTGACCATTACCCGCACTGTTAGATGAAATATAACGCAGACCATCCAAACCATTCATTTGTTGTTCAATGATCTGAGTAACCGTATTTTCAACAGTCTGTGCAGAAGCACCTGGATAAGTTGCAGAGATTGTCACCGTGGGCGGTGCAATCGTTGGATATTGGGCAACTGGCATTTTTGTTAGCGTAAGAATACCCGCCAGCATAATAACCAGTGCAATCACCCACGCAAAAATGGGGCGATGAATAAAAAATTGAGCCATTCAGTCTACCCCTTATGCGTGTGAAGTAGCTTTTTGTTCAGTGTTTGATTCTGCTTGTTTCGCTTGCGGTTTTTCAGCAGATGCTGGCGCAGAAGCTTTTGATGCCTCAGTTTGAGGTTGATATGGTTTCGCAGAAACGGTTTGTCCCGCTTTTACTTTCGCCACACCATCAACCACAATTTTTTCACCTGTTTTAATGCCTTCAGTCACGATCCAATTCTGACCTTGAACACCTACTGTGGTGACAGGACGTGACTCAATTGCGCCTTTCGCATCCACAATCATCGCCATCGCTTGACCTGTTGGTGTACGAGTAATTGCCGCTTGAGGAACTAAAATTGCATTAGGAATCACACCTTGTACAATTTGCGCATTGGCAAACATACCAGGTAATAGCAAGTGATTTGGATTTGGGAATACCGCACGAATTGTGACAGTCCCTGTGTCTGTATTTACACTGGCATCTGAGAAGGCTAAACGACCTTCAATTGGGTAGTAGCTACCATCTTCAAGTTTCAGCTTCACACGTGTGTTGTTACTGCTGTCCAAACTGCCTTTGCTGAGTTGCTGGCGTAGACGCAATAATTCGGTGCTAGACTGGTTAATATCCACATAAATTGGATCTAAACGTTGAATGGTCACCAATGGATCTACTTGATTTGCAGTGACAAGCGCACCTGCTGTTACCGTTGAGCGGTTGGTTTGACCAGAAATTGGAGAGCGAATAGTTGAATAACCTAAGTCTACTTCAGCATTTTTGACTTGGGCACGTGCAGCCGCAACTTGCGCATCAGCAACTCTAACTTGACCGACTAAATCATCATATTCTTGTTTCGAAACGGCATTGCTTGAAACCAGTTGTTGATAGCGATTGAGCTTTGTTTTAAGCGAGCTTAAGTTGGCTTCTTGTTGTAAGAGTGCTGCTTTTGCATTATCGAGTGTCGCGCGGTTGGTACGAGAATCTAACTCATAAAGTGCCTGACCTTCACGGACATAACTGCCTTCTGCAAATAAGCGTTTCAGAATAATACCACTGGTTTGTGGGCGAACTTCTGATACTTCAAATGCTGTGGTTCTACCAGATAACTCTACTGATTGTTCGACGCTTTGCGGTTGCGCAACAATAATACCAACTTCCGTTGGTGGCATTTGTTGAGATGCACCAGCCTGCTGCGCATCTTTTTGATCTTTGCTACAACCAACAAGTGCAATACTTGTTGCTAATGCGCAAGCGGTGAGGGCTGGAGCCCAAAGCTTTGCAGACATCATTGTTCCACCTCGGTTAGATTATTATCTAAAAATTAATTTATTTTTCGCTTAATAGCGTGTTGTAACACTATGTATAGCAGGGTAATCCAAATAAAACTTATGCCCCAACCTGCAAGAACATCAGAAGGAAAATGTACGCCCAAATACACTCTTGAGCACCCCATTAAAATGAACCATATAACTGCAAAACAATAAATATATGAGTATTTGGAGTGTTCACGGTATACATAAATAACCAGACCACTTAAAGCAGCAGCATAAACACTATGCGCACTTGGAAAAGAAGCACCATAACTTTGAACCAAATGAAATATTTCAGGTGGGCGTGGTCTTGCAATCCAGTATTTAAGTAGCCAAGCAAAGGCTCCGCTTCCAATTAGTCCTAAACAAATTAGTAATATATATGTGTATTTTTTATACCAAGTTAGATAGAAACACCATAAAGTGGTAAAAAAAAGTACAGCAGGCATCCCCCCAATTGCTGATAGTAGCGTTGTTATTTGGTTCAAATTTTCAGTACGATAATGACTTGCCCATTCGACAATAGCTAAATCAAATGAAAGCAAACTGGGAGTGTTTAAAATCAAAACACTGAAAAATAACAAAAAACAACCAATAATCAGCAACAAGTACGGCATGCATTAACCTCTTGTTCGTTTAACCGGACTCCCCCAGTTAACATTTGGGTAAAAGTGTACTCGTCAGTACACTTTTTTTCAAGTCTGTGTGAACTCGGTTAAATTTATCTATAGTAAGTTGGAAATATAACAAATCATTTACTTAAAGTTTTGTGAGAATTTGTAGTTTCGTCAACGACTAAAGGCGACTTTGGTGGCCAAAAGAAATCAATTGGACGCGTTAAAAAGTGGGTCAGTACTAATTTTGCTAACGGTTTCCATTGCTCAAAACGCACGCGACGCGCCCGCAAAGCAACAATAATGGTCAGTGTGAAACTCACAAATAAGTTGGTCAAACCAATTAAAAGTACACCTAAAAAAGATACAATAATTAGGCCAATATCAGGGCTATCATTAATATTCATGAGACCTTGTATAAAATTAGCAGATGCAAAGGCAATATGTCGGATATCTAAGGGAAGACCTAAAATAAAACC
Source organism: Acinetobacter tibetensis (assembly GCF_023824315.1). NCBI lineage: Bacteria > Pseudomonadati > Pseudomonadota > Gammaproteobacteria > Moraxellales > Moraxellaceae > Acinetobacter > Acinetobacter tibetensis. The sequence goes on along the minus strand of NZ_CP098732.1, from coordinate 2,489,570 downwards.
TATGGTGCCCATGCTGCCGAGCATGATCCCAAAAATAAAATTACCCGCGAGCGCACCTAAATTTCGTTCTACATATTCTGCAAACTTATACAGGCGTTCTTGTCCTAAGTATAATTTCAACTGCTGATGTGCTTTAAGTCTGGGGCCTACTTTTCGGTAAACCGCCATATTGTCGAAATATCCCGCAATTAAGCCCGATAAGAAAAGACAGACCCCTGCAATTGCTGCATGTGGAATAGCTAAAGATGTAAATGGATTTAAATCATGTAATGTCTTTGCTGCTTTGGCATGATTCATTAGCGGTTCATGTAATCCAGTTTGCCATAACCAAGCAATCAATGCCGCGGTTGGGATTGCTATGGAAATGTTGCCAATAATTGCAATAAATTGGGTACGAATAATATTAATAATTAAAGCTGCTAATTCAGCAATTTGTGTAGTCTTAGAGCCTTTACGATGCTGTACCGTTGATGCAAGTGCCGCCGCTGTCATCGCAGGTTGTTTGGTTGCGACGGTATAATGCACAATATGAATGAGCATGAAACCAAAAGAATAATTCATGCTATACACAACCGCTTGCATGATGGGTGCCATCACGACACGAGATGCTAGGGTTTTTAAAGTGGCCATGATGGCAATAATTACCCCAGCGCCTGCGGCGGAGCGGTACATGGACCAAAAACTTTTTTTATCCGTACTTACATAGTGTTCGCCCGTTTTACTGGCATTTTCAGTCACTTGTAAGGCAATGAGTTCACTGTTATTGGCCAATAATGCACGGACACTGCGTTCATTATAAATCGCTTGGCTAATATCGGTGAGTAGGCTACCTATAGCGTGGTAACGAACCTCATCTTCTTCAACAATCAATTGCAGAAGCAGTTCTATTCGATCAAGGCATTGCTCTAATAAAGAGAGCAAATAGGTGAGGCTAATACTCACCCCAATCCTTTTGGTGGCACGTCGAATTTTTAAGACTACTTCTCGACATTGATCAATCATGACCAAGGCTTGTGAAGCATCAGGTGGCGCAATGGCAGCAAATTCATCCCGATTTTGATGCAATTTTTTATAATGCTGAATAAATTCAATAATTTCACGATTTTGTTCTAAAAACGGAGATTCGTATTCAGTCAGTTCTGGTTGCGCATTAATAAATTCAGGGTATAAACCAATACCACTAATTCGATATGAAATCACGGTAATTGCTTTAATCAGCTCATGTTTAATTTTGAGCTTTTCTTTCTGATTGCTATGACCTTGGTTTAAGAGCTGTAATAACTGCTGCCAATTTTTTTCAGAAATTTGATCTAGCCAGTAATGATCATTTGGTTGATGAAAGACTCGTCGAACCAATTCTTGCAGTTGGGTTCCATCATAAATTAAGGGTAAAAAGTGTGCGCCTACGCGCTGGGCCAACTGATTCCAAAAACCATCAAGCGATAAAATCCCTGTATCGGCAAATAAACTGGTTTGTTTATATTGATTGATCAGGCGCAGAAGAAAACTTTGTAAGGTAATTGCAGCATGTGGCGTAAGTAAAAGGGTTTGAATAAATTGCTGAAACTTTTGTTCTATTTCGTCTATGTTTTTACTGTCACTGGGTCGAATATGATTCACCAGCTCAATCAGCAGAAGATCATCAACAGCCTGAGGAAGCTCAAGCTGTTGCTGCATGTTCCGCAATACATCATTAAATTGTATATGCATAAGCAAATAAGCAAGTCTACTTTATTGAATTCGGTGTAAGGCCAATTGTGCCAAGTTTGATAATGCTTGACGATATTGTGTATCAGGCAAAGCCATAAGTGCTGCCAATGCAGCTTCAGTTTCTTCAGTAGCGCGTTTACGACAATAATCTAATGCACCAGACTGTTGCACAATTTCGATGACTTGTTCGAGTTGTGCAGTACCACCGGTTGCAATACTCTTACGTATAATTTGGTGTTGCTCGCCTGTGGTGTGTTGTAGTGCAGAGATGAGTGGCAAAGTAGGTTTACCTTCCATTAAATCATCGCCAATATTTTTACCAAGCGTTTCAGCATCAGATGTGTAATCTAAAATGTCGTCAATAATTTGGAAGGCATTGCCAAAATGACCAGCAAATTTTCTAAGAGGTTCACGGTATTCAGGTGTACCTGTCAGGATTGCAGCCCCTTCAGTCGCCAACTCAAACAAACGCGAAGTTTTGCCATGAATAATATCTAAGTACGTTTGTTCATTGGTATCAGGTTGATGTTGAGCTTGTAGTTGCAATACTTCACCTTCAGCAATTTCACACGTTCCTGTAGAAAAGTCTTTTAATAAGGTCATGTTGTTCAAATCGACCAGTAAGTCGAAAGAACGTGAAATTAGAAAATCACCAACTAAAACCGCAGTCTGATTGTTCCATGTTGCATTTGCGGTCGGGCGGCCACGACGTAAACCAGATTCATCTACAACATCATCATGCACAAGCGTTGCGGTGTGCAACATTTCAATAATGGCAGCCAATTTTCGTTGTTGTGCTAAATCTTCGGCACCGCAGGCTTTGGCTGCAAGTAAGCACATAATTGGGCGCATACGTTTTCCGCCTGCTTCAACCACATGTTTACTGACTGCCATCACTAATGCAACTTTAGATGTAATTCCTTCATTAATAAATGTGTCCATCTCAGCAAAGTCTTGAGCTACAGGGGCGAGAATATCTTGCTTAAAATCGATGGCCATAGGAATAGAAACCTCTATTGGTTAAGTGATGTTTTCAACGGTAGCGTCGTTATTTGTAGTGTAACCAAAAATTAGAATCAAAAAATGACACAGTAAACAAGGTTGCTGATGTGTGATAATTTGGACTATTGATTATCATAGACACGTAAACGACGTTTTGGATGACATCAAAAATGTATCTGCTGACTATAGTAGCGAATTGATTTTAAAAATCTATTGTTTATTACACAGTCGTATGTGTTTCATTCTATTTTAATTTAGCATGTTAGGGCTTCAAACTAAACTTAGGGCTAAGTTTGGTTTTTTTTGTGAAGATGGCTTGTTGTTTCTGCCATAATCACTTAAAATCTGTCCCCTTGTATAACCCCAGTGGCGGTCGTTTTAAGCTCGATATATCCCTTTATCGACACGACGACACGGGCAAGTTGGAGTACATTATGTACGCAGTAATCCAAAGCGGTGGTAAACAGCACCGTGTAGTTGAGGGTGAAACCCTTAAAGTTGAATTATTGAAAGCTGAAACTGGCGCGACTATTACGTTTGATGACGTATTAATGGTTGTTAACGGCGAAAGCATTCAAATCGGTGCTCCAGTTGTTGCTGGCGCAAAAGTAACTGCAGAAGTGGTTGGTCATGGTCGTCACGACAAAATCCGTATTGTTAAAATGCGTCGTCGTAAACATTACCGTAAACAACAAGGTCACCGTCAATGGTTTACCGAGTTGAAAATTACTGCGATCGCAGGCTAATCACTAGGAGTATATAGACATGGCATCTAAAAAAGCCGGTGGCTCGACTAAGAACGGTCGTGACTCAAATCCTAAGATGTTAGGTGTTAAAATGTACGGTGGTCAAGCTGTGACTGCTGGTAACATTATCGTTCGTCAACGTGGTACAGAATTCCACGCTGGTGCAAATGTTGGTATGGGCCGTGACCATACTTTATTTGCTACTGCTGACGGCGTAATTAAGTTTGAAGTGAAAGGTCAATTTGGCCGTCGCTATGTAACTGTTGAAACTGCATAAGTTTTAAAAGTTCAGAAAAAACCCGCATTTTATGCGGGTTTTTTTTATATTTTTTAAAGATGAATTTTTCTAAAAATGATTTAAGCCAAAAGATGAACCGTCGCATTGTTCTTCACCATATTTTTTCTTATTAAAATACTACTAGTCACAAAATACCAAAAAATAGTGATGTACGTCACATTTATTTGGGCGTGTAATAGATGAAATAGGAGAAGGATAAGGAAGAAGGACATGAAAAAATTAAATCAAAATGTCTTGGGTGTTCCGAATAGTCGAATGACGAAAGCCTTAGAAAATACGTTACAAAAAGAACAAACTCATATTAGTACTGCAGTATCTACTGCAATGAATCTACAAACACTTGAGCCAAATCATTATCTTCGTAAACAAAAGTTCGCTGCTAAAGTGCTTTTATTAAGTGCAATTTTAATGACAGCGAATACAAACGTTTTTGCAACTTCGTGTAATTCTAATCAAGATACAGGTAGTTGTCCTGAGAGTGGAATACCAGGACCAACTGGTCCTGCTGGAGATAGTGCATATCAAGTTGCAGTGAATAATGGTTTTCAAGGAACTGAAACAGAGTGGCTGGAAAGTCTTGAGGGTGCTCAAGGTATCCAAGGTGAACAAGGTATCCAAGGTGAGCAGGGTATTCAAGGTGAACAGGGTATCCAAGGTGAACAAGGTCTCCAAGGTGAACAGGGTATTCAAGGTGAACAAGGTATCCAAGGTGAGCAGGGTATTCAAGGTGAACAGGGTCTCCAAGGTGAACAAGGTATCCAAGGTGAACAGGGTATTCAAGGTGAACAAGGTCTCCAAGGTGAACAGGGTATTCAAGGTGAACAGGGTCTCCAAGGTGAACAAGGTATTCAAGGTTTACAAGGCATTCAGGGTGTAACTGGTGCGACAGGTGCTACGGGTGCAACGGGTGCTACAGGCGCGCAGGGTGAACAGGGTATTCAAGGTTTACAAGGCATTCAGGGTGTAACTGGTGCGACAGGCGCTACGGGTGCCACAGGAGCTACAGGTGCTCAAGGTGAACAGGGTATTCAAGGTTTACAAGGCATTCAGGGTGTAACTGGTGCGACAGGCGCTACGGGTGCCACAGGAGCTACAGGTGCTCAAGGTGAACAGGGTATTCAAGGTTTACAAGGTATTCAGGGTGTAACTGGTGCGACAGGCGCTACGGGTGCCACAGGAGCTACAGGTGCGCAGGGTGAACAAGGCCTTCAAGGTATAAATGGTGCGACAGGTGCTACTGGAGCAATAGGTACCCAAGGGTTAAATGCGTATCAACAAGCTGTGGAAAATGGCTTTGATGGTACCGTGGTTGAGTGGTTGGCAAGCCTTAAAGGAGCAAATGGTACTACAGGCGCTAATGGTGTGAGTGCATATCAAGTTGCTGTAAACAATGGTTATGCTGGAACTATTACTCAATGGCTAGCGAGTCTGAAAGGTACAAATGGTATAAATGGTATAAATGGTGCAGATGGTACAAATGGTATCACTCCAGAGGAAATGGCTGCTGCCGATACCACTATCTTGAACCAAGCCAAAACTTATATAAATCAAGTTGGGCAGCAAACTCTGAATGATGCGAAAGCTTATACTGATAGTCGAGTGAATGCATTGAATCGAGACATGCGAGATTTGGAAGATCGAACATATGCTGCTGTAGCTTCTAGTATCGCAATCGCTTCTTTACCACAACCGACTGAAGCAGGTATGAGTATGGTAAGCGGTGGTATTGGGTTCTGGGAAGGTGAGCAAGGTTATGCCTTCGGTGTAAGTGGTGTGACTGAAAATAATAAATATGTCTATAAAGTTGCGTTGACGGGCAATAGCCAAGGTGACTTTGGTGGCGGTGCTTCTGTAGGTTATCAATGGAAGTAAGTATAAATTGATCTTAGTAGCTCAAGCAGAAAAGCTCCTGAACTTCAGGGGCTTTTTTGCATATGAGCTAAAAAATTGGTCTTCATCATGATGGATGTGTTATACATTAAACATTAATATTTATACAAATCTTCTTATTTTCTCAATTATTAGCCACTGAATTTGGTTTAATATGTGGCTTTCAATAGATTGCGAAATAGCAAATAAAAAAGGTGATGACATGAATATGCTTCGTAAAACCATGTGTGCTATGGCATTGGGTGCAGCGACACTCGCACCAATGATGAGTACTACTGTTTTTGCAGCACCTGTAGCGGCATCGGAGCAACAAGCAACTGCAAATTTGGTTAAGCAGTTAAGTGGTATTCAAAGTTTATCGGCTAATTTTGAGCAAACAACAAAAGCTTCAAGTGGTGCGAACAAGACACAAAAAAAAGGCTTAACTGCGCAGCACATGAATCAGACCTTTAAAGGGACAATGAAAGTTGCACGCCCAGGAAAATTCTATTGGGAAACGATAACACCTGCAAAACAAACCATCGTGACTTCAGGTAAAACAGTGTGGATTTACGACCCAGACTTACAACAGGCAGTTCGTCAAAGTTTAGATGAGCAAGTTGCAAATACGCCAGCGTTGTTATTATCGGGTAATACCAACCAGATTATGAAGTCTTACCGTGTTACTCAACCGAATAAAGGAAAAACCTATTACACCCTTTATCCAAAGAGTGATGATGGTGCTTTCCAAAGTTTAACCATCAGTTTTGGTGGCAACAAAGCTCCGAATTTAATGATTTTACAAGACTCATTGGGTCAAACTACTTATGTAAAATTTAATAATGTTAAGGTGAATGCGGCAATTCCTGCATCGACTTTTAATTTTACTCCGCCAAAGGGTACAGATATTATTGATCAATAAATCTGAAAACCTCCATCAAATGACGAGTGATAAAAAATGCAGCCTAAGTGCTGCATTTTTTTACATTAATAATTCAATAAATGATTTCGATTGAAATATTCATCTAAATATGTAGTCAATACATTGGGCTACATTTTGTAATTTCATCTTAAAGTGAGAGTTTGTATAGTGAAATATATTGTTTGAAGATACCGAATATAAGGTTTATTTATGAATACTTTCCAATTAAAACAACGAAATTTAGTTTTACCGCTGTTGTGTTCAGTGGTTTTATTTGCAGGTTGTCAGCCTAAGGATACCTCACAGAAATCTGTGGAAGCCAAAACTACAGCCACGGAAGCATCGGCTACGCAAGTCATTCCTGCAATTCAGGCAAAAGTCGTACCTGTTAAATTGGCTAAACCTGAAGCATGCGAAACGGAAGGATGCACGCAATACGATATTCAAACGGTTGAAACCAATTTTAAATGGATTGATCAGTATTTTATGGATCGGATTAAAAAAGCTGACCCAATAGCATTTTCAAATCAACCTAACCAGAAAGTACGTATCGAAGAAGGTGCTCAGCCGGGTTTAAATCAAAGTTCAACCTACGTACGTTATGTAGGGCAAAACGATAATTTCGCAACCTTTGCCATACAGAGTTATAGTTATTCAGCAGGTGCGGCACATGGAATGTACCATCAAGAATTCGTAAATTTTGATCTGAACAAGAAAAAGCGTTTAGCCCTGCAAGATGTTTTAATTAAAGGTGTTGATGCACAAGTTTTAGATGCGCTATATGACAATAACCAAAATTGGTTGCAAGAACACAATATAGAAAAGGCAAAACTACAGCTTAGTGATAATTTTTATTATGGTGCAAATGGTTTAGTGTTTGTGTATCCACTTTATGAGCTAGCCTCTTATGCTGAAGGCATGAGTGAGTTGACATTACCGTACTACACATTGAAAAAATTTGTACGCCCTGAATATTTACCAAGTTTGCCGCAATATCCTGAGCATTAAAATACGCATGAATAAGCCTAATTGATGGATTATTGCCTGAATGTGGTGGTGCTGGAACGTTGCTGACTGTATTTTTTGGCATGAACAGCTTACACTATAGCCAGTTTTTTTCTTTAGTAAAGACTGGCTATGATCGACCCGAAATTAATCAGAACAAATATTGAGGCTGTAAATTTAGCCTTGGCAAAACGTGGCATTCAATTGGATGTAGCCGAGTGGGCATCATTAGAAGCTCGCCGTAAAGATTTACAATCCAAAACTGAAGCGTTACAAGCTGAGCGTAATGCGGGCGCAAAACAAGTTGGTCAAATTAAAAAATCTGGTGGCGATGCATCGGAAATCATGGCACGTATGGGTGCTATTGGTGATGAAATTAAAGCTGCTGAAGTTGCTTTAGCAGAATTACAAGCGGAACTTGAAGCAAAACTTCTTTCAATTCCGAATATGCCACATGAGTCTGTGCCAGAAGGTAAAGACGAGAGTGATAATGTTGAAGTTTATACATGGGGCACACCACGTAGCTTTGACTTTGAGATTAAAGATCACACTGACCTTGGCGAATGGATGGGTGGTTTGGAGTTTGAAACGGCAACCAAATTAACGGGTTCTCGTTTTAGCGTCCTCAAAGGACCTTTAGCACGTTTACAGCGTGCTTTAACTCAATTTATGCTCGATACGCATACCTTAAAAAATGGCTATACCGAAGCCTATGTGCCGTATTTGGTCAATGCTGATTCTTTACGTGGTACTGGACAACTTCCTAAATTTGAAGAAGATTTATTCAAATTACAGGGCGAAAAAGAATACTACTTAATTCCAACGGCTGAAGTGCCAGTTACTAACTTTGTACGCGATGAAATTATTGATGCTGATCGTTTGCCATTAAAATATGCAGCGCACACGCCATGTTTCCGTAGTGAAGCAGGCTCTTATGGTCGTGATACGCGTGGTTTAATTCGCCAACATCAGTTTGACAAAGTTGAAATGGTGCAAATTGTAAAACCAGAAGATTCGATGCAAGCCTTAGAAGAATTAACAGGTCATGCAGAAGGTATTTTGCAAGCATTGGGCTTACCTTATCGTAAAATCACGTTATGTGGTGGAGATATGGGCTTTGGTGCAGCAAAAACTTATGATCTTGAAGTTTGGGTACCAAGTCAAAATACCTATCGTGAAATTTCGTCATGCTCAAATATGTGGGATTTCCAAGCACGTCGTATGAAAGCACGTTACCGTGCCGATCAGAAGAAAACCGAATTCGTACATACTTTGAACGGTTCTGGATTGGCGGTAGGACGTACTTTATTGGCAGTGATGGAAAACTATCAACGTGCTGATGGATCAATTGAAGTTCCAGTAGCATTACGTCCATATATGGGTGGTGCCGAATACATCGATTAATTAATTTTTCGATAGGTGTGCGTTTGTGCACGAAAATTGCTTTAAGACGATCAGATGTAAATATTAGAGGTATTCCGTGGAAATATTTCCAATCTCTTTAAAGCTGCAACAGCAACCTTGTCTGATTGTCGGCGGTGGGCGTATCGCTTACCGCAAAGCGGTTTTATTGGCCAAAGCAGATGCAATTCTGCATGTGATTGCGCCTGAAATTGAACCAGATTTACTGACTTTGGTACAACAAACCCAAGGTCAGTATGTTGCTGCTGCTTTTAAAACACAGGTCAATTTACGCGATTATCGCCTCGTGATTGCAGCGACTAATGATCGCGCTGTTAATCAGCAGGTGTTTGAAGCCTGTGAAGCAGAAAAGGTTCTTGTTAATAGTGTAGATGATCCACCCCATTGTCGCTTTATGGTCCCTGCCATTATTGATCGTTCACCACTGATTATTTCTGTGGCGAGCAATGGCACATCTCCCGTTTTATCTCGTCAAATTCGGACGCAGTTGGAAACCTTAATTCCGCATGGGATGGGTAAACTGGCGCAGTTTTCAGGTAAATGGCGTGCGACAGTAAAGCAAAAAATTACCAATCCTGACGAGCGTCGCATTTTTTGGGAAGATTTGTATGCAAGTCCACTCAAAGAGCAGGTGTTTAATGGCAATGAGGCTGAAGCCGATCAACTAATTGAGCAGGCATTACAAGAATGGAAAACTCCGAAAGGGGAAGTCTATTTGGTGGGGGCTGGACCTGGCGATCCTGAATTATTGACTTTAAAAGCATTACGCTTAATGCAGCAAGCGGATGTAGTGATTTATGATCGTCTGGTCTCGCAGCCGATTATGGATTTATGTCGTCGTGATGCAGAAAAAATTTATGTAGGCAAAGCGCGCTCTAATCATTCAGTACCCCAAGAAGGTATTAACGCATTATTGGTGAAGTACGCCAGTCAAGGCAAGCGTGTTTGTCGGCTAAAAGGTGGTGATCCTTTTATTTTTGGTCGCGGTGGTGAAGAAATTCAAGAGTTGTTTGATGCAGGCATTACCTTCCAAGTGGTGCCAGGGATTACGGCGGCATCAGGCTGTTCAGCGTATGCAGGTATTCCGCTGACGCATCGTGACTATGCCCAAAGTGTCCGTTTTTTAACAGGGCATCTCAAAGAAGGTTCGCCTGAGTTACCTTGGGATGAGTTGGTCTATGAGAATCAAACTTTGGTGTTGTATATGGGTTTGGTTGGCTTGGAAAATACCTGTCAGCAACTGATTGCACATGGACAACGTCCCAATATGCCTGTTGCATTGATTTCTAAAGGCACAACACCCGAGCAAAAAGTGGTTGTGGGTACTCTGGCAGATATTGCGAGTAAAGTGAGCGAACATCATATTCAAGCACCGACTTTAACCATCATTGGTGAAGTGGTGAGTTTACGTGAACAATTAAAATGGCAGTAACATGCCATTGTTTCATTCCATCTGCTATTTATCTAAGACTGAATTGTTCTGATATTGAACGGTTCATCTAAGATAGAGCAAAATTATTAAGTTGAGAAATGTTGTGATCCATGTTGTTTTATACGAGCCTGAAATTCCTGCCAATACAGGAAATATCATTCGTTTATGTGCCAATACTGGAGCGCAGCTACATTTGGTCAAACCTTTAGGCTTTGAGTTGGATGATAAAAAACTCAAACGTGCTGGCTTAGATTATCATGAGTGGGCACGCATGCAAATTTGGGACAATATTGAACAATGTCTTGAATTTTTGGCAACACAAGGTGTGGATAAAGATGCCGTCTATCCTTTAACCACTAAAGGGACTGAAACGCCACATACTTCTGATTTAAATCGACCAGTTGCATTATTAATGGGACCAGAAACACGTGGTTTACCTGAACATGTGCGTTTAATGTTTCCACAGCAACATTGGATTCGTTTACCGATGGCAGCCAATTCTCGCAGTTTAAATTTATCTAATGCCACTGCGGTGATCGTCTATGAAGCATGGCGTCAGCAAGGCTTTAAGCAATTAGTAGAAGAATAAAGTAATAAAATGGCAGAGTTGATTTAAACCGACTCTGCTTGTTCTTGGCGCTGATCAAAACCCTGTCTTGATTTTAAGACTTTCCCCATATTGGCTTCGACCCAATCTTTCATTTGATAGGCATTTTGCGCAAAATCTTTGCCTATTTCAGTCAGTGCATATTCAACGCGAATGACATTGTCTTCATGAATAGTACGCGTTAAAAATCCATCACGTTCTAATATTTTCAATTTCTGCGAGAGTACTTTAGGTGAAATTCCTAGGATATTCTTTTTCAATTCATTGAAATGCTGAGATTCCTGATCCAGCGTATATACAATTAATAAGATCCATTTATCTGCAAATTTTTCAAAAAAAAGTCGCGCAGGACAATCAGGATGAAAAATATTAAATTTCAGTGGTTTATTCATAAATTTCAGACCTCATTGATTGCATTTTGCTGCTTAAATATCAATTTCCTATACCAGTTACCATGTGGTAACTAATTGATACTAGATTTCATAAGTGTATCATGGGTGAATGAAAATTGCGCTACTGTTATGAATAGATGCTGTATTGGATCACCAATCATTTTGGGGATGGGTCATGCAATAAAGTTACAGATTTGTTGTTTTGTTACAGGTGCTAATCGCGGGCTAGGTTTGGCAATTGCACGTGAAGCACGTAAACAAGGCACAAAAAAATATATGTCGCAATGCGCCAGATCGTTGGGTTTCAAGAAGAAAGTTGAATTCCTGTTCAACTTGATGTGAATGATAAACAGTCTATCTAGCGTGCAGTGTAAACGTGTGCTGATACAAATATATTGGTCAATAATGCAGGCATTGCACTGTTAAATACGCAGCCAGTAGATGCCAATATTATTGAAACAACACATAAAATTTTAGAAACCAATTTGTTTGGCATGATGCGGGGCACACAAATATTTTCACCCATTTTGCAGCAAAACCAACAGGGTTATGTGGTGAATATTTTGTTGGATGTCTCTTGGGAACCCAGTACTTCATTAACAGGTTATGCAATTTCTAAAGCGGCTGCGTGGTCTTATACCAACTCCAGTCACCAATGGTTATCCCAGTTTTATATTCAGGTGATGGGCGTTCATGTCGGATTTATTGATACCGATTTAACACGAGGTTTACCTATTGCTCAATTTAGCCCTGAGTTTGTTGCGGAACAGATTTTTGCAGGGATTCAACAAAATGCTTATGAAGTGCTGGTAGGGGAGAGAACCCAAAGTTTAAAACAAGGCTTGAGTGACGTCGTGGCAAGTTACGTCAAACTCAAACCTGATCAGATTTAGAGAAAAATCATGTGATTGCATGATTGTATTGAAGTTTCAAAATATTTGATTTAAATAGAGGAAAACAAGATGGCTAATATTTCGGTGGTTTATTTTTCTGGCTATGGCCATACCAAAGTAATTGCACAAACCTTTGCTCAGGAAATTTCAGCAAATTTAATTGAAATTGATGCAAATGGTGATATTCAAGAACAGGATTGGGCGACACTCGATCAATCTGATGCGATTGTATTTGGTGCTCCAACTTATATGGGGACTGCACCTTGGCAATTTAAAAAGTTTGCTGATGCAACGTCAAAAAAATGGTTTACTCGCGCATGGCAAGACAAAATTTTTGGTGGATTTACCAATAGTGCCAGTTTAAATGGTGATAAACAACTGACCTTGATTCAGTTACAAACTCTTGCGTCTCAACATGGCGGGATTTGGGTGAGCTTAGGTTTATTGCCTGCAAATAGTAAATCAGCGACCCGTGAAGATGTGAATAATTTAGGTGGCTCGGTAGGCTTATTGGTCCAAACACCTTCAGATGCCAGTGTTGATGAAATTCCTAGTGGGGATCTCGAAACGGCAAAAGTTTATGCAAAGCGTATTGCTAAGATTACTAATAAGTTTTTGGCATAAGCCAACATAAAAAAAGACGCATACTGCGTCTTTTTTTATACATGAAAATTAATGATGATCATCAAATTCATGATATTGCGGGGCAGGTTGTTTGAACCCTTTGGTTTTATAACCTAAGTATAAAATACCAAACATTGCCCACCACAAACCATATTTCAAAGCAGTTTCTTCAATTTCAAGCCACATGGCAAAAATACTTAGGAAACCTAGCATTGGAATAACTACGAAATTAATAATTTCTTTGGTTGATTTTGTACGACCATCACGTAGTGCATAACGTGAAATCACCGATAAATTCACAAAAGTAAATGCGGTTAAAGCGCCAAAACTAATCATTGAAATTACAATATCAAGGTCCATAAAGCCTGCAGTTAAAGCCACTAAACCGACAATCAAAATATTGTAAGACGGTGTATAGGTTCTTGGGCTGATATGACCAAATACTTTTTTATTGATAACGCCATCACGACCCATCACATACATCAAGCGTGATACGCCAGCATGTGCAGAAATACCTGATGCCATAACCGTCACAATTGCAAAATACAATACGGCTGTTTTGAAGGCAACACCACCCACAGCTTGTAAGATATCTGGCTGAGTCGCAGCAACATCTTCAAAGTAAGTTTTAGGATCATTCGGGAAGTAAATTTGCATGAAATAAGTGCTGATGATAAAAATCACACCTGCAAATAATGCCGTCATGAAAATAGCTTTAGGTAGCGTTTTTTCAGTGTCTTTGGTTTCTTCTGCTAAAGAACTTAAAGAGTCAAATCCTGTGAAAGAGAAGCAGAGTAAAGTTGCACCTGTAATTAATGCACCAATAGTGGTCATCTCGTTCCAAAATGGTTCAAGACTCCAAAGTTGATATTTAGCATTGACCAGAGTGCCATCTGCATTCACGCCACCAGCCAGTAATTGATACACCATCCATGTAAAGTATGCAATTACACCCAACTGAACGAAAACAATCAGACTGTTAAAGTTGGCAACAAAACGCGCACCACGTAAGTTTACCCCTGTCATCAGCGCAGTAAGACCCACAACCCAAACCCAATGATTCACATCTGGGAATAACGCTTCTAAATAAATCACCGCCAGAACAATGTTGACCATTGGCGATAATAAATAGTCTAACCAAGATGACCAACCCACCATAAAACCGACATTGGGATGAATGGATTTTTGGGCGTAGGTATAGGCAGAACCAGAAGATGGGTAGCGACGGATCATGTGTCCGTAACTAATAGAGGTAAATAGAATCGCAACCAAGGCAATAATATAAGAGGTTGGAACATGATAATGGCTTTCTTCAGATACTAAACCAAAAGTATCAAACAAGGTCATTGGCTGAATATATGCTAGGCCAATAATGACGATGTGCCAAAATCCAAGCGTTTTTTGCAGTTTAGCTGCCGATTGAGTCCCAGAGTTATTTGTCAACGGCGTTATCCTCTTAATCGTTGATCAAGGATCAGTCATGTTTATAAGGATCGTTTGAGACGAACGATCCCCCCTACGAATAAAATAAAGTGCGCCAATCTATCCTAAATTGATGTCACTTGTCAGTATTTTTGTAGAACTTTTAGCAAATTCTCTGCCAAATAGGTAAAAAATAAATGACCAATGTGTCATTTATGAAAAAGCCTGATGTTAGAACATCAGGCTTCATTATTTATTGCATTTTTACCATGCTTTTTGAAGAATAGATCTTAAATCTTCAAAGGATGCTTCTTTAGGATTGTAGATGATGGAACCATCATTTAAGGCTTTTTCGGCCACTTCATCCAATTGAGCTTCGGTGACTTTGCCTGTTTCTTGTAGCGTTCTTGGTAGTTTGGTCAGACTGAACAAACGATCACGCATGGCTTGAATGGTCGTGATGGCTTTATCTGCACGTAAATGTGCTGGGGTTTGCGCATAAATATCGGCTCCTGCAAGCGGAAGCAATAGATCTGCGATTTTGTCGCCATTCACTTCTTTATTGTATTCGAGTACATAAGGCAGGAATAGATTCATACATAGGCCGTGGGGGAGGTGAGCCACGGCACCGAGCGCATGGCCTAAAGAATGAACTAGACCGACCATAGAATTAGAGAAGGCAATGCCTGCCATAGTAGATGCTTGCGCCAGTTCTAAACGACCTTGTGAATCATTAAGGTTATCTAAAACATTAAATAGATTAGCGCTAATTTTCTTAATCGCAGCCGTTGCATAAGCATCACTGATAGGATTGGCTGCCATACACGTGTAGGCTTCAATTGCATGAGTAAGTGCATCCATTGCAGTCATCGCAGTTAAATGCGGTGGCAGGGTAAGCGTCATGCGTGGATCAAGAATTGCAGCATGTGGCATCAGGTAGTATGAAGCAAATGCCATTTTTACATTCTTGGCTGTGTCGGATACAACCGCAACCATGGTCACTTCAGAACCCGTACCCGATGTGGTTGGAATCACAAAGAACGGTTTTAACGGCTTAGGTAAGTTGTGTGCGCCTGAATATTGCAGTAAATCATCACCACCTTCACTGACTAAAATATTAGTGGCTTTCGATGTATCAATCACAGAGCCACCACCAACGGCAATAATCGCATCACATTGGTTTTCACGATATAAAGCAGCGGCACGACGTACTGTATCTAAGCTTGAATCAGGTGGAACATCATCAAAAATACAGCCGATCACTGCATCGGTCGATTCAAAAGCCGCCTCAATGGGGGCCAGTAATTGGTTACCACGCACGCCTTTGTCGGTGATGATCATGGGGCGTTTGGCACCTAATGTAGAAAGTTCAAAAGGAATGTGCTCTAACGCGGCATTACCCGCAATCACTTTAACTGGGCAAAAAAATTCGTAATAAGGCTTTGCCATGTTATGCACTCCGTTTGAAATATGATTGAGCCACTTTAAGATAAATATTGGCTGCGCCTGTAAGCTTTTCTTTTAGGCTAAGTTCGTGTGGGTATTGTTTGACTGCAAGTTCAGCCAGTAATTTAGGTAAAATCAATGCTTCCATTTTATTCAAGCAACGAACCAAACGAATGGCATAAGATAAATCGCCATCGGCAATCATGCGGTCATTGGCAAATGCTTGAGCGGTACTTTCCTGAAAAGAAAAGACTAAAAAGGCATGACTGAGATGTTTGAAGGTAATGGTGAGGTCTGGTTTTTGCTCAGTGTCGTTCAATAATAACAATTGATGATTATCGGTGACTTTGGCAATAAAAGCAGGACCATGCGGGAATACCTTCATGGATAATACGAAATTTGCAGGAAATTTTGCGACTTCCTGCCGAACTTCATCATCCACCTGACTTGCCATAACCAATCCTCTGCCAATCACATCCATCATGAGTTTGACATAGGCGAGCTGTAAAGCAGGTTTTACTGATTTGTTTAAAATCACTTGCTTATCCCTTAGTTTAAGAGTCTTTTATTTTATTTAGAGTAAATACTCTAATTTATTTCGCTATATAAAGTAAAGTGCTTATTGTTGAACAATTTGAACTTTATTAAAGTACCCGCTGTTTTGTAAAGTTTCAATGATATCGACGCATAAGTTTGCAAAACTTGGTGGGTTTTGTTCAATCAAGTCATGAATGCGTACCATTTCTAGACCTGAATAGCCACATGGATTGATGGTATGAAAACCAGCTAAATCACAATTAATATTGAGTGCTAGTCCGTGATAACTGCGCCCACGACGAATTTTAAACCCCAAAGATCCTATTTTTCGCTCATTTACATACACGCCTGGTGCATCGGGTTTGGCATAGGCTTCAATCCCGTATTTTTTCAGTAACTCAATCATTAAGTTTTCTGCATAAGACACTAGGGTTCGCACATTCCAACCAAGACGATTTAAATCAAACATGAAGTAAGCCACCAATTGACCTGGACCATGCCATGTCACTTGCCCCCCTCGATCTGTCTGTACCACAGGAATGTTTGAAGGAATTAAAATGTGTTCTGGTTTGCCTGCTTGACCTTGAGTGAGTACATCGGGATGTTGTAATAGCCACAGTTCGTCAGGCGTTTCAGCCTCGCGCTGTTCAGTCAATTGTTTCATGTCCTGAAAGCGATCGGCATAAGGGGTAAGCTGATTAAATTGACGAATGATTAAAGTGGGTTTGAGTACAGCATCAGTCACGTCGACAGCATCCTTAACAAGATTTGAATGTGAGCTAAATTATAAGCTGAGCAGAGCCGGATAGGGAGATATATCTGAAATGGAATGAAAATTGATATAAAAAAACACGCAGTCCGCGTGTTTTTTTGAGTGCTTATAGTGCAGTTTTAATTAACGGGCAAGCCGCAAGATCTGCATATAACTGATGCACTTGCTCTAGCTCTTCAAAGCGTAATTGCGCAGTGAGAGAGTGATATTTACCTGTCCGTGATAGTTGTACTTGGATCGAATCACCATCAAATTCAGGGAAATGTTTCACTAAAATTTCAACGACTGCTATATGTAACTCAGTGCCAGCAAGACCAATGAGTTTAATAGGGTAGTCCATTGGGAACACCCAAAGATGTTCTTGTAATTCACGAGATGGTGTGCGGTCTAACATAGTCATGAGCGTCAGTCCCCCTTATTTCAAACGCCTGCGAAACTACAGGCGTTAGGTGTTGCTCTTAAATACATAATGGAGACAAGCGATAAAATTTCAAGTCTCCATCGTATCGGTATAAATTAGTCGTTTTCTAGGAATGAACGTAAATGTTCAGAACGAGAAGGATGACGTAACTTACGAAGTGCTTTAGCTTCAATCTGACGAATACGTTCACGTGTTACATCAAACTGTTTGCCGACTTCTTCCAAAGTATGGTCGGTTGGCATATCAATACCAAAACGCATTTTCAAGACTTTCGCTTCACGTTCAGTCAAGTTTTCAAGTACTTCACGCGTTGCTTCTTTAAGACCTTCTGAAGTTGCAGCATCGACTGGTGACGTGATGTTACTGTCTTCAATGAAGTCACCCAAATGCGAATCTTCATCATCACCAATTGGCGTTTCCATAGAAATCGGTTCTTTGGCAATTTTGAGGACTTTACGTACTTTAACTTCGTCCATTTCCAGACGTTCGCCTAATTCTTCAGGTGTAGGTTCACGACCCATTTCTTGAAGAAGTTGACGGGATACACGGTTGATCTTGTTAATGGTTTCAATCATGTGTACTGGAATACGAATGGTACGTGCTTGGTCCGCAATTGAACGAGTAATCGCCTGACGAATCCACCACGTTGCATAAGTTGAGAACTTATAACCACGACGGTATTCAAACTTGTCTACGGCTTTCATCAAGCCGATGTTACCTTCTTGAATCAAGTCCAAGAATTGTAAGCCACGGTTGGTATATTTTTTCGCAATCGAAATTACCAAACGAAGGTTGGCTTCAACCATTTCCTTTTTCGCACGACGCGCTTTTGCTTCACCCACAGCCATACGTTTAGAAATGTCTTTAATGTCTTTTACATTTAAGTCCAATTCTTTTTCGATGTCGGCAATTTTCTGTTGGAAAGCAAGCACATCAGGACGCACTTTTTCTAAATGCGCTTTATGTTCAGTTGGCGCTTTAGCAATTTGTTCATCTAACCAAGCAAAGTTTGATTCTTGACCTGGGAAAGATGTACGGAATTGAGTACGATCCATACGGCCACGACGAACTGCGTAGCGCATTACTTCGCGTTCAGACGTACGAATTTGGTCGTGAGTGCCACGAATCATTTCTGAAATGATATCAAATAGACGCGGAGTAAATTTGAACATCATAAACACAGTTGCAAGGGCTTCAAGCGCAGCTTTAGCCTCGTCGCTATTACGACCATGTTTCGCAATTACGGTTTTGGTTTGTTCCCACGCATTTGAAAGTTCTGAAAAACGTACTTTCGCAACTTCAGGGTCTGGGCCAGAATCACCTTCAGAATCATCATCACTTTCAGACTCTTCGTCTTCATCTTCATCATCAAGTTTGACATCTTTGGTTGACTTGCTTGAAGAGTCTGCAATTTCTTCAATTTCTTCAGCTTCTTCTTCCAAGACTTCTGGAATTTCTTCATCAGTTTCAGGGTCTAAATAGCCTGATAAAATATCTGCAAGACGACGTTCGCCTTCTAGAAAATCATTATATTCTTGTAAAACGACTTCAACTGCATTTGGCCAGTAGGCAATAGAATGCAGAACATCGCGAATACCTTCTTCAATACGTTTCGCAATGCTAATTTCACCCTCACGGGTTAAAAGCTCAACAGTACCCATTTCACGCATGTACATACGTACAGGGTCTGTGGTACGACCAGGTTCGTTTTCTACAGAGGCAAGAACGGCAGCAGCTTCTTCTTCTGCAACTTCATCGGCAGCTTCTGCATTGTCTTCGAACATTGTATCGTCAGATTCAGGTGCACGTTCGTGTACAGGAATACCAACGTCTTGAAGCATCTGAATAATGTCTTCAATCTGTTCGCTTTCAGTAATCGAGTCTGGGAGATGATCGTTAACCTCAGCATAAGTTAGGTAACCTTGCTCTTTGCCTCGGCTAATCAGAGCCGCTACTTGCGAAGTAGGGGAAGTCATATCGCTCATCTTTGCTTACTCTTTGTTGAATCTGTGACTGTGAAAAACCGTGCTGGATAGCTCAGTTTGCTTCATAAACTTATCTGTAAATTGCAATGTATCTCATCAGGAATAATCAGCAAATAAGCCGCCTGATAAAATATTTAATGTAAATTTAAGGATAAAGATGGGGGTGAATTTGTTATTTTCAAGTTCATCCCTTGCGTTCGTCAGTTCAAAATCCAACATTTGGAATCAAAAACATTTTGGATTTGATATTAAAAATACCACAAAACTAAAAGACGCAGGGTGGATTATATCATGCCATGAAATTGGTTAAAAATAAAGACCAAAATTCAAATAAAATGCAATAAATTTAAATAAAGCTTGACAAGATTTCGGAAGAACGATAAATAGCGCCTAGACCCATTATATTTTTATTCTGAGGTAGTTTGAGTGTCTTCAACAGATTTTGAATTAGATGATAACTACGGTGATGATGACGTCAATTTTGACGAAGCATCAAGCAAGATTAGCGCAAAAGAGTCGCTGGAAAAACGTCGATTAATTGATGACTTACTCGCACAACGCCGTTTAGAGCGCGAGTTAAAAGATTTTGATTACGATATAGACGATGACGACGATTTCGATGATGAGGATGATTAAAACTCACGATGAGAATCGTGTGTTGAAAATGTTATGATACGTCTTACAATTTTAAGCTTGGATATAAAATGAGTGCTTTAGATTTAGACCTATTGAGTGAATATCTAGATGGTGACCAAAATGAGCATGGTCTAGATTTCGCAGCGACTCATGGTTTTTTATGTGCAATTGCTGTTGGTCCGCAATTTGATCGCTGGTTAGATGAGCTTTTTGAAAGTAATCAGAAAAAAGTTCCTGCTGAGATTATTGCACAAGTCAAATCTTGGCTAGACAGTATTCGTCAGAATTTGGCGAATGAAGAAGGAATTGAATTTCCTTTTGAAATTGAAGAAGCTGATGTGGAATCAAGTTTAGGTGACTGGAGTGTTGGCTTTGTCGATGCGATGTTCTTAAATGAAGAAGCATGGTTTGCGCCAGAATACGAAGAACAATTGGTTGATTTAACTTTACCAATCATGGTGTTCAGTGGCATTGATGACGAAGATCCACAAATGGAATCTTTCCGTCGCAATGGTCAATTAATGGATGAATTGGCGGAAGAAATTCCAGACAATTTAAATGAAATTTATTTAATGTACCACACGCCAGCGTGATGTTGCATCTTGCGCTGCTACAATCGCGGCTCATGTATCACACACCAAACTAACCCTATAGTATTAAAAGAAAAGCACCGTCAGGTGCTTTTTTTATGTTAACAATGTACTGGAAGTCATCTAATTCATTTTGAGCTTAACGTGACGAGAGAGTTACATTAGGTGCTGTTTTCTTGCGATAAAGCTTGCATACCAACCATAGGCAAAATGAAAAATGATGCCATGTACTGCTATTAAGCACAGCATGATGAGTGCTGAAATACCTAGACCTGCTTCATCGGCAGCTTTTAAAATTTGCTCTGCATTGGGGTTCATCAGTACCAAGAAGAACACAAAGAAACTCGCGATGATAATGGCAATCGCACTACAGCCCCAAACCAATTGAATTTTTTCATCACTGCTAGGTAGGCGTTGTTCTTTTTTGACAAAATGACTTGCGCTTAGTAAGGCGGAAGCAATCAAAGCAGGAATTAGAGTAATTCCGCCTAACTGTAAACCAAAAATCAGAATAGCCACAAGAATCACTAAAGCGATACTGTAAATTGCAGCAAAATGTTTTAAATAATGCTTCATGTAAATCCTTAAATTAAATCAATTTAGTCTTTAAAATGTTGTTTTTTTCTCTGATATCTTCGATAGAAAATCCATAAAATAATGAGCAGGGCAATACCAAGCATCACATAGCCCACTTGGCTAAAAATTTGATGCATGAGTGCTTGATTTTCACCGAAATAGAAACCTACGCAAGCTAAGAAACTGGTCCAAATAATGGTGCCTAAGCTGCTGTAGAACATGAATTTCCAAAATGGCATCCGACTCATGCCAGCAGGAATACTAATCAAAGAACGGACAGCAGGGACCATACGACCAAAAAAGACGATACGGTGCCCGTAATGTTCAAACCAGTCTAAGGCAGTTTTAACATCGGTTGATTGAACAAAGAAATATTTGCCATATCGGTCAACGAAACGAAAGATGGTTGCATGATTAAATTTATAACCAATCCAATATAGAACTGCTGCGGCAACTAGAGAGCCGATACAACCCGCAATAATCACACCAATGAGCAGTAGTTCACCCTGTGATGCAGTATAGCCTGCGGAAGGCATAATAATTTCAGAAGGTATAGGGGGAAAAACATTATCGAGGAACATTAGAAGTGCGATACCTAGATAACCGAGTTGTTCCATGATGGATAAGACCCAATCTTTAAGTCCCATAGTGTTTTTTAATACAATTTGTATGTTGAAGCTTAGAATAATTGTTGTCCAAATAAATCTCAATGACTTATTAGTTAACGAGCCTTTGTATTGAAAATTTAGGTGTTAGTAGTCCTATATACGCATGTATAGAAGTAAGGATTAAGAATTATAATTAAGGGGTAGTTAACTCAATTTAATTGATTCATATTCATTTAAATTTAGTCATTTTGTGAAAGTAAGACCTATCTTATTTATTATTGTTGTATGGAATTATAAACAGAAAGGTCTGTATAATTACTGTTCCAACTTGCGCATATTTGCAACTGTGGATAAAAATATTTAATAGAGTGATCTCATGCATTTTAATAAAAAAACAACACCTAAACTTAGTATATTATTCTCAATACTTTTACTTACTGCTTGTGGAAGTAATAATGATCCATCAACGGACGTGGGAGTGAAACAATCTGATCAGACTGATAAAATCACATATAGTACAGTGTCAGGTACAGCATTTGCGGCATCTGCTTTAAAAGATGCAACGGTGACTGCAATATGTAAGGATGGTGTCGGTTTTAAAAATACAGTGATGGTTGACGAGGAGGGTAAGTGGCAAGGGGAAGTTGATAGTCGTAAATTTCCATGTCGTTTAGAAGTTAAGGCGAATGGAGAAAGTTACCATAGTTATATTGGTCAAGAGGGTAGTGTAAACATTAATCCCTTTACGGATATAGCGCTTACCTATGCAAGTACGCAAATGCCTGCCATATGGTATCAGTCTGGTATAATAACAGTGGATCAATTGAAATTAGCAAATTCAGCTTTAGTCGCAGAGTTGATAAAAAAAGAATATGCTCTTGATGGTAAAGTTGATGTCTTTAATACGATCACCGCAATAAATAATCCTATTCACCAAGCCATTCAAGCATTATTAGAAGCAATTCAGAGTGGTAAGAGTATTCAGGATTACAATGCATTATTAACTTTAGTTAAGGATGGTAATCTTGCTCAATTACCTATTAAGCCTGACAGCATAGTTGTTAGTCCGTTGAATCTTCAAGTAAACACAATAGCTTGCCAACAATATGAATCAGGTATGATAGAAAGATATAATTATTGTGCTTCTAATGTATTACCTGATTTTAAGGAAGAGCAATTAATTACACCTTTTGGTGAAAGATGTATTTTAACAAAAGAGGGAAGTTTACTTACTGTTAGTAATGGTAAAATAACAATATCTGCAATTATCAATAAAGATGAGGATGATGAAATTCCTACGAAAACTTCTGTTGGTACTTTATTTGTAGCTTCTAATAGCGTTTCATCGACTTTAGATGATGTTTTATATAATGTTGGAATTTCATTTTTTCCATCTGGGCAAATTAATGGTGTGACGGCAGGTAATGAAAAGGGAGAGTCTTTAGTGTGTGCAACAACAAAACCAAGCTCTTAATAAAAAAACAACAGTTGAAATTTATTTTTATATAGCTGATCTAAAAATAAGGTCATCGAAAAGATGACCTTATTTTTTAAATTAAAGGCGTTTACGTTTTGCCGCTGCAATTTGAGATTGGCGCATACGGAAACCATCTTTTTGCTTATCTGTGGTTTTGTCTACGCAATATTTACAAGACACACCATGTTCATAACTTGGCTCTTCCACTTCAGTTGGAAGTAATGGCCAACCACATGCGTGACATTTAATATTTTGACCTTCTTCAACACCGTGAGTCACCGCTGTACGACCGTCAAATACAAAACATTCGCCTTCCCACATGCTTTCTTCAGCTGGGGTTTCTTCTAAATATTTTAAAATACCGCCTTTCAGGTGATACACCTCTTCAAAGCCTTCTTGTAAAAGCAAAGAAGTCGATTTTTCACAACGAATACCACCCGTACAGAACATCGCAATTTTCTTATCTTTATGCTGTTCAAGGTTTTTCTTTACGTAATCTGGAAATTCACGGAAAGTTTCAGTTTGAGGATCAATCGCACCTTTAAAAGTACCTGCTTTATATTCGTAATCATTACGCGTATCAATCAGAATCACGTCATCACGTGCAATTAGGTCGTTCCATTCTTTTGGGTCTAAGTAGTGACCAACTAAATCACGTGGCTTAACTTCTACGCCTAGAGTGACAATTTCTTTTTTGAGTTTGATTTTCATTTTACGGAATGGTTTTTCAGAGCTGGTTGACTCTTTATATTCCATTGCGTTAAAGCCTTCATTTAATAGAAATTGATGTATAGCATCAATTGCTACACGGTCACCCGCAACGGTACCATTAATTCCTTCATCTGCAACAATTAGAGTACCACATAGGTTGATAGAGTTTACCAAGTCTAAAAGACGCTGTTGTAAATCAGCAGAATCTTGAACTTCTTTGAATTGATAAAGTGCGGCAACAACCCAATCAGCGGTCGCTTGCTGTTCTACAGGTGCAAGCTGTTCTACAGTAGCGTTCATGGAGTACTCCAAATATAAACGATAGGACAAAATTTAAGGCGCATATTTTAGCGCGAATTACTGTAATAAGCGAGAAAACCCGTCAAGAATTATGGTTTTTAAATTAGGTGATAAACGGTATGATGCTTAAGCAACTTTAATTGAAAATTGATGGAATTAAATTTTGTTTTTTAGTGTTTATCTATATGATTTTAGGAGTTTATTTTGAGTAATGATCGTCGAATCGCTTCACTCACGCCATGTGCAGGGCGTTGTTCTACGGTCTTTGGTGATGCAGTTTGTCGGGGATGTCGTCGTTTTAATCATGAAGTCATTCAGTGGAATACTTATTCAACAGTGCAGCAAAATGCAGTTTGGATCCGTTTAGATGCTCAATTGGATCAGATTCTAGTTCCCATGCTACCCTTTGCAGATTTACGACATGTCGAAGGTTTTGTCTTGTCGAAGCGAGTACGGTTGCGACCAGAAGCCTCTAAAGGACGTAAGTTATATCATGCCCTGAAAATTTGTGAAAAAAACAAAAATTTTACTCAAGAAAGTGGTTTGGGTATTACTGAACAGCAAGTGAAAGCTTTGTGGCAAGAGTTTGAGCGTCGCGTGTTGGCATTGGCAACTGCAAGTTATGATCTGGCATTTCTCCGTGCTGATGGAATTAGTCATAGCTTATTACGTGATGATGAAGAAGATTAAAACGCTCGCTTTATTTTAATGTGTATAAAAGAAAGTAATGACTTGTGAATTATATTGAATACTTTTTATATTGTTTTGCTGTTGTAATTATGATCGCTACACCTGGGCCCGTCATGCTATTGGTAGCAAGTGCGGGTTTAAAAGGGGGCTATCGTCGTGCCTTACAAACCATTTTTGGTACGAATCTGGCTTCTCTAATTTTAATTGCTGCTTCCATTGCAATTCTAAAAGGCTTCTTAACCATTAGCGAGCAATGGTTTAATGTCGTTAAGATTTTGGGTTGTCTGTATATTGTTTATTTGGGTATACAAATTTTAAGAGAAGTTTGGCAGGGCGATGTAGGTGCTGGAAATACCTCGAGTACAGTTGCAAATGGTGGATTTAAGCAAGGTTTCCTTGTTGCCATTTCAAATCCTAAAGATATTATTTTCTTTGCGTCTTTTTTTCCACAATTTGTACAGATTACGCCAAATTTAAATTTGAGTTTAAGTATCCTGACTGTAAGTTGGATTGCACTCGATTTTGCGACACTATCATTTGTATATTTAATGTTTAATCGCTTTTCACGTTCCAAGATGTATCAGCATCTATTGGCTTGTTGTGGTGTGATTTTAATTGTTGTCGCACTTTATGGTATTTATGCCACATTGTTTTAAATATGATTCTTGATCAAATTAAAAAAGTCCCAGTTTGAAGACTGGGACTGTGTCATTTATACGTGATGAGCTAAGCGATATTGCACCAATTCTTCAATGGTAATGACCGTAAGTTGATGCGTTTCTGCATAAGCCAGAACTTGAATACCAGAAGCCATGCTGCCATCTGGATTAGTCAATTCACATAAAACGCCAGAAGGTTTCAGTCCCGCCAAACGGGCAAGGTCTATTGTCCCTTCAGTATGCCCACGACGGCTGAGGACACCGCCATCACGCGCACGTAATGGGAATACATGACCAGGACGATTTAAGTCACTAGCAACTGCACCAGTACGTGTTGCCGCTTGAATGGTAGTTACACGATCATGCGCAGATACACCTGTAGTCACTCCTTGAGCAGCTTCTATGGTGATTGTAAATGCAGTTTTAAATTGGCTAGAGTTATCACTCACCATAGGTGGTAGTTCTAAATGGTCTGCGAGTTCGTTGGTGATGCAAAGGCAGACAATACCAGAACCGTCACGAATCATACGCGCCATGGTTTCGACCGTTAACGTTTCTGTTGCAATGATTAAATCAGCTTCATTTTCACGATCAAAATCATCCATCACCAAAACAGGTTTACCTTGGCGAATGTCAGCTAATGCTTGTTGAATACGCTGTTCTGCTGGGGGAAGTGCTGAAAAAAAGAGTTCGGGTTGAATTAAACTAGACATTGAAACGCTCGCGTAAGTTGAAGATACGGTTGAACATTTCAGGACTTTGAAAAATTGGCGTAGCAATAAATGATCACAAACTTACGCCTGAGACTTTATTGGTCACGTCGTCTTCTTTCATCCGGACTATACCGTCGGCTTTGGCTTTGAACCAAATCTGCATGTGGCTTTAAAGGCTACACGCTCGTGGGCTTGTTCTCAGTGTTCAATACTGGAACTTACCACCGGTGGGGAATTTCACCCCGCCCTGAAGCGATGTGTCGCTAGTATAAACTTTTTTACAGAAAATGTGATATTTCATCTAACGTTAGCATCATCATTATTTCTGACAATGATTGCAATAAATTCGCTAAGCATATTGAGAAGGGATGTGGTGAATGGAAAGAACCTGATCGCAATAAAAAAGCTCGCGATTTGCGAGCTTCTTATTTATCTTATGCCACTTGAACTGGAATACAGTTTGCAGTGTGATTGACTGTATTGTCTGGGTTGGCATAGACCAAACGAGGTTTGTGCGCATTGGCTTCTGCTTCGGTAAATGCACCAAAAGTTGCAATGATCACAAGATCACCAACATCCGCTTGGTGAGCAGCACCGCCGTTCACAGAAATAATCCCAGAATTGTCTTCACCGCGAATTGCATAAGTTGCGAAACGTTTACCGTTGGTCACGTTCCAAACATGGATTTCTTCGTATTCACGAATACCAGCTAAATCCATTAACACACCATCAATTGCACATGAACCTTCATAATGAAGTTCAGCATGGGTAACTACAGCGCGGTGAATTTTGCATTTTAGTAAACGAGATAGCATAGCGAGCGTCTCCTGAGTGGACCTAAGACCTTTATCTTTTGTTTGAATCAATCGCGTCTTACAAGATTAGTAATCGGCAAAAAACGCATTCTGCTCTGAAATGAACAACATGGCAAGAACGATTGTTTAACAATTCAAATAAATTCAGTTGGGTTTATAAGCATTGATTTGATTCATTGCTTGCTGAATATCACCATTCACGAGTAACTTGAGTCGTGATAGTGCATGATCGATTGCATCATCCATTAAACCTTGTTCACTGCTTGGCGCTTTGCTAAGCACATGTCCAGAGACACGTTCTTTAGAACCAGGATGACCAATACCAATACGTAGACGATGAAAATTTGGACCGAGGTGTGGAACAATGTCACGCAATCCATTATGACCACCATGACCACCGCCAGTTTTGAGGCGAATGACACCTGGGTTCATATCAAGCTCATCATGGGCAATTAACATTGCTTCAGGAGCAACTTGATAAAATTTGCAGAAGGGAACAACACTTTTGCCCGAAAGGTTCATAAAGGTTGTTGGTAAAAGCAGACGAACGTCTTGACCTTCGATATTACCACGACCACTTATTCCATGGAATTTGGGATCGGCTTTTAATGTAATGCCATATTTTTCTGCAATGCGTTCTACAAACCAGAAGCCTGCATTATGGCGGGTTTGGGCATATTCCTTTCCAGGATTACCCAAACCAACAATTAGCGATATATTAGCCACTAATTACACCATTCAACACTTATGCGCGTTTGAAGTCAGCGTGCATAGGTGTATTTTTAGCTGGGTGACGTTGTAACGCTTGGATTTTAACGTTTTCAACTTTGTCACCAACTTTGATTTCAACAACTTCTTCAAAGAAAGCGTTGTTTTCTAAAGCTTTAACAAGCTCACGAAGTTCTAAAGTAACGGCTACAGGTTCAGCGTTACCACCGTAGATGATTGCTGGAACTTGTGCAGCATGACGAAGGCGGCGGCTCGCACCTTTCCCTTGGTTAGCTGCTTCACGTGCTTGTGCATTTAATACGAAGTTTGCCATGATAGACATCCTTAATTTAAGTTTATTAAATAAACTAGATCTGCGACCGACCTAGTGAGACAAAGCCCTGCACTGGGCAGGGCTTTGGAATTCTAGCGCTATATTATAGATAACTATCGAACATTGCGCTAATAGATTCTTCGTTGTTAATACGACGAATTGTTTCAGCAACCATACTGGCAACCGAAACTTGGCGAATCTTACCAAGCTGTTGTGCTTCTTCAGAAAGTGGAATTGTATCTGTAACTACGAGTTCGTCGATGACAGAGTTTTTCAAATTCTCAATGGCTTTGCCTGAAAGTACAGGGTGAGTTGCATAGGCAACAACACGGCGAGCACCAAAAGTTTTCAGTGCATCAGCAGCTTTACATAAAGTACCCGCTGTATCTACCATGTCATCAACAATGACACAATCACGACCTTTCACATCACCAATCAAATGCATCACTTGTGATTCATTCGCTTTTTGACGACGTTTATCGATAATCGCAAGGTCAATATCACCCATTTGTTTAGCAACAGCACGAGCACGAACTACACCACCAACGTCTGGAGAAACAACCATGAGGTTGTCATGAGACTGTTGGCGTAAGTCAGCAAGTAATGCTGGAGTGCCATAAATGTTGTCTACAGGGATATCGAAGAAACCTTGGATTTGGTCTGCATGTAGGTCGATCATCACAACACGGTCAATACCTACAGTAGTCAGCATGTCTGCGACAACTTTTGCAGTGATTGGAACACGAGATGAACGAGGACGACGGTCTTGACGTGCATAACCGAAGTAAGGAATGACAGCAGTTATACGACCAGCACTTGCACGACGTAAGGCGTCTGCCATCACTAAGATTTCCATAAGGTTATCATTAGTAGGCGCACAAGTAGGTTGTACGACAAATACGTCTTTACCACGAACATTTTCAGTGATTTCTACAGCAATCTCACCATCAGAGAAGGTTGAAACTGAAGCAGCACCTAAAGGAATGTGCAAATGGCTTACGACTTTTTGAGCGAATTGTGGATGAGCAGTTCCACTAAAAACGACAAGATTGGGCATGAAGCACCCTTGGCGGTTGGTGTGTTTGAAATTAGATGGCAGGGGCGGCTGGATTCGAACCAACGGATGGCGAGATCAAAACCCGCTGCCTTACCACTTGGCGACGCCCCTAATGCGGCAGAACTTTAATATTTTTGCGCGTTCATGTCAAGGTAAATTAACAAGAAGATGCAAAGTGTTGTTCTGTCTTTTAAGCTTGAAATTGGCAGGGGCGGCTGGATTCGAACCAACGGATGGCGAGATCAAAACCCGCTGCCTTACCACTTGGCGACGCCCCTAAATTTGATGTGTGTATATGGCAGGGGCGGCTGGATTCGAACCAACGGATGGCGAGATCAAAACCCGCTGCCTTACCACTTGGCGACGCCCCTAATACATACATCTACAGGTGAAATTGGCAGGGGCGGCTGGATTCGAACCAACGGATGGCGAGATCAAAACCCGCTGCCTTACCACTTGGCGACGCCCCTATTGAACTTTAAAATGACGTAATGGAGATTCATTTAAACTGTTTACCAAGTAAGCTTTACATGGTGCATGTTCAAGAATTTCATTTACGTGCATTTCAGCAGTTACTTCAGTAAAAACACAAGCACCTGTACCTGTAAGTTTTGCAATACCGAACTGATCTAAATATTGCATCGCTTCATTGACTTCAGGATATAGACTTCTTGCCAAAGGTTCAAAGTTATTTCCAAAGTCAGATGGCTTTATCTGATAGGCGCAAAATTTAGATGGCTTCGAGTTTCTTGTCAACGTTTTTTGTGAAAAAAGCAGTTGAGTGCTGATAAAACAATCAGGTTTTAGCACTATGTACTGTTTTTGATCTAAGTTGATGAATGTTAAGTGTTCACCGATGCCTTCTGCCCATGCATTTTGCCCATGTACAAAAATAGGCACATCAGCACCAAGTTTTACCCCCAGTTCAGCCAATTGTTCAATTGTTAAGCCACACTGCCAGAGTTGGTTCACAACAATAAGGGTGGTCGCAGCATTAGATGATCCACCACCGAGTCCTGCACCCATCGGAATTTTTTTTTCAATTTTGATGTTTAAGCCAGTGAGATGCTTTGCCAACGGTTTTAACATCTGTGTGGCTTTGTAAATTAAATTCTGCTCCAGATCGACGGCATTTAAGCCTTCGATCTGAATGTCATTTTGCTGAGTAGGTTCAAATTCCAACCAATCGCATAAGTCTATCAGTTGAAAAATACTTTGCAGCTCGTGATATCCATTTTCACGACGTCCAGTGATGTGTAAAAACAGATTGAGTTTTGCAGGAGAGGGTACGCGAATCATAGCCAGCCAGAATTAACGGTTTTGAATCAGCATTGTAATACGATTTTCTTTACCAGATTCAAGTTCTTGTTTCAGAACTAATTTATTGGGTAGTTGAGCAGTATCGTTATAACTAAGGTCGACTTGCCAGCCATCTTCAATAATTTGTTGCGGGCGATTCGCTGCATCCTTATTAATTTGTGCTTGTAGTGTTGCTGGTCGAGCCTGTACCCAGTCAATTAAATGCGTAATGGGCGCTTGCCAACCTGTTGCCTGTTCTAGCAGTTCTTCTGGCGTAGCGGCTTGAATTAAACCAGTTTTCGCACTATTGAGGCTTACAGCACCGGGCTGTCCAGTAATTTGAGTTTTACCGACACCAAGAATACCACTGAGTTCGATATCAAATTGTTGCTGTTGTTGCTGCCAAGTAAAAAAAGCACTACCCGATTGCTGCGGTGTACGCACGCCAATTTTACCTTGTAAATTAAAATGATTCTGTTCAGCAGCATTTGGGCTTTCCGCAGGAATTTGCGGTTTGGTAAATTGCTGACAACCGGTTAGGAATAAAACACTACTGGTGAATACGGTCAGACCGACTTTTGAAAATACACGCATCAAAATCAATTAGCTCTTTTTCATATGTTGAGGTAACAGTAACGAACTCAGTTGTTCCAATTGAGGATCATTTGGATGTTTTTGTTTTAATTGTTGTAACACAGTACTAAATTCAGTAATTTTTCCTTGCATATATAATGCTTTAGCATATCGAACTCCTATTGAAATACTATTGCTTAAGGTGTAAGCCCTGCCAAGCACTTGTGCGGAAGTTTCAAAGTCATTTTGTAGATAGGTGATGTAGCCTAGCGTATCCAAAATAGATGCTTGATCGGGGGTGTATTCTAATGCGAGTTCAACATAATGCCGTGCATCATCTAAACGCCGATTTTGTAAAGCAAGTGTATAGGCATAAGCATTTAAATAGGTTGGGCTATTCGGTTCAATTTCCAATAAGCGATTGAGGAGTTGTTCTAACTTAACACGGTCTTGAAAGGGATCGAGCAATAACACTTCTGCATAAATCAAGTCAGGATCATCTGGCAGATTTTTAATGGCTTCATCCAATAAACGACGGGCCGCCTTGATATTGTTCATGCGTTTTAAAATATCGGCTTGTGCCTGATAGAGGAAACTGGCGTGTTGTGGGTAATTGACCCGTTCCTGGGTCAAAAAACGTAAGGCATCTTGTAGCTTGTTTTGCTGTGCAAAAATATTAATCATGCTGCGTCTAGAGACAGGATAGAGGTTGCCATCAACTAAGCGGTAGTAGGCTTTGGCTGTTTCAAAGTGCTGCTTGCGTTCAGCATTGACGGCCAAATAGTAGTAGGCATCATTTTGATATTGGGCTGAATAGCGTAGTTCGACCAAAAATTTTTCCGCATCTTCATATTGTTTTAAGTCAATACTGGTCAGACCTGCTAAAAAGAGTGCTTCTTCTTGCTTAGGCCACTTCTTTAAGATGCTTTCGAGCTTTTTAAGCGCAGTATCAGATTGATTTAATTTAATTAAATATTTGGCTTCTGCGAGTCGAACTTCTAAATTGTCACGATGTTTACGGCTAGATTTATCATACCATTTCAAGGTTTCTTGTTCGTCACCCAAGACAGTCAACAAGTTGGCTTTCATGAGAATAAAGCCTGTGACTTTCGGGCGCTTGCGTAAGGCACGGTTAATGGTAATTAATGCTTGATCAAATTGACCATTTTGCGCTTCTAAACCAGCGATCAGCACCAAAATGGATGGATTGTCCTTTTCTTTACTGGTAGACAAGGTCTTGAGCAAGACTTCACGGTCAGTTTGTGATTCAGGTGAAATACCCGCCAAAATTTGCTCTAAATCCGCATTGGGATCAATCATTAATATTTTATCGAGTGTTTCTGCTGCCAGCTCGTATTCATGCGCTTTTAAGGCGATATGCGATAAATAAAATAGGGCGGGCACATCTTCGGGTTCTTGTACCACCCAGTGTGTCGCAATATCGAGTGCTGCTTTTAAGTCATCTTGTTCCAACGCAATATTGAGTGCGCGTTGTTTCACTAGAGTAGAATTGCTGCGAATGGCTAGAACGGTGTAGTTGTGCAAAGCGGTTGGAATATCGTGATAAGCCAAAGCAAATTCGGCAATCATGCTTTGTTTTATGGCATTATTATTTGAATTTGCATGATAAACAACCTCTGATGCTCTTACATGAGTACCAGAAGCCATGCTACCAAGCAGTAAGAATGTGGTAGAATACTGCTTTATCGTCGTGCCGTTTATACGGCTGTTTGTTTGACGCAATTTTTTCTTGATCCAAGTAATGCTTTTTATGACACCGATGTTGCACAATAGCATAAATTTAGTGAATTGATGATTTGATATGTCTTTCTTTGCATTGGGGGTCAACCATCAAACCGCGTCAGTAGCGTTGCGTGAGCAAATTGCATTTAATGCTGAAAAGCTTAGTGTATTGCTTGCTCAGCAAAGTCACAACTCTGAATTAAATGATTTGGTGGTTGTGTCGACGTGTAACCGCACCGAGGTTTATGCCATATCTGAGAATGCGGATATGGTACTCAGTTGGCTCGCCCAAGCAAATCATTTAGATGTTAAGCAATTAGTCAATCATGTCTATCGTTATGAAGATGCGCAAGCGGTGACGCATTTAATGCGGGTGGCTAGCGGGCTAGACTCTCTAATGCTCGGTGAACCGCAAATTTTAGGGCAGGTAAAATCTGCACTGTCTTTAGCCAAAGATGCACATACGGTTTCAGGTAATTTAAATCGAATTTTCGAATATGCTTTCTATGCTGCAAAACGCGTTCGTTCAGAAACAGCGGTGGGAAGTCATGCTGTTTCAATGGGGTATGCCGTTGCGCAGTTAGCCTTACAAGTTTTTAGCCAACCTGAAAAAATGACCGTGCTGATTGTCGCGGCAGGTGAAATGAATAGCTTGGTTGCAAAACATTTGGCGGAAATGGGGGTTGGCAAAGTACTGATTTGTAACCGCACCCGTGAGCGTGCCGAATTGTTAGCTCAAGAAATTGCCCATCAGGTTGATGTTGAGATTATTGATTTTGCAGCGTTGGCTGAAAACTTATACCGTGCAGATGTGATTTCAAGCTGTACGGGAAGTTTGCATCAGGTTATTTCCTATCAAGATGTGAAGCGTGCCTTAAAGAAACGCCGTTATCAGCAAATGCTCTTGGTTGATCTTGCCGTACCGCGTGATATAGAACCTAAAGTCGAATCTTTAGATGGTGTTTATCTCTACGGTGTGGATGATTTACAGTCGGTTATTGATGAAAATCTTGCGCAGCGTCGTCAGGCGGCTGTTGAAGCGGAAGTGATGGTGAATCAATTAGCCATTGAGCTGATTACCCATGAACGAGTCAATGAAGCGGGTGAAACCATTCATCAATATCGCCAACATGGACATGAATTACAACAAGAAGAATTGCAATTGGCTTTGTCTCGCTTAGAAAAAGGGGAAAATGCTGCACAAATTATGCAAGATTTTGCCCATCGTTTAACGCAGAAATTGCTACACCCAACCTCTATTGTGTTACGTGATGCAGCCAAGGCAGAAGATCCTGCTTATTTTGAACAGTTGCAGCAAAGTTTAACCAATGTTGCAGCGCATCGACGTAAAGCTAAAAAATAAATATGATTTCATTGGTTTAAGATAACAGGCGTAGTCCAATTTTCTTGGTCAGTTCGTTCAATTGTTGACGTAAATTACGTGACTCAAGTAATGAATTCGGGTCTTTTAATTTCTGACGTAAATATTTTTCTTGTAAGCCTAAGGCGTATTCAGTCGCCAGTTTATCCGCCATTTCTGGTGCATGGGTCAGCACTTCAATATTGGTACGTCGCATAATATCAGCAATTTCTAAACTGTAAGCGCTGCAAGCACCCAATACGTAATAGGTTGCTAGCTCTTGGTCATCAGGCAAGTTATCAAAAATTCGATTGAGAATATTAAGGACATGTGAGAGTAGTTCCTGACTTGGAACAAAGGCACGTAAAGTTTCAAAATGAATATATAAAAATGGATGATTCATCAGGATAGCGATGGCAAAGTCTTCATCTTTGGTGCGAATGTTAAAAGATAAAGACGCATCATTACTGAGTTGTGGTGTCCAACGTTTGCCAAACCCTAATTTTTCTTTAAAGGATTGATTTAAAAGATAACGAAAAGAACCCGTTTTTGGCAACAGTTCAGTCAGTTGACGCAGTTCAGCCATGACCAAACTTTTACCTTCAGGACTACTGATATCTTGATTTTGGGTTAAATGTGCAAATACAAAGTCGGAGAGTAATGGGGCTTGCTGTAATAAGCGCTGGAAATTTTCTAAACCTTCGCGTCGAATCAGTGAGTCAGGGTCATGATCATTGGGGAGTACAAAAAACTTCAGTTCACGACCATCATTTAATAAGGGTAAGGCAATGTCTAAAGTCCGTCGTGCTGCTTTTTGACCTGCGGCATCACCATCAAAGGCAATGGTGATACGATTATTCTGTTTGAACAGAATATTTAAATGCTCTGTATTACTGGCAGTTCCTAGCGTTGCAACTGCACCATAAATGCCATTTTGTTGTAGCGCGATGACATCCATGTAGCCTTCAACCATGAGCCAGTCTTGGGCTTTTTGTTTGCGTCCCTCATACAGTCCGTATAGCAACTGGTTCTTATGAAAAACTTCGGAATCTGGCGAGTTGATATATTTGGGTTTAATTTGGTCATTCAGGGCACGACCACCAAAGCCAACCACACGACCTTTGGCATCACGAATCGGGAAAATTACCCGATCACGCAGTAAGTCAAAATCTCGTCCTTTGTCACTGGTACGGATTAGACCCAATAATTTTAAGCCCTGAACATCATGAGGGAAGGCTTTTTCCAGATGTTGCCAATCTTCAGGTGCATAGCCTAAACGCCAGAATTGAAGGGTATCTGCACCTAAGCCACGGTGTTTAAAGTACTGTTGTGCACTTTGGCTTTGGGGGAGTTGTCGTTCATAGAACTGCGCGACATTCTCCAGTAAATCATAAAGATTGCCCTCTTGTGTAGGGGCTTCATTGAATGCTTGAAATTGTTCAAAAGGGGCAAAAGGATCATCGATATTACCAAATTCTTCAAATGGATCATGATCGATTTGCGGGTTGTGAGGCGTTGGAATCTGAACAGGATTTGTGGGAATAACTGGATCTGCTGCTACAGGTTTAGTTTCTCGTTTGTAGGAGAGACGTTTGGAATCTTGATTGTCTTTGGGTAATTCAATACCCGCTTGGCTAGACAGATCTTTCATCACATCGACAAAATTTCGATTGTCGATGTCCATGAGAAAGCGAATGGCATTACCATTCGCCTGACAGCCAAAGCAGTGATAATACTGCTTGTCACGATAGACATGGAAAGAGGGCGACTTTTCCTGATGAAACGGGCAGCAACCTGAGTATGTGCGTCCCGTTTTTTTAAGTTTCACGCGTTGGCCAATTAAATCGACAATATCAGTTCGATCGAGAATTTGATCTATCGTGTGCTGAGGAATGGCCATAGTCGTTATCGTGATACATCTAGCAAAAATGAAAATGCAAAGCGAGATTTGCTTGAATCTAACTTTTGCAAAAGAAAACTATTTATTTGTATAGGGTTTAATCAGTCAGATCAAGCCAAATGCAAAATATAAAAGGGCAAGTATGATAACTTGCCCTTCATGAAATTGCATCAAAACTTGCGAGTTTTATTCGCCAGATGTACTCGAAGCAGGAGCTTCACTCGAAACATCTGGGCGACCTAGCAAACCAAAAGTCATGCGGTTGGTTAGGCTGCGTTGTGCCGTTGGTGCTGTCGTTTTCGGTGTTTCGATAGCACTTTGTTCTTCACGACCAAAGACCCCTAAAGTTGCGCGGTTGATCCAACTGCCTTCTTTACGTACAGCACGTAAATTCACGCTACCATCAGATTTCACTAAATTCGGATAGTTCAGTTTTAGAACATCGATATATTGTTGCGCAGTGGTTTTATCACCCAGTTGTTCGTAACCATAGGCAACTGTTGCTAATGCTTCTGGAATTTGTGGTGTTTGTGGGTAATGTTCAATTACCCATTGCGAACGTTCAACAGCGGCTAACCAAGCTTTACGCTTAATGTTAAAACGCGCGATATTCATTTCACTTTCTGCCAGCTCATTGCCAATATATTTCATACGTTGTGCTGCATCTACCGCATAAGTGCTCGATGGATAGCGGCGAATGAAATCGACAAAGTTTTGGTAAGCGAGTTTTAAATAGCTGGTATCACGATGTGATTGCTTTAATGAGGTATAACGCATTAAACCATCATAGTTTTGTTCCATGTTCGCTACACCGCGTACATAGTAAGCATAATCTACATTTGGATGCTGCGGATTTAAGCGAATAAAACGCTCTGCAAGGCTGATCGTGCCTTCATAATCTTTTTGCTGAAATTTAGTGTACAACAACTCAAGCTGGGCTTGCTGTGCATAATCACCCGTTGGGTAGTAAGTATCAATTGCTTCTAGGTACTTGGCTGCATCAGTATATTGACCATTATCTAGCGCTTTCTCGGCTTTTTGTATATACACTTGCTCACTTAATTGTGGGCCTGTATCCACCACTTCTTTTTTTGGATTACTGCTACAGCCCACCATTGCAGACGCAATGCCTAAAGAAAGAGCGAGCATTGTAATTTTATAACGTGGTAGCGACATAAAAATTCCTCTGTTAATACGGGCAATGAGCTACAATTGCGCTATTAAACCACTTTTGTTTGAATGATCAAATGACCCAAGCACAATCTACTAATACAAATTCTGCAGAAACTGATTTCAATTTACTTGAAGAAATAGACGAAGCAGATAACCATACTTCTGATGCAACTGCAACACGTTTATCGTTGCAATTTCAATTGGATGAAAGCTATATCGGGCAACGTATTGATCAGGTTGCGGCGAATGTTTGGAGTGATTTCTCACGCGAAAAACTCAAGCAGTGGCTGAAGGATGGGCATTTGTTGGTAAATGGTAACATTGTTAAACCAAAGTACAAATGTGAAGGATATGAGCAGCTTACTCTTGATGTCGAGCTAGAAGCACAAACAACGAGTCAGCCTGAAAACATTCCACTCAATATTGTTTACGAAGATGATGACATCATTGTGATTAACAAACCTGTTGGAATGGTGGTGCATCCTGGTGCTGGAAATAGCACAGGGACGTTGGTGAATGCGCTGCTTTATCATTACCCAAAGTCGGCTGAACTCTCACGTGCAGGTCTAGTACATCGCATTGATAAAGACACGAGCGGCTTGTTGGTGGTTGCGAAAACTTTGGAAGCTCAGTTTGCATTAAGCAAACAACTGGCAGATAAATCGGTTTATCGTGTTTATGATTTGATCGTTTATGGCAGCATGATTGCAGGCGGTACCATTGATGAGCCGATTAAACGCCATCCAGTTGATCGCGTTAAAATGACCGTATTACCAGGTGGGAAAGATGCCGTGACCCACTACAATGTAAAAGAGCGTTTTCAGCATTTCACCCGTGTACAGGCACGTTTGGAAACTGGACGTACGCACCAAATTCGTGTGCATTTTGCTTACATTGGTTATGGTTTGGTCGGCGATCCGGTCTATATGCCTCGTGTACGTGTTCCTGCTGGGGCATCTGAATTGTTAAATGATACTTTGCGTGGCTTTAGACGTCAGGCATTACATGCTGTGCAATTGGGTTTAGTTCATCCACGTACGGGTAAGGACATGATGTTTGAAGCACCGTGGTCAGAAGATTTTGCAGCATTGGTTGATGTATTGCGTAGCGAGAATAAAGCTTATTAAAAGCAATTGAAGAGGTGATCTTTGCGAAGTTCCTGATGGTAAAAGGAATAACGCAAAGATGATTTAAGTTGAATAAGGAATTTAACATGCAATTTGTTCAAGGCTTTCCAGAAGGTGTTTTTGTCGGGCAAACGCGTGTGCAACATGAGCATACTCAGGCATCGGATAAACCTGAACTTGATGGTTTTAATTTGGCATTGCATGTTCAGGATAATGCTCAT
The DNA here is from genome assembly GCF_023824315.1 of Acinetobacter tibetensis. NCBI lineage: Bacteria > Pseudomonadati > Pseudomonadota > Gammaproteobacteria > Moraxellales > Moraxellaceae > Acinetobacter > Acinetobacter tibetensis. Next base: position 2,450,795 of record NZ_CP098732.1, on the reverse strand, counting down.
CGAGTACAACAACACCGAATGCAGTTACTTGAAGAATTCTCTGCTTTTGGCGTAGAAAAAATAACGTGGATGACGCAAACCCATAGCACGATTTGTCACACTGTGAATGAACAGATCTACTTCGAGGCACTCGAAGGCGATGGTTTAGTAACTCAACAGAAGCAGCATGCCTTAATGATGATGACGGCGGATTGTTTACCTATTGTACTTGGCGATGCTGAAGCGATTGAGGTGGCCAACCTACATGCAGGCTGGCGTGGACTGGCCAATGGAATTGTGGAAAACACCATTGCAGCCATGCAGCATCCTCCTACTTGGGCATGGTTAGGGGCAGCCATTAGTCAACCTTGCTTTGAAGTAGGGGCAGAAGTCAAACAAATCTTCTGTAGCAAGTATCCTGCCTTAGCCTCGACCTTTGAACCATCGAAAGAGCAGGGGAAATACTTTGCTGATTTATATGCGATTGCGCGCTATATTTTGCAGCAGCATGGTGTCACCAAGATCTTAGGTGGAGACCAGTGTACCTATAGACAAACGGAAGAATATTATTCTTATCGTCGTAATGCTAAAACTGGAAGAATGGCAACTTTTGTTTTTTTAAAATAAGCATGACCGTGTGATTGGTGCAACGATTTTTACATTGTGCTATGCACTCGCCTCAGACGAACGAAAAGTGTTAAACTTGACTTAATTATTTGGTTTTAAAAGTTTCCATGTCTGTCACTGATCTCGTTTCTTCTGCTCCTGTACATGTATGTGTGGTTTATCATAGTCCTTATGGTCATACGGCCAAGGTAGCCCAATATATTGCGCAAGGTGCAGAGCAGGCAGGTGCAGAAGTCCATTTGATTTCTGTGGCAGCAGTACAGTGGGAGCTTTTAGATCAGGCTGATATTATTATTATGGGCTGCCCAACATATATGGGAAGCCTGACTTCTGCACTGAAACAATTTATGGAAGATTCCTCTAAGCGCTGGTTAGCTCGTGCTTGGCAAGGAAAACTTGCTGCTGGTTTTACCAATGGTGGTGGCTTAAGTGGTGATAAATTGGCAGTCTTGCAACAGATTAATTTATTTGCCATGCAGCATGGTATGTTGTGGGCGGGTTTGCCATTTATGCCAACTGGACGTAGCCAGCAAGATATTAACCGTATGTCGAGCTTCTTGGGGTTAATGACGCAGTCAGATAATGCCAGTGTTGAAGTTACCCCACCAGAAGGTGACTTGGAAACCGCACGAAAGTTTGGGAAGTATTTAGTTGAGCTAAAAGCTGATTATTAACACTTCTAGTAATAAAAAAACCTCCAAATTGGAGGTTTTTTTATTACTTATGCATAATGCGTGCTTTATCGCGTTGCCAGTCACGATCTTTTTCCGTAGCACGTTTGTCATGGAGTTGTTTACCTTTTACTAAAGCAATTTCCAACTTCGCGCGTGGACCTTTCCAGTAAGCGGCAAGCGGAACGCATGAATAACCTTTTTGATTGACTGCACCGAGTAACTTATCCAGTTCACGACGGTTCAGTAGTAGCTTACGTGTACGGGTCGATTCAGCAACAATATGCGTAGACGCACTGAGTAACGGTTGAATTTGTGCACCGAAGAGGAAAGCCTCACCATTTTTAAAGGTGATATAGCTCTCTGACAGGGTCATGCGACCTGCGCGTAATGATTTAACTTCCCAACCTTGTAAGGAGAGTCCTGCTTCAAATTTTTCTTCAATAAAATAATCATGACGGGCACGTTTATTTTGGGCAATCGTACCGCCATTATGTTTTTTAACTACAGTTGCTTTCGCCATAATCAATTACTTCCAAAGTTATGACTATTGTGCCCCAACATGAACCTACTGACAATTCTTAAATCGGATTGAAAAGGTTTAAAGTAAATCAAATACACCATCAAATGGCACACTGCTATTTTACTTAAATGAAACAGCCCAATAGTTTTTGCACGAATAGTGAAGATTTTTCAAATTTATGCAGTTTCTTCACCAAAAAAACAAGATTTTGTTAAAATACATCCCAATAAAATGAATTAGAGTACAAATGGATGTCTAAAACTCGCGTAATCTATCCAGGAACATTTGATCCAATTACCAATGGGCATGTCGACCTTGTGACGCGTGCATCAAAAATGTTTGATGAAGTGGTGGTGGCAATTGCGATTGGGCATCATAAGAATCCATTGTTCAAGTTGGAAGAACGCGTGGCATTGGCACAGGCTTCTCTGAGTCATTTACCTAATGTAGAATTTGTAGGATTTGATGGTTTATTGGTAAACTTTTTCCGTGAACAAAAGGCAACGGCTGTGCTGCGTGGGTTACGTGCAGTGTCTGATTTTGAATATGAGTTTCAATTGGCGAATATGAACCGTCAACTCGATTCACGCTTTGAGGCGGTGTTTTTAACGCCATCGGAACAATATTCATTTATTTCTTCCACGTTAATTCGTGAAATTGCTCGTCTGAAAGGCGATGTCACCAAATTCGTTCCTGAAGCGGTGGTGAAAGCCTTTGAGCAAAAGCATCAACAAGGTTGGTAGAGTGTCTTTATATATAACTGATGAATGCATCAATTGTGATGTTTGTGAACCTGTTTGCCCCAATGAAGCAATTTTTATGGGTGAATTGATTTATGAAATTAACCCAGACTTATGTACTGAATGTGTGGGACATCATGATCAACCGCAGTGTCAGCTCTTTTGTCCTGTAGATTGTATCCCACTTGATCCCGATCATGCTGAAACTGAGGATGAGCTGATGGATAAATATAAAAAGCTGATTGCTCAAAAAAGCGCAAGCAATTAAGTCTAAGATTTGATACTATGCGCTTCGAAGTGAGCCAGACGATCGCTGCTGTGGAGATCTCCGTGATTGAAGCAGGGGAGGAAAGTCCGGGCTTCATAGGGCAAGGTGCCAGGTAACGCCTGGGCGGCGTGAGCCGACGGAAAGTGCAGCAGAGAGTAGACCGCCTTCATTATAGTTTCGAGCAATCGAAATCGGAGGTAAGGGTGAAAGGGTGCGGTAAGAGCGCACCGCATGACTGGTAACAGTTCATGGCATGGTAAACCCCACCGGAAGCAAGACCAAATAGGGATCCTTTAGGCATGGCCCATGCTGGATCCGGGTAGGTCGCTGGAGCGTATGAGTGATTGTACGCCTAGAGGAATGATCGTTCACGACAGAACCCGGCTTATCGGCTCACTTCACCAAATTTTGATCAATTAAGCGCATTAGGTACTTGACGTACTAAAGATAAAATCACATAATGCGCGCACAGTTTACGGCTATGTAGCTCAGTTGGTTAGAGCACCGCACTCATAATGCGGGGGTCACAAGTTCAAGTCTCGTCATAGCCACCATTTTATAAATCACGTTCCTATAACGTGATTTTTTTTGTCTAAAATTTATGATTACACGTCGTATCGGTAAAATAATAAGCGGGGCTTCGGTCTTTAAGCCATTTAATTTTTCAGTAAAAATGTGATTTCAGGATGAGGATTAGAAGAGCGTTGCTGAGATGATTCATCTACCAACCTGTATTAAGCTGCTTGTTGTTTCATCCTCTATCCATTTAATGAACTCGATATAGCTTATCCTTGCTCTATGCATATATTTTCCAGATAGACGATGTCTGTTGAGCGTATAGAACATCATTAAAAACGGAACCCTGTGTTTGTCGCTTTGATACTAATCTGATGAAAATTATACAAATATGGATGAACTTACGGACTAAATAGATCAACTGTTTAAACTCTGAACATTCGTGAATAAAAAGGCTTGACGCATAGACATGAAATTTAGATAATGCGCACACAGTTTACGGCTATGTAGCTCAGTTGGTTAGAGCACCGCACTCATAATGCGGGGGTCACAAGTTCAAGTCTCGTCATAGCCACCATTTTTATAGACCAAGCTCTCAGCTTGGTCTCTTTTTTTTGTGCGTGAAAAAAGAGAAAAAATATTGTGTGTATAAAAAAGCCCAAACTAAAGTTTGGGCTTTTATGTTTCTATTTGCTGTTATAGACCAGCTTTCCAACCATTGATGATTGGGTAACGACGTTCGCGGCTAAAGGCACGTGAGCTAATACGCGGACCAATAGAACCTTGGCGACGTTTATATTCATTAAAGTCGACGAGGCGAATTACTTTTTTCACAACGTCTGCATCAAAGCCTTTGGCAATAATGTCATCTTGGCTCATGTCTTCTTCGATGTAGGCATACAGAATTGCATCGAGGACATCATAAGCAGGTAATGAGTCTTGGTCGGTTTGGTCTGGACGTAGTTCTGCTGAAGGCGGACGAGTAATCACACGTTCTGGAATTACAGGTGTTTCAGAGATACTGTTACGGTATTTTGCCAATTCAAATACAATGGTCTTATACACATCTTTCAGAACAGCAAAACCGCCGACCATATCGCCGTACAGTGTGCAATAGCCGACAGAAAGTTCTGATTTATTGCCTGTAGAAAGGACAAGGTTACCAAATTTATTCGATAAGCCCATCAATAGCGTACCGCGTGTACGCGCTTGTAAATTTTCTTCAGTGGCATCAGCAGGTGCATTACCAAAGAATGGATAAAGCGTTTGCATAAAGCTGTTTACAATCGGATTAATTTCCGCAATACCAAAGGTAATGCCCATATTCTTCGCTTGTGCCGCTGCATCTTCTACACTGATTTGCGAAGTATAAGTATAAGGCATCATGACCGCTTGTACTTTGTCAGCACCAATCGCATCTACAGCAATCGCAAGGGTCAATGCTGAGTCAATCCCACCTGAAAGACCTAAAATCACGCCTGGGAAGCCTGAACGGTGAACATAGTCACGCGTTGCCATCACCAAAGCTTGATAAATTTCTGCCATGGTTTCGAGAGTTGGACTGCTTTCAGTAACTTGATAGCTTTGTTGTTCGCCAATATAGTCCGAATAGAGCAATGTTTCTTTAAAACTTGGTGCTTGTACTGCAACAGCGCCGTCTTTGTTAATGACAAAACTGGTGCCGTCAAAAATTAAATCATCTTGACCACCAACTTGGTTGGCATAAACCAAATTAAGGTTCATTTGTTTCGCAAGAGCAGACATGGTTTCAACACGATGCTGTGGTTTACCCACTTCATATGGTGAAGCATTTAGGACTAAAGCAGTTTCTACATTGAGTTGGGCAAGTTGCTGAACGGTATTCAGTGACCAGATATCTTCACAAATCAGTACACCGAATTTATGTCCGAGGTATTCAAATACCAAGTGCTGATGTCCTTCGTTAAAATAACGTTTTTCATCAAACACGCCATAATTTGGCAAGTTTTGCTTGTTATAAATACCGAGAATCTTACCGTCTTTCATCACTGCGGCAGAGTTATAGCGTTGACCATCTTCAGTTTGATTGACAAAACCAAAGACCATGACAATGTCTTTCACTTGGCTCAGTTGTTCAAACGCTAGTTGTGTGCGTTTAGACAGGCTTGGACGCAACAGTAAATCTTCGGCTGGGTAACCAATCGTTGCTAATTCAGGGAAGATAATTAAATCTGATTTTTGCGCTTTGGCTTCATTTGCCAATTGTTGCATTTTTTCAGCATTTGCTTCGATATTACCAATATGCGGAGAGAATTGTGCTAGGGCAATTTTAAAACTTTTCATTCCAACTTAATCCTAAAGCTATAGGGATGTGTACGCAGATGACTGAGTTTCTTATCGTTATCGGTTCAGTACTGTGTAATCAACGACAAAATAATGAATAAATAATTTGCGTTGATACTATATACGAATTGCGACAAATGTAGTGTATAAATTCAAAAAAAATTCTTATTTGCATTTAGAAAAACAATTCATAATTGTAGATGGTAAGTTACTTATATTTCACTGAAAAGGTTAAAGATATGTCGCGATATTTATCAACTCTGCTCCAGACTATTCGAAGCGTAGGTGTTTTGTCTCGACGCCCTTTGACTGATGGTGAAAAATCATTGGTTCGATGGATTTTTGCAGACACAATTCAGTTGGATCGGGTTCAAATTATTGCGCATAAAGCAGTACTTAAAAATCATGCGATTAGCCCGAATGGATATATTTATTTTCATGCGCAAAATTACTGTCATGACTTTTCAAAGTGTTCACTCAGTTTGCAATCTTGGTTTATTCATGAGATGACGCATGTGTGGCAGTACCAGCAAGGCATTGCTGTGGTACGTAAGGCATTATTTGATCGCCGTTATCACTATGTAATCCAGCAAGGAAAATTGTTTTTAAATTATGGAATAGAGCAGCAGGCGCAAATGGTGCAAGATTATTTTATTAAAAAAACACAAGGGCAGGACTGCAATGCTTATGAACAATGCATTCCTTTTTTGGCACCCAAAGCGTGATTTTGTCCCATGTAGATAATTTTGTCAGAAAACTGTCGGACAAGTCTGAGGAAAGGCAGAAATTGCAAATCAAATGACCTGAATTGCTAGTGGCAAGCCACATAGGCTCACTTAGTTTTTTACTGTAGGTGCATGCTTAAGCAGCATGTGCAATACCACAAAGTTGCACTTACAGTAGAAAAATAAGGAATGGTCATGCAATTCATTACACCACTTAAAAATACATTGAATCATGTATTTTCTGGGCCTCGTTTTAATACTTTGAAACAGTCCCCGATGATTCCGATTCGGCACATGCGGTTTGACTTTGACCCGAAAGAAATTGATCCCAAATTTTATCTCAATGCAGAATTGGCGAGTGCCTATTTCGCATCACTTTCCATTTTTTTAACGTTTGGAGAGGACTTGGTGATAGATACAGCGCGTTATCATCGTGAATTGCTTAAAGATCCACTGCTGAAACAGCGCGTGACGGCTTTGATTGGTCAAGAGGCGATTCATTCTAAAATGCATAATGAGTTAAACGATGCATTCCTAGAAGTAGATTATCCAGTGCAGTTGTTTCGCACATGGGCTGGTTGGGCATTTGATTATGGATTTAACCGTTTACCCCAACCCATGAAACTGTCGCTCATGGCAGGTATTGAGCATTTCACTGCTGTATTGGCAGAATATATGATGAAGCATGAGGAAATTTTCTTCCATTCTCGAGATGAAAAGCAGCGCGCCATTTGGATGTGGCATATGCTCGAAGAGTCTGAGCATAAAGACATTGCCTATGATGTATTTCAAGCTTTATCCAATAATTATGCGCTGCGTATTGCAGGCTTTTTCCCTGCGCTTATCACGATTCTTATTTTAATTTCAGTCGCCTCACTCATGGTGCCATTTTACCGAGAACCGAAAAATCTGATTCGTTGGAGCTACTGGAAAGAACTGCCTTACAGTTTAAGCCTAATTTTTGGCTTAAAGGATGGTGTCTATGGCAGCACCATGCAGCATATTTTTGATTATTTACGTCCTGATTTTCATCCCAATGATCATGATATTTCAGCCTATTTAAGCTATTACAAAGAAAAGCTGTTAAACCCTGAACATGGCATTTTAACGCCTTATTTTACGCGTGAATTTACCCCTAGTTTACGTTCATAACAAAGCGGGGATTTTAAAATGACAATTTTTAATAAAAAAAGTAATCCAAGCAAACAAGCTTATGCCGTGGTAACCGGTGCGGGGAGTGGTATTGGACGGAGTTTCGCACTAGAGCTTGCTCGGCGCGGCGGGGTGGTGGTTTGTGCAGATATTCATCTCAGTGCTGCTGAAGAAACCGTGAGCTTGATTCAAAATCAATATCAAACGGATGCTTTTGCTGTGCAATGTGATGTGGGATGTGCTGAGCAAGTGAAAGCATTGGCAGAGCAAGCTGAACAACTAATGGGGCATGTGACCACCTTAATTATTAACAATGCGGGAGTTGGTTTGGGGGGAAAGTTTGATGAAGTCAGTCTAGACGATTGGCAATGGTGTATGCATGTCAATTTATGGGGTGTGATTCATGGATGTCATTATTTTGTCCCACAATTCAAACAGCAAGGCTTTGGTGCGATTATTAATGTGGCATCGGCTGCGGGTTTTACTGCGGCTCCTGAAATGACGGCATATAACGTAACGAAGTCGAGTGTTTTGGCATTGTCAGAAACGCTTTCAGCAGAACTCCGAAGTACCAATATCCGCGTCAATGTCCTTTGCCCAACTTTGGTGCCAACCAATATTATGAAAAATGGCCGTTTGCCACAACGTTACTCTGGTTTGGCAGATCATTTGCTGATGAATCATGCTTTTATTAATAGCGATCAAGTCGCAATTAAAACCTTAGATCGGCTTGATGCGAATAAGCTGTATACCATTCCACAGCCAGATGCCAAGTTGTTTTGGTGGTTAAAACGTGCTGCACCAAGTCTGTATGCAAAGTTACTTGGAATTGGTTATCCATTGTTCCAAAAATACATGAAATAAAAATAAGATACTGAACATTACGGAGAATATTTTAGTGGAAAATTCAGATCAAAAAATTGAATCCGCCTTAGAAGAAGGTGCTGAATCTATTGGGGTAGAGGAAAACCCAACTTCCGTGACTCAACAAAAAACCAAAATACGAACGAAAGCGAAACAAGCGCAGTCAACTCGTGTATATGATTGTGTTGTAATTGGTGCGGGAATATCTGGTATTGCTGCTGCCTATAAGATGATACAAGCGGGCTATACTGACTTTTTAGTGTTTGAAAAAGCAGATCGCGTCGGTGGAACTTGGCGTGACAACACTTATCCTGGCTGTGGTTGTGACGTGCCATCCGCGTTATATTCTTTTTCGTTTGCACCAAGCCATGCATGGAGTCATCTATTTGCCAAGCAAACGGAAATTTTGACCTATCTGGAGCAGGTCACGAAGCAATTCAATTTGTATGACAAAATTAAATTTAAGCATGAGCTTATATCCGCTAAATGGAATGAAGTACAGCAACAATGGGTTTTAGAAACTTCACAAGGCAAATTTCTCGCTAAAACAGTGGTTTTCTCTACGGGACCCATTACAGAACCCTCTGTGCCACAGATTAAAGGAATTGATACCTTTAGCGGTGAAATGTTTCATTCGGCACGCTGGAAACATGACTGCGATTTAACAGGTAAACGGGTTGCTGTGATTGGTACGGGTGCATCTGCAATTCAGTTTATTCCTCAAATTCAACCTGATGTCAAAGAGTTGATTATTTTTCAACGTACTGCACCGTGGGTATTACCCAAAGCTGATTTTGCATTGAATGATGCGGCTAAAGGCGTCATTGCCAAATATCCTGTGATTCAACAGTTGTGGCGTAACAGTGTTGCGCAAATTTTAAATGGGATTAACTTTGGATTGCGTCATCCTCAAATATTAGAGCCAATTAATCTGCTGAGCAAACAGCTATTAAAACTGCAAATTCAAGATCAAACATTACGAAAAAATGTGACCCCGAATTTCTCAATTGGTTGTAAACGGCTGTTATTCGCCAATGATTATTATCCTGCCTTACAACAAGAAAATGTACAGCTTGTGCCACAGGGTTTGATTGAAATTCAGGGGAATCAATTGATTGCCACCAATGGTGAACAGTATCAAGTTGATGTGATTATCTGGGGGACAGGCTTTGAAGTTTCACATCCACCTATAGGCAAGCGAGTCTATGATGCGAATGGGCAACTCTTGGCTGAGCGTTGGAAAGAAAGCTCTCCAGAGGCATTTTTGGGTGCAAGTTTGGAACATGTACCCAATGCCTTTTTGGTGCTGGGTCCCAATATTCTGGTCTATGACTCATTTATTGGGATTGCGGAAGCACAACTGGATTACATTATGAGTGGTTTACTGCAAATGCGAGATCAGAACATTAAGCGAATAGAAATTAAGCCAAAAGTACTTCATGAACATAATGTTGTAGTACAAAAACATTTGCAGAAGACGGTTTTTAACCGTGGTGGCTGTAAATCTTATTATCTAGATCAAAATGGGCGAAATTTTGCAGCTTGGCCATGGTCACTCAAGCAATTGAAGCAAAAACTGAAAAAATTAGACTTGGCTAATTACGATATCGGTTAAATTTTAGTTTTTATCTTAAAAATATTCTTATGGCTGTATCTGTATTTAAGCTGACATAAAAAAACCACCCGAAGGGTGGTTTTTTTAATCATCAATTCTTTCGAATTAACGACCTTGGATGTCACGTTGAACTTCACCAGTGTAAAGCTGACGTGGACGACCAATTTTGTAAGGTCCGCTGTGCATTTCTAACCAGTGGCTGATCCAACCAACAGTACGTGCAAGTGCGAAGATTACAGTAAACATTTCAGTCGGGATACCAATCGCTTTAAGGATGATACCTGAGTAGAAGTCTACGTTAGGGTATAGGTTACGTTTAATGAAGTATTCGTCAGAAAGCGCGATACGTTCAAGTTCCATAGCAAGAGCAAGCTGTGGATCGTTGATGCCTAAAGCACCAAGAACTTCGTCACAAGTTTCTTTCATTACTTTCGCACGTGGATCGAAGTTTTTATAAACTCGGTGACCGAAGCCCATAAGTTTAACTTCTTTAGTTTTCACTTTTTCCATGAAGCCAGCAACGTTTTCTACAGTGCCGATTTCATCAAGCATCTTAAGAACAGCTTCGTTCGCGCCACCGTGAGCAGGTCCCCAAAGTGCAGAGATACCAGCAGCAATACATGCATACGGGTTAGCACCAGTAGAACCAGCCAAACGTACAGTAGATGTAGACGCGTTTTGTTCGTGGTCAGCATGAAGCGTGAAAATACGATCCATTGCTTTTGCAAGAATAGGGTTTACTTTGTAATCACGGTCTGCTGGAGTAGCAAACATCATATGCAAGAAGTTTTCCGCATAGTTTAAGTCATTACGTGGGTAAACAAATGGTTGACCTACGGTGTACTTGTAGCTCCAAGCTGCAAGTGTAGGTACTTTTGCAATTAAGCGAATAGCTGTGATTTCACGGTGGTTAACATCTTCAATGTCTAAACCGTTATGATAGAACGCAGAAAGTGCACCAACTACACCCACCATGATTGCCATAGGGTGAGCGTCACGACGGAAACCATTAAAGAAACGGCTAACTTGGTCGTGAACCATAGTGTGGTTACGTACTTTAGCGTCAAATTCAGCTTTTTGCTCAGCAGTTGGAAGCTCGCCATTTAATAATAAGTAGCAAGTTTCTAAGTAGTCTGCTTTAGTAGCAAGTTGGTCAATTGGGTAACCGCGGTGTAAAAGTACACCTTTGTTACCGTCAATGAAGGTAATTTTTGATTCGCAAGCTGCTGTTGCCATAAAACCAGGATCAAAAGTAAAGTGACCCGCGGCCAACACATCCTTAACGTCGATTACATCTGGGCCCAATGTGCCGCTGTAAATTGGTAATTCAATTTCTTTGCCATCAAGCTGTAATACGGCTTTTTTGCCAGTTGCTTCAGACATTCAAAGATCTCCTGTCCTGGTGAATGTTTAATCTGACTCGTAGTACTAATCTTCTAATGCGCGAATCAGACGGATCAAAAATTTGCTAGTTAGATTAGAGCGTACTGAAATTTTGTCAATTATACTTATGGATAAAAAACTGACGTCCTCACAGAGGTTTAGTCAAATCCGTCCTTAGAGGAATGAATAAAATCGCAGCACCGCTGCGCTATAATATGTCAAAATATTCTTGAGGTGCAGAAAAAAAATAGCACTCCATCTTAATTGTAAATATTTATAAAAATTATAGAGAGGGTGTTTTTAAACAAATAGTGCGAACAAACTGAATCGAAATTCATCTAATTTTCATAACTTACATTCATTTTTGTTTATATTTGATTTCATTTTTGAGTCAAACTTGACATTAAATTCTAATCATAAGGACTGGTTTGATTGATCAAAAAATGACTAGTTGAATTTTGATTTTTGGTTGGAAATTAATCTTTTTACGTAATTTTTTGCAATTTTTGGGCAAATTAAAGTCTTAATATTTATACGTGATCTGTATGTTGTTTTGGCTAAGTCGTTATTTAATCACGTTATATCATAAAATTATTGCTCTAAATAAATAGTGAACATTTTGATAGGAAATGCAAGTCTCTCCATATAAAGGAAGAGATTCTCAGATAAGGAAAATATCTTCCTTATCTTTAGTCTAAAAATGCAAAATCACAGAAGACGCTTAAAAAGGGAGGGATTTGATGGATAAGTGATAAAAACCAATAGCATAGCAATAAGTTTGAGCTAAATTATTGGTTTTTATAGAATGTTGTTTTTGTTAATGATTCTTATTTAAGAGTTTTTTGTTAAAAAACCAGTCTTTGATTGTTTGTATTTTGACTTTTCGCGTTTTATAATTCAGTGTCGTTTTAAGTTTAGGCATTTACTTGCCTGACAATGCCAGCTTTCCTTCGAATTAATTCCAACAAACTCCGGATGGAGTTTTTACTTACAGGATGCCCGCTGTGAAAAGCAACAGACCTGTCAATTTGTCCATGGGTCAAGTTTTAGAAGTAAACTTAAAATCCCCTGTGGCTATTGCATCAATTTTACACCGTCTATCTGGTGTTATCGTATTTTTACTCGTACCGGTACTTTTATGGATTTTAGACAAATCATTGTCTTCTCCTGAAGGTTTTGCGCAAGTGCAAGCTATTTTTAATAGCTTCATCGTGCGTTTTATCGTATGGGTATTTGTAGCCGGCTTAATTTTCCACTTTATTGCGGGGGTTAAGCATTTACTTGCGGATCTAGGTATTGCTGAAGAACTGCAAAGTGGTCGTGTCGCAGCTACTATTTCATTGATCTTGTCTGCAATAGGTATCATTGCGGCATTTGTATGGATTGTTATCTAATGAAAAGTGCTACTGGTTTAACGGGTTCAGGTTCTCGTGATTGGTTTATCCAACGCGTAAGTGCTGTCGTATTAGCAGTTTATACTGTTGTTGTTTTAGGTTGGATCCTATGCAATGGCGGTTTTAGCTACGAACAGTGGTACGGCTTTATGATGACAGCTCCAATGAAGATCTTATCTTTATTAGCAGTCTTATCTCTTGTTGCACATGCATGGATTGGTATGTGGCAAGTATTCACGGATTATGTGACTACTCGTCAAATGGGGCCTTCAGCTTCAGGTTTACGCCTTGTACTAACTTCAGCAGTAATTATTGCTGTATTTGCATATGCGATCTGGGCAATCCAGATTTTTTGGGCGAATTGATAGGAAGAGATCATGGGCGCTATAACCCCTAAAGAAGATTACACAAATATTCCACACGAAACTTTCGATGCTGTCATCGTTGGTGGTGGTGGTTCAGGTATGCGCGCATCTTACCAACTTGCTCAAGCTGGTTTAAAAGTTGCGGTTCTGACTAAAGTATTCCCAACACGTTCACATACAGTTGCAGCGCAGGGTGGTATTGGTGCATCTCTTGGTAACATGCAAGAAGATAACTGGCACTACCACTTCTATGACACTGTAAAAGGTTCAGACTGGTTGGGCGACCAAGACGCGATCGAATTTATGACGCGTGAAGCACCACAAGTTGTTTATGAATTAGAACACTTGGGTATGCCATTTGACCGTAATGCTGATGGTACAATTTACCAGCGTCCATTCGGTGGTCACTCTGCAAACTACGGTGAAAAAGCTGTTCCACGTGCTTGTGCTGCTGCTGACCGTACAGGTCACGCGCTTCTTCACACGCTTTATCAAAGCAACGTGAAAATGGGTACTCAATTCTTTGTTGAATGGATTGCACTTGATCTTATCCGTAATGAAGCGGGTGATGTACTCGGTGTAACTGCATACGACCAAGAAACGGGTAAAATTGCGGTATTCCAAGCTAAAGCGACATTGTTTGCTACAGGTGGTGCGGGTCGTGTTTACCGTGCATCTACTAACGCATATATCAACACTGGTGACGGTCTTGGTATGGCGGCTCGTGCAGGTATTCCATTACAAGATATGGAATTCTGGCAATTCCACCCTACGGGTGTTGCGGGCGCAGGTGTATTGTTGACCGAAGGCTGTCGTGGTGAAGGTGCGATCCTTCGTAACGATGCGGGTGAGCCGTTCATGGAACGCTATGCACCAACTTTAAAAGACTTGGCGCCACGTGACTTTGTATCACGTTCTATGGACCAAGAAATTAAAGAAGGTCGTGGTTGTGGTCCGAAGAAAGACTACATCTTGCTTGATATGACGCACTTGGGTGCTGAAACAATCATGAAGCGTCTTCCATCTGTATTTGAGATTGGTAAGAAATTCGCGAACGTTGACATCACTAAAGAGCCAATTCCTGTAGTACCGACAATCCATTACCAAATGGGTGGTATTCCTACAAACATCCATGGTCAAGTTGTAGTGCCAGAAAGCCGTGAAACTTCACCGCTTGAAGCGAACTACAACAAAGAAACTGATGTTTATTCTACCAACGCGGGTGAGCGTAACTTTACGAAACCTGTTAAAGGCTTCTATGCAATTGGTGAGTGTTCTTGTGTATCTGTACATGGTGCAAACCGTTTAGGTACGAACTCGCTTCTTGACTTGGTTGTATTTGGTAAGGCTGCGGGTGAACACATCATCGATTACGTGACTAAACACCACGGTGATGAATACCAACCACTTCCTACAACTGTACTTGAGCAAACTGTTGCGCGTATCCGTAAATTGGATGAGTCAACAACAGGTGAAAATGCGCAAGAAGTTGCTGATGCAATTCGAGACATCGTACAAGACCATGCTGGTGTATTCCGTACAGAAGCATTGCTTGATAAAGGCGTGAAAGAAATTCTTGCGATTGAATCACGTGTTCGTAACATTCATTTGAAAGACAAATCTAAGGTATTCAACACGGCACGTATTGAAGCTTTAGAAGTTGAAAACTTGTATGAAGTTGCTAAAGCGACCTTGATTTCTGCTGCTGCACGTAAAGAATGCCGTGGTGCACATACAGTTGTAGATTTTGAAGAATCTCCTGATCATCCAGAATACCCGTACGGTCGTCGTGATGATGAGTGGATGAAGCACACATTATGGTTCTCTAGCGATAACCATCTTGAATACAAGCCGGTACGTTACAAGCCACTATCTGTAGCTGCAATTCCACCTAAACCACGTACATTCTAATTGGGAGAAGTAAGATGAGTAGAGGTACTCGTACATTTAATATCTACCGCTACGATCCTGATAAGGATGCAGCACCATACATGCAAACTTTTAAGCTTGAGTTGACTGATAAGCACCGTATGTTGCTTGATGCGCTTCTTGCATTGAAAGTACAAGATGAAACTTTAACGTTCCGTCGTTCATGTCGTGAAGGTATTTGTGGTTCAGATGGTGTGAACATTAATGGTAAAAATGGTTTAGCGTGTCTTTGGAACCTAAACGACTTGCCAGAAGTGATTACTGTTCGTCCTTTACCAGGTTTGCCAGTGGTTAAAGATTTAGTTGTGGATATGAATCAGTTCTACGATCAGTACAACAAAATTCATCCATTCTTGATCAATAATCAACCTGCGCCACCAAAAGAGCGTTTACAGGCTCCTGAAGAGCGTGAACACTTAGATGGTTTATACGAATGTATTCTTTGTGCATGTTGTTCAACTTCATGCCCATCGTTCTGGTGGAACCCTGATAAATTCTTGGGTCCTTCAGCGTTATTGAATGCCTACCGTTTCATCATCGATTCACGTGATACAGCAACTCAAGAGCGTTTGGCTCGTCTTGACGATCCATTCTCATTGTTCCGTTGTAAAGGCATCATGAACTGTGTATCAGTATGTCCTAAAGGTTTGAATCCAACTAAAGCAATCGGTCATATCCGTAACATGCTTTTAGATATGGCAGGCTAATCTTTAGAGATTAAAAATGCTTAAAAAAAGCACACTCAAGAGTGTGCTTTTTTTATGAAGCCTGAAAATTATCGTGTGTAATACTGTTTTGCTGGAAAGGAACGAGAACATAAATATAATTTGTGCAATTCATGTAAAAACAGATGGATTATTTATGCTGAAAAAGCGTTTGTCGCGTAGAATAAATGCTATTATATAACGTTAGAAAAGGGCAGTTTGTAAGAAGATGCTCTTTTTTATTATTTGCTAAATTTAAATAGGACTTTGGTCTAGATTTATTGTCAATTGATGATAAATCACCGTAGTGTACAGCATAAAGTATTATGTGTATTTCGCTGATTTATGAATGGTATGTGTCAAAAAAATCAATTGGTGAAAGAGGAACATGTTACGATTTGATACATCGTTATATTGAAAAAAACTGTGGTTAATTAATGCACATTTTTTGATATAAATTGGGTGCTTACATACTTTCTAAGTGGTTTTAGAAAAGCTAAATCAAGAATTTATCTTTTCTAAAACGATTTTGCAAAAAATTGCTCGGTTTCGGTCGAGTATATATGGATGAGTGATGATGCCATTGAGGGTGTTGTTGTTCATTTTTCACATCAGGTTACTCCTAATGTGGTGATAACGCCCTAAGGCTGATGTCTGCTAGGGACTAATGTCATGTTACCAATTTGACATTATCAATCATGGGGTTGCTTAAAAGGCACCTGAAATATTTTTGCAATAGGAAATGGGTCCACAAATGCAAGAAGTTGCTGACGCTCTGCGTCTTGACACTGAACTTTCCGCTGATAGTGCAGCGTATATTGAAGAACTTTATGAGCAGTATTTGACGTCACCTGAATCAGTTGGTGCTGATTGGCGTGTATACTTCGATAAATTCCCGAAAGGTGATCAACCACACAGCAATGTACGTGAGCAATTCCTCTTATTAGGCCGCAATTCAAGCCGTGTTCAGGCAGTGGTTCAAAGCACAGTTAGTACTGAACATGAGCGTCGTCAAATTGGCGTATTACAACTTATTGCAGCGTATCGTAACCGAGGTCATCAGAAAGCGAAGCTTGATCCACTAGGTTTGGCAAAACGTGAAATCGTGCCAGATCTTGATCTTGCTGCACATGGTTTAACTCAATCGGATTTAGATACTGTATTCAATACAGGTAATCTTTTGATTGGTAAAGACGAAGCGACTTTAGGTGAAATGGTTCAAGCCATGGAAGCAACCTACTGTGCTTCGATTGGTGCAGAATACATGCACATTGTTGATACCAAAGAAAAACGTTGGATTCAACAACGCCTTGAAGGTGCACGTGGGCAATTTAACTTTACAGCAGACCAGAAAAAACACGTATTAGAGCGTTTAACTGCGGCTGAAGGCCTAGAAAAATTCTTAGGTAATAAATACGTCGGTGCAAAACGTTTTGGTGTTGAAGGTGGTGAATCTTTCATTCCAATGGTTGATGCTTTGATTCAACGTGCAGGTTCTGTAGGTTGTAAAGAAGTGGTCATTGGTATGCCACACCGTGGTCGTTTGAACCTTCTTGTGAACATCATGGGTAAAAACCCAGCAGACCTATTTGGTGAGTTCGAAGGTAAGAGCTTACATAAAAAAGGTTCTGGTGACGTTAAATACCACCAAGGTTTCTCTTCGAATGTCATGACTCCAGGTGGTGAAGTTCACTTGGCATTGGCATTTAACCCATCGCACTTAGAAATCGTTGGACCAGTCGTAGAAGGTTCGGTACGTGCACGTCAAGTACGTCGTAAAGACATCGGCGGTGACGATGTATTGCCAGTGATTGTGCATGGTGATGCTGCATTTGCAGGTCAAGGTGTTAACCAAGAAACCTTCCAAATGTCACAAACTCGTGGCTATACAGTTGGTGGTACGGTTCACATTGTTGTGAATAACCAAGTGGGTTTCACAACTTCTGATCCACGTGATGCGCGTTCTACAGAATACTGTACGGACATCGCGAAAATGATCCAAGCACCGATTTTCCATGTGAACGGTGATGATCCTGAGTCAGTATTGTTTGTTGCTCAATTGGCGCATGATTTCCGTCATACATTCCGTAAAGATGTTGTAATTGACATGTTCTGTTACCGTCGTCGTGGTCATAACGAAGCGGATGAGCCAGCTGCAACACAGCCAATGATGTATCAAGTGATCAACAAAAAAACCACGACTCGTGCATTGTATGCAGACCAATTGGTTCAGCAAAATGTGTTAGATCGTGCTGCTGCCGACCAAATGGTAGAAGATTATCGTTCTGATTTAGAAGCAGGTAAGCACGTTGCAAATGCCTTGGTATTAGAGCCAAATACAAAAATGTTTGTAGATTGGACGCCATACTTAGGTCATGAATACACAGACATTTGGGACACAACCTTCTCTGAAGATCGCTTAAAAGAACTCGGTCGCAAAATGCGTGAGCTTCCTGAAGGCTTCGTAATGCAGCGTCAAGTTGCAAAAGTGATTGATGATCGCTTGAAAATGCAAACTGGCGAAATGCCATTGAACTGGGGTGCTGCGGAAACTTTGGCTTATGCATCTATTTTAGATGATGGCTATTTGGTTCGTTTAACAGGTGAAGACGTAGGTCGTGGTACTTTCTCGCACCGTCATGCAAAACTGCATAACCAAGTGGATGGTTCAACTTATATTCCACTGTGCCATATCAAAGAAAACCAACCACGTACTGCAATTTACGACTCATTATTGTCGGAAATGGCGGTGTTAGGTTTTGAGTATGGTTATGCAACCACACTTCCTAAGAGCTTGGTCATTTGGGAAGCACAATTTGGTGACTTCGCAAACTGTGCACAGGTTGTGATCGATCAGTTCATCGCATCAGGTGAAACTAAGTGGGAGCGTGTGTGTGGTTTAACCTTACTTCTTCCGCACGGTTTTGAAGGTCAAGGTCCAGAGCACTCATCTGCACGTTTAGAGCGTTTCTTACAGCTATGTGCTGAAGACAACATGCAAGTGATGACACCGACTACCCCAGCGCAGATTTTCCATGCTTTACGTCGTCAAGCGATTCGCCCAATTCGTAAGCCAATGATCATCATGTCGCCGAAGTCTTTACTTCGCCACAAACTTGCAACGTCTACTTTAAGTGAACTTGCAAACAGTACATTCCAAACAGTGATTGATGAGATCGACAACATCAACAAAGCAGACGTAACACGTTTAGTACTTTGTGGTGGTAAGGTTTACTACGACTTGCTTGAGAAACGTCGTGAGCAAGAGTTGAATAACACTGCAATCGTTCGTATTGAACAATTGTATCCATACCCTGAACAACGTATTGCTGAAGTTCTTGCTCAATATCCAAATGTGAAAGACATTGTTTGGACGCAAGAAGAGCCGAAGAACCAAGGCGCTTGGTTATTTATTGCTCCTCGTCTATATGATGATGTAATGAAGTCGGCTAAACCAGTACGTATCAGTTATGCAGGTCGTGAAGCTTCTGCTGCACCGGCTTGTGGTTCACCATATTTGCATGCAAAACAACAAGCTCAGCTCGTAAATGACGCTTTAGCGATCGTAGCTGAATAACAGGAGATTCTAAGTAATGGCAACCGAAATTAAAGCACCGGTATTCCCTGAGTCAGTTGCTGACGGAACAATCGCAACTTGGCACAAACAACCAGGTGAAGCAGTATCACGTGATGAAGTGATCTGTGATATTGAAACAGACAAAGTTGTTTTAGAAGTCGTTGCTCCTGCTGACGGTACAATCGTTACAATCATTAAAGGTGAAGGCGACACAGTTCTTTCTGCTGAAGTAATTGCTCAGTTTGAAGAAGGTGTAGTTTCTGGTGCTGCTGCAACAGAAGCAGTCCAAGGTGAAGCGAAAGTTGAACAAGCTGCTGCAAATACTCAAGCGGGTGCTGCACCAGTAGTTGAACGTGCTCAACAAGTTCAAGACCAAGCTCCTGCTGTGCGTAAAGCATTAACAGAAACTGGTATTGCTGCGGCTGACGTTGCAGGTACAGGTCGTGGTGGCCGTATTACTAAAGAAGATGTTTCAAATCACCAAACTAAACCAGCCATTCCTGCTGCTGCACCTTTAAGCGTAGCGGTTGGTGAGCGTATTGAAAAACGTGTTCCGATGACACGTCTTCGTAAGCGTGTAGCTGAACGTCTGCTTGCGGCAACTCAAGAAACAGCAATGTTGACGACGTTTAACGAAGTGAACATGAAGCCGATCATGGAAATGCGTGCACAATATAAAGATGCATTTGAGAAGCGTCATGGTGCGCGTCTTGGCTTTATGTCTTTCTTTGTTAAAGCTGCAACTGAAGCGCTTAAACGCTACCCAGCGGTTAATGCTTCAATTGATGGTGATGACATTGTTTATCACGGTTACTACGACATCGGTGTAGCGGTATCTTCTGAGCGTGGTCTAGTTGTACCTGTGCTTCGTAACACAGATCGTATGAACTATGCTGAAGTTGAAAATGGTATTCGTGACTTTGCTTACAAAGCACGTGATGGCAAATTAGGCATCGAAGACATGACTGGCGGTACGTTCACAATCACGAACGGTGGTACTTTCGGTTCATTGTTATCGACTCCGATCTTGAATACACCACAGACTGCAATTTTGGGTATGCACAAAATCCAAGAGCGTCCAATGGCTGTAAATGGTCAAGTAGAAATCTTGCCAATGATGTATTTAGCGCTTTCTTATGACCATCGTTTAATTGATGGTAAAGAAGCTGTAGGTTTCTTGGTAACAATCAAAGAATTGTTAGAAGAACCAGCTAAATTGATCCTTGACCTTTAATCGATAGAATAAAAATAACAGGCTTAGAGCGATCCTTTAAGCCTGTATTTGGAGATAAACATGTCTCAACAATTTGATCTTGTTGTAATTGGCGGTGGCCCAGGTGGCTATGAAGCAGCGATTCGTGCAGCACAATTAGGTTTTAAAGTTGCGTGTATCGAAAAACGTATTCACAAAGGCAAACCATCTTTGGGTGGTACTTGCTTAAACGTGGGTTGTATTCCTTCTAAAGCATTACTTGACTCTTCACATCGTTATGAAGATACAGTGCATCACTTAGCTGATCACGGTATTACCACAGGTGATGTGAACTTTGATCTTGCAAAATTACTTGCACGTAAAGACAAAATTGTTGACCAGCTTACCATGGGTATTGATGGTCTTCTAAAAGGTAACGGTATCGAGTGGTTAAAAGGTACAGGTAAATTACTTGCAGGTAAAAAAGTAGAATTTGTATCTCACGAAGGTGAAACTCAAGTTTTAGAGCCTAAGTACGTGATTCTTGCGACCGGTTCTGTGCCAATTAACATTCCATCAGCACCAGTTGATCAAAACATTATTGTTGATTCAACTGGCGCACTAGAATTCCAAGAAGTCCCTAAGCGCTTAGGCGTGATTGGTGCAGGTGTGATTGGTCTAGAGCTTGGTTCTGTTTGGCGTCGTTTGGGTGCTGAAGTTGTGGTATTTGAAGCAATGGATGCATTCTTACCAATGGCTGATAAAGCTTTGGCAAAAGACTACCAAAAACTTTTGACCAAACAAGGTCTTGATATTCGTGTTGGCGCGAAAGTTGCTGGTACAGAAGTTAACGGTTCTGAAGTAACTGTTAAATATACGCAAGGTGGTGAAGACAAAACTCAAACTTTCGACAAGTTGATCGTTTGTGTAGGTCGTCGTGCATACGCTGAAGGTCTATTGGCTGATGATTGCGGTATTAAATTAACTGAACGTGGTTTAGTTGAAGTGAACGATTGGTGTGCAACGTCTGTTGAAGGCGTTTATGCAATTGGTGACTTAGTACGCGGTCCAATGCTTGCACATAAAGCAATGGAAGAAGGCGTAATGGCTGTTGAGCGTATTCACGGTCATGCAGCTCAAGTCAACTATGACACCATCATTTCTGTGATCTACACACACCCAGAAGCGGCGTGGGTAGGTTTAACAGAACAGCAAGCGATCGAGAAAGGTCACGAAGTGAAAACGGGTCAATTCGGTTTTGCTGCAAATGGCCGTGCAATGGCTGCTGGTGAAAATGCTGGTTTCGTGAAGTTTGTTGCGGATGCGAAAACAGATCGTTTACTGGGTATGCATGTGATTGGACCGGCTGCGTCAGATATCGTACACCAAGGTATGATCGCACTTGAGTTTGTATCTTCTGTTGAAGATCTACAGTTGATGACTTTTGGTCACCCAACATTCTCTGAAGTTGTTCATGAAGCTGCATTGGCTGTCGATGGCCGAGCGATTCACGCAATTCAGCGTAAGCGTAAATAAGACAAGAAAAGAGCGGTTTTAACCGCTCTTTTTTTTGATTAAAGGTTGTTTTTACCAGAACAATCTACTACAAATAAGAAAGAAAAAATGTAATAAGGACTAATACCAAATAAGACGTGAGTCTAGGAATTAGTCAGTCCATAACAAAGCAAAGAAGTAGTAAAAGGTTAGTCAATGAATCTACATGAGTATCAAGCCAAAGCGTTATTAAAAAAATATGGTATGCCTGTTCAAGAAGGTGTATTGGCAACCAATGCAGAAGAAGCAGTGAAAGCTTTCGAGCAACTTGGTGGAAAATTTGCGGTTATGAAAGCGCAGGTGCATGCTGGTGGTCGTGGTAAAGCTGGTGGTGTTAAAGTTGTAAAATCCAGTATTGAAGCGGCAGATTACGCAAACCATATCATCGGTACTCGTTTAGTTACTTATCAAACTGACGCCAATGGTCAGCCTGTGAATAGTGTCTTGGTTTGTGAGGATGTCTATCCAGTAGAACGTGAGTTATATTTTGGTGCAGTCGTTGATCGTTCAAGTCGCCGTGTAACGTTTATGGCATCGACCGAAGGCGGTGTAGAAATTGAAAAAGTTGCAGAAGAAACCCCAGAAAAAATTATTAAAGTAGAAGTTGACCCATTAGTGGGTTTACAGCCTTTTCAAGCACGTGAAGTTGCATTTGCATTGAAATTAAAAGATGGCCAGATTGCACAATTTGTCAAAATTATGACGGCTGCATATCAGGCATTTATTGAAAATGATTTTGCCTTATTCGAGATTAACCCATTATCAGTCCGTGAAAATGGTGAAATTTTATGTGTTGATGCCAAAGTCGGTATTGATTCAAATGCTTTATATCGTTTGCCAGAAGTGTCTGCACTTCGTGATAAATCACAAGAAAATGAACGTGAATTAAAAGCATCGGAATTTGATCTGAACTATGTTGCTTTAGAAGGTAATATTGGATGTATGGTCAACGGTGCAGGTTTGGCAATGGCAACCATGGATATTATTAAACTTTATGGTGGGCAACCTGCAAACTTTTTAGATGTTGGTGGTGGTGCAACCAAAGAGCGCGTCATTGAAGCATTTAAATTGATCTTGGCAGATACCTCGGTACAAGGTGTTTTAATTAACATTTTTGGTGGTATTGTTCGTTGTGACATGATTGCGGAAGCTATTATTGCTGCGGTTCAGGAAGTACATGTGAGTGTTCCTGTCGTGGTTCGTTTAGAAGGCAACAATGCGGAATTGGGTGCAAAAATTCTAGATGAATCAGGTTTGAAATTAACTTCTGCAAACGGCTTGGCTGATGCTGCAGAAAAGATTGTTGCAGCAGTAAAAGCATAAGGAGTGCCATCATGA
This sequence comes from Acinetobacter tibetensis, assembly GCF_023824315.1. Lineage (NCBI taxonomy): Bacteria > Pseudomonadati > Pseudomonadota > Gammaproteobacteria > Moraxellales > Moraxellaceae > Acinetobacter > Acinetobacter tibetensis. The sequence goes on along the minus strand of NZ_CP098732.1, from coordinate 2,427,357 downwards.
GCGTATTAATTAATAAAAACACAAAAGTATTGGTACAAGGCTTCACAGGTAAAAATGGTACTTTCCATTCTGCACAAGCACTCGACTATGGAACCAAAGTCGTGGGTGGTGTGACCCCAGGTAAAGGCGGCACGACTCATTTAGATTTACCCGTTTTTAATACAATGAAAGATGCTGTGCGTGAAACGCAAGCTGATGCATCTGTGATTTATGTGCCCGCGCCTTATGTACTTGACTCAATCATTGAAGCAGTTGATTCAGGTGTTGGACTGATTGTGGTAATTACCGAAGGCGTGCCGACGCTAGATATGTTAAAAGCCAAGCGTTATTTAGAAACCAATGGCAATGGAACACGTTTAGTGGGTCCAAACTGTCCTGGGGTGATTACACCGGGGGAATGTAAAATTGGAATTATGCCGGGTCATATTCATCAACCGGGTCGTATCGGGATTATTTCACGTTCAGGAACATTGACTTATGAGGCGGTTGCTCAGACCACTAAACTGGGTCTAGGACAATCGACCTGTATCGGTATTGGTGGTGACCCAATTCCAGGTATGAACCAAATTGATGCATTAAAACTGTTCCAAGATGACCCTGATACTGATGCCATTATCATGATTGGTGAAATTGGAGGCTCGGCTGAAGAAGAAGCAGCTGAATATATTCAGTCGAATGTTACTAAACCTGTAGTTGGTTACATTGCAGGGGTAACCGCACCAAAAGGTAAGCGTATGGGACATGCTGGTGCGATTATTTCAGGTGGTAAAGGAACTGCTGAAGAAAAATTCGCAGCCTTTGAGCGCGCTGGAATGGCGTATACACGGAGTCCTGCCGAGCTCGGTTCTACCATGTTACAAGTATTGAAAGAAAAAGGTTTGGCTTAATTTTTTCAGACTCATTGCGTATAGAAAGCGTGTGTTACTTCGGTAGCATGCGCTTTTTTACGTTTATCTCGTTACGTTTGGTATATAAATTGCTCTGAGCAAGTATTCATTCAAAATAGTGTCTTGATACGATGCAAGCGGTAAATTGGAATCAGTTCAGCGAAGAGTTCACCCGTAATATCCAAAAAGTGCTGCCATTTGATGGATTGGTTGCATTTCAGATCGACGCTGAAACAACAGCGAGTCAATACTCGTTTAAGGGTATACCTCATCAAGCAGTTGATGAATACTTAGAGCGTAAGCAATATTTTGATCCTGTGCATTTTCGTTTTGCATACCATCAAGCAGATATGAAGTTTAGTGTATTACAAGCTGTGGCTTCTAATGATGAGTATGATGACTTTAGAAAAAAGTGGGATATCAAAGACACGATTGAACTTTTTTTTAGGCAGAATGGGGTTCCTGTACGCGGCATGAGTTTGGTTCGGTCTTCAGCTTATGCAGAATTTTCTGATCAAGAGTTAAAAATAATTGAGTCATTTTATGATTTGACCGCATGTTGTTTTAATCAAATTTATGATGTTTCTAGTCATCAGGTTAGCCTATTTAATGAAGGTTTAACAGAATCACTAACGCGACAAGAATCTAAAGTATTAGGCTTATTATGCAAAGGTTTAAATAACCAAGCACTTGCCAATGAAATGCATTGTGGAATATCAACCATAAAGACCCATCTACAGCATATCTATCAAAAAACACAGGTCAGAAGCCGTCAGGAATTGATGAGCCGAGTACTGTCTGGCTGACATCTGTAATAGATAAAAGTTCGAGCTATCTTCAATTTTAAAAATCATCCTTTGGGATGATTTTTTTGTATAGAGAACAGCGTAATTTTTCAGCATAGAAGACAGTTTGTAAGGCTAAGGAAATCCGAGATGAAAACATTACATTCACAAATGCTGAAAAAATATCTTAAACAAATATCAAATGTTGTTGGTGTAATGGCAATTGGTGCATGTGCAACTCAAGCAATGGCGCATGGTGAAGCGGCGAAAATGTTACCCCTACAACAAGCCATGCAATCGGTAGGTGCAACGGTACAGCAAGACCAATATGCCAATATCTATACCATCAGCAAAAACTCGACCTTAGTCCGAGCAAAACCTAATTCAACTACCATTATGGTGAATGGGAAGCCATTAAAAATTTCGGCGCCCATTATTGTAAAAGATGGTCAAGCCATGGCATCGGAAACATTGGCGAATGAGATTTTCCAATCTGGACTTGATCAAACCTTTCAAGTTGAAACCGTAAAGCATCCGTTAAATACCTTAACGACAGAAGAAATTCAGTCAGTGACTAAAATTATTCAGGCAGATCAACGTGCACCAAAAGCATTACGTTTCAGTCGTATTCGTTTACAAGAACCTGAAAAAAATGCTGTTTGGAACAGTGTGCTGAATCATACTGAATATAAAGGCCCACGTTTAGCCGAATTCAGCTTATTACAAAGCGATAATATTATTGAGGGTGTGGTTGATCTGAACACACAACAAGTAAGAGCTTGGAAGGTCTTACCTGCAACGCATGGGATGGTGTTGTTGGATGACTTTATGATGGTACAAGAGGTCATTCAGAAAAGTCCAGAGTATAAAGCTGCGGTAGCAAAACGTGGCATTACAGATGTCACTAAAGTTGTTGGTACACCACTGACAGTAGGATACTTTGGTGGTGAAGATGGTTTAAATAAAGAACTTAGCCTACTGAAAATTGTCAGCTATCTTGATGTAGGTGATGGCAACTACTGGGCACATCCTATCGAGAATTTAGTTGCTGTCGTCGATTTAGACAAAAAGAAAATTGTCAAAATTGAAGAGGGCAGTTTAGTGCCTGTACCTATGACACCACGTCCTTATGATGGTCGTGATAAAAAGGCAGAAACACGTAAGCCTTTAAATATTGTAGAACCCGAGGGGAAAAACTATAGCATCACGGGGCAGTATATCCACTGGGGTAACTGGTGCTTCCATGTCGGGCTGGATTCACGTGTAGGTTTACAAGTTGGCACAGTCACTTTTAAAGATAAAGGTGTAAAGCGTAAGGTCATGTACCAAGGCAATCTTGGCGGCATGGTAGTTCCTTATGGTGACCCAGATATGGGTTGGTACTTCAAGTCTTATCTCGACTCTGGTGAATATGGAATGGGAACATTAACCTCCTCCATTGAGCGGGGTAAAGATGTACCTGAAAATGCGGTGTTATTGGATGCGGTGATTGCCGATTACGAAGGTAAACCAATGACGATTCCAAACGCAATTGCTGTATTTGAACGTTATGCAGGACCCGAGTTTAAACATCAGGAAATGGGGCAAACCAATGTAAGTGCTGAGCGTCGTGAGCTTGTGGTTCGTTGGATTAGCACAGTCGGTAACTATGATTACATGTTTGACTGGGTCTTCTCAGACAATGGCACCATGGGTATTAATGCGGGTGCTACAGGTATTGAAGCGGTTAAAGGGGTAAAAGCATCAACGATGCATGATGCAACAGCCAAAGAAGACACCCGTTACGGTACTTTGATTGATCATAATATTGTGGGAACAACCCATCAGCATATTTATAACTTCCGTCTAGATTTAGATGTAGATGGTGAGAACAACACACTGACCCACATGAACCCTGTTGTGAATGTCAATAAAAAAGGCATTCGTAAGAGCACGATGGAAATCGAAAAGCATGTCGTGAGTAATGAGCAAGAAGCAGCAGAGAAATTTAATCCATCGACCATTCGTTTAATCAGTAATTATTCGAAAGAGAACAAAGTTGGCAATCCAGTTTCTTATCAACTCATACCATTTGCTGGTGGTACACACCCAATTGCCAAAGGTGCAAACTTTAGTCCAGATGAATGGTTATTCAAGCGTTTAAACTTCATGGACAAGCAAATTTGGGTCACCAAATATAACCCGACAGAATTATATCCTGAGGGTGCATATCCAAACCGTTCTGACAAAGATACAGGTTTGGGGCAATTTGTTAAAAACAACGACAACATTGACAACAAAGACTTGGTCGTGTGGTTAACCACAGGTACAACGCACGTTGCTCGTGCAGAAGAATGGCCAATCATGCCAACGGAATGGGTGAATGTACTGCTTAAACCGTGGAACTTCTTCGATGAAACCCCAACTTTGAATCTAAACACACCAAAAGATACGACGACACATTCACATTAATGCTGCGATAGCAATAAAACATGCCATATCAAAACCTTGATGTGGCAAATCTTAAGATTTGGGGGAATCTATGTTTAAATCATGTGCTCAACAGTGGTTGACTGTATCACTTTTAATGTCATCAGTTTCAGTATTTGCAGAGGAAACAACGACATCTGAATCTACACCTGCAATTACAGTTGCAGGCTCTATGGCAATGTTGACGGATTATCGCTTCCGTGGTGTTTCGATGTCAAATCGTGATCCAGCCGTTCAAGGGGCTTTAAACTTTTCGCATAAATCAGGCGCCTATCTAAGTTTATGGGCATCGAATGCGGATGTTGGGGCAGGTGGGAATGTCGAAGCTGACTTTTTTGTGGGGTATATTTTACCCATCACAGAAAAATCATTTCTAGATATTAACTATGCCGATGTGAATTATCCTGGCACGATTAAAGAATTTCACACCGATTTTAGTGAATTTGGTGTGAACTACAACCATAGTGATTTGATAACGGGTGGTGACTATTTCACAGCGGGAGTGTTTTATTCACCAGAATTTGCATTTAAATCAGGTAAAGAAATTTACTTAAATACAAGTTATAAGTTCCCAGTGTATAAAAATATTAAACTTGTTTCGAGCTTGGGCTATACCAAACTGGAAGATAATGAACAGTTTGCTAAAGCATTTGGTGGCGATGGTCAGCAAGACGATTATTTCGATTATAAAATTGGTTTGGGTGCAGAAGTTTTGGGGTTAAATTCAGAGTTGGTATGGATTGACAATAATATCGATAGTGATGCCAATATTATGAAAGGAAGTGTCGTATTCTCTTTGACCAAACTGTTCTAATCTAGCAAATAATTATTTTAAAGTGATAAAAGGCTTCAAGATGATGAAGCCTTTTCCTTTTGAAAAATAAATTTTATTCGCTGCAAAATCAGGGGTGTAGTTTAATCAGGTGTTGTATGTGATGCTGTTTAACTATGCTATATTTATGCATAAAATTATATTTTCAAGACACAGTATTGCAAATGTTAAGACTGCTTCATTTGTTCTTTTTTCGGGTACTCATTCTGATTTTTCTATTGATGAATGTTGCTATGGCTGAAAATGCAGATGTACAAATGGATGAGTTTATTGGTGATGAAATTTTCAATTATTATCAGCATCTTGCAGAGCAGCATAATGAAGAAGAAAATGATTATAGCGTAGCGAATAATGACTTTTATGAAAATGAATATATTCGGGTGTTTAATTACACCGCTTATAATTCTGATAATTTTACGAACAAACTTGGTACAGGTCAGTTCAATAGTTCAGATTTGGATGCCTTAAAAATATCATTTGGCTATGGAATTGAAATTAAACTGAATAAGCGAAATAAACTCGGTTATGAATATCTGTCAAATTTCCCCCATGATCGAGGACAGTTAATCCGATTCTTTTGGCTCCGTTTATTCTAAAATGCCATAATATTTTTCAGGTTTTACCTAAGTAGGTCTTGCAGAATAATCTTTTTCATACGTGTAAGTGCTGAATAGGCTTGGGGATGAGTCGCTAAGATTTGTGCAAGGTTATCGGGGATCACTTGCCAACTAATACCAAATACATCTTTGCACCAACCACACCAACTTTCCGAACCGTGTTCAGTAAAATAATTCCAGTAATAATCAATTTCTTGCTGTGTTTTACAGGGAATTACAAAAGAAACAGATTCATTAAAATCAAAAATATGCAGATCAGGACTATCTTTTGCTATAAATTTAAGATGGTTCAAGCTAAAAATACTGTTTTGGATTTTTCCTTTCAAGTCTCCTGAAGAGTAGCGAAGCCGCTGATGACGTTGAAATTCTGGAAAAATTTTTTGATAGTATTGCAAGGCTTGCGAACACTGGTTTTGATGGATACCGCAAAATAATAAATGGGGCAGAATGTGTTGTTGTGTTTTACCGTAGTTACCTAGTTGTAATTGCCAAGTATAGCCAAACTGATCTTGAACCCAACCATAATAAGCATTCCAAGAATAATGCCCGAGATCAATAAGACTTGCACCACCGAGAATAAGTTTTTGCCACAATGTCGTAATTTCTTGGCGGCTATTGCAAATGACAGTAAAAGAAATGGCTGGATTAGGTAAGAAATAGGGACCACCATTAATCCCAATAAAGCATTGATTGGACAAAGATGCTTTTACGACAGTCGGATTATGTTCAAGGATCATGCTGTTTGGAAAAACTGAGCAATAGAATTCAAATGCTTCTAACGCTTGATTGTCAAACCACAAAGCAGGATAGATCGTAAGATGCATGCATGCTCCTTGTGTTTAGGTCCTATAGGGTTGAATTTTAACTGAGTACGAAGTGGCAATATGTAATATTTTGATGAAAAAAGCGCAACAGAAGTTGCGCTTAACTTAATACTAGAATTTATACTTTGCTTTGCGGTTTGAGTTGTTGGGTTAAACCATTGATATCACCACCATGCAGTCCAAGTTCGCTCATTAGGCTATCGATTAATGGAGCTTGCGAACGATAGCGTAAAGCACTATTCACAACTTGGTCGGACAGTGAAGCAGTTGAATGTTCAGGCGTCGATTCATGACCATGAGGATGTGCAACACTTCCCAAACCATTCACCTGCAAAATTTTAATATCATCAATACCTTCCATTGGTTTAACGCTTTCACGAATAATTTCAGGCAGATATTTAAGTAAAGCCAGTCGAATTTGCATTTCAACTTGCTCAGATGACAAGGTGTTATTCGCCTCGTGTACAGCGCGAGTTCCTTCAGCATCTACTTGATATTGTTTTTCCATGGCTTGTGCCAGTAGAACTTTAGCATCTGCTTCACCTTTGGCGTGTAGGCGGGCTTTTTCAGCTTCCGCTTCCGCAGCAATTCGAATTGCTTCTGCTTCGTCCACAGCGGCTTTTTTACCAGCTTCGGCAGCGACCGTAATTGCAATGGCATCTTTTTCAGCAGCTTGTTTTGCTGCAACCAATTCAACCGCTTTTTCACGTTCAGCACGTTGCGTTTCACGGACAGTAAGCACTTCTTCTTCTGCTTTAACTGCCTGAGCACGGGCTTGATCTGCTTGAGCTTTGGCTTCTGATTCTGCGCGGGACTTTTCAGCAATCGCAATTGCACGATCTTGCTCTGCCAATTCAATGGTTTTCTTTTGCTCGACTTGGGCTTTTTGAATGAGTTGGGCTTTTAAAATATTTTCATTTTCTACATCACGGGCAGAAGCGATACGCTTTAATTCAACTTCACGTTCAGCAGCAATTTGTGCTTCTTCTGCCTCACGTTTTTTAGCTGCTTCTTGTGCTGCAATTTCAGCAAGCTGTTCTGCTCGACGGACTGAAATTTCGCGTTCTTGTTGTAATTTGGCATATTCTTCTTCACGTAAAATTTGTAAACGTGCTTGCTCGGCTTCTAAGTTTTTAGTTTTAATTGCAAGATCTGCATCTTGTTCAATCACATTACGTTTTTTACGGCGGTCTTCAATGGTTTCTGTAAGTTTGGTTAAACCTTCTGCATCGAACGCATTTTGCGGATTAAAGTATTTAAAACTGGTCTGATCTAAACCAGTTAAAGACACGGTTTCAAGTTCTAGACCATTCTTGAATAAATCTTCTGATACGACTTGTTGAACTTTTTGCACGAAGTCCACACGTTTTTCATGTAGTTCTTCCATTGCCATTTCAGCAGCGACCGCACGCAAAGAGTCAACAAATTTGCCTTCCACCAAATTCTTCAGTTCATTGGGAGACATGGTTTTTCGACCTAAAGTCTGAGCGGCTGTTGCAATCGATTCAGCAGTCGGTTTTACCCGCACATAAAACTCTGCCATTACATCTACACGCATACGATCACGTGTAATGAGCGCTTGTTCTTCTGCACGAACCACTTCAAGTCGAAGGGTATTCATGTTAACTGGAATAATTTCGTGCAATACAGGAAGAACAATGGCACCACCATTCAAGATGACCTTCTCGCCACCAAATCCTGTACGGACAAATGAAATTTCTTTGCTTGAACGTTGATATAAGCGGGCGACTATAAAGCCAATAGCAATAATTGCGACAAAAATAATGCCTGCAATTACTAACAGATTGATAAGATTTGAATTTAGCATCGTATACTCAAAATTTAAGTGTTATTAAGTTTCAGAACGTATGGCTTGAAAGCCAATTTTTGTTTTTTGGGTCAGAATCACTTGCTGACCTTGTTTAAAAGCATCTTCTTGTTCTGGTTCAACCAAAACATAATGAATTTGTCCAAATTGATCTTTGACTTTGGCTTGAGCAGGGGAATGGGGTTTAGCAATACCAATCACAATTACGGCAGTACGACCGACCAATTCTTCACTAAATATTGCAGTAGTTTCGTCTTGCGGTAAAACTCTTGAAACAACTTTCGCGGTGAAACGGACCAATGGCATACACAAGAAGAAGCTGGCAGGTGCTAAGAGCCAAGCACTCCAATAGGTTTCTGTAAATAAGTGAGCAACTGTTTGTAATAGCAGTCCAAACAGCCCAAAAATGGTAAGAAAGATAATAACCCAGATTAATAAAGGCACACGCCCCAAATATAACCAGTCTAAAACTTGTAACAACCAACTGGCTTCAGTATCTATATCGACTTCAGGTGAAGTGAGATCAGCGGGTAAAAGTTGGTCGAGAATACCTTGAGTGCCACCGCCCAATAACAATAAAGTCAGCTCAAAAAAGGCAAAGAGAAAGAGTAGGCATATAGAAATGCTAAAAATGAGATTTGACGGGTGCGTCACAAGTTCCCACATGATCGAATTCTCTTTTTTTTAATGTTATTTATAACAAATAAAATACAAATTTGTTCTTTATTGTCTAAGATAGCACCGAAATGAGAATAAGTCTAAAAAACTTTGAGACAAAAAAATACGCAACGATTGGGGTGATCATTGCGTAGAACAACGAATCTGTTTGCACAGTTCGGTTAAGGAGAAATGTTATCAATTTAGGATTTCCTAAATCATGGGATAATGTTAATCGTAATGAGTCTCAAGGTCATGAGCAATCACGTTACTTCATGTTAAATCACGTTAATAATTGGAGAGTCTTGTGATTGGGGCGATGTTTTTTTATTCTAAAAAATTAAAGGTCTTATAAAAGACCTTTAATTTGTGATGTTGCTCAAACATGTTTAGAAGTGAAATACACCTAAACCGGATTTGACTTCATCTAATGTTTGTTGGGTAATATCGCGGCATTTATCTGTGCCAGCCTTTAAAATGTCCATAATATAATCTGGATCTTTGGCAAGCTCGATACGACGTTCACGAATTGGTCCGATTAATTCTTTCAAGACACCTTCCAAGCGTTTTTTCACCGTACCATCGCCTAAACCACCACGACGATAGTGTGCTTTCAACTCTTCGACTTCTTCTTTATTCGGATCAAAAGCATCTAAATAAGTAAATACGATATTCCCTTCGACTTGACCCGGATCTTCAATACGCAGGTGGTTCGGATCGGTATACATTGCATTTACGGCTTTTTTAATGTCTTTATCGCTTGCATCAAGCACAATGGTGTTGCCTAATGATTTTGACATTTTTGCTTTACCATCAAAGCCTGGTAAACGACTCATATTAGAAAGCAGTGCTTTACATTCTGGTAATAGGTCTTGACCGATTTGACGGTTAATACGACGAACAATTTCATTGGTTTGTTCAATCATTGGAATTTGGTCTTCACCAACAGGAACAACAGTGGCTTTAAATGCGGTAATGTCAGCAGCTTGAGCGACTGGATAGCATAGGAAGCCTGCTGGAATATCACGTTCAAAACCACGCATCTGAATTTCAGATTTAATGGTTGGATTACGCTCTAAACGTGAAACGGTCACGAAGTTGAGATACAACATCGTAAGTTCATTTAATGCAGGTAAGCAAGATTGAACACAGATGGTGGTTTTGGTTGGGTCAATACCAACTGCTAAGTAATCGGTAGCAACTTCAATAATATTACGACGTACTTTTTCAAAATTGTCGGCATTGTCAGTCAATGCTTGCGCATCAGCCAATAAAAGATGTTGATGATGTGAATCTTGTAGACCCACACGTGAACGTAACGAACCAACAAAATGACCTAAGTGAAGTTGCCCTGTAGGACGGTCGCCAGTCAAAATGACTGGACGATTATCTTGATTACTCATTTTCTTTTCCAAAAAGTAGTGTTTTTTACTACATCTGCAGTCAATTAATGGGCTACATTGTACGGCATAATTTTTTTTAATGTCAGTCAGAAAAAAATAGAAGTAGAAAAAAATTAAATCCGAACATAAATCATCAGGTAAATACAGTTTTTTTCTGCATATCCCATTAAAATAGAGCAAACTTCTTAGGATAAATATAATGGCAAGTAGCTTATTAATATTATTAGATGATATTGCGACTGTATTAGATGACGTTGCTGTCATGAGTAAAGTGGCTGCCAAGAAAACAGCGGGTGTTTTGGGGGATGACTTGGCACTCAATGCACAACAGGTCAGCGGTTTACGTGCAGAACGCGAATTGCCTGTAGTCTGGAGTGTCGCCAAGGGTTCTTTTGTGAATAAATTGATTTTGGTGCCACTGGCACTATTGATCAGTGTAGTGGCGCCGTGGCTGATTAATCCTTTATTGATGATTGGCGGTTTATTCTTATGTTATGAAGGCGTAGAAAAAGTTTTACACAGTTTGCAACATCGTAAGGCGAGCAATGAGAAGGAAGCAGAAGAAGAGCTTCACACCATTGAAACTGACCTAGTGACCTATGAGAAAGAGAAAATTAAAGGTGCCGTTCGCACTGACTTTATTCTGTCTGCAGAGATTGTGGTGATTTCTTTAGGTACAGTAGCTACAGCGACGTTTATGAGTAAACTGACTGTACTCAGCATTATTGCGATTGCAATGACCATCGGTGTATACGGATTTGTCGGATTGATTGTCAAAATTGATGATATTGGGCTGTACTTAACTCAACAAGGCTCGAATACGAAACAGAAAGTGGGACGCTTTTTATTGGCTTTTGCACCTAAGCTCATGAAAACATTAACCGTAGTTGGCACAATTGCAATGTTCTTGGTGGGTGGTGGGATTATTAACCATGCAGTACCGCTTATCCATCATTTTACCGAAGATACAGTTGATCACTTAGAGTTAATTCCTAATTTTGGCAGTATTGTTGGTGCATTAACGCCAACTTTAATTAATTTGATGATTGGTATTGCCGCGGGTTTGGCAGTGATTCTTGTACTAACTGTGTTTAAAAAGATTTGGCCGAATTCAAAACAGGCTTAAGCTTAAAAGGTCTACTTCATAAAAATAAGGAATAAGGCTATGCGTTGGAAAGGTCGTCGTGTCAGTAGCAATATAGAAGACCGTCGTGGCGGTGGTACAGGTCGCAAAATGGGTGGCTTCAGTATTCTAGGCTTGGTGGTTGCATTTGTCGCATGGAAATTTTTTGGAGTAGATCCACAGCAGGCATATCAAGCTACTCAGCAAGTAACACAGCAAGCTTCGATTGGTGCGGAAACCAAAGGTTTGGATAATCCAACCCCAGAGCAGCAAGAAGCCATGGATTTTATTGGAACAGTGTTGGCAGATACTGAAGACACGTGGAATGTGGTGTTTCAGCAGCAATTGAATCAGCAGTATACCGCACCAAAACTGGTGATGTTTACTGGAGCTGTGAATTCAGGTTGTGGTGCAGCGCAAGCGGCTATGGGGCCATTTTATTGCCCAGTCGATCAGAAAGTTTATATTGATACCACTTTCTTTAAAGATATGCGTCAGCAAATGGGCATTGGTGGTGAACAAAACCAAACAGAACTGACTCGCCAAGATCAAGCGGGCGACTTTGCTCAAGCCTATGTAGTTGCACATGAGGTTGGACACCATGTGCAGAATCTTTTGGGAATTTCCGATCAGGTTCATAAAGCACGCACGCAGACTTCGAAAGTTGAAGCGAATCAACTGTCTGTGCGTCAAGAATTACAAGCCGATTGTTTAGCAGGTATTTGGGCCTATCATAACCAACAGCGCACTCAGTTTTTGCAACAGGGTGATATTGAAGAAGCGATGGATGCTGCGCACAAAATTGGGGATGATTACTTACAGAAGCAATCAACAGGACAGGTTGTTCCTGATAGCTTTACACATGGTTCGAGTGTGCAGAGGATGAAATGGTTTCAAGCAGGTCTTAAATCAGGCAACTTAAAAGACTGCGATACCTTTAATCAAGCGATTTAATTTTTAAGCTGAATGCAAAAGGCGTAATTTAAATTACGCCTTTTCTATGTGTGTTTTATACACAGTCTGCCCCTATTCAGCATGAATTTTACTGACAAAGTTTTGCTTGAAATTACTGATCTAAACGTATGGACCTGAATATAATTCGATGAAGATGCTGTCATCACACAGCGCTGTATATTTGATTTAAAGCTGCGGCAATTGACCAAATTGTTATTGATTAAAATGAAAACTTCTTAGCATTGCCGCGTAAGATGAGGTAATGAAGTCACAGAGGAAATTTGGAAAGATTGAGCGTAAATATAAAAAATTAAAGTCTGTGCTTTAAATAAAAGCTGAATCTCTGTTTTGATTTTTCGGCGTTGTTTGGTTTGAGTAAATAAGCCGAATGTTCAAGATTGTACAACAATATAATAATGAGACAGATGAGTAAGAAATCTCTAGGTATTAATTTAAGAAAAAATCACACCTAATAGGTTGATTTCAATACCTTAAAGGTATTGTTTCTGATGTTAATTATCATATTGGTTAAACTTAGCTTATTAAAATAATGAATCATAATTCATTATTTATGAATAATAATTCGATACTTATACTGAAAAGACAAAGACTTAGTCTCAATTTCATTGCAAACGGAATGGTAATTTGTATAAAAAACAAAAAATAGCCTTCGACTAAAGCATATATAGTCGATATAAGACTTATCTGTCACATTTTGGCTCAAGAAATGTTCAGTGGAATGAACAAACAATAATTTGCACTGGTGATGGATAGGGAATTTAGGATGACGACTCAAAAGATGTCTGTGCGTTTAAAAACGTTAGTATTAGCGATGGGTGTGGTTGCAGCAGGAACTGTACAGGCAGATACCAATACGGAAGTTGAACAATTACGTAAAGAGGTTCAAGAGTTGCGAGGCATGTTAGAGCAATATGCACAGCAGCAAAAGCAAATGAACACGCAGCAGCAGAATTATCAGGTTCAGGCTGCTACACAAACTCCGCCAGCAAAACCAGTAGCAGAGAAAAAAGGTTTAGGCATTACGGTCGGTGGTGCAGAAGTTAATTTCTACGGTAATGTCCGTGCAGATGCGACTTATCAGATTGATGGTGGTCCAAGCAGAGCGCATCCATATAACCAAATCAATAAAGCTGCTTTAGACGGAGCGCCAGGAAATAGTGATCTTTTCAAATCTACTTTAGCTGCAACACGCTTAGGTTTTGATTTTAAGACGCCAACTCAGGTGGGTGATGTTGCTGGTAAAGTTGAAGTCGACTTTTTGGGCAGCAATGATACTTTACGTATTCGTCATGCATACTTAACTTATGCCAACTGGCTCATTGGTCAAACATGGTCAAACTTTGCTGTACCTGATTATATGCCAGAAACGATTGATGCTTTAGGTTATGTCGGTGGTGCAGTTAAGCGCACTCCACAAGTACGTTATACCAGTACTTTTACGCCAGAAACTAACTTAATCTTTGCATTGGAAGATTCTAAATATAGTTCAGATTCAGTCTCTGGAACGGCTTGGACCTTGGGTTCAGATCCAGATAACCAAATGCGTATTCCTGCTCTAACTGCTCGTTTGAATCATAAATTTGCCAACAATGCTGGTATTGTTTCAGCCCGTACCATGGTGGTAGATAAGCAAACTTCTGATGATGAAAAAGTGGCTTGGGGCGTAGGCTTAGGAACAAAATACAATGTCACACCAAGTACGACCTTAAAAGCAGATTACTACCATGTCAAAGGGGATAATAGCTTTGTATCGTGGTCAAACCCAGGCTATGCAATTGATGCCAATAAAAATATTCAACAAAGTGAATTTGACTCAATTACGGTTGGTATTACTCAGCAGTTTAATCCGAAGTGGCGTGGTACATTGGGTTATGGTTATATGAAGCATGATACAGATTTGGATTATATCAATGCATCTAAAAGCCCAAGCGCTTTGAATAAAGACTTATGGCAAACTTGGGCGAATGTATTTTATAGCCCAATTAAACCAGTGAGTTTAGGTCTTGAATACACCTATGGTGAACGTGAAACCTTCTCTGCACCCAATGCAACAACGCCTTTAACCAGTAAAACAGGTGAAGAAAATCGTGTAAACGTGGTTGCACTGTATAATTTCTAAATATTCAGTTCAAATAAAAAAAAGAGGCATAAGCCTCTTTTTTTATTTATTTAAACAATTATTTGGCTGAAATTAAAAGTTACAAAAAGAGGATGGATGAACAAAAAGTAGATTAAATTAGAAACACTTAAAACAGAGTTAAAAAATAATAATAAGGTTTTTGGTAAAAATTCAGCATAATGTTGCGCTTTCATTTCAGCAGTGATCAATTGAGAAATTGATATTATCGTATAGGTCTATTTGTTCACCCGATATAAATGGATCTAGATGAACATGCAAAATACCAAAGGAACAAGGAGCTTGGAATGAGTTTACCCCTCATGAAGAAGCCTAGGATTCGGCAAAGTTTGGCAGTTACCATTGCAACTTTGATGATGACAGTGACTCACGCAGCGTCTGTTGAGCAAGAGGAAATTGCACGATTAAGAGCTGAAGTTGAAGCATTAAAAGCTTTGATTCAGCAAAATCTTCCACAAATACAACAAGCAGCAGTGGTAAGTCATAGAACAAAACTACAAATTACTACATCTAAAGCTGTTCATTCCATAAGTACAGAAAAAGCATCACCGTTACAGGTCAAAGCCTCGAGTGGTTCTGAAGTTAAGCTCTACGGATTTGTCCGTGGCGATACCTCTTACCAATTTGATGGTGGCGATGCGATTTTTAACCGTATTAATGCGGTAGCCTTGAGTGATGTAACAAATAAAAATAAAATAGAAGATCGTTTTTATAGTACCGCGACCACAACCCGTTTAGGTCTAGATTTTAAAGCACCGATTCAAGATCAAGATGTTGGGGGGAAGGTCGAAGTCGATTTCCGTGGCAGTCATGATTCACTACGCATTCGCCATGCTTATTTAACTCTGAATAACTGGTTATTTGCTCAAATGACCTCGACTTTTATAGCCACTGGCTTACAACCTGAAATGCTTGATTTTAATGCACCCTTAGGGATTGGTGCGTTTCGTACCCCAATGGTGCGTTATAGCGATAAATTCAATGCAGACACATCATATGTTCTGGGTTTAGAAAAAGAGCATGATGACAATCGCTTCTCGGTATTTACAGCAAAGCTGAAACACAACTGTTTAGAAGCTAAGGGAACCACTTCTTTAGGTGCTTTATCACAGGAATTTCGTGCTACAGATGCAGATAATAAAACCGCATTTAGTTGGGGCCTAGGTTTAGGTACAAGTTATAAGTTGTCTGAACAACTTCACGTGGTGGGAGATTATTCCCATGTCAAAGGTGATGACAAATTCTTCTTATATACCAATATAGCCTACAATATCAGCCCGACTACAACCTACCTTAACTTAAATGAGTTTGATGCCTTAACGGTAGGTACAATTTATCAATTCAATCCTAAAGTACGCAGTACTTTGGGGGATGGTCTTATGTTGGCAAATGACAGGAATGACTTTGCTGACGGTTTAGTATCTATAGATACTGTACAAAACAAGACCTTGCAACAAGTTTGGCTCAATGTGATGTATAGCCCTGTGACTCCAGTCACGCTAGGGATGGAATATGTCTATGGTGAGCGAGAAACTTTCTCTGGCAAAAAGGGAAAGATAATCGCGTAGGTGCTATGGCACGTTACAACTTCTAAAACTCTTGCTCTAAAGTCAAACTGCAAGCGCTTTGTATAAGCAGTATGTTTCACTGTTTGTACAAAGCTGCTTATAGCTTTTCCTACATAGAGCGTTATTATTTATCTGTATAACAACAGATAAAATTGACGGACAAGAATTATGGCACTTACTTTTAATGCATTCTATACGCTTATTGCGGCAGTCATTGTATTGTTATTGGGGCGATTCCTGGTGAATCGCATCGATTTTTTACGTCGTTATAATATTCCTGAACCAGTTGCAGGTGGTTTGATTGCAGCGCTTCTTTCCCTAGTTGTATACAACATTTGGGGTTTTAGCATCAGTACAAGCAGTGAATTACAAACCAGCTTTATGCTTATTTTCTTTGCTTCAATTGGTTTAAGTGCAAATTTTTCAAAATTGAAAGAAGGTGGAATGGGCTTGGTGATCTTCCTGATTGCTGTTGCTTCATTCATTGTGGTACAGAATTTTGTCGGTATGAGTCTTGCGACTTTATTGGGTATTGATCCACTGATCGGTCTTATCGCAGGTTCAATTACCTTAACAGGTGGCCACGGTACTGCGGGCGCTTGGGGTGAAATTCTGGAAGTTGAGCATGGGATTAAAGGTGCATTAGCGCTGGGTATGGCAAGTGCCACTTTTGGCTTGATCATTGGTGGTTTAATTGGTGGTCCATTGGCGAAAATGTTGATCAACCGTTATCAACTTGCACAACCTAAAACCAATGCTCAGATCGAGAAGCGTGATCATACGCCAATGACAGCTCAAGAGGCAGAACAATCAGCACCCTTTGAATATCCACATCAGGTACGTTTGATTACTGCTGATAATGCGATTACCACCTTAGGGATGTTTGCCGCATGTCTTGCATTTGCCGAGTTTATGACGGGTTTTAGTAAGGGTACGTGGTTTGAATTGCCTACCTTTGTTTGGACATTGGGTGGTGGTGTAATTTTACGTAACATCCTTGAGAGCGTGTTCAAAGTAAGTATTTTTGACCGCGCGATTGATGTGTTTGGTAATGCGTCACTTTCTTTGTATTTGGCCATGGCATTACTTTCGCTGAAATTATGGCAACTTGCAGACCTTGCTGGTCCGTTGGTTGTCATTTTAGGTGCACAAACCATTACCATGGCGCTTTATGCAGCCTTTGTGACATTCCGAGTCATGGGAAAAAATTACGATGCAGCCGTACTTTCTGCGGGGCATTGTGGCTTCGGTATGGGAGCAACACCGACTGCTGTTGCCAATATGCAAGCCATCACCAACATGTATGGTGCTTCACATAAAGCTTTTTTGATTGTTCCGCTTTGTGGGGCATTCTTCGTTGACTTGATCAACGCCACTGTTATTCAACTTATTCTTAAGTTCTTTGCTTAAGAGGAAGCAAAAGGTCTTGTTCTCAAGGCCTTTTTTGAATTGCTAAACACTATCTGCTGAGTCTTAAGGAATAAGAAAATGAACGAACAACTAAATACCACCCTGATGTCTTGGGTGCAAATGCTGAATGACCCTTTATGGAACTTTTTGGTGGTATTTTTGGTGGTGGTTGGGGTGTTTTATACCTTAATTACGGGTGCTGTGCAGCTTCGACTATTTTTTCACAGTATTAAAGTCATGAAATCGAGTCGTAAAGAAGGCGATGATGAGCATGGCATTACACCATTCCAAGCCTTTGTGACTGGTCTTGCGAGTCGTGTCGGTGTAGGTAATGTTGCAGGTGTTGCGATTGCGATTGCGATTGGTGGTCCTGGTGCAGTGTTCTGGATGTGGTTAACCGCATTTTTAGGGATGAGTTCAGCATTTGTTGAGTCTTCTTTGGCTCAGCTTTTTAAGGTTCGTGACACGCAAAATCAGCAATTTCGTGGTGGACCAGCCTACTATATTACTCAGGGTTTAAAACAAAAATGGTTGGGTGTGGTTTTTGCGTTATCGTTGATTTTAGCTTATGGCTTTGTCTTCAATGCGGTGCAAGCCAACTCGATTATTGATGCGACTTCACATGCGTGGGGCTGGGATAAAGCCAATCTCATGCTGAACTTAGGACTTTTCTCTTTCGAAATTTCTTGGGTGGGTATTGTTTTAGTGATTCTAACGGCAGTCATTATTTTTGGTGGAATTAAGCGTATTGCCAAAGTGGCAGAAAGCTTTGTTCCTCTCATGGCAGTGATGTATTTGGCAGTAGCGCTGTACATCGCCGTGAAGAACTTTTCAATATTACCTGAAATTTTCCAACTCATTTTTACCCATGCTTTCCAGTTTGATGCCGCAGCCGGTGGTTTCTTCGGTGCGATGGTTTCTATGGCCATGATGATGGGGATTAAACGTGGTTTATTCTCGAATGAAGCGGGGATGGGTTCTGCGCCAAACGCGGCAGCAGCATCGGATGTTAAACATCCTGTAAACCAAGGTTTGGTACAAATGCTGGGTGTATTTGTGGATACCTTCGTGGTGTGTTCATGTACAGCGATTATTATCTTATCGTCAGGTTTGTACCATGATGCAGGTTTTGCGGGTGTACAATTAACACAAATGGCTTTGGTGAGCCAGATTGGTAGCTGGGGGGATGACTTCCTTGCCATCATTTTGTTTATGTTTGCTTACTCATCGATTATTGGTAACTATGCTTATGCCGAAAGTAATATGCAGTTCATTAACAATAACCGCAAAGTGATATTGGTATTCCGTTTACTGGTGCTGTTTATGGTGTACTTTGGTGCAATTACCAGCGTACCATTGGTATGGTCGATGGCGGATTTATCTATGGGCTTAATGGCAACTATTAACTTATTTGCAATTCTATTGTTAACGCCATTTGCTCTCATGCTATTAAAAGACTATACCTCACAGTTGAAGCAAGGGATTAAAGAACCTGAATTTAAATTGGACAACCATCCAAAATTTAAAGACAAAGTGAATTCTGATATTTGGTAATCGCTTAAAAATCTGAATTTTGAAAAAGCCAGTGTGTCTAAATCATACTGGCTTTTTTATTTGTTTTTTGATCTGCAGGGATCATTGATTTAAAAACAAGCCAAGAAGAAAATTTTCGAAAATGCAGCCTAGTCTTCATAATTTCACGGTTTTTGTTCGTTATGCTAATGAACTAAAGTTTCATTTTTACGAAATGCAACAGTGGAACCATCTATTTTGCATAGAATAACTATTAGTCACGATCAGAGAGTTTACCTACCTTGAAACCGCTTCAATCTAGTTTAGTTATTGGCATTATTTGGGGAATGTTCTCGGGGCAGAGTATGGCTCAGTCATCATTATTGCCCTCGGCTCAGCCGACAACTACGCCTATAGTTGCTGAAGCTCAAGTGCAGGCGAATCGTATCGACTTCAAAAAACTCAAACAAACAGAACATCGTCCGATTGTGGCATTGGTTTTAGGCAGTGGTGGCGCGCGTGGCTATGCACATATTGGCGTGATTCAGGTACTGGAGCAATACGGGATTCATCCAGATTTGATTGTGGGCACCAGTGCAGGCAGCGTAGTGGGTTCAATTTATGCCAGTGGGAAAAATGCCCAACAATTACGTGAGATTGCGCTGAATATGAAAGCCAATGATGTCCGTGATGTAAAACTGGCAATGACAGGTTTCTTTGATGGTCAAAAAGTTCAAGACTATGTCAATGAACAAGTGCTCAACACACCATTGGAACTTTTAAAAACGCCAATGTATGTAGTGGCGACCGAGCTAAAAGAAGGTAAAAAAGTAGTTTTCAATTATGGTAATACTGGACAAGCAGTCCGAGCTTCAGTTTCTATTCCGAGTATGTTCATTCCAACAAAAATTGCGGGAGATGAATATGTCGATGGTGGATTGGTCAGCCCTGTACCTGTGAATGTTGCCCGCGAATTAGGTGCAGACATTGTGATTGCTGTAGATATTTTGGCACAACCCGAACACACAGAAACCAGTAATATGTGGGGATTGTTTAACCAAAATATCAACATTATGCAGAATCACTTGGCTCGAGAAGAATTGAAACATGCCGATATTGTCATTCAGCCAGATTTACGTGAAAAAGCGCATATCTTTGATGTCAAAGGGCGTGAAGAAACCATGCAGGCAGGTATTCATGCTGCGGATAAACAATTGAGTAATATCCTGAAAGTCTTCGATCAACAGAATTATTCACGCGGTTATAAAATTCCTCAATACTCTGTTCAAAACTAGCACTGTGGCACTCAAAAATATTAGAGCTTATAGCCTCAATTCATTCTTTCCAGAGCGTGAAAAAGAGGACAACGATTGGGCTGTTTCTTGTGGGGAGGCCAGTTAATTTAAGCAGAATGTCATTTTCAATTGATATGCCTTAATTCATCCAATTTTAATATTTAAAAAACTTTCATTTTCCCATTTCAAGTAGTGGACTGGTTTTGTTTGAGGTTTTCAGTCATTTAAATAGAGCTTTGCAGAGACAAGGTCGGTGGTTAAGTTATAGTCGTTATTGAATGACTTTAAGATAAATATAATAAAATTATAGGTTTATATTAAAGTCGAGCGCATTAATATATATTTTACTGAATGATATGGTAATCACTATAAATAATAGTGATGACTTAATTGCCGATTTGAACATGTTATTTATGACAAAAGTTATATAATAATGCGTACATATTCTACTATCTTTGCAAGAGTCTAGAGAGCGCGATGTCCCCATTAGATCAAATTACTCCAATTTTAGATGATCAGTCGGAGTTGACCATGTCTGTATTGATGACTCCAGACATGGCAAATTTCTCGGGTAATGTTCATGGTGGAACTATTTTAAAGCTGCTGGATCAGGTGGCTTATGCCTGTGCAAGTCGCTATTCAGGTAGTTATGTTGTGACACTATCAGTTGATAAAGTGAACTTTAAAGAGCCGATTCATGTCGGTGAGTTGGTCACTTTCCTTGCCAGTGTGAACCATGTGGGCCGTACTTCTATGGAAATCGGTATTCGTGTAGAAGCACAAAATATTCAAAAACGTACTGTACGTCATACCAATAGCTGCTATTTCACGATGGTTGCGGTAGATGAAACAGGTCAACCTAAACAAATTCCACCATTGGACTTAACCAATGAATGGAAGCGTTGTCGTTTTGAGGCCGCAGAACAACGTAAAGTGGCTCGTTTGCAAGAAAACCATCACCCATCTTGCAGCATTTATAAAAAGTCTTCGACACCAAGTTAAAATTTAGCTGTGTTCAAGCGAAACCCGTGAGTGTAACTAACTCACGGGTTTTTTTTATGCCGCTAAATGATATGAACTTATAGTCCTTGGTCTTAATCCTCTAGTTTAGACAGTAAAATTACATTAATATAAAACGATACGTATCGTTTCGTTTTGTGGTGAGCTATGTCTGAGTTAGAAAAATCTTCGCGTCGTAAGCAATGTATTTTAGATGCTGTGATCGCAGCTTTAGAAGATTATGAATACGGTAAGTTGACGATTGAAGAGATTGCTGCTCGGGCGGGTGTCGGGAAGTCCACCATTTACCGTTGGTGGAAACATAAATCTGACTTGGTCTTTGAAGCCTTCAAGCAGGAAACGGCTTCGGTGTTTGAACTGGATTATGCGCAGAGTCTGGAATTTAATTTAAAGCAACAATTACTCAAGTTATCACATGCTTTAAATCGCCCGATTGGACGAGCTTTATTGGTGGTGTTATCCGAGCATCGTGAAGCCGCTGGGGCGTTTTTTAGTCAGTATTTATTACCGCGCCGTGAAGCGACCCGAAAGTTGATTCAATTGGCCATTCAAAGTGGAGAGATTCGTGCCGATTATCCATTTGAACTGATGCTCGATACTTTGTATGCGCCCATTCATTATCAGATGATCTTCTTTAATCATCAGCCTGAAGAAGCTTATATTCAAGCATTGCTGAACATGGTTCTGCAACCTGCACGTATGAATACGACTGAGAAAGTGAGTCCATAAAATGAGATCGGATGGACGTGTAGAGAGGCTGTGGAATCGAGCATTTGTATTTTGTGTTCTGAATAACCTGTTTTTATTTACCTATTATTTTGCCTTGCTGGCCATTTTACCTGTCTACATCATGAAAGATTTGGGTGGGTCTATTCAAGAAGCGGGTTTAGCACTGACCTTGTTTTTGATTTCATCCATTATGGTACGTCCTTTTTCTGGACTTATTTCGGAAAAAATAGGCAAGAAACTTAGTTTTCGTGGCTCAGAAATTTTATTTGTGCTGTTTGCATTCAGTTATTTATGGATCGACAGCATGTGGAGCCTGTTATTGGTGCGTTTTATTCATGGCATATGGTTCAGTATTTTAACGACAGTCACGGTACCTGTTGCCAATGAGTTTATTCCTGAACATCGCAAAGGTGAGGGGATGGGCTACTTTGTGATGTCAACTAATTTAGGGGTTGTGTTTGGTCCCTTATTGGCTTTAACCATTACTCAATATGCCAGTTTTACAGTGTTATTTGCCATTTTATCGGGACTGATGACGCTAGGATTTATTTTCTGTCTCTGCATTCCTATTCATGATGAAGACAGCCAATCTTTAGTCGAGCCATCATCTTCTAGTTTAACACTACACGATATTATTGAGTTTCGCGTACTTGCTGTGGGTTTGGTCGCACTTTTGACAGCATTTTCTTATTCGAGTGTGATGAGCTTTATTGCGGCGTATACTGAAACCAAGCAACTGATAGCGTATACCAGTACCTTTTTTCTGGTCTTTGCCTGCTCCATGATTTTGGTTCGACCATGGGTGGGACGTTGGTTTGACCAGAAAGGGGCTAGCGTGGTGATTTATCCATCTTTTATTTTGTTTGCCGTTGGTTTAGCTGTGCTCAGTCAGTTGAATCAGCCATGGGTACTCTGGTTATCCGCGGTACTGATCGGAATTGGATATGGCACTTTATTTCCATGTTTGCAGACGGTCGCCATTCAGAGTGTACCGAAGCAACGGATTGGACATGCGATTTCGACTTATTTTACCCTGTTTGATTTAGGCTTGGCGGTCGGTTCAGTGTTCATGGGAGTTTTAATTGCCTATTGGGGCTATGCCATGACTTATTTGTTTTGTGCCATGATGACTTTAGCCACGCTTGTCGTGTATCGAGTAAAAGTGGCAACTAAAGTTGTATCCGTTCAACATGAAGGAGAACACTGATGGAATTACGTCATTTACGTTACTTTGTTGCAGTGGCTGAAGAGTTAAATTTTACCAAAGCTGCGCAGCGCATGTGTACGGTACAACCTTCTTTAAGCCAGCAAATCAAAGACCTGGAGCAAGAGGTTGGCGTACAGTTACTGGTTCGCTCTAACCGAAAAGTGGAGTTGACCGAAGAAGGCAAAGCCTTTTTAAAGGAAGCATTACTTAGCTTGGAACATGCGGAAAAAGCCATTCACGATGCACGCAAAGTGGCAAATATGAGTAAAGACCAATTACATATTGGTTTTGTGCCTGTGGCCGAGATGAAGATATTCCCTTACATCATGCCCAATATTCGGGCACATTTTCCCGATTTAAAAATTCATTTTCATAGTTTGACCGATGCAGATCAGTTTAGAGCTTTAAAGAAAGGCGACATTGATATTGCTTTCACCCGCTATATTGATGAATCGAGTGAATTAGAGTTTGTACAAATTTTCAATGAACCTTTGGCGCTTATTGTGCCGAAAGATTCGGCTGTAGCAGCGCAGCGTCACGTTAGTATCAAAAGTTTTAATCAGCAAGATTTTATTATCAGTGATGAAGGTGCTTCACCTCAACTTTATAAAATTATTCAGGATTTTTTCAAACAATCCAAACTCAATGTGAATGTGGTACAGCATTCTACGAATATTTTACTCAATGTAAATTTGGTCGGGATGGGGGTAGGCTGGAGTTTGGTTCCTGCTTATGTCATTCCCTTATTGGGCGATAAAATCGTGGTAAAAAACACCATTGAGCCATTACCCACCATTGGTCTGTATGCCAGCTATCGCAAAGAGCAACGTAATGAGGCGATTAACCTCATTTTAAAAATCTTAAAAGAGCAATTCTATACTGGAATTTTCTAATTCAGCACTGAAAATATGCTCCAATTCTAGGTCATGGATGACAGAATCACCACGCAGTTGAGAGGCAAGCTATGCTAAGGTAGCGCAAAATAACAACAGTGGAACCATAACAATGATGCAGCTTTATACCAATCCACAATCACGAGGCAATATCATTTTGCCTTTCCTCAAAGAGCTAAAGATTGAAGATCAGGTAGAATTGATTAATATCAGCTATGAAGATATGCGTCAGGCAACTTATTTAGCCATTAACCCGATGGCAAAAGTACCTTGTTTGGTAGATGACGATATTGTCATCACTGAAGTACCTGCAATTATTGCCTATCTGGCAGATAAATATATTGAGCAGGATTTTGCTCCCGCACTGCATGACCCTAAACGTGGTGCTTACTTAAAGTGGCTGTTCTACATCCATGGCCCATTAACCGAATATATGGACATTAAAAATTTAAATGTGGCTAAAGATCTGATTGAAAGTAAGAAAATGGGCTTAAGTTTTGGTGATGAACAGCGTTTATTTCAATTTTTAAAACAAGGTTTAAGTCAGGCAAAACCGTATTTACTTGGGGAAAAGTGTACTGCGGCAGATTTATATTTGGCGTATTGGTTAGTGTATGCCATGTCGTTTAAGTTGCTGCCATATTTTGAAGAAGCTAAACCATTTTTACGACAGATGAAAACTCGTGCTTCGGTTCAGGATATTGCATGGTTCAAAGCGATTGAATAGTTATTTAGCGCACAAAGCCCAGAATTGTTCTGGGCTTTGTGATTTAGAGGGTGTAACGCCGTAGCGTAGAGCATTAAGCTTTACTATGTAATTTTGCGAACAATGCTTGGCTGATTTGATCTACACTTTGAGGAATCGCGAGTGCTGCTACAAAGCGGTCAGGGCGTAAAATGACCATCGAGTCGTTGGTGCGACCAAACCAGCTACGGATTTCAGTGCCAATATCACCGACACAAATCACACCATCGAATTGTTTACGCTTTTCATTTTGCAACTGAACCGCAGGTAAAACTTGAATAAATTTTACCCCTAGCTTTTTCCATTGTTGTAGGGTTGCATCTGATAAGCCCCATTGTGGGTCTACCCCCCAAGCCAAGATTGCGAAGTCATTGCCAATGATTTCATCCAAGAGCACCTGTTCGCCAGAAACCAATTCAACTTTAGGCTGAATAAACATTTTACCGACAGGTGAGTGCTTCAGCTTATTTTGAATCAACACGCCATCATGATATTGCGGCATGGGCTTAAAGCGCATTTCTAATAAATATTGTTTAATCGGCTTAATATAATTGAGTGCATATGCAATGCCATCACGTACAAAGCCTTGCCATTTTTTCGGTGGTGCCAATACATGACCCGCCATCACGGAAAGATCAATCATGGCTTTGGCATGATCTTTACGTTCAATTTGGTATGAATCTAAAAGTTCAGGTCCTGCTTTTCCTTGTACAACCAATGCCATTTTCCAGCCTAAGTTAAAGGCATCACGCATACCGCTGTTATAGCCTTGACCTTGCCAGACGGGCATAATGTGCGCGGCATCACCTGCAAGTAAAATACGATCTACACGGAATTTATCTGCAATGCGGGCATTATGGGTATATACACGTTGACGAATCACCTCGATATTTTGGGTATTCGGTAAAACTTTTGCCAACAGTTGATTAATGCTTTCTGGTTTGCTGAGTTCTTCTTGGGTTTCACCAGGCATCACCATAAATTCGAAACGACGGATACCATGCGGTAATGCAGCCGAGACATATGGACGCACGGGATCACAGCATAAATAGATATGTGGGGTTGCCAATGGGTCATTTTCTATGTCAATGACAATCCATTGATTCGGTGCAGTTTTACCGTCAAAACCGATATTTAAGGTACGACGCACGATAGAGTTACCCCCATCGCAGGCGATCAAATATTTGGCTTTTACAACTTCAGCTTCTCCCTGTTTATTTTGCATATTCAAGGTGACTGATTGCGTATCTTGGCTAAACTCAGTCAGTTGACGTGCAAATAGAACTTGGGTTTGTGGATATTGTTTTAGCCCTTGTAGTAATACATTGTCGACTTGCGGTTGAATAAAAGCATTACGACGCGAGAAACCAAATTCACGTGTTAAAGGTTGAATATCCGCAAAGCAATGCCCTTTAGGAGTCAAAAAGCGCATGGCATGATTTGGGGTTGTATGGGGTAAAACTTGCTCTACTAGCCCAAGAGACTGAATCGTGCGCAATGCTTCATCATCAATACCAATAGCACGAGGGTAATCGATTAGTTGATCCAGTTGTTCTATGACGGTGACTTGAACCCCTTGTTTGCTTAAATAATTTGCAAGCGTAAGCCCTACAGGGCCAGCGCCAAGGATTGCCACTTCAGTGGTAAAATCAGTATTTTTTGTGCTCACAGCGAATCCCATTCAATCCATTCACAATAATGCTATTAACGGTGAAGTCATGACTTCAAACAAGCTATGCCATAGTGGATAGCTAGCATAAATAGGTTTTGGGTTAGGTTTAATATTTTTAATATTTATATGATTTTATTTACTTTATTTAAAAATCAATCATAGTTGATGTCATGGGAATCATCATAATTAACTATATTCATTATTCAGGAATTTTAGATAATTATACATTTCTTAGAAAATTCAGGTGACACAGAATACGCTGAATCACCTGAAAATTTCTAAGACCTTCGAGTGAATGAGGTGGAGTGAAGGTCTTAGAAAACTGGTGTACTAGGCCTTATTGTGCTGGCGTAGCTTCACTTGCTGAGTCTGTAGTAGGTTGAGCAGCCGAGCCTTCAGTTGCAGAACTAGCAGGTTGCTCTTGGGTTGAAACAATGACTTTTTCTTCAGTTTGAGGTTGTTCAGTTGTTGCAGCAAAAGTTGTGGTTGTTACAGCAGCAAAGGTTGTTGCAAGTAGGATATGAGTTAATTTCATAATAGGCATCCTGTGTTATTAACGAGATAAAATTAAAGCTGTTCTACTTATCATCACTTAAGTCAGAACAGGACTCATGCTAAGGATTCACAGGCATTCAATCAATTGAAACAACAAAGCGAAACAGAACGAATTACGTGAATAATACAATAATGTGCAAACTGTGTAGCTCAGGTAACAATGAGGTGAAACGGTCATCAGGATTTGTATTTAAATATTTCAACAGCACGTCAT